>CAVHEN010000034.1:0-34541 GCA_963635115.1 Oscillospiraceae bacterium | reverse complement strand
TAGCGCTCCTGGTTTGGGACCAGGTGGTCGCAGGTTCGAATCCTGTCGCCCCGACAAAAAAGACGCATCGAAAGTTGAAAGACTTACGATGCGTCTTTTTTCGTTTGGCTTGTCGTCCATGGCACGAGTGCCTTTTCCACACGGATTTTTCCCCACATGGATTCTTTCTTCACACGGATACAAAAGATCTTAAAGATGTCGGCTTTGCCGATTACGCATACCGTGCCTGTTCATATCATTTGTATCCGTGTGCGGTTAAATAGGATGAGAGAGGTGGAAGCAGGGGCGGGCCCTGTGCCCGTCCGCAACCTCTGTTGACGCATCTACAAATCTAATGCATCGTGCCATTCGGGTTGCGGACGGGCACAGGGCCCGCCCCTGCAAAGCGTTGTTAATCACCGCGTA
Organism: Oscillospiraceae bacterium; assembly: GCA_963635115.1. Classification (GTDB taxonomy): domain Bacteria; phylum Bacteroidota; class Bacteroidia; order Bacteroidales; family Bacteroidaceae; genus Prevotella. The sequence continues at coordinate 34,136 of CAVHEN010000034.1, read as the reverse complement.
GCCGCTTGCAGCGTAGCAATCTTTAAGATCTTTTTAATCCGTGTGCGTTAAAAAAGGTGCGAGAGGTGGATGGTGCATGCGCGGGTTTATTGACCCACTGTGCAATCGTCAAGACCCTTGTTGCCGTTGATAAAGGCTGAGGCATCCATGCGCTTCTTTCCGGCAAGCTGGAGGGAACGAATCTCCAGCCACTCGTCGGCGCAAGCCACGTAGAGCGCTTTCTTCGTGGTCTCTATGCTACCGGGCTTGGCGTCGCCTATGGCACGCCCAGTCTTCGCAGCCTTGTAGACCTTCAGCTCCGTGGCCTTCTGGTCTTTGTGGAGCGTTGTCCATGCCCCTGGGTATGGAGACAATCCCCTTACGAAGTCGTAGACCGTCTTGGCAGGCTTGTCCCAACATATCTGGCATGTCTCCTTGAAAATCTTCGGAGCGGGATGCAGAGGCTCAGATGCGGGGATGAGAGCCTCCTGCTCTTGCGCTGGCACGTCGCCATCGTTGGCGAGCAAGAGGTCGATGGTCTCCACGGCAATGTCGGCGCCGAGGTTCATCAACCCATCGTAGACGTATTCCACGTCAGCATCGTCGGGGATGTCGAAAGTCCTCTTCATGATGATCCTTCCGGTGTCTATGTCCTTGTCGATGAAGAACGTCGTCACGCCCGTTTGCGTCTCGCCGTTGATTACCGCCCAGTTTATTGGCGCAGCGCCACGATATTGCGGTAAGAGCGCGGCGTGGACGTTGAACGTGCCAAAGCGCGGCATTGCCCACACCACCTCGGGCAGCATCCTGAAAGCCACCACGACCTGCAGGTCGGCCTTGAGCTCAGCCAGCTGAGCCACAAATTCAGGGTCCTTCATCTTCACGGGTTGAAGCACGGGTATGGAGTGGGCTTGAGCGTAGAGTTTAACCGCCGACGGTTGCAGCTTGTCTTGATGCCTGCCTACGGGCTTGTCGGGCTGTGTCACCACGGCCACGACGTTGTAGCCGCCTTCCACGAGCCGGCTCAGCGTGCCCACGGCAAACTCGGGCGTGCCCATGAATATTATTCTAAGGTCTTTCTTTTCCATTCATTGATTATTAATGGTGGCAGGCGTCAAAGGCTCCACCAACGTTTCTTCTTCTTCTCTTCCATCGTGCCGTTGAGCAGCACCTCGGCAATGGTCTTGTGCTGATGGATGATGGCGTAGATCTGTCCCCAGTCGAGCATGCCGCCTATGTTGCGGTCGTCGATGAAGTAGTCGGCCTTGATCTTTCGTGTGTAGTGCCTGTCTGAAGGCTTCTCTTCAGGGTAGTCGCTATTGACCGCCCAGAAGTCGACGCCCCTCTCGTGGCACCATTCCACCGCCTTCTTCAAGGCGTCTCCCTCGCGCACGGTCCAGAGAATGAGCTGGTGGTGCTCTTGTTGCAACATGCGGAGCGTGTCGGTGGCAAACATTATCTCCGGCCCGATTTCGGGGTAGCGGTCCTCCACGATGGTGCCGTCGAAGTCGATAGCTATTTTAGCCATTATTGTTCCTTATTTCTTTATAGATTTGTCTTTCTTGTCGCCGTAGCTGTCGTAGCCGTAGCGGTAGCCGCCATATCCGTAAGAGTGGTGGCCATAGCCGTAATGACCGTAGCCGTAATAATAGCCGTGTCTACTCTTCGACATGTCAATGCCGTTGATGACGATGCTCACGTTGTGGAGCCTGTCTTCCCTCGAAAGTGTGTTGATGATGTCGAAGTCGCGCTTCGGGGTGTAGTCGGCTCGGCAAACGAATACCGTGGCGTCGCTCACCCTGGCTACCGACACGGTGTCGGGGACGAGGCCCACGGGCGCTGAGTCGATAATCACGTAGTCGAAATGATCCTTGGCCGTGCTTATGATATTGTCGAGGCTCTTTCTCGCTATGAGCTCGGTCGGGTTTGGCGGAATGGGGCCTGAAGGCATGACGAGAAGGTTGTCGTGCTTGCCCGATGGCAGTATTTGCCCTTCAATCTCTTCCCATGTTGGATTCTCCTGCCTCAGCAGGTTAGAGATGCCGACCTTCTGCTCGCCAAGGCTGAATATGCCTTGCAACCTTGGCTTGCGGATGTCGAGACCAATGAGAAGCACTTTCTTCCCGAGGATGGCGAACGACATGGCGAGGTTGCTGGAAATGAATGTCTTGCCCTCACCGGCTATGGACGAGGTGCACACGATGACCTTCTGACCCTCCTTGAGCGTGAACAGCAAGTTGGATCGCAGGCCCCTGAAGATCTCTTCCATGGCGTTGTTTTGGTTCTCCTTGATGACGATCTCGCCGTCTTTCTTGGCGTGCTTGGAGGCTGTCGCCACGTCGGAGATGATAGGCAGCTTCGTGAGTTTCTCCACGTCGTCGCGTCCGCCGATCTTGTAGCGCAGGAGTCCGATGATGTAGATTATGGCGATAGGCAATCCCAAGCCCGCCACGAAAGCTACGCCCATGACCGACCGGCTCTTGGTGCTCACCACGCCTTTGGTCTGCGGCTCGTCGATGATGCGGCCCTTGTCGGCAGTGGCGGCGAGCGAGATGGAGTTCTCCTCACGTTTTTGCAGCAACAGGAGATACAGGCCCGACTTCACCTCTTGCTGTCTTCCGATCTGTGTCAGCACGCGCTCTTGCTCAGGCGTCTGCCCCACCTCGCCTTGGTATTTGCCATACTGCTGCTGGATGCTGCTGCGCTGAATGTCCATGCTCTTTCTCACTTGCCGCAGGGTCTGGCTGATGGCGTTTTGCAACTGGTCGAGTTGCGAGGTGAGAGGCGTTACCGCGGGCGAGTTCTCACTGGCGCTCTGCAAGAGCAGGTTGCGCTTTTGCACCGTCTGGTTATAGTTGCTTATGAGGGAGGTCACCGCCCCGTTCTCTATGCCGATATTGTTTGGCAGGGGTTGGTATCTGTTGGCAGGGTTGTTGAGAAACGCCGACATCTCGTCGAAAAGCGCTATCTGCGTATTGAAGTCGGCGAGCTTCTCCTGGTAGTTGTTGGCCTGCGTGAAGGCTTGCGTGGCGTTGGTCTTCAGCTCCACCATGCCGCGGCTTCGCTTATAGTTCTCCAAGTGTCCCTCGGTGCTTCCGAGCTCGTCGTTAATCTTGGCTATGCGCTGGTTGATGAACTCCTCAGTCCTTCTTGCCACCTCGTTCTTGTCCTCGTTTGCCTGCGTGTTATAGCATGTGACCAGTTGGCGGAGGTAGTCGTGTGCGCGGCTTGGGTTCTCGTCGTTGAGCGAGAGCACGGCAATGGAAGTGGAGCGCGAGTCGCCCACGGCGTTGAAGCGCCCTTGGAAATCGTAGGCGGTTTGGTCAAGCGACCTGATGACGGCTTTCATCTTCCAGTCGTTTGCTATCGCCGTGCCGTCGTTCATGGTAAGTGTCAGGTGGCACCCCCTTGCATCGATTGTCGTAGGCAGGCTCTTCACCGTCACGTCTACGTTCGGGGCCGTGATGTTGTAGCTGCCGTCAACATGCTCCACCTCCACCGTGAACCCGCTTGTCAGCCTTTCGGCCTCGCCAATGCTAATGTTCACGTTGACAGGTTGCGTCTTGTAGAGCAAGGTGCTCTTAAGGCTTCCAACCGAATAATAAGACACGAAGAGGTTGAGGTCTCTCACCACCTGCTTGGCAAGGGTGTGGGTGCTCAATATCTCCAGCTCGTTGTCGAAACCGTCCGACATGGACATGAAGCCCATGTTCTGCGATTTAAGGCTGCTGCCAGAGTTGCTGTCGCTGACCTTAATAAGGACCTTCTCGCTTATGCTGTAAACGGTATTTGTGTAGCGAACGTATGCCATGCCTATTCCCAGGCATACGATGAGCGACAGGACTATCCATTTCCAGTTGATCAACAGCGATACAAGATATTGCTTGATGTTGTCAGCCTCGGCTTGGAAGCCCTGCTTCTCGTCCATGATTTCTTCTGGGTTGTCAATGTTTCCAGATTTCATTATTATGTAGTTTTACAATGATTGTTTTATTAATGTTGTCCTGCAGCGGTTCGCGCCGAAGTGGGTCAGTCTTTCAGGCCTGTCTCTTCTGCCAATCGCATCAGGTATTTCCCATAATCATTCTTTGCCATTGGTTTGGCGTCATCCAAAAGCGTTTGGGTGTCTATCCAACCCTGCTTGAAGGCTATCTCCTCCAGGCAAGCCACTTTAAGCCCCTGCCGCTTCTCTATAACCTCTATGAACGCGCTTGCCTCCGACAGACTGTCGTGCGTGCCCGTGTCGAGCCATGCGAAGCCGCGTTGCAGAGGTTGCACCGTCAGTTGGCCTTGGTTGAGGTATTCTTGGTTCACTGACGTTATCTCCAGCTCGCCCCTGGCGCTTGGCTTGATGCCTTTGGCTATCTGCACCACGCTGTTCGGGTAGAAATACAGTCCCACGACTGCGTAGTTGCTCTTCGGCTTGGCGGGCTTCTCCTCAATGCTCACGCATCTTCCCGTGGAGTCGAACTCGGCCACGCCATATCGCTCGGGGTCGTTGACCCAATAGCCGAAGACCGAAGCCGTGCCCTCGTTGGCGAGGCGAACGCTATTCTCCAGCAGGCTGGTGAAGCCGGCGCCGTAGAAAATGTTGTCGCCCAACACGAGACACACGCTGTCGTCGCCAATAAAATCCTCGCCGATGATGAACGCCTGGGCTAATCCGTCGGGTGACGGCTGCACCGCGTAGGTGAAGCTCACGCCCATTTGCTTTCCATCGCCAAGAAGCCTCTTGAAAGAGTCGATGTCTTGTGGAGTGGAAATGATAAGAATATCGCGAATTCCGGCAAGCATGAGCACCGAGATGGGGTAGTAGATCATGGGCTTGTCGAAAATGGGTATCAGCTGCTTGCTGATGCCTTTTGTGATGGGATAGAGACGGGTTCCGGAACCGCCCGCCAGCACTATGCCTTTCATGGTTAATATGTTTTTATATTTGAAGCAAAGGTACACATTATAGTTTTTAATATCCCAATTTTTAATAAATAAATAAGTATTAGGGGAAAAATAATGTATTTCTCTTTGAATAATCGCATTATTGTCGTACATTTGCATTGATAAATTAATCTATGTGAATTAATATTTGATAAAATATGGGAATATTCTCAAAGATATTTAACAGGAAGCCACGCGAGGAGAAGGCTGGCGGCATGCAGGACTACATGACTCTGGTGAGGGTGTATTTCCAGGCGTCGCTCGCCGCTCAGCTTGGCATAACCAACCTTGCCATGCTTCCAGACTTGCGCGTGTTCAAGTCGACGCTCCACGTGCCAACCCAGAACAATAAGCTCGGGGTGGGAGAGAGGTCGCATTGCCGCAAGATGATGCGCGAGATTTACGGAACTGGCGACGACTTCTTCAAGGAGATAGACCAAAGCATACGCCGCAACTGCAGGAAGTTGCCCGATGTGCAGGTTTACCTCATACAGTTCCAGAACTTCTCGCAGGAGTTGATGATGCTCACGGGCAACTTGATGAAGTTCAAACTCCGCGTGCCTTCTTTCTTCAAGAAGACACTCTATACCATGACAGAGAAGACGGTGAACGACATTTTCACGAAGAACAGTTACACCGATGCCAGCGTCGTCAAGGCTGTCATGGCTGTGCGTAAGTTCAACCAAAGGCTGAACTTCTCGCAGAAGTGGGTCACCGATTTCGTTTACCAAGTCGTCATGCTTGCCAAGAAGGAGCCAGCGCCATCGCAGGAAGAGGCCAAAGAAGCCGAGAAAAAGCTGAGAGGTTGACCTCGCGACGTCTCCTAAACGTCGTTTAAAAGACCGGTTCGTGTTATGGATGTCAAAACGGAAAACCTTAATGTTTTCACTACGAGGGTGAGGCAACTCATGCTCAGCTATAAGGCGCTGAAGGAAGAGAATGACGCGTTGAAAAGCCAAGTGAAACAGCGCGAGGAGGAGATTGCGGGCTTGAAGGAGCGCTCCAATCGCCTTCAGAACGACTATGACCAGCTGAAGGTGGCCAGGATGATGCAAATCACGGACGGTGACATTGAAGAGGCACGAAAACGGCTTAATAAGCTCATAAAGAACGTAAGCAGGAGCATCACGCTGCTCAACGGACAGGAGTAGTAAGGAAATGCCCCGGTTAATATTTTGATATGGAAGAAGAGCTCAAGCGAAATATCAGACTTCGTATCTATGATACTTTCATCTCTGTCAGAGTGCCGCAAGATGAGGAACCGCTTTACAGAAAAGACGCGGATCTCATCAATGAGTTGTTGAACCTCTATTTCTCCAATTTCAAGGACAAGAAGCCCGACAAGGAAATCATCTACTATGCCATGATAGACCTTGGGCTTCGCTTGCAGAAGGAACTGCGACGCAACGACTCTGAGCCTTACGAGAAAGTGATGAAAGAGCTTACGGGCGAGATGGAAAAGCTTTTGGAAGGATAATAAGGAATAATATTTAAAAACACGTTAATATAGAATTATAGGATGATAAACATTTTGATTGCCGCTCTTGTAGCCCTCGTTGTGGGCGGTGTAGCGGGTTATTATATTTTCCGTTATGTGATAAAGGGAAAATACAACCAAATGATTGAGGCTGCCAACAAGGAGGCTGATGTCATAAAAGAGAAGAAACTTCTTGAAGTTAAGGAGAAATTCCTCAATAAGAAAGGGGAACTCGACAAGGAGATCCAAGCTCACAACCAGAAGATGCAGGCTGGCGACAACAAGCTCAAGCAGCGCGAGATCTCGCTCAACCAGAAGCAGCAGGAGCTTGCCAAGATACGTCAAGACATGGAGCGCGAGCAGCAACGCATGGAAAACGAGAAGCAACTCGTGGCGGTAAAGCAGCAGGAACTTGACAAGATGCAGAGCCAGGAACGTGCTAAGTTGGAGGAAATCTCCGGCATATCGGCTGAGGAGGCAAAGAACCGCCTCGTGGAGAGCATGAAGGACAAAGCCAAGATGGATGCCGCGAGCTACATAAACGAGGTGGTAGACCAAGCCAAGCTCGACGCCAACATGAAGGCCAAGAAGATAGTTATCCAGACCATCCAGCGTGTGGCCACGGAAACGGCAATTGAGAACTCCGTCAGCGTGTTCCATATTGATAATGATGAGGTGAAAGGTCGCATCATTGGTCGTGAGGGTCGCAACATCCGCGCGTTGGAGGCTGCCTGTGGTGTGGAAATCGTCGTCGACGACACACCAGAGTCTATCGTCATCTCGGCTTTTGACCCTATCCGCCGTGAGGTATGCCGTCTCGCACTTCATCAGCTCGTGGCCGATGGTCGTATCCATCCCGCTCGCATCGAGGAGGTCGTGGCAAAGGTGAAGAAGCAGCTCGACAACGAGATAATAGAGACAGGAAAGCGCACGGCTATCGACCTTGGCATGCATGGACTTCATCCTGAGTTGATACGTATCATCGGCAAGATGAAATACCGTTCAAGTTATGGCCAAAACCTTTTGCAGCACGCTCGTGAGACAGCCAACCTCTGTTCGGTGATGGCTGCAGAGCTTGGCTTGAACCCGAAGAAGGCGAAGCGTGCCGGTTTGCTTCACGACATAGGCAAGGTGCCTGACGAGGAGAGCGAGTTGCCACACGCTTTGCTCGGCGCTAAGATGGCAGAGAAATTCAATGAGAAGCCCGATATCGTGAACGCTATTGCAGCTCACCACGACGAGACAGAGATGAAGACCTTGCTTGCGCCAATCGTGCAGGTATGTGATGCCATATCAGGTGCTCGCCCAGGCGCTCGCCGCGAGATAGTGGAAGCCTACATCAAGCGTCTCAATGACCTTGAGGCTATCGCAATGAGTTATCCTGGCGTGACAAAGACTTATGCCATCCAGGCAGGTCGCGAGTTGCGTGTCATTGTCGGTGCCGACAAGATGAACGACGAGGAGAGCAACAAGCTGTCATCGGAGATCGCGGAGAAGATCCAAAACGAGATGACATATCCTGGTCAGGTGAAGATCACGGTAATCCGCGAAACTCGCTCGGTGGCTTACGCGAAGTAAGAATCAAGATTGCCTGCAAAGGAGGCAAATCCATTACGGGCAAAACCCAATAACCGCAAAACGGCAAGACATTTCAGCCTTGCCGTTTTGCGGTTTTCTATTTAATGGAAATGCATTTGAGGAATATATTCACGCATGGGCAAATCTTTTTATCGAAAACCTTGTATGGTCGTGAGATAATACATATCTTTGTGCATTATGGCAAAGAAAAAGAAAAGCAAGCAGGGAGGACTGCAAAACCTCTCGCCCGAGCGGTTCATCCGCGAGAGAATGAGAAGCGTGAAGTTAGGAACATGCTATATGACCACCAATGATGATTGGGAAGAGGGCATGGGGCATGTCTTCGTGACGCGCGAGCACACAGGTGGGCGTGTCAGTTTGGCCGCGTTTCTTGTAGACCGCTGGTGCATCGGCGTTAAGAACTGTTTCTACTACCTGCGCTTGGAGGACTACGAGCTTGACGATATACTCGATCGTGCAGAGCGGGCATCTGACTTGAAGGAAGTGAGCTACGAAGAGGCTCACAATATGGTGTGGGGGGCCGTGGCGTTTGCCGAGGAAGCTGGTATTGCACCGTGTAAGGATTTCGCCCTCGTGCAGTATTTCCTTGAGGATGACACCGATGAGATTCCGCTCGTGGAATATGATTATGGCAAGGACGGCAAGCACTTTCTCGTAGCAAACAGCAATTTGGAGCTTACCACGTACCTCCCTTTGCTGAAAAAGAATCTCGCCGCCAGTGAATTTTCGTTTGTTCTTCACGACGACAACCTCATTGCTGGTGTCGACAAATGGGATAGAGACGGATACCCGCGCGACAAATACCCACTGTACTATGAGTACGATAGGTTCCCTTACACCTATTGTGGCTCTTACCCCAAACAGATGGAAGAGCCGGAATTTCCTGAAGTAAACAAATTGTTCGCCTCGCCAGGCTGTAAGTTAGCACTGTCTGATGCCGAAGTGGACCGTGTCCTGGCATTGCCACACGACAAGCTGCGCCATCAGCTTGAGCAATTGATTATGTGGGGACTCGGCATTGCCAACGACGGCAAGGGTGGCGTGAGCGATAATGCTGGTGTGATAGACCAAAGCATCATGCACTCCGTGATATTCCTTGGCTACCTTGGCGGTGGCGAGGAAAGTCTGAAGGTGATTCTTGAGACTTTGCGCCAGTCGGAAGAAGTGACAGAATTCCTTTGGGGTGACTGCGCCCATATTGCTGCCACGCCGACGATAGCAAGGCTCGGAAAGGACTTGTTGCCGTTGTTGCACGACTTCATCCTTGAGGAAGGCATAATGCACTACGGCAAGGTTTACGTGTTCGAGGCGGTGGCAGACATTGCCATGCTTTACCCTGAAAAACACGACGAGGCAATGGAATGGTTCTCTACTATCATCGACCATATACTCGATGGTGGTCCCGAAGCCTCTTTCACCGACTTCGAACAAAACGGATTGCTTGTTTGTAAATTGCTTGACATTCATGCCGAAGAACTGCTGCCGAAAATTGAGCAGATGTACATTCGCAACCTCGTTGATCGTGAATGTTGTGGCTACTGGGAGGATGTGGAATGCGACATGAAGGCTAACGGATACCAAAAAGAAGACATCATAACAGACATCAAGCAGACTTACCGCAAACTATATAGTGCATTCGGGAGAAACTTATAAACACAAATGTAAAAACTCGGCAAGCTGAAGATTAGGCTTGCCGAGTTCTTTTATTATCGCATTGGCAAAGGCTTGCCAAGATAGCGTTGCACTCATGTCTCAACAGAGAATGTGCGATTCGCAGGCGTTGGGAATCATGATATGACCTTGAAATGTGCGAACTTCAAGAGCAATTGTTTGGGGCCGGTCTGCTCAAACTCCACGGTTGCCTTCTTGTTTTCCCCCGTGCCCTCAATGTTCACCACCGTGCCTTTGCCGAAGCGCTGGTGCTCTATCACGTTGCCGACACTCAATGACGTTGCCTCTGCCGAAGGGCCTGAGCCGGCTCCCCTGCCGCCATTTGCCATTGCCCTTGACACTTTCGACCACCTGCCCGTCTGCCTCAGTTTCTGCTCAAACGACTCGGAGAAGGGATTCACGGCGGTCTCGGCCTTGTGTGGCGTAGTCATCTTTGGCTTTGGGTCAGCCATGAACTGCCCCGCCACGGGCCTTGAGTTCTGCATCCGATTGCTGCGGCGCGTGTAGCCATCGCCCCAATCGCGGAAGCCAGTGTAGGGCTTATTAATCTCATAATCGTCATCGCCAGACGAGCCCCATACAGAGCGTGCTGAAGAGTTGCCGCCCCACGAGGAGAAGCTGCCCGCGCTCCTGCCGCCCTCAACCTCGGTGCGCAGGTATTTCTGGTCAATCTCGGAGATAAAACGGCTTGGGTTGACGAAGGCGTCCAGCTTGCCATAGCGCCAGCGGGTATGTGCCCATGTGAGATAGCAATGCTTCTCGGCTCGCGTGATCGCCACATAGAGGAGGCGTCGCTCTTCCTCAAGGTCCTTTATGTTGTCCACCGACATCAGGCTTGGGAAGATGTTCTCCTCCAGTCCCACGACAAACACGGTGTTGAACTCCAAGCCCTTTGCGGCGTGAATGGTCATGAGCGTGACCTTGTCGTCGGAGTCGTCGGCATTGTCAGCGTCGGTCATCAGCGACACCGTCTGTAGATAATCCGTGAGGTGAGTGTAGTCGCCCTTGTCGTCTTCTTGTTGCGCCTGTACAAACGCCGCCATGCCGGAGACGAGCGACTCCACGTTCTCGCGCCGTGCGTCGCCTTCGGGCGATTGGTCCTTCCCGAGGTCAGCCTTTATGCCCGCTTTCTCTATTATCTCTTGTCCCAGTTTCAGGGCGTCCTTCTCCGCTGCCTCGTCTATGAACGATGCTATGAGCGCACGAAAGGCAAGCAGCTTCGCCATCGTGCCCTTGTTCACGTCGAGGGCGTGCTCGGCAGGGTGGGAGATCACCTCCCACAGGCTCACGCCATCTTGCTCGGCAGCCGCCGCTATCTTCATTATGGTGGTGTTGCCAATGCCGCGTGCTGGATAATTGATGACCCTGCGGAACGCCTCCTCGTCGTCGGGGTTCACCACGAGACGGTAATAGGCTATGATGTCTTTTATTTCCTTGCGCTGGTAGAAGCTCAGTCCGCCGTAGATGCGGTAGTTCCTTCCCATGCCCACCTCGGGCTTGCGCATCTCCTCCTCGAAGGTGCGGCTTTGGGCGTTGGTGCGGTAGAGTATGGCTATGTCGCTGTATTTCAGTTGCTCTGCCTTGACCAGGCGCTTTATCTCCCTGCACACTATGCTCGCCTCGCGCTTGTCGGATATGGTCTCATAGACCGTCACCTTCTCGCCATCGGCGTTCTCGCTATACACGTCCTTGTCTATCTGGCTGCGGTTGTGCTTCATCAGCGAGTTGGCAGCCGCCACGATGTTCTTCGTCGAACGATAGTTGCGCTCCAGCTTAAACAGTTTCGCGGTGGGATAGACCTTGTTGAACTTCAATATGTTGCTGATGTTTGCGCCACGGAAGGCGTAGATGCTCTGATAGTCGTCGCCCACCACGCAAACGTGCGGGTTGTCCTTGGTGAGCAGCTCCACTATCATCTGCTGGGCGTAGTTGGTGTCCTGATACTCATCCACCAAGACATATTGAAAGCGGTTGGCGTATTTCTGCCTTATGTCCTCATGTTCGTTGAGCAGGCGGAAGGTCTCCGTCAGCAGGTCGTCGAAATCCATCGCGTTGGCTTGCCTCAGGCGTTGCTGGTATGCCATGAATATCTTGTGCGTCTCCGGCATGTTGCGCCTTAGGTCTCGCTGCAGGTTCTCGCCGTCGTTGGCATATTGCGTTGGCCCGCAGAGGTGGTTCTTTGCCATGGATATTGCCGCGTGCACGGTGGCGGGCTTATAGGTCTTGTCGTCGAGCCCCATCTGCTTCAGAATGTTCTTTATGAGCGAGCGCGAGTCGGTCTCGTCGTAGATGGTGAAGTCGGAGTTGTAGCCTATGGCTTGTGCCTCCACGCGAAGAATGTGCGAGAATACGGAGTGGAACGTTCCCATTTGCAGGTATCTCGCCCTCTCCTCGCCCACGATGTGTGCTATGCGTTCCTTCATCTCCCTTGCCGCCTTGTTGGTGAAGGTCAGGGCGAGGATGCTCCAAGGCTTCAGGCCGTAGTGGTTTAGCAGGTAAGCGATCTTGAACGTGAGCACTCTTGTCTTGCCAGAGCCGGCGCCGGCAATGACGAGCTGTGGCGAGTCGCAGTAGGTCACGGCTTGCTGTTGGGCGGTGTTGAGTTGGGAGAGGATGTTGTCGTCTGTCTGCATTTATGAGGAGTTTTTTGACTTAAAAGAATGATATTCAGGCTTTTGGAATTACTGGCGGCTTAAATGTCTGTCTCGATGTAGGACAGGGTGGATTAAGGCTTGCCGCATGACTTTCGCCCTTGCGCCGCAAGGGCATCGCGATCGCGCCGCAATGCCGCCACGATTGCGGCGCAAAGGCGGCGTGATTACGGCGCGAAGCCAGCGGGGGAATACAAGTCGACGATTTCCCCGCGAAAGCCGGCGTGGTGCCTGAATATAATCAGCGGTAGGTACCTCCTACCGCGGTCTTGGGATCATAGTCCTCGCCTTCTTTTGGGAAGGTGGGGATATAGCGCATGTTTGCCATGATCTGCCTTTGGCGCTTGCGCATGTATGCGCTTGGGTATTTCGAAGAGAACCTCCGTGGGTTGGGCAGTGTGGCTGCTATCAGAGCGCAGTCGGCCCTCGTCAGCTCGTCGGCCTTCTTGCCAAAGTTCAGCTCGGCGCAAGCGTCAACCCCGTATATGCTCGACCCCATTTCGATGGAGTTGAGGTATACTTCCATTATTCGCTGCTTGCTCCAGAACAGTTCCATCAGTGCCGTGAAATAGACCTCGAAGCCTTTTCTCACCCATGAGCGTCCTGGCCACAGGAACACGTTCTTGGCTGTCTGCTGCGATATGGTGCTGGCACCGTGCTTCTTCCCGCCTTTCAGGTTGTTTTTAGCCGCTTGCCCTATGGCGTTGAAGTCGAAGCCGTGGTGCAGCAGGAATCGGGAGTCCTCGCTCGCCATGACAGCCACGGGCATATGCGCCGACATCTTGTCGAGCGAGATCCAGTGGTGGTGGATGGTGAGCGAACCGTTCTGGAAACATCTTATCACCATCAATGGCGTGATGTAAACGGGGATGAATCGGTAGGCTATGACAGCAAGAATGGTGGAGGCAAAAAATGCCCCCACCACCCAGCGTATGATAATCTTGAAAAGACGCATTAGTTCAGTGTGCCGTTGTTGGCGGCGTCAATCATTGCCTGTGAAGCGTAGAGATAAACCTCCACGCGGCGGCTTGCCTCGCGGTTCTCAGTGCCATCGGCGTTGGTGATGAGGTTGGTCTCGCCATAACCCACGGCGTTCTTGATCTGTGAAGAAGGCACGGAGCAGTTGTTCACGAGGAAGTTCTTCACGGCGTTGGCGCGGTTCTGCGAGAGCTTGAGGTTTGTCTCGTCAGAGCCATCGGAAGAAGCGTAGCCCTGGATGTCGACAGAGCAAGTATTGTTGTTCTTCAGCACTGTGGCGAACTGTGTCAAGTCCTTGATGGCTCCGCTCTGCAGGTCATACTTGCCCACCTTGAAGAGGATGCCGTTGTCGAAAGTCACCTTCACGGCCTTCAAGCCGTTAGAGTCGGTCACGGTCTCCACCTTGGCGTTCTCCACCTGCTTTGCCTGCTCGGCAACCTTGTCCATGTGGCGGCCAATGAGCGTGCCTGCTCCAGCGCCTACGGCTCCACCTATGGCAGCACCTATGGCAGCGCCCTTGCCATGGCCAATGAGTCCACCCACGAGAGCGCCCACGGCACCGCCTGCGCCTGTGCCGATGAGTGTGCCTGTGCCTTGCTTGGTGGCACAGCTTGTGAAGGTGAATCCGCTAACCATGGTCAGCATGCACATACCGAGTGCGATAGTCTTTGTGTTTTTCATGATAATTAATTATTATTTGTGTTCTCTCTCTTTTCTTCATGCAAAGGTAGCCTTTTTTTGGTAGTTAAGCCGTTTATGCTATCTTTTTTTATTAACTTTGCCGCAAAATTAAACATAAATAAAATTTGCGCATTCCGGAAATGCCTACATTGGAGTAGGGATTTCCCTATCATTGAAGAACTATGGCAAAAGAACTGAAACAATTGACCAAGCGTGCTGAGAATTACAGTCAGTGGTACAACGACTTGGTTGTGAAAGCTGACCTCGCGGAGGTGGCTCCAGTACGTGGTTGCATGATTATAAAGCCCTACGGCTATGCCATTTGGGAGAAGATGCAAGCCCAACTCGACAAGATGTTCAAGGAGACAGGCGTGCAGAACGCTTACTTCCCATTGCTCATACCGGTCAATTTCTTCGCGCGTGAGGCGGAGCACGTCCAGGGTTTCGCCAAGGAGAGCGCCGTGGTGACCCACTATCGCCTGAAGTCTACAGACGACGGAAAGATCGTGGTGGACCAAGATGCCAAACTCGAAGAGCCTCTCGTTATCCGTCCAACGTCGGAGACGATGATATGGCACACCTACAAGAACTGGATTCACTCTTGGCGCGACCTGCCCATCATGTGCAACCAGTGGTGCAACGTCATGCGCTGGGAGATGCGCACGCGTCCTTTCCTGCGCACGTCTGAGTTCCTTTGGCAGGAGGGCCACACAGCCCACGCCACCAAGGAGGAGGCAGAAGCTGAGGCAGAGAAGATGCTCCATGTCTATGCCGACTTTGCCGAGAATTGGATGGACGTCCCCGTGCTGCAGGGCGTGAAGAGTCCGACCGAGCGTTTCGCCGGCGCGCTCAACACGTATACCATCGAGGCAATGATGCAGGACGGCAAGGCACTGCAGAGCGGCACCAGCCACTTCCTTGGCCAGAACTTTGCCAAGAGCTTCGACGTGCAGTTCCTCAACAAGGACAACAAGCCTGAGTATGTCTGGGCTACGTCGTGGGGCGTTTCCACTCGTCTCATGGGCGCGCTCATCATGGTCCACTCCGACGACAACGGCCTCGTGCTCCCGCCGCGTTTGGCTCCTATCCAGGTCGTCATCGTGCCAATCAGCAAGAACGCCGAGCAGCTTGCCGCCATCACGGCAAAGCTTCAGCCCGCCATCGACGAGTTGCGTGCATTGGGCGTCAGCGTGAAATACGACGATGCCGACAACAAGCGTCCAGGCTTCAAGTTTGCCGACTATGAGCTGAAGGGCGTCCCCGTGCGCCTTGTCATGGGCGGACGCGACCTTGAGAACAACACAATCGAGATCATGCGTCGCGACACGCTGGAGAAGGAGAACGTCAGCTTCGACGGCATCGTGGAGCGCGTCAAGAACACTCTCGACGACATGCAGAAGGCCATCTTCGAGAAGGCAAGGGCATATCGCGACGCCCACGTCTACGAGTGCGACAACTACGACGAGTTCAAGGAGCGCGTCAAGGACGGCGGATTCTTCCTCTGTCCATGGGATGGCACAGCGGAGACCGAGGCAAAGATCAAGGAAGACACCCAAGCCACCATACGCTGCATTCCTTTCGCCTACGACCAGGATGTGGAGGGAAAGAAGGACATGGTCAGCGGTGCCGATGCCAAATATAAAGTCATCATCGCTCGTGCATATTAATCCCGCGCCCCTTACCGTTTACAAGGCGAGCGCTGGATCGGGTAAGACATTCACCCTTGCCGTAGAGTACATTAAGTTGCTCGTTGGCGACCCAATGAACTACTGCTACACCCTTGCCGTGACCTTTACCAACAAGGCCACGCAAGAGATGAAGCTGCGCATCTTGTCGAAGCTTTACGGCATAGCCAATGGCCTGCCCGATGCCGACGACTATTATAATAATGTAAAGAAGTCGTTCCCCAACCTTACGGAGCGCGTCATCCGCGGAAGGGCGGGCGACGCGCTCTCGTTGCTTGTGCACGACTATAGCCGCTTCCGCGTTGAGACCATCGACAGCTTCTTCCAGCGCGTGCTGAGAAACCTCGCGCGAGAGCTGGGACTGACGGCAAGCCTCAAGGTCATGCTCAACGACTATGAGGTGGAGAGCCAAGCCGTGGACAACATCATAAGCAACATCGACAACGGCAAAGACCCCCTGCTCACTTGGATCATGGACTTCGTCAGCGAACGCATGGAGGAGGACAAGAACTGGAATGTCGTTGGCAACATCAAGGATTTCGGGCGAAACATCTTCACCGATTTCTACAAAAGCCACCAGAAGCAGTTGCGTCTCATCATGGACGACGCCGACTTCTTCAAGCAATACACGTCGCGACTGCGGGCGTTGCGCACCAAGGCCCTCGCCGACATGGCGGACTTCGCCAAGCGCTATGAGGCGATAGCCTCAAGGCATGGCATCGACGACTCGTGCTATTCGCATGGTCGCAGCAATGCCCCTGGATATTTCGCCAACCTCGCAAAGGGCGTGCTCATGGGCGAAGGCAACACGAAGATGCCCAACTCCTATGTGCAAGCCGGATTGGACAACCCCGAAAAGTTCGTGAAAAAGGCAGACGTTGGCAGTTCCGTGGCAGTTGCCATTCGCGAGTATGTCAAGCCGCTGATAGAAGAGGCTGAGGCTAAGCGCGAGGCGGCGGCAGTCACCGTCAACTCGGTGACGCTCACCTTGCAGAACATCAACCAGCTTCGACTTCTCGGGCGAATTGAGAAAGAGGTGAACCGCATCAACGCCGACAACAACGACTATCCCCTGTCAAACACCCAGAAACTGCTCAATGACCTTATCGATAAGCAAGACTCGCCGTTCATATACGAGAAGATTGGCGGGCAGTTGCGCTATATAATGATTGATGAGTTCCAGGACACATCAACCGTGCAGTGGGACAACTTCAGGGTGCTTCTCGACGACTGCATCTCCCATCAGGCGGGCAGTCTTATCGTGGGCGACGTCAAGCAGAGCATATATCGGTGGCGCAACGGCGACTGGCAGTTGCTGCAAGGGCTGAACGAGACCAACTATCCCGACACGGTGCAGGTGAAGAGCCTCGACACCAACTATCGCTCGCAGCGCAACGTTGTCAACTTCAACAACAGCTTCTTCAATGCCGCGGCGTCAAGTCTTTCTGTCGACGCGCCTGTAATAAAGGATGCTTATTCCGACGTGGCGCAGAAGGTCCCCGCCAGCAAGCCCGACGCTGGCAAGGTGGTGGTCAAGCTCCTGCCAAGCAACGACTACGACGGCTTGATGATCTCGCAGGTCCAGCAAATCATCGAGTCGCTGCTCTCAAAGGGCGTACAGTGCAACGACATCGCCATCATTGTGAGAAAGAACAAGCACATCCGCTTCATAGCCGACTATTTCCTCCACAACCCTGTCGTGGTCGAAGGTGAGCCGCGACTGCTCAAGATGGTGTCCGACGAGGCGTTTCGTCTCGATGCGTCACAGGCGGTCAACACCATTGTCAACGCCATGCGCTACCTTCTTAACCCCGATGACGGACTCACGGAGGCATTCCTCGCCAAGTCGTTTCTCGGCAAAGAGTTGGAACCGTCAGGCATCGCCCAGACGACAGGACAAGATGGCAAGCGCGCGGCTTCCGCTCATGCTTATCTGCCCATGCTCCCGCAGGAGTATGTTGCCTGTCGCACCGAGTTGCTATCCATGCCGCTCATAGACCTTGCCGAGAGACTATACGAGCTCTTCCGTCTCGACAGGCTCTGCGCGCAGAACGCCTACGTGTGCGCTTTCTTCGACCAGTTGTCCAACTATCTTAAACGTCACGTGGCAGGCATTGCCGACTTCCTTGATGAGTGGGACGAGAACCTTTGCTCTAAGTCGATTCACAGCGCCGAGGTCAACGGCATCAGGCTGCTCACGGTACACAAGAGCAAGGGCCTGGAGTTTGACAACGTGATCCTGCCTTATTGCGATTGGGCATTGGAAACCAAAGACGATACCCTCTGGGTTGAGCCATCGGTCGAGCCTTATAGCGACTTGCCCGTGGTGCCCGTGACGCTCAATGTCAAGAAGCTGAAGACATCTATCTATGCCGACGACTATGCCGCTGAGCACATAAAGAACATTGTGGACAACGTGAACATCCTTTATGTCGCCTTTACACGTGCGTCGCGCAACTTGTTTGTACTTGGCAAGGGCGACAAGGCCGACTTCCCTTCGTCGCTTATCGCAAGCGTCGTGCCCAATTTGCCGGACGCCAAGCCTGAGGACGAAGGCGACGGCATCGTGAGCTATAGCTTTGGCTCGTTGGCGATTAGGCCCGTGGCGGCACGCGATCACGCCGCGGGCGAAGAACCTCAGCGAGTAAACATCTTTGAGCAAGCGGAGCAAGGCATTGGCATCAACATCGAGACGACAAAGTCGAAAGCCCACTTCCTGCAGAGCAACGACAGCGACGAGTTCATGACTCCTGCCGACGAGCTTGAGGAACGCCGCAAGCGTGACCAATACATCGACACCGGCAACATCATCCACCGCCTTTTCTCAACCATCCACGACTATACCGAAGTGGATGCCGCCATCGATCAAATGGAGTTTGATGGCGTGCTCTACGACCGCCCCATGACGCGCGAGCAACTGAAGGAGTTCATCGAGGAGAAGCTGCGCGACCCACAGGTCAACGACTGGTTCTCGCCGCGATGGAAAGTCTTCAACGAGTGCTCCATGATATATTTCGACCCTGAGGAGCAACGCATAAAGGAGCAACGCCCCGACCGAGTGGTCTACGACGGGCAGAAGATGATAGTGATCGACTTCAAGACCGGCGGCGAGAAGGAACGCCACAAGCGACAAGTCAGAGGCTACGTCTACCTGCTCAACGACATGGGCTACAACGACGTGGAAGGCTACTTGTGGTACATCCGCGACAACAACATAGTGAAAGTGTAACCAACACCTTATATTATAAAGAAGGTGTCAAGACTTTACAGTAAAGACACTTCATCCAAAGACCTTATCCAAAATGAGGACATTTCTGCAAAACGTGGCCAAAGACATACTCGCCAAGCATGGCGGAGAGAACCTTGCCGACATTGCCGTGGTTTTCCCAAACAAGCGAGCCTCGCTCTTCCTGAACCAGGCTCTCTATGAGGAGACCGGCCACACGGTATGGAGCCCCTCTTATTTCACCATCAGCGACCTCTTCAGAAACCATTCCTCTCTCGCCGTTGCCGACCAGATAGACCTTGTCTTCCGCCTCTACAAGGCATACGTCAAGCTCACCGGCAGCGACGAGCCGCTCGACCACTTCTTCTCGTGGGGCCAGCTCATGCTCTCCGATTTCGACGACCTCGACAAGAACCTCGTGGATGCCGACAAGCTCTTCATCAGCCTTGAGGCGTGGCAGGAGATGCGCGACTTCTCTTTCCTCTCCGACCAGCAGCGCGAGAGCCTTGAGAACTTCTTTGGCAAGGTGGAGACCGACACCGTCTTGCAACAGCGATTCAACGACATATGGAAGAGCCTTGGCCCGCTCTATCACGCCTTCCGTGAAGACCTCAGGCGCGACGGCTTGGCCTACGAGGGCATGCTCTATCGCGACGTGGTGGAACGCAAGGTGAGCGACTTCCGCTTCAAGCATTACGTCTTCGTGGGCTTCAATCTGCTCCAGAAGGTTGAGCGCCGACTGTTCTTGCAGTTGAAAGACGCGGGCATGGCGGAGTTTTATTGGGACTACGATGCCTACTTCATGGCCAATGGCCACGAGGCGGGACGGTATATCCGCCGCTATCTCGACCGTCTGCCAAACGAGTTGGCATCGGGCAGGGCGTCGCAAGGCATCGACACGGACGCCATCTACGACAACTTGTCGAAGAAGAAGGACATCACCTATATCTCCGCGCCCACGGAGGATATCCAGGCACGATATGTCACCACGTGGCTTCGCAGCCTGGGCGACGTGGTGAAGACCAACCCACGGTCGGTGGCAATAGTGCTGTGCGATGAGCGACTCCTTCAAAACGTTGTCCATTGCCTGCCCGAGACGGTGGGCGAGGTCAATATCACCACTGGCTATCCATTATCTGCCACGCCCGCAGCCACGCTCGTGGGCGTGCTCCTCGCCTTGCGCTTGCAGGGCCTGTGCAAGGATGGCAAGACCTATCGCTTGGCTTACGTCAACCAAGTGCTATGTCACCCTTACGCCAAGTATATCTCCGGCGACATCCCAATCATCCATGACGACATAAACACCCACAAAACCTTCTTCCCTTCTGTGGATCGACTTGTGGAAGACCGCGACGAGGCGGCGCGGCGTGTCTTCACCCCCGTCTCGCCAAGCCTGCAAGGGCGCGATCTCATCGTCGAGTTGTTGCAATGGATTGCCGACATCCTGAAACTCGCGGGCGTTGGCTCTCGCGACGAGGAAGACCCATTGATGCACGAGTCCATCTTCCGGATGTATACCATAGTGAACCGTCTCAAGGAGGTGTTCGCCAAGACTCAGCTCGACTGCGCCACCGTGTTGCTGCAACGCCTGTTGAGCCAGCTCGTAGATTCCACATCGGTGCCCTTCCACGGCGAGCCTGCGCTTGGCATACAGATCATGGGCGTGCTTGAAACTCGCAACCTCGACTTCGAGCACGTGCTCATGCTCTCGTGCAACGAGGGCAACATGCCAAAAGGCGTCAACGATGCCTCGTTCATCCCACACTCGCTGCGTCGAGGCTACGAGATGACGACCATAGAAAACAAGGTGGCAATCTATTCTTATTACTTCCACTCGCTCTTGCAGCGCGCCTCCGATGTCACCCTGACGTTCAACAATGCCGCCGACGACGGCAAGCAGGGGGAGATGAGCCGCTTCATGTTGCAGTTCATGGTGGAGAGCGGGCAGGCGCAGCACATCCGCAGGCTCACCTTGCAGTCGGGGCAGAGCGTGTCGCCCGTCATGCGAGTGCCGATAGAGAAGAAGGCTGCGGTGGCAAGGCGGCTGCGCGACATCAAGTCGTTGTCGCCGTCGGCGATAAACCGTTACCTCCGTTGCCAGCTCATGTTCTATTATTCCACCGTGTGCCAGTTGCGTGAGGCTGACGACGATGACCAGGAAATCGACAATGTCATCTTTGGCAACATCTTCCACCGAGCGGCAGAGCTTATCTATGACGACCTGTCAGACCATGGCAAGCGGACCATCACGGCTGAGGCTATTGACCGCTTGGTGAAGGAGAACGTCAAGATGGAGACGTTCCTCGACCAGGCCTTCAGCGAGAAGCTGTTCAAGGTGGACAAGGCTGGCTACCACCCACGCTACAACGGCTTGCAACTGCTCAACCGCAACGTGCTGCTCATCTATCTCAAGCGGCTCCTGCACATCGACAAGGCCAATGCCCCATTCGACATAATAGCCTTGGAGCAAGACTTCTACAAGGACTTCACCATTGAGATCAACGGCACGCCACGCGCCATCCGTCTGGGCGGACAGGTGGACCGCCTCGACCGCGTCGGCAGGCAGCTCCGCGTGGTCGACTACAAGACCGGACGGCCGCTCACATCGTCGGCGCCGAGCGTTGACGAGATTTTCAATCCCGACTATGTGGACTCCAAGCACACGGTGTATTACCTCCAGTCGTTTCTCTATTCCGACATCATCAGCCGTAGCCAAGAGGCGCAAACGGCTTACGGACTTGGGGGCGACCCCGTGGCTCCGGCGCTGCTCTTCATAAGGCAAGCGAAAGACGAGACCTACAACCCGATACTGAAGGTCAAGGACGAGGGGCAAGAGGGCAAGCGGAAAGCCACTTTCTCTGAGGTCAACGACATTGCCGATGTCCACGAATCCTTTGCCCGAAACTTGGGCGCGCTACTTGCCGACATCTTCGATGAGGACAAGCCTTTTGAGCCAACCGTCCATAAGGATAGGTGCGACACGTGTGCCTTCAAGGATATATGCGGATGAGGCATGGAAGGGCAGAGGTGAAGAAGACAAACAGATCCATGTCGATTAGTGTTGGTCGGGTTTCCCGAATCAGATTTCATCATGTTGCGGTTGCGGCGTAACGGCCATGCGGTTGCGGCGTAACCGCAACGCGATCGCGGCGCAAGGGCAGGGCGATTGCGGCGCGAAGGCGAACCAAGAAAACTGGCATGGTGATTTCCTCCCACATGAATCGACATAAGGCCAAATAAACTTGCCTGTCCAAGGCCAGTCTCTCGCATAAAAATATTAACTTTGTGGCATGAAATCATTGAGAGAAATATTCCGTATAGGAAAGGGGCCGTCGTCGAGCCACACCATGGGCCCGCAAAAGGCGGCGCAAACATATCTGAAGGCGCATCCCGACGTGACGCGCTTTCATGTCACACTTTACGGCAGTCTGGCGGCTACAGGCAAGGGTCACATGACCGACGTGGCGATCAAGGACGTGCTGGAGCCTGTTGGGCCGGTTGACTTGGAATGGAAGCCCGACGAGTTTCTGCCGTTCCATCCCAACGGCTTGCGCATTAACGACTGGGTGGTATATTCCGTGGGTGGAGGCGCGCTTTCCGAGGGCGATCACCCCACGGGCCTGTTGCCGGCAAGCCCCGACGTCTACGACCTGCATTACCTTGTCGACATAAAGAAATGGTGCGAGGACAACGGCTGCGCCTATTGGGAGTACGTGGACCGTTGCGAGAAGTCGGACATTTGGGACTACCTTCGTACCGTGTGGAACGCCATGAAGGAGAGCGTGGAGCGTGGCATCAATCATGAGGGCCGCCTCCCTGGACCGCTCAACCTCCAGCGCAAGGCATCCACTTATTTCGTGAAGGCGAAGGGCTATAAGCCAAACCTCCAGACGCGTGGCCTCGTCTATGCCTACGCCCTCGCCGTGAGCGAGGAGAACGCCAGTGGCGGCACCATAGTCACGGCGCCCACCTGCGGCAGTTGTGGCGTGATACCTGGAGTACTGTATCACCTTGCCACGGGTCACAGCTTTTCGGAGGAGAAGATCCTGCATGCCCTTGCCACCGCTGGACTTGTGGGCAACATCGTTAAGCAGAACGCTTCCATATCGGGCGCCGACGTCGGTTGCCAGGGCGAGGTCGGCGTGGCTTGCGCCATGGCTTCGGCTGCCGCTTGCCAGCTCTTTGGCGGCTCGCCCTCGCAGATTGAGTATGCCGCCGAGATGGGTTTGGAGCATCACCTTGGCATGACGTGCGACCCTGTGTGCGGACTGGTGCAGATACCGTGCATCGAGCGTAACGCCTTCGCCGCCACGCGCGCGCTCGATTGCAACCTCTATGCCGCCTTCTCCGATGGCAAGCACCGTGTGAGTTTCGACCGCGCGGTGGAAGTAATGAAACAAACGGGCCACGACTTGCCGTCGCTCTACAAGGAGACGAGCGAGGGCGGACTGGCAAAGATCGGCGTGTGAGCTTCGGCGTGCGCTGGAAGTGATGCAACAAAACGAGCTTATGAGAAAGATTCTTTTTTTACCGTTCCTTGTGGCTGCCGTGGGACTGTTCCCCACCGCTTGCAAGATGGCGCCAGCCGACAATCCTGGCGACACCGTTGCCGCCTACGTGTTCGCGCCACTCGACACGGCTGCGATAAACCGCAAGGCGCGCGCCAAGGCCGCCAAGCTTGCACATGCCAAGGATAGCGTCGACATCTTCTATATCGGCTCTGGCAGCACCAAGGAGCGGCTGCAGCTCGTGAGCTATCCATCGCGCCGCGACACCCTTGAGTATGGCAAGACGCGACACCTCAAGCGGAGCGGCAGCACCGACGTGGGCTGCATTGTACGTGTCGCCTTTTGGGTCTCCGAAGGCGGCGACTCACTTGTGAAGAGCGTGGAGGAACAATCAAGATAAAGACCCGTCGCAAAACATAAAAGGCAGGCAAGGTATTCAGTCACCTTGCCTGCCTTTCTCTATTGTGGTGGGCAAAGGCTTGGTCGCAGCCTTTGCCACAATGTGAGGACGCTACTTGTTTGCCTCGCCGAAGTCGAAGTTGCCGTTGTCTTTGCCTTCAAACACGAACACCGACGACTTTGGCATCTGTATGGTTAGCTCCTTGTCGATGTCGATAGGCTTGTTGGTCTTTAAGCCCTGAATGCCACTCTTGCCGATGACCTGGTCGGCGAAAGAACTCTTCAGCGTCACGGTCGTCTTGATGTATTCAGGTATGTCGAACACCTTGCGGAGTGTTGTGGTGATGGTCTGCGGTTGCACGTCGGGGTTGCGCAAGGTGAGCGTGGTCTTCTTGCCGTTCCATGCTGCCCAGCCGTAGATGTTGGCTTTCTTGCCATCCCAAGGGTTGCCGCCCACCCAATGAATGTCGGGCAGAACGTCTACGTTGCGTTGCTGCCAGTCCATGCAGTCGGCAAGCAGACGCCAAAGGGTGCCCTTCTTGCCGGCACGGTTCTTTATTTCGTCGAGCAACTTGTAGTCGGTGTAAAGCTCTACCATCGACGAGCCGCAGCCGAAGGCGCAGCGCATCTCGCGCACTATGCCGTCGTAGTCCATGGTCTTTGACACTGCTCCGAAACGGCTGAGAATGACGCCATGGGTCATGAGCGTGTTGATGGGGCAGATGGGCGAGCGGTCCACGAAGTTCTGATAGACAAGGCGGTCGCGGTAAGTGATCCACTGCTCACGGTCATCGCCTACGCCCGTCTTGCCGAAGTCGCCCTCCTGACGCCACACGGCATCCGCCACGTGGAACCAGAACGGCGACGCCCATGTTCCGACGGTGGTGTTGTAGAATATGTCCTTGCGCTTCTTGCGCACGTCGTTCTCGATGCTGATGATGCCCTCGCAGTTCTCCAGTCCGGCGTCGGTCATGTCGGGTCCTACGGCAGACGACTGCGCGCTGATGCCGTCGTACTTGAAGAAGCGGAAGTCGTACTTGTCTATCATGTCAGACGAGCACTTCACGAAGTAGTCGTAGTAGACGGGGTTGCTCAGCTGCATGCCGCCACGTCCGCGCCAGTAGCCGCGCCTGTACTCACCGCTCGCGCCATAGCCGCCCACAGGGCCGAGCCATGCGCCGATGCCAGCGCCCATCTCGCGTGCCAGGCGGTCTACCTCCTTGAAGCCTTCGGGGAAGTTAGGGTTGAATGTCCACGTGCCGTAAGCGTCCCAACCATCGTCGAACACGTAAGCCACGGGAGTCTTGCCATACTTGTCGTAGAAGTTTGTCTTCCAGTGGCGCACCACGTCCTCGCATTGTGCCGCCGTCATGTTGCCAGTGTAGTCGCCGTTGAGGTTCTGCTTGTCGTTGGGATCGTATTTGCCACGGTTGCCAGGGGCGTTGTTGCGGTCGATGTTAAGCTCGTACCACGAGTTGTAGATGGTCATGGGGTGCCATGCTGCCGCGCGCTCGCGCTCGCTGTAGGCAAGGAACGAGCGGCGTGGTTGGCCGTTTGCCACCAGGCCCACGACGCTGCTCACCGTCCACGTCTTGCCTGCCTTCAGTGTGGTGTGGCGAACCCAATTGCCCTCCATCTTCACCATGTCGCGGCTGTTGATGTTGGCAATGTCGGCAGAGTCAACGTTGTTGGTGTTCACGCCCATTGGCGTCTCCAGTCCGGCGAAGAGCTTGTCGCTCAGCAGCACGGCGCCGCGCGTGTTGCCCACAACTTGTGGGGCCGACTTCGCCTTGCGGTTGTCCACGGCGTAAATCATCGGCACGAGGTGGTCCATCTGCACGTCCTTGGTCGACGAGATGTTCATCTCGGTGCGCAGATAGTGGGAGCCGTCGCGCAGCACGGCGCGCCATTCCACGAGCATGTTGCCGCGTGTGAACACGGCCTTGATGCCTTTGCCGTCGAAGCGCTCTGAGCCTTTGGCGGCCTTGGGGTCGGCGGTGTAGGTCTCTGGCGTTACGCTCACGAGCTTCATGTCAGACGACGCAAACTCAGTGCAGTCGGCAAGGCGTATGCGGAAGAGGTCAGCAGAGGGCATGAGGTTCATGGCCTCGCAGCCGTTGAACCGCAACGTGCCATCCACGACAGAGTAGGATGCCTGCAAAAGGCTGTTTGCAAGGGTGAAGCTCTTCGCGTCCTGCTTCAGCGTTGCCACGCCGGCTTGCTTCTGTTGCGGGAACACTACCTTCTGCGCCTGGGCGACTGTTGGCATCCCTGCGAGCATGCAGCCAAGTGCCGACCCGCCAATAAAGGTTTTTAGTCTTTTGTTCATTGTTCAGATTATTACTTGTGTTAAAAAATAATTTATCAGCTTTATCGCGTCGCGTTCAACATGAAGTAGACTTCCTCCTTGCTCACCTCCTTGGGGCATAGCTTCATGATGTCGTCCACGGCGGCGTGTTCCTCCAGTTTCGCCAGGGCGTGGCGTATGGCCCTCACGTGCTCTGCAGGTATCACCTTGTCGGCACTCAGCTTGCCCGTCTTCACGCTCTTGGCGAGATGGCTCATTATGGTGCCGGCGGTGAGGTCGCGCTCCTTGGCTATCTGTGCCACGGTCATGCCCTTGCTGAACATGCCCATGGTCAGTGCCTCGGAGTCTCCCTTCTTCCTCTTGGGCTCCTTTGGCTTCTCCTCCTTTGCCTTGCGTGGCGCGTCGGCGTATGGATTGTCTTGCGCCTTCTTTGCCTTTGGGCGGGCTCGGCGCATGCCTGGGTCCACAATCTCCATGGAGTCGAGCGTAGCCTCTTGCTTCGTCTGCAGGTATGTTGCCACGGAGAAAGGCTTGTCGGCCATGGTGTCGAGCATCTTCACCTTGCTGAGATACAGCAGCCAGAATTCCTTGTAACGCTCTTCGAGTGTCTCCATGGCTTGCTTGTTCTTGCCCTTCACCATCTTCGTCTTTTCCAGCAGGTCGGGCACCGATTCCTTCAGCGTGGCGGCGAAGTAGTCGGCCGAGCGCCTCACCCTTTGCAGGAACGCCTCGCCGTGGAGGTCTTCGTTGGGCGTCTGGCGGATGACGTTGAGCCATTTGTAAGCCACGTCCACGACCTTCGCCTTCACCGTCTCCATCACCGTGCGGTGATAGTCGCACAGGCGCGGGAACGCCCTGAAAAACTCTATCATGGTGCGGTTGAGCATCTGCTGGGCGCCGAAGAGGCGGTTGAACGTGAACATATCGAGAAGCATCTCCTTGAAGTAAGCGTCCTTGAGCGACGGCAATTGCCTCACGCTCTCCTCCGCCTTCTCTTGCTGGTGTGAGATGTAGTCGGTCACGCGCGAGTCGTTGAATATACTGCTTGAGCCTATGCGCGAGGCAAGCACCATCCCCTCAAGCGTCTTGCAGCGGCTCAGCGCCACGTAGACCTGGCCGGAGGCGAACGAGAAGCCGGCGTCGATGATGGCGTGCTCGAATGTCAGCCCTTGGCTCTTGTGTATGGTTATGGCCCATGCCAGGCGCAGCGGATACTGCTTGAACGTGCCTGCCACTTGCGGCTCAATGGTCTTCTTCTCGGGGTTGATCACGTATTTGGTGTTCTCCCATTCGTCTTGCTCCACCTTTATGACCTCGCTGTCGCCTGGGCACTTTACCGTTATCGACTCGGCGTCTATGTCTACCACGTGTCCTATCTTGCCGTTGTAGTATTTATGTCCGCTGTCGTTTTTTATGAACATCACTTGCGCGCCTTGCTTCAGCTCCAAGGTATCCTCGGCTGGGTAGCTGCTTTCGGGAAACTCGCCTTTCACCTCCGCCTTGAAGCGGTAGCGCTTGCCGCCGAGCTTCATCAGCTCGTTCTCGTTATAGCTGTCGGCCATGCGGTTGTGGGTGGTCAGGCGTATGTATCCGTCTTCCTGCCTTGGTATGAAGGTGGGGTTGCAACGTGAGTTGAGCGTGTTGAGGTCATCGGTGGTGGGGTGACCGTCGCGCACGTGGTTGAGGATGTTGATGAACTTCGGGTCTTGCTGGCGGTAGACCTTCGATAGCTGGATCGTGACATAGTTGATCTGCCGCAGCGTCTTGCTGCCGAAGAAATAAGGTGTGTCGTAGTACTGGCTCAGTATGCCTTCCTCCTGCGCTGCCACCACGGGCGTGAGTTGCTGCAGGTCGCCAATCATGAGCAGTTGTACGCCGCCGAAGGGTTGTGTGGGGTCGCGGAAGCGGCGCAGCACGGAGTCGACGGCGTCGAGCAGGTCGGCGCGCACCATGCTTATCTCGTCTATTATCAGCAGGTCGAGCGACGCTATGATGCGCCGTTTGGCCTTGGAGAAGTCGTAGCGGTCGCGTATGGTAGAGCCTGGGATGAATGGCGTGAAGGGCAGTTGGAAGAACGAATGGATGGTCACGCCGCCGGCGTTGATGGCAGCCACGCCAGTTGGCGCCACCACGATCAACCGTTTCGACGACTTCTCCACCACGGTCTTCAGGAACGTGGTCTTGCCCGTGCCAGCCTTGCCCGTGAGGAAGATGCTGGTGCCCGTGTGCTCCACGAACTCCCATGCCTGGCGCAGCTCTTCGTTCTTCTCCATCTCTTATATTTTATTCCTCTACAAAATTAAGATAAAAACATGGATAAACCGACAAAAACGCCGACTTTTTGTGTGATGGCTCACGAAAAGGAACGGCAGACACGGAAAACAGGAAATGCTCTTGCGTATGCTTAGTGCTGTTTGCCTTTGCGCTGAAAAGCCATTGCGATTGCGGCGTGAAGGCATCGGCGTTTCAGCGTAAGGGCGACGCGATTGCGGCGCAAGGCCGGAAGCATAAGGAAAGCGGACGCGTCGCATGTGAATATAGTGAAAATGTGTATATTATGGACACAAAGAGTTAATAAAATAAAATAAAACGAGAATTATAGCGAAAATATTTGGTGGTAATAAAGAAAAGACCTTATCTTTGCAGTGTACTAATCAAGTAGTACACTAATACAGAAGTAAATCGTTAAAAAGAAAAAGATATGATTGACGTAAAAGACCTTGAGTTCAGTTATCGGGGCAGTAAGCACCAAGTGTTCAGCCACTTCGACTTGCAGCTTGAGCAGGGCCGCATATACGGCTTGCTCGGCAAGAACGGCACCGGCAAGTCGACCCTGCTTTACCTCATTTCGGGGCTTCTCATGCCCAACGCCGGCAGCGTGTCGGTAGACGGCGTGGAGAGCAAGTTGCGCAAGCCGGAGGTCCTCAGCCAGATGTTCATCGTGCCAGAGGAGTACAACATGCCCGACATGAGCTTCGACTCCCTGTGCGCCCTCATGCGCTCGTTCTACCCCACGTTCAGCGATGAGCTGCTGAAGCAGTGCCTCACCGAGTTTGAGATGCCCGCCACCCCTAACCTCAAGGAGCTCTCGATGGGTCAGAAGAAGAAGGTCTACATGAGCATCGCCATTGCCACGGGCACTCGCCTGCTGATGATGGACGAGCCCACCAACGGCCTCGACATTCCGTCGAAAGCCCTCTTCAGAAGGGTGATTGCCAACTACATGTCGGAAGACCGCACCCTCATAATCTCCACCCACCAGGTGCACGACATAGAGAACCTGCTCGACCACGTGGTCATCGTGGACCAAAGCAAGGTGCTGCTCAACCGCTCCATCGCCGACATCTCCAAGCATTACGCCTTCCGCTATCTCTCGCCGCAAGAGATGGACGACAGGGTGTTGTATTCAGAACCCAGCTTGCAAGGCAACGCCTCGATAGTGGCGCGGGCAGACGACGAGGACGAGACGCAAGTGGACCTCGAATTGCTCTTCAACGCCGTGATAGGCGGGGCGAAAGTGAAATAACCCCAGAACGTACACATTATTATATTAGTAACTTCTAAAAACGCACACATCATGAATAAAGATAGATTCCTCAATGTTCTCCGCTGGCAGCTCACGCTGGGCAAACAAAAGCTCGTCACGTTCGCCTTGGTCTTCTTCGCCATCATCGCCATTCCCCAAGCCTTGGGCCTCTTGATAGACAGTGGGGCAAACACGCAAGTGGAGACGGCCACCGTGGCCATGGTCGCCCTCTCCCTCTATTTGGTAGTGGCAGGCACGAGCATCTTCGCCCACTTGAAGACCCGTCAGCAGCGCATCAACGACTTCATGTTGCCAGCCTCTACGAAGGAGAAGTTCATCGCCCGCTACATCGTAGTGGTAGTGGCGTTGCCACTCGCCGCCATCGTCGGCTTCCTCGCTGGCGACGTGGTGCAACATCTGCTGACGCTCGTCTTTGGCAGCGACGGCGCGGGATGGGCCACAAGCTATGCCGTGGAGAGCATGAGGGGCATGCAAAGGGTCGACGTGGGCATGGAGGCTTACAGCGCTTCCCTGTGGTTGGCTCTGATAGCGTTGCACGCCTTCTTCCTCTTGCTTGGCAGCGTGTTCCACAAGCGCCCCTTGGTCTTGTCGTTGGCGTCGTTCATGCTTGTCAACTTCTTCTTCCTGATCATCGCTGGAATGGCGGTGAAGGGCATCTCCACGCTCAACGACAGAGGCTATGTGGTGACGCTCTACAACACCTGGTGCAACGTGGCATGGTCGCTTGTCAGCATAGCTATCACGGTGTTGTGCTATTGGTCAGCCTACCGCAAGTACGCAAGGTTGCAGGTCATCAACAACAAGTGGCTCAACAAGTGAGCCACAGGCAAGCACATCGCAACAACAAACGACAACATTCACAATACCCATAACGATTCCCTTCAAAAATAAGACACATATCATGAAAAAAGCATTGTTTCCTATCTTAGTGGCCGTTTTCACCTTAGTGTCCTTGTCGGCATGCCGCATAGAGAAAGCCTACGACAGCAAGGAGCCTGCAAAGACATATCACCTCGACCTCAAGGGGTTCACCTCGCTGCGCAACGCCAGCAACTGCGACATCCACTTTTCCCAGTCGGACACCTTCAAGGTGACGCTCAAAGCCACTCCGGACTGGTATGACCGCTACGGTGTCAGCGTGGAGAATGGCGTGCTCACGATCAAGGGCGACAAATACAAGAAGCAGGAAGGCGTCACCGTGCTGTTCTTCAACAATGGTGATTCGCACGCCGAGATGTGGGTGAGCGCTCCGAGCCTCGACGACGTTTCTATGTCGGGCAGTGGCGACTTCAGCATCGACAACGACTTCCATGGAGAGAGCCTGACCATCGTCAGGACAGGCAGTGGCGACACCAACGTGAAGAGCTTGACCCTTGCCAAGGACTTTGAATACACCGTGTCGGGCAGTGGCGAGGCAGAATTTGGCATCGTCAAGGCAAGCACGGCAAAGTTCGCCATCTTTGGCAGCTGCGAGGTGAAGAGTGGCTTGGCTGGCGTGGCAAACACGGCTCTCGCGATCCATGGCTCTGGCGATGCCGGCCTCACCTTCTCAGGCTGCGACAAGGCCAGCGTGAGCGTGGCTGGCAGTGGCGACGTGACGCTCTCAGGGCAGCTAAAGGCCCTCGACAAGCAGGTCTCGGGCAGTGGCAACGTGGATACGTCAAGGCTGCAGCTGGGCAAATGAGAATTGGCACACGTGGAAGACACGGAAGTATAAACTAAGCAAAGTTATCAGATATGGCATTCAACAACGACAAGGCAATCTACCTGCAAATAGCCGACCGCCTCAGCGACGAGATACTCGCGGAGACCTACAAGGCTTTCGACCGCATACCGAGCGTGCGCGAGTATGCCGCCAGGCTTGGCGTGAACGCCAACACCGCGGTGAAGGCCTACGACCAACTGGCACAGGAAGGCGTGATATTCAACAAGCGAGGGCTCGGCTACTTCGTGGCGGAAGACGCGCGCCGACACATCAAGGACACGCGGCGTGCCGCCTTCCTGAAGACCGCGCTGCCGGAGATGGTGAGGCAAATGAAACTGCTCGACATAGGCGTGGACGACATAAAAGAGGCGTTCTGTGCCACGAAGAATAATTGAAGACTGGATAGAATAGAAAGGACTGAACATGAAAAAGAAGACCATCATCTTGATGGGTGCGCTGCTCGCTTGCGCCATGGACGGCATGGCGCAAACCGGCAACACCGCCAAAGACGCCGGCGACAAGCTCCAGGGTGACTCCATCTGGCAAGACATTGACCTCGACGCGGTGAGCGTGGTGGCATCGAAGCCGCTCATCAAGATGGAGACTGGCAAGATGACCTACAACGTGGCAGAGGACGCGGAGGCGAAGGCCTCCACCGTGCTCGACATGCTGAGAAAGGTGCCAATGGTGACGGTGGACGGACAGGATAACATCACCGTGAACGGCTCGTCAAACTTCAAGGTCTACGTAGACGGCAAGCCCAACCCTATGTACACCAACAACGCCTCGCAGATATTCAAGGCGATGCCTGCCACGATGGTGAAGAGCATTGAGGTCGTCACCAACCCTGGGGCGAAATACGATGCTGAGGGCACGGGCGGCGTGCTCAACATCGTGCTCTGCAAGCAGCTGGCGGGCACCTCCGGCAGCGATGTCGCCAATGGCTACAATGGCAACGCAAGCGTGGCGGGCGGCAACATGATACAGCGCGTGTCGGCGTTGATAAACGGCCAGCAGGGCAAGCTGACTTACAGCGCCAACGGCATGCTGACCAACGAGCGGATGAATGGCACGACGATAGACTTCGACCGCGTGCAGAAAGCCAAGGGCGCCACGGCTGAAGGCGCGACTGGCGACACCGACAGCCATATGGCGTATCACCAGAAGACGGACTTGAGGCAGCCCTATGCCTTGGGCAGCATCAGCCTGAGCTACGAAGTGGACTCGCTCAGCACCGTCAGCGCCACGGCAGGGCTTACCACTTTCAAGCAGAAGGTAAACGGGCGACCTACCACGCGGATGTATGGAGGCGTGTATGGCAAGGGCTTTGCCTACAGCAACGAGATGCGCCAGGAAGAGGGATCGACGGCATTCAACGGAAGCATGGACTACCAGCGGTTCTGGAACAACGACCGGAAGAGCTACATGATACTGAGTTACCTCTTCGACAACTCGCGTAGGCACACAAACAATTACTCCTTCTACGATGACGTGAGCGGCGTTTCGGGCATACAGCTCAACGACTTGCGCTCCAACAACGAGCCGCGCGCCACGGAGCACACGCTGCAGGCCGACTTCACACAGGCGCTCAGCGCGAGGCACACCCTCAACTTCGGCGCGAAGTATATCAACAGGCTCAACAAGGCCGTCTCGAAGTATTACGACATTGCCGATGACCGCACGGAGACTTTCAACCCAGCCAACAGCGTGGAATACAAGGACGTGCAGAACATCCTTGCCGCTTACGCGGAGTGGAAGGCGCAATGGGGCAAGCTTGGCTCGGTGCTTGGCAGCAGGTATGAGTACACTTGGGAGAGCGTGAAATACAAGTTGGGCAATGGCGACGACTTCAAGAAACACTATGGCGTGCTCGTGCCAAACGCGAGCCTGAGCTACGGCATCAAGGCTGGCATGAACATCGGCGTGAACTACAACGTGCGAATCATGCGCCCGGGCATCAGCTATCTAAACCCCTACGTGGACCGCAGCAACCCAACGTCGCTGTCGTATGGCAACACCAATCTCGACATGGAGAAGTCGCACACTGTCAACATGGTGTACAACTACTATTCGGCAAGGTTCATGCTGAGCGCCACTGCAGGCTACACCTTCTGCGACAACCAGATAGAGCAATACTCGTTTATCGACAACGACAACTTGCTGAACCAGACTTATGGCAACATTGCCAAGAAGCGCGACGCGAGCCTGAACGTGTTCGTCAACTGGATGCTGGCTAAGAAGACACGCCTGATACTGAACACGCAAGTGGACTATGTGGACATGAGAAGCGACGCCATGGGCTTGAGAAACAACGGCTGGAGCGCCAACGCCATGATAAACTTCCAGCAAACCTTGCCGTGGGACATGCAGTGGACGGTAAGTGGCGTGTTTGCCACAAAGACATATAGCTTGCAGGGGCATCAGGATGGCATGGCATTGGCTACCACCACCTTGTGGAAGGAACTCGTGAAAGACAAGCTCGACCTTAGCCTGACCTACCTCACCTCATTGACAGGAAAGCTAAACATCAAGTCGAGGACGGCAAACTCCGATTACGTGCAGAACATGACGATCCGAGTGCCCATAAGCACGGTCTTGCTCACCCTCAATTGGAAGTTCGGCAACACCAAGAAGCAATTCAAGAAGGTGAAGACGAACATCAACAACGACTTCAAGGAAGGCAAGGGCGGCTTACAAACAGGCGGACTCGCCGGAGCATGACAACGCTTCGCCGATTATACATACAATAATGCTTTGCAGGGGCGGGCCTTGTGCCCGTCCGCAACC
>CAVHEN010000033.1:0-34680 GCA_963635115.1 Oscillospiraceae bacterium | reverse complement strand
TTGGTGTATTTAGGTCAGCCTATTGTCGTTAAGGATGTAGTTTTCAAAGACAGTTTCGTCACCGTCAATGGCGGAATAGAGGAAGGCGGAGCTGACTTTACGGCTAAACAAGGTGGTCTTTACAGGGGGACACAAATGGACGGCCATTCCACCTACACAAAGCTTGGCAAGGTGACTCTGCCATTGGCAAAAGACTTCGAGCTGGTTGAATGCGGTGAGAATCCCACTGATCCTTACGACACGATAAAAGTAGCGCAAGAGGACTATTTGAAGAAGGTTCGCGATTACAAGAAGGTGTTTAGCTCATTAGACACCAAGGTGCTCATCAAGAATGGCACTATCGTGTCCATTACAAGAAAATGGATTCCATAACCATTTGTTTACCAGCTACATAACCTCACCAATACAAAGCCGTCGGCTTTGCACCGCAAAGGCAACGCGTTTCCACCGCAAAGGCGGCGCGATTTCAGCGCAACGGCATCGGCTTTCCAGCGCAACGGCATTGGCTTTACGCTGGAAAGCCGATGCCGTTTTTTGTTTCGCCTTTTCCTTAAAGAAAAGTTTGTCGTTCTCAATTATTTACATTAACTTCGCAAACAATTGGTCGCGCTCGACGTGAGCGGGATCGTCGAAACACGCTATCGAGGAATAATCATTTTATTTGTATATATGAAGATTAAGAGTTTACTTGCGCTTTTAGCCTTAAGCCTGTCATTATCCGCCTTCGCCGGAGGCAAATATGCCGGTGTGCCCAAAAAGTATCATAAGTTGCTGAACCAAGCCATGGTCACGGCTGCCGACAATGCCAAAGAGTTGAAGAAGGCGTTGAAGGAAGCCTCAGCCGAGCAGAAAGAAGGCATGGCTTTCTTGATTTCCTACATGCCGGAGAGAGACGCCAAGACCTTGACCGCCGACTTTCTGAAAGAGCACGTGCAGTATGCTTACAAGGCAAGAAACGAATTCCCTTGGACTAAAGAGGTGCCCAACGACATATTCTTGAACGACGTTGTGGCTTACGTCAACCTGAACGAGAACCGCGAGAGCTGGCGTAAGGATTTCTATGAGCGCTTCAAGAAATACGTGGCCAACTGCAAGACGATGCGCGAGGCCATCGACTCCGTGAACAAGAATATCCGCGACGAGGTGATGGTCGACTATAACACTAAACGCGAGAAGGCGGACCAAGCCCCCTATGAGTCGATGCGCCAGCACATGGCCTCTTGCTCGGGTCTGTCCATCTTGCTGACCGACGCGTTTCGTGCCGTGGGCATTCCCTCGCGTGTGGCTGGAACGCCTAATTGGTATGACGAGCGAGGCAACCACAACTGGAGCGAGGTTTGGGTCAATGGCGACTGGCACTTCACGGAATATTATCCTTCGGAGGATTTGGACAAGTCTTGGTTCCTGCCCGACGCCGGCAAGGCCATCAAGGAAGACCTGGAAAAGGCCATCTACGCCGCGTCTTTCAAGCCTGCCGACTCCTACTTCCCCTTGGTCTGGGACATGACCATTCGCTATGTCCACGCCGAGAACGTGACCGACCGTTATACCAGCCTGTACAGGGCTCAACTGTCAGCGACGCCTGCCGACAACAACCATGTCGACTTGAGGGTTATGGTGTTCAAGGACAAGGATCACTCTGAGGCTTCCGGCGACCGCGTGGCAACAAACCTGGACGTTTTCAAGGGCGACAAGCAGCTTTTCGGTGGCCGCAGCACGGGCGCCACACAAGACATGAACGACGTGCTCACTTTCAAGGTTGAGAAGAATCAAGCTTACACAGTCAAGTTCCTGAACGCCAAGGGAGTGCTGGAGAACAAGGACGTGAATGTGGGAGACCAGACCACGACCTTGAAACTGTATATGGAGTAAGACTCGGGAATTGTCATATTAAAATCATTCGGCAGATTTTATTGTCATTTAACCATGAAAAATTTGCGAAATTCAATAATACAGTGTAACTTTACACTCCAAAGTTAAAGTCCTACGATATATCAGTCATCGAGATGAGGAAATTAAAGACTACACTTTGCACCACGGGCTTCGACATCGGGATATATGCCGATTGCAGCTCGCCGACCAACGCGCAGCTCACCATTTGCAGACTTATTGCAACCGGTTTTGACTCGACGGTGATGGGCAAGAAAGCAGAGCCCATGGCCTTAACGAACAAGAATGGCATGCAGGTGTGTGTTACCAAATATGGCGCAAGTGTCGTGACTTTATGCATTCCCGACAAGCACGGGAAACCTCAAGATGTGGTAATCCACCGACTCGCCTACCAAACTAACGAGCCACACCTCGGGTTGGGAATGCCAAAGTCCATTTCCCAAGCCCGGACAGAAATACTATAGCCACTTGGCTTACAAGGTTTCAATATAAGAAAGTAATAACACTGTTAGAATCATACAACTATTATGAATGACATTAAAACTATGAATCATGCCGCTGACAACATTCGCATTCTTGCTGCCAGCATGGTAGAGAACGCCAAGTCTGGACACCCAGGCGGCGCAATGGGCGGTGCTGACTTCATCAACGTGCTCTTCTCCGAATATCTTGTTTGGGACCCGGAAGACCCAACATGGACAGGACGCGACCGCTTTTACCTCGACCCTGGACACATGAGCCCCATGCTCTACTCCACACTGACGCTGCAAGGTCGCTTCAGCATCGACGACATCAAGCAGTTCCGTCAGTGGGGTTCTCCTTGCCCCGGGCATCCGGAGGTTGATGTCATGCATGGCATTGAGAACTCTTCCGGTCCTCTTGGTCAAGGCCATGCCATAGCCGCAGGTGCCGCCGTGGCAGAGAAGTTCCTTGAGGCACGCTTGGGCCACGTGATGATGAGACACCACATCTACGCTTATATCTCAGATGGTGGCATTGAAGAAGAAATATCACAGGGCGTGGGCCGCATAGCCGGAGCGCTTGGGCTGGACAACCTCATAATGTTCTACGATGCCAACAACGTTCAGTTGTCGACCACCGTCGACGCGGTGATGGCCGAGGACACGGCAGCCAAGTACCGTGCATGGAACTGGACCGTGATGGAGATTGACGGCAACGACGTGAAGCAGATACGCGAGGCTCTCGACAAGGCCATTGCCGGCACTGGCCGCCCCGTGCTCATCATTGGCAAGACCGTGATGGCAAAAGGAGCGTTGAAGGCCGACGGCACAAGCTACGAGAACAGCGTGAAAACGCACGGCGCCCCACTCGGCGACGGAGCTTATGTCAACACGATAAAGAACCTCGGAGGCGATCCCGAGAAGCCATTTGAGATCTTCGATGACGTGAAGAAGCTCTATGCCGACCGACGCGAGGAACTCAAGAAGATTGTGGCGCAACGCAGGGCCGAGGAAGCCGAATGGGCTGCACAGAACCCGCACAAGAAGAAGCTCATGGACGACTGGTTCTCCGGCAAGGCTCCAATCATCGACTGGAGCAAGGTTGAGCAGAAGCCTGACGTTGCCACTCGCGCGGCTTCTTCGGTTTGCCTGAAACTCCTTGCCCACGAGGTTCCAAACATGATTTGCTCTTCAGCAGACCTTTGCAACTCCGACAAGACCGACGGATTCCTCAAGGAGACCCACGACCTTGTGTCGGGCGACTTCACCGGCGCTTTCTTCCAGGCAGGCGTGTCTGAGTTGACAATGACAGACATGTGCATCGGCATGATGTTGCATGGCGGCGTCATCACCGCAATGGGCACCTTCTTCGTCTTCTCCGATTATATGAAACCCGCCATCCGCCTTGCCGCGCTGATGGGTGTCCCCGTGAAGTTCATCTGGTCTCACGACGCGTTCCGCGTGGGTGAGGACGGCCCTACACACGAGCCTGTTGAGCAGGAGGCACAGATAAGGCTCATGGAGAAGCTCCAAAACCACAAGGGCGAGGACAGCGTCAGGGTGTTCCGCCCCGCTGACAGCAACGAGACAACGGTGTGCTGGCAAATGGCTATGGAGAACATGGAGACGCCGACAGCCCTCATCCTCTCGCGCCAAAACATCAACAACCTTCCAGAGGGCAACGACTACGAACAAGCACGAAAGGGCGCTTATATCGTAAGCGAATCGGACGACAACCCCGACGTCATTCTCGTTGCCAACGGCTCTGAGGTCTCCACATTGGTGGCGGGGGCAAGAATGTTGCGCAAAGACGGAATACGCGTAAGGGTCGTGAGCGCGCCTTCAGAAGGCTTGTTCCGCAGGCAACCCGTAGGCTATCAAGAGAACGTCTTGCCTTACGACGTGAAGAAGTTTGGCCTCACCGCCGGACTCCCCTGCACGCTTGAGGGACTTGTGGGCATTGGACCCAACAGCTGCATCTACGGCATGAAGAGCTTTGGCTTCTCTGCCCCATACAAGGTGCTTGACGAAAAGCTCGGCTATACGGCTGAGAACGTTTACAAGATGGTAAAGAAATTCGTGGAGTTATAACGCTTTACGATCAAGACCATAGCGCAAAAAGCCGGAACCCTCACGGATTCCGGCTTTTCTATTAAAGTATTAAACTTGTTGTTTTCTCCTAAGAATGATGGAGAAGGCCGATGCTTATCGTGCCATCTTGTCCATCACCAGGGCTGCCATTGAGATGCAAACGAACATCACGGTAGCCGTAATTGTGAATGTTGAAATACTAATCATAACAATACTCTCCTTTTTTTAAATTGACTTTAAATTACCGGCATCTCTCTTGCGCCGGTGTTATCCTAAATCACTGTTATCCTGAAAAAACCTTTATCCCGAAGGACTAAGTCCTATGCATTTCTCTAAATTGTTATCCTAATACATACCTATTGCCTTATCGAAGGCCTCATCTCCTTTTTGACACCGCAAAGTTATATGTTTCTCGCTGTGTGCGCAAACAATTGGCATTGCAAAAACATGATTTACCGTTTATATTTGATTATCGTCAAACAAGTTGACCTGAGTCAACCTGCCCAATTGACGCAAATCAACGCCTGGCGAAGCTAAAAGACATGCGTTGCCAGTGCTAAGTAATGATAAAGTTCAAGCCATTACGGCAGTAAGTCAAAATAATTTAATAACTTTGCAAGCAATGGAATCTAAGAAGACCATAAACACGATCATACAGGTGGCAGCATCCTTACTCTTGGGTGGCGCCATACTCTATTGGATGTATCGTGGCTTCGACATCAAGAGCATTGCCGATGTCATGACGGACGAGATGAACTGGACATGGATGCTCCTTTCGTTCCCGTTCGGCATATTGGCCCAAGCGTTTCGTGGTTGGCGATGGCAACAGACCCTTGAGCCGCTTGGAGAGAAGCCACGCGCGAGCGTATCGGTTAACAGCATCTTCGTTTCTTATGCGGCAAGCCTCATCATACCACGCTCGGGCGAAATCGTGCGCTGCGGAATATTGAAGCGGTGGGACGGCGTGTCGTTTCCCAAATCGTTGGGCACTGTCGTAACGGAGCGCGCCATTGACACGTTGCTCATAATCATCATCACCGCGCTGACCTTCCTTTGGCAACTGCCCGTGTTCCACAAGTTCTTCTCAAGCACAGGCACTCGCCTCGACGAGATACTGTCGCAA
Organism: Oscillospiraceae bacterium; assembly: GCA_963635115.1. Classification (GTDB taxonomy): domain Bacteria; phylum Bacteroidota; class Bacteroidia; order Bacteroidales; family Bacteroidaceae; genus Prevotella. Next base: position 29,115 of record CAVHEN010000033.1, on the reverse strand, counting down.
TTTTCCACGGCAGGATGGTGGGTTACCGCCATTTGCGGCATAGCCGCCCTGCTATTGGTCTGGCTATTGCTCCGACGGTTGTCTATATATAATAAGGTGAAAAACACCTTTGCCGGGCTTTTCTCCGGCATAATGTCGGTCAAAGACGTGCGCAATATTCCGCTGTTCATCTTTTTCAGCATCGGGATATGGGCATGCTACTTCCTTCACTATTACCTCACTTTCTTTTGCTTCGCCGCCACTTCCCACTTGGGGATGGCTTGCGCTCTGGTGACATTCATCGTAGGCTCCATCGCTGTCATCGTGCCAACGCCCAATGGCGCGGGGCCGTGGCATTTCGCGGTGAAGACCATGCTCATCCTCTACGGCGTGGCTTCCAACGACGCGTTATACTTCGTGCTGATAGTCCACACCGTGCAAACCCTCCTCGTGCTGCTGCTTGGCTTCTACGGATGGACGGCGCTGACGCTGACGGCGAAGAGGCAAAAGGCAAGAAACGAAATAACAGAAGAACAACATAACACATTTAATAACCAAAAACTATGAGTGAAATCCGCAACCTTCAGCCTGCAGCCGTTTGGCGCAACTTTGATGACCTCACACAGATACCACGCCCAAGTGGCCACGTGGAGAAAGTACAAGAGTTTCTTCTCGACTTCGCCAAGCGCGTAGGCGTTGAGGCATTCAAGGATCCGGCAGGCAACATCGTCATGAGAAAGCCCGCCACTCCTGGCTTCGAGAACCGCAAGACCGTGTTGCTTCAAGCCCACATGGACATGGTGCCTCAAAAGAGCCCTGACTCTGCCCACAACTTCGAGACAGACCCCATTGAGACCTACGTAGAGGACGGATGGGTGCACGCCAAGGGCACGACCTTGGGTTCCGACGACGGCATCGGCGTGGCGGCAATAATGGGCATCATGGAGTCCGACGACATAAAGCACGGCCCAGTGGAGGCTCTTATCACACGCGACGAGGAGACAGGCATGTACGGAGCCAACGAACTGCCAGAAGGCGAGCTGCACAGCGACATACTGATGAACCTCGACTCTGAGCTATGGGGCAAGTTCGTCATTGGTTCAGCCGGTGGTATCGACATCACGTCAACACTTGAGTACAAGCCCGTTGACAACGACCAGGAGACAGCCGTAAAGGTTACTCTCAAAGGCCTGCGCGGCGGACACTCTGGCCTCGAAATCAACGAGGGACGTGCCAATGCCAACAAGGAGATGGTCCGCCTGGTTCGCAAGGCCGTGGCTGAGATGGGCGCCCGTCTCGCACAATGGCATGGCGGAAACATGAGAAACGCCATTCCGTTCAAGGCGGAAGTCGTGCTCGCGTTGCCAAAAGACCAGGTAGAGAACCTCAAGACGCTTGTAGAGCAGCAACGCGTCGCCATAGAAGACGAGTACAAGGGCATCGAGAAGGACGTGGAGTTCTTCGTCGAGGACGTGGAAAGCCCCAAGGAACTGCTGCCTTGCGAGATTCAAGACAACCTCGTGAACGCCATCTACGCCTGCCACAACGGCGTGATTCGCATGATTCCTTCTTACCCCAAGGTGGTGGAGACATCTTCAAACCTCGCCATCATCGACATCGAGGCTGGCAAGGCTGCCATCAAGATCCTCGCTCGCTCAAGCCGTGAGGACATGAAGGAATATGTGGCAACAATGCTCGTGAGCTGCTTCGACATGGCAGGCATGCGCACGGAGCTAAGCGGCAGCTACGGTGGATGGGATCCAAATCCCGACAGCGAGATTCTCAACCTGCTGAAGAAAGTCTACAAGGATCAGACTGGCGAGGAAGCCACAGTGCAGGCAGACCACGCCGGCCTGGAGTGCTCCGTCATCCTCAGCAAGTACCCTGGCATGGACGTGGTGAGCCTCGGCCCAACGCTGCTTTCGCCCCACACCACGAGCGAGCGCTTCAAGATAGACACCGCGGAGCCGTTCTGGAAGTTGCTGACGGCAACCCTTGAGCAGATTCCCGAGAAATAAAAAGCCGTGGCACTATGAGCCGACGGCTCCACGCCGATTCGCGCAATGGAATCGTCGCGCCACAATCATTCGTTTGGCCCTGCGGCGCAATCGCGTTGCCCTTGCGCCGTAATCGCATCGCCCCTGCGCCGCAATCGCACTGCCTTTGCGGCGTGATCGGCAGCGGCTGCGCAGACAAACGTTGAGCCACGCGAATAAGCACAAGCCAAGACAACATAAGGTTTTACATGGACAACAATCATTTTAATGTCCGTGTAAAACCTTTTTCATTGGCATTACACATGGCAATCATTACCCCGTTTTTGTTTTAATAATTGCGAAATGAAATGGGCTTGGGCAAAAAAACGTGCCAAACTTTTGCACCTGAAGATTTTTTTCTTTACTTTTGCAGCATAAAACCATTCAGTAAAAAATATGGACGATTATCACGCGGACAGTTACAATTATTAGCGTGAGGATTGAGCATTACCGCCAATCTTCACTACCTGTTCATGTAAAAAAGATTGGCTGCAATGAAAACATACTGGAGCATTGAAAAGCAACTGAGAGTCATCAACGAGTGGCAGTCTGGCTGTTGGATTCAGGTCACGTGCCCTACCGATGACGACCAGCGAGAGCTGGAAGAGAGGTTTAACATCCCCGACTATTTCATGAGCGACATCAGCGATACCGATGAGCGCGCGCGTTATGAGTACGACGACGGTTGGACCCTTATTATTCTCCGCATACCTTATGTCAAGGAAATAAGGTCGCGGACTCCCTATACCACTGTGCCATTGGGTATAATCCACAAGCGCGACGTCACCATCACCGTGTGTTTCTACGAGACAAACATGATGCTCGACTTCGTGAGCTATCAGCAGAAACGCGGCGTGGGGTTCACCGATTATGTCGACATGACCTTCAGGCTCTTCCTGTCTTCCGCCGTGTGGTACCTGAAGCGACTCAAGCAAATCAACACCCTTATAGAAAAGGCAAAGCACAACCTCGATCACGAGGTGAACAACGAGAGCTTGATAGGCCTCAGCCGCCTGCAAGACTCGCTCACCTACTTCATCACCTCCATTCGAGGCAACGAGAACCTATTGCAGAAACTGAAGTTCAAGCTGCAGGTCGACGAGCTTGACGCCGACCTTATCGAGGACGTAAACATCGAGATGACACAGGCGAGAGAGACTACTAACATCTACTCCGACATCCTGGAGTCGACGATGGACACGTATTCGAGCATCATCAACAACAACATGAACACGACGATGCGTACCTTGACATCGCTCAACATCATCCTGATGGCACCCACGCTCATATCAAGCATCTACGGAATGAACGTGGTCAACGGGTTGGAGACGTCAAAGTATGGTTTCGTAATCTGCATCGCCGTTTCAGTGCTTGTGACGGGCGTTAGCTGGTGGATTTTACGGCATAAAAAACTTATTTAACTCATTTACAGTAAAAAACATTCCAAAAATTAGCATAATACAATCTTTTTAGCTAAGTTTGCATCATATTTATTAACAATTGGAAGCCATGCCCGTCTGAGGCGTTTGCTGACATGCAGCAGCATGGCCATGGAACTCCGAGTCATAAACTTAAAAAGAGTGAAATGATGGACTCTCTAGAAAACACCACCCCAAAGGGAATTGAGGAAGAGCAGAAGGCCGAAGCCGCTGCCCCAGTGACAAACGTCGACAACGAAAACGACGTGAAAGAAGAACCCAAGGCTGACGCGCAAGAGCAAGAGGCAACAGTGGAGCCTGCCACCGAAGAGGCTGTCGCCGACGACCTCGCAAAGAAAGTCTACGCCTCAAAGAAAGAGGTGCTCGACCGCATCGAGGAGCTCGCCAAGAGCGAGGACACACCTGAAAAAGACGAGGTTGACCACCTGAAGGCTTCTTTCTACCGCTTCCACATTGCTGAACGCGAAAGGAAGCAAAAGGAATATCTCGAAGCTGGAGGCGACCCAGAGAAATATCAAGTTCTCCCCGATGAAGACGAAGAGGCTTACAAGGCCAACATGCAGGTCATCAAGGAGAAGCGCGCCAAGGCGTTCGAGAAGGCTCAGCAAGAGCGTGAGGAGAACCTCAAGCACAGAGAGGAAATCATAGAGAAGATAAAGGGCATGGCAACGTCGCCCGACGAGGCCAACAAGTCGTACAACGAATTCAAGGCGCTGCAACAAGAGTGGAAAGGCATTGGAGCCGTGCCACCAGAGAAGTCGAACGAGACGTGGCGCAACTACCAGCTCTACGTTGAGCAATTCTACGACCTGCTCAACCTCAACCGCGAGGCTCGCGAATACGACTTCAAGAAGAACCTTGAAGCCAAGACCAAGCTCTGCGAGGAAGCCGAGAAGCTCGCCGACGAGCCTGACGTGGTGAACGCTTTCCATCAGCTGCAAGACCTGCATGAGCAGTATCGTGAAATTGGTCCTGTGGCTAAAGACATGCGCGAGGACATCTGGACAAGGTTCAAGAACGCAAGCACAATCATCAACAAGAAACACCAAGACCACTTCGAGAAGCTGCGCGCCAACGAGGAAGAGAACCTCACAAAGAAGACGGAGCTTTGCGAGAAGACAGAAGCGGTGGCAAAAGAAGAAAACAAGAACGCTGCCGACTGGGAGAAACATTCAAAGGAGATCATCGCCATTCAGCAAGAATGGAAGACCATAGGCTTCGCCCCAAAGAAGAGCAACGAGGAGATCTTCCAACGTTTCCGCAAGGCTTGCGACGACTTCTTCGGCCGCAAGGCAGAGTATTTCAAGGAGGTCCGCACGCGCCTCTATGAGAACGCTGAGAAGAAGAAGGCTCTCGTGGCAAAGGCGCAAGAGCTGGCCAACTCCACCGACTGGAAGGCAACGTCAGACAAGCTCATACAGCTGCAAAAGGAATGGAAGACTATCGGCACCGCCCCACGCAAGATTAGCGACCAGTTGTGGAACGACTTCCTCACGGCTTGCAACCACTTCTTCGACGCTCGCAACGCCGCTCATGCCAGCGTGCACGACGTGGAGCGCGACAACCTCCAGAAGAAGCGCGACATCATTGAGCAACTGAAGAACATCACCGCCTCTGACACGAACGCACGCGACAAAGTGCAGGAGCTGGCAGACAAGTACAATGCCGTCGGCCATGTGCCTTTCCGCGAGAAGGACAAGGTCTATAAGGAGTACCACGACGTGATGGACAAGATCTTCGAGGAGCTCCACATCTCCGCCGCTCGCCGCCATCTCGACAACTTCAAGAACAACCTCCGCGGCATGGCTAAGAAGGGTGAGGACGCAGTGGACAACGAGCGTGCCCGACTGGCAAGGCGCTTCGAGCAGCTCAAGCAGGAGATCACGACTTATGAGAACAACCTCGGCTTCCTCAACATCTCAAGCAAGAAGGGCAACAGCCTCGTCGATGAGATGAACCGCAAGGTGCAGAAGCTCAAGGACGACGCAAAGCTCATAAAAGAAAAGATCAAGGCCATTGACCAACAGAAGTAATGACACGCGACGCAAGTAGTCATACTACTTGAACACGCATAGCAAAATAGGGTGCGCAAAAGCTTCAAGCTTTTAGCGCACCCTATTTATTATTGTCTGCATGAAAGCAGCATGACAAGATGATGACGGGGTTATATGCCTACGGGCATCACATGGTTACATCTTTGCCCTTTGCCTAAACCTCTACAACATCAGTATCCTGACCTCCGCGTTTTGCATCTTCAGTATTTCATTCATCGGTTTCTTGAAATACACGCTCTGTATAGCCTTGTTTATGATGCCATGCCCGACCGCAAGAACAACCTTGTTGGGATATGCCGTCTTAATCCACGTAAGAAAGTTCTGGGCACGGCTCTTCATGTGCTCAAGCGTCTCCACGTCGTCTGGCCACTCAGCATTCGCAATGTCGGGAATAAACTTGCCCGTGAACGCCCCCCAATCGCGCTCACGGAGCAGCGAGGTCGTCATGATGTCATCTTTCTTCACACCCTTAGCCGACGCGATGATCGTGCAAGTCTGAATGGCACGATGCAAATCGCTTGCCACGAAAGCGTCTATTTTCTCATTTCTCATCTTTTCCGCGACATCACGAGCCTGCGCCTTGCCAGTCTCGTTGAGTTCGCCTCCTTGCCAGCCCTGCAACACTTGGGCGGCGTTGGCCACGGTCTCGCCGTGGCGCACAAGATATAATGTAGTCATAACTAAAATGCTGTCCTTATGACATGTTGTCCTTATTTGAGTTGCAAAATTACAAAAAATAACACTGTTTGATTAAATGTTCTGATAAAAAAGCCTATCTTTGCAATCAGGAAATCATCGCACCCGCATAAGGACATTGCGGAAACGATAAAACAATAATTATGAAAGTCTTTCGCAGCAGCATTTTTCGCGCATTGTGTGCCATCGTCATCGGCGCGTTGTTAGTAAAATTTCGTGAGCAAACGGTGACATGGATTACGGTTGCCATCGGCATAATTTTCCTCGTGAGCGGCATCATCAGCATTATCGCATGGTTTTCTGCCAAGCGCAAAGGTGGCACCGACGGCGTCGACATCTACGACGCACAAGGCAACCTCATCACCATGCCAGCGCAACCCTTCCCCATCGTCGGCCTTGGCAGCGTCATCCTTGGAGGCGTGCTCGCGATGTTCCCTGACAGTTTTGTCAATGGCTTGACCTACGTTCTTGCCATAATGTTAATCTTGGGTGCGCTCACACAGTTCTTCAACCTGACTGTTGCCCGCCGCTTTGCAAACATTGGCATCGTGTGGTGGATATTCCCGACTTTGGTGTTGCTTATTGGCCTTGTCGCCGTGGTCAAGCCTTCATTCATAGCCAGCGCGCCATTGCTCGTGTTGGGCTGGTGCATCATGGTCTACGGAGTCGTCGACCTCATCGACTCCATCAAGATACATCAGTGCCGCAAGCAAATGGGAAATGCCAACGGCACCAATGAAGCCACTGCCGAGGAAATCAAAGAAGAGAAGTCGCAGGAATCAGCGTCTTGATATAATCCGTCAACATGCCGATGCCTTTCAAGTTCTCGCCACCCTCAGGTATTATGACATCGGCAAAACGCTTCGTGGGTTCGATAAACTGCTCATGCATTGGCTTCAGCACCTTCAAGTAGCGGTCAACGACCATTGACACAGTGCGGCCCCTGTCGATAGTGTCGCGCTGGATGTTGCGTATGAGACGCTCATCAGAGTCGCAGTCGACAAAGATCTTCAAGTCCATCATGTCACGCAGGCGCTTGTTCAGCAAGGTCATAATGCCTTCTATTATTATGACTGGCTTCGGCTCCACGTGGATTGTCTCAGCCAACCTGTTGCTGAGGATATACGAATAGGTGGGTTGCTCAATGGCCATGCCGTTTACGAGCTCATGCACTTGCTTGATGAGCAACTTCCAGTCGAACGCGTCGGGATGGTCGAAGTTAATAGCCTTGCGCTCCTCGTCCGTAAGCCCTGTCGTGTCGTTGTAATAAGAATCGAGAGGCACCACGGCAACATGGTCGGGAGGAAGCGACTCCACAATCTTCTTAACTACTGTGGTCTTGCCAGAGCCTGTGCCGCCGGCAATGCCGATAATTGTTGGTTTCATAGTCTTATCTTGTTTCTAACTCTGTTCTTATAATATTCCCAAGTCCTTAAACATCCTATTATAATATGTAGCCTTGTCTTCAAGCCTCATGGGGTAAGCGCGACTTGAACTTGGTTGCCTGTATAGGCTTATCTCCCTGCCATTGAACGCGAAATCCACATGGTCACCCATCTTCAAGTTCTTCGCCTTCTCCCCTATTCCATAATGTTCCAAAAAGATTTTGGTGGCAAGCCTGCCTGCCGTAAGCACGCCACGACAAAGCGGCAATGCCGTGAGCATGCCGTCAAGGTCTGCCTGCTCCACCACTTCCAAATCCTTGTCGGATGCCGTCCCCTTGGTACGTCTGACTCGCAAGCAGGTGTCGAAAATGGCGATTCCCCTTTCCGCGAGAAACGACTTCAAGGCATCAAGACGATAGGTCTTGTTGGCCTCGTCCACGAAGTGCATCTTGTCGCCAAAGAAGCACAAGCCCATGATGCGCCACATGTCGTTGGTGTAGTTTGGATAATACCAGTCCATACACCAACGCTTAGGCGCAGGCGGAAAGGTGCCGAGCATGAGCAATCGTGCCGTTTGTGGCAAGAAAGGCTCAAACGGATGAGCTTCCGTTTCAATTATTGGCATTGAGTCAATCCTTCTCTTTTGTATCTTTCTCTACCATCGCCTTCCGTTCCGCCTCACACGAAGCAATGTTCTTTAGCTCCACTTCCGTGTACTCCGGCAATGCAAACACGCTTTCCTTCAATGCCTTGTCTTTTTTATCGCGCTGTTCTTTCACGAGGTACACCACCGTGGGCAAGTGGTCTGAGAAGCCGTCGAGCCAAACGCCGCCGGCAGTGGTGCGCTTGGTGCCGCCCTTGTACTTTCCTTCTGTCTGGAAGAGATAAGGCATGCGTTGAACCTCATTCTTGAAGAATTTAAGTGTCGTGAAGTCCTTTTCCCCGTTCTTGTTTATAAGGCTTGGCGACAAGATTATCTGGTCGAAAAGGTTCCATGACCCTTGATATTGCAGCGTGCCTGTGCCTTGCTTGGCAAGCACATTATACCAAGGGTTATACATGTCGTCCTTGCCAACCATCGTGAGTTCCTCCTTGGCCGAGAGCACCTCATGCATGCTCTTGTTGGTCGGGTCATCGTTCATGTCGCCCATCACTATTACTTTCGCCTTAGGGTCAAGGTCCAATATTCTATTTTTCAAAGCCTTGACCTGTTCCGCTCCTACCTCGCGGAAATAGCTTCCACTAAATCGGCTCGGCAAGTGGCAGACAATGATCACCACATGCTCTCCCGCAATCTCACCACTCACGGCAAAGAAACCGCGCGTACGGAAGGTCGAGTCTTGTTTCTCCGTAGGCACATAAGGATAGAGCCTGAAAGCCTTGACAGCGAACAGCGACGGATTGTAAATCAGCGCGCAATCTATGCCGCGGTGATCAGGGCCCTCAACATGACAGAACTTGTATCCACGCTTGCTGAGCTCGGGTTGGGCGCACAAGTCGGTAAGGCAACGGTCGTTTTCTACCTCCGACACGCCAATGGCAGCACATCCCACGCCCGGGAGCATCGTCGTGCCCATGTCACCAAGGGCGCGCGCCATGTTGTGCAACTTGTGTGAGTACTTCATGCCATTCCACTTGTATGAGCCGGAAGGCAGGAACTGATAATCGTTCTTGCCAACATCGTGGCACGTGTCGAAAAGGTTTTCAAGGTTGTAGAAACCTACGGCATAAGCGTGAAACTTCTTCTGAGCGCCTATCGACACACAGAAGAGCAGCAATAAGAAAAACGCGGAAAAATACTTTTTCATCTTGTCAAAACGATGTCTTATAATTTGTTTTTGCAAATATCGGAATATTTTTCGACATTTACTCATTTCTTAATTAAAAAACAACAAAGGATATGTTGATTTTTATTATCTTTGCAAACATAATTAATACAACATACTTTATTTTATGCAAAAGAAGCTTATCATGGCCTTGGCAGCCTTGGGCTCTGTCTCTATGGGTTATGCCCAGCAAGACTCGGTCAACATTGGCGAGCAGGCCTTTACCTTCACAGAGGCTCAGCTTGGGGAAGACGAGAACGTGACACAAAGCGTGTCCATCATCTCTTCCGGCACCAACGCCTACGCCAACGAGGTGGGATACCGATGGAGTCCCGTGAGGTTCAAGTACAGGGGCTATAACGCCAAGTACAACGAGATGTACATAAACGGCAACCCCGTGAACGACGTGGAGCGCGGCGATTTCCGCTATTCCTTCGTTGGCGGACTCAACAACCAGACACGCAACATGGAGTCGGCACTGCCATTTGAGGGCAACAACTTCTCCGTGGCGGCACTCGGCGGAAGCAACAACTACAACTTCCGCCCATCGGCAATGCCCGTGGGACAAAAGATCTCGCTTGCCGGAGCAAACCGCAACTACACCGCGCGAGCCATGTATTCATACAACTCCGGCTTGAACAATAAAGGCTGGGCATGGTCGGCAGCCGTGTCATATCGTTGGGCTAACCGTGGCTACGTGGAGGGCACGTTCTACAACTCGCTGAGCTATTTCCTTGGCGCGGAGAAGATCTTGTCGAATCGCCACTCGCTTTCTTTTGTCACATGGGGCAACCCCACCGAGCGTGCCACGCAAAGCGCGTCTACGGACGAGATGTATTGGCTTGCCAACAACTACAACTACAACCCCAACTGGGGATACCAAAACGGCAAGAAGAGAAACTCGCGCGTGGTCCACGACTTCGCGCCGGCTGCCTTGCTGACGTGGGACTTCAAGATAGACGACAACACCAAGCTGACGACATCGCTGCTTGGCAAGTACTCCATGTACAGCAGCACACGCCTCAACTACAACAACGCCACCAACCCCGCACCGGACTACTATAGCCTCATGCCGAGCTATTTCTACAATGTCTGGAACAAGGACGACACCGACACAAACACGTCATCGGCGCTCGACTCTTGGCAGGCCGCCGTCGACTTCTTCAGGTCTTCCAAGGGCAATCGTCAGATCAACTGGGACAAGCTTTATTATTCCAACAAGATGGCTTCGGCACAGGGCGCTGACGCCATGTATTATCAGCAGGCTTACCACGACGACCAGCTTGCCTTCAGCCTCTCTTCATCGTTGCACAAGGACTTCTCGTCGAACAGCGCATTCAACGTCGGCGTGAACCTCAGCACGAACAAAGGCATGCACTATCAGACCATGGAAGACCTGATGGGAGCAACTTCTTTCCATAACTCCAACTATTATGTCATCGGCACCTATGCCGAGACTGCCCCCGAGGTGTTCTACGACCTCAACGATGGCAGCTCGCCAAAGCTCGTGAAGGTAGGCGACCGCTTCGGCTACGACTACAACGTCTTCGTGAACCGCGCACAAGCATGGACAGGATACGAGCTCAAGTTCGACCGTGCCAACTTGTTCGTCAGCGGGCGCATTGGAGGCACGTCGCTGCAGCGCGAGGGCAAGATGCGCAATGGTCTCGCGGCTGACAACTCGTATGGCAAGAGCAAGACGGCTTACTTCCTCGACGGCGGAGCAAAGGCTGGCATCAGCATCAACGCCGGAGGTGGCAACACCATCTACCTCGGAGGCGGATACGAGTGGAAGGCACCAACGGCAAACGTGGCGTTCGCCTCTCCGCAAATCAACAACGACTTCGTGAAGAACCTCTCTACGGAGAAGATTCTGTCAGCTGAAGTAGGCTATCAGTTCCAGACAAGCTGGTTGCACGCTAACATCCAAGGCTACTACTCTCGCCTGCAGGATGTCACAGAGTACAGCATGTTCTATTACGACAACGCCAACTCGTTCTCATACGTCTCGCTTTCCGGAATCAACAAGCATTATTATGGCGTGGAGCTCGGCCTCGACTTCAAGGTGACTTCGTGGCTCGACATAAAGGGCCTTGCCACAGTCAGCGAGGCTAAGTATGCCAACAATGCCAACGTGCGCTACATGCTGTCCAACGACGGCAAATACTACGACGACATCGTGGTCAACAAGAACATGCGCGAGGGCGGAACGCCATTGTCAGCATTCTCCATCGACCTGGCCTACCATTCCAATGGCTGGTACATCGACCTCATTGGCAACTACTACGACCGCATTTACCTTTATTATACCCCCGTCAGCCGCTACTATTCGAACCTTCCTATCGCCAAGGACGCGAGCGGCAACACTCTTGTAGACGAGAACAACAAGCCTCTGCGCGACATCTCGAAGGTGCCATCGCAGGCTAAGGGCAAAGGCGGATTCATGCTCGACGCCTCCATCGGCAAGAGCATATACATCGGGAAACACCAAATGTCCATCAACTTCATGCTCACCAACATCCTCAACAATCGCAAGATCGTGACCGGCGGCATGGAGCAGAACCGCCAGTCGTACGACGACAGCGGCGAGGCAATACGCACCTACAACTTCATCAACAACCCGAAGAAGTTCTATGTAAACGGCATCAACGGCATGCTCAACATCACATATAAATTCTAAGAAAGGAGAGAATCATGAAGAACAGAATGAATATCAAGACGACATATCTTTTCCTCTTTGCCTTAGTGTGCGCTCTCTTCTCTTCGTGCATGAACGGCGATTGGGCTGAGCCCGATTTCAATGGCGGAGCCCCTTATGGCAACAACGACCTGACCGAACAGAACGTCATAACCATAAAGGCCCTCATTGCGAAATATCCTAACGTCTTCAGGTCAACAGACGAAAACAAGCAGATCAACGAGGACATAATGATAAAAGGTCGCATCACTGGCAACGACATTGGCGGCAACATCTACAAGCAAGTAGTGCTGCAAGACTCCACCGCGGCAATCATCGTCGCCATCAACGAGGGAGGACTTAACGGTTACCTTGCCGAGGGCGCAGAGATTCTGGTTGACCTCAAGGGGCTTTACATTGGCGGCTACCGCAAGATGCCGGAGATTGGCGCTCCATACAACGGCAACAGCATTGGCAGAATGCAGAAAGACATCTGGGCAAAGCACTTCAAGATTGTCGGCAATCCAGACACCACAGTCATCAAGGCCATCGACTTTAATACCATAAAGGCCACAAAGCTAATGGACGACAACTGTGGCAAGCTCGTCACGCTGAAAGACGTCACGTTCAAGCAGGCTGACGGCAAGGCCACATTCTCGACAGGCTCCACCGTTGGCAACGCCGTGAACCAAGAGCTTGACGGCTACGCCTCAACCGTAGTCATCAGGACGAGCACCTACGCCGACTTCGCCGCCATGACGTTGCCTTACGACAGTGAGGCGAAGAAGAAGCTGAAGGCCGACATCACGGGCATTGCCACGCGATACAACTCCACTTGGCAAATTCTCATACGCAAGACCAGCGACATCGTGGTAAAGAAATAAGCACGGCCTTTGGCGACAAACAACGAATCCATAAATACTCACAAGAATAAAACATAAGAATAAATATGAAAGCGATTTTTAAATTAGCATTTGCCTTCGTAGCGCTTCTATCCTTCGCGGCATGCTCCGACGTGCCCATGCCTTACGAGCAGCCTGGAACCAACAACGACGATGACAAAACAGACTCTGTGACCACTGTGGCAAAGGGTACCGGCACGCAAGCCGACCCATACAATGTGACCGCTGCTCTTGAGGTTGTCAGCGCCCTCGCGTCTGGCGAGGAGACACCTACCGCCATTTACGTGAAAGGTGCCGTTAAGGAGATAAAGCAGATTGAGACTGCCCAATATGGCAATGCCAACTACTATATCACCGACGACGGCAACAACCAAATCTACATCTTCCAAAGCTATTATCTCGGCAACCGCAAGTTTACTGCCGACGACAAGCTCGAGGTTGGCGACACTGTGGTGGTCTGTGGCAAGTTCACCAACTACCAAGGCAACACTCCCGAGACCGTGGGCAAAGGCTCAAGCTATATCTATAGCCTGAATGGCAAGACTGCCGAGACGACTCCTGACACTCCTGATACTCCCGACACAGGCGTGGCTACAGGCGACGGCACGGAGGCAAACCCATTCAACAGCGTTGCCGCCAACAAATACGCAGCAACTCTCGACGACAACGCGGAATCTGACAAGAACTACTATATCAAGGGCAAGGTGGTTTCTGTAAAGGAAGAATATAGTAAAGAGTATGGCAATGCTACCTTCTATATCTCCGACGACGGAAAGGCCGACAACCAGTTCTATGTCTATCGTGCCCTCTACCTGAACAACGAGAAGTATACATCTGGCACCAACATCAAGGCTGGCGACGAGGTTGTTATCTGTGGTAAGATCACCAAGTATGTAAGTACTTATGGCACAACATACGAAACAGTCCAGAACAAGGCTTACCTTGTTTCGCTGAAGAGCAATGGCGGCGAGTCTTCTGGCGATGACAAAGGTGACTCAGGCGATGCAACTGCAGCGAATGGCGACTTTGAGAATTGGTCAGATGGTCTGCCCAACAATTGGAAGACATCTTCCACAGCCGGCAACGCCACTCTCAGCCAAAGCACCGAGGCTCATGGAGGCAAGTATTCCGTGAAGGTGACCGGCACAACGTCTGCCAACAAACGCCTTGGCTACAAGGAGACCACATTGAAGGCTGGCGAGTACACCATGACGTTCTATGCAAAGGCAGCTTCCTCAACTGGTGGATCTGTCCGCCCCGGCTATGTTCCGGTGACTGATGGAAAAGTTGGTTCGTATGTCTATGGAAACTACGTAAACGGTCTGTCTACTTCAGAATGGACCAAGGTGACACATACGTTCACAATTTCTGAAGACGGTACTTACTGTCTCGTCATAATGAACAGCAAGAGCCCAGGCGGCGACGTTTTGATTGACGACTTCACATTGACGCTTGGCTCTACGACAGTGATAAAGTAATTTCATATTTCCTTTAACGATCCCATCATCTGCCAAAGATGATGGGATTTTTTTGTTGCAGCTATCGTGATTGCTTGCAGGGTGGGGCCCCTGTGGCCGTCCGCGATAGCATGATGATACAGCGCAAACCACATCATGATAACAATGTTGACGCGGACGGGCACAGGGCCCGCCCCTGCAATGCTTACGAAAATAACTCAACTAAAAAGTAAAAAATCGGATAATTCCTTGGCGGAAGCGAATATTCTTAGTAACTTTGCATCCGATTTAGCTTCGGCACATTATTAACAAGTTACATATTAGAACAAAATGAAAAACGGTATTCATCCAGAAAACTATCGCCCCGTCGTGTTCAAGGACATGTCCAACGGCGATATGTTCCTTACAAAGTCTACATGCAAGACTACAGATACAGTAGAGTTTGAAGGCGAGACTTACCCAGTGGTCAAGGTCGAAATCTCAAGCAGCTCTCACCCATTCTACACCGGCAAGAGCAAGCTCGTCGATACAGCAGGTCGCGTGGACCGCTTCATGAACCGCTACGGCAAGCTGAAGAAGTAATACTTTATTCATCAAGCATAAAGACATTTGGAATGCGGTCGGACGTAGTTGCATATGCGTCCGTCCGCATTTTTTTGGCTCATTAGCCGTCACCTAACAACATATCCGCCATGAAAAACCTTTGGAAGTCTACAGCATGGATGCTCCTTCTGTTCGCCTCCCTCTTCATCTCGTGCTCCGAGAGCGACAACCTGCCAAAGCAAGGCAAGGGAGATCAAGAAACAGAAACTAACGCAAACGCCAATCCCAAACAGCTCGACCCTTACTACGCGCGCCTTGAGTTTCCGCACATCAAGACCGACGGCAACAACCTTGTCGTCGTGCACACCACCGCAAACTATGGCGTAAACTACGCCGTGGAATGGGATTGCGACAAGAAGGCGCAACGCTGGTCATGCTACGAGATGGACGCCAACAATAGTGCGAAGAATTGGACACGCGATGATTGGAAAACTAAAACAGAGTGGGGCGGCGACCCATTCCAGGAAGACCAGGACATTCCAGAACAATATCGCACAAAGCTCTCCGACTACCGCGGCTCTGGCTATGACCGTGGGCACATCTGCCCGTCGGCAGACAGGCTCAACTCAAAAGACGCCAACGAGCAGACTTTCTACCTCAGCAACATGCAACCCCAGGTCAACGGGTTCAACGTTGGCGTATGGGCAACCATGGAGTCGCAGTTGCGTAACACATGGAACACGACAAAGTATCGCGACATCCTCTACGTGTGCAAAGGAGGCACGATAGACAACAGTTCGCAGATAGCCGGCTACACCAAGAGCAAGCTCATCGTGCCCAAATATTTCTTCGCCGCAATACTCGCCGTCAAAGATGGTCAATACAAGGCCATCGGCTTGTGGTTTGAGCATAAGGAAAACAAAGACAGCAAGCTGAGCAACTACGTGGTGTCGATAGACGAGCTTGAGAAGCTCACGGGCATCGACTTCTTCTGCAACCTCCCCGACAACATCGAGGACAAGGTGGAGTCGGCAACCAAGGCGGAGATGATCTCCAACTGGGGACTTTAACCAGCAATCGCCATAATCCGCAAACCAATGGGAAAGGTCATCAACCGCGAGAAGCAAACCATCGCTTTCATGATACGGCTCTATTGCCAACGCCACCTCCACCTCTCCCAACCCGACGCCAAGCACGCCGCCCTCATAGAATATTGCCAACGGCGGCTCGACCATTGCCGTTGGCAAGACAAGAAGCCGCCTTGCAAGCGATGTCCCGTCCACTGCTACGCTCCATCACAACGCGAGGAGGTGAGGCGGATAATGAGATGGGCAGGCCCAAGAATGATCATCTACGCCCCACTCGAAGCCCTTCGCCACTTGCTCGGGAAGGGATAAAATCCGCCTCCAGAAAAGACCATATTCGTTCACCGAAATAAAGCCGTTGCCTTTCCACCGTAAGGGCAACGGCTTTTCAGCGTAAAGGCATCGGCTTTGCGGTGGAAAGGCGATGCCGTTGCGGCGCAGAGCCGAACGCCTTGCTGAGGCAAGGCATCGGGCAACAATCCTTACGATGCAATCGTGGAATGCAATCGTTCAAGTCAGGCCCATTATAATTGCTTGAAATCTTTTTGCATAAACAAATAAAATCAGTAACTTTGCCATTTGAAAGAAAGTTTCAAGCTTCATGCAATCGACATTCAAGAACATTCGCACATCGTCAGCAGTGACAGGGTTCGCGGCCGGTGTCTTCGCGGCAATTTTCTACGGCACCAATCCCTTGGGCGCATTGCCCCTTTACGCTGACGGCATTTCCTCTGGCTCGGTCTTGTTTTATCGCTACGGCATTTCCGTCATCATCTTTATCCTGTGGCTTCTCATGCGCGGCGAATCGCTCAGAATCAAGTGGGGCCACGCCATCAAGCTCGCCGTGCTCGGCACAATGTTCGCCATGTCGTCGCTGACGCTCTTCGAGAGCTTCCACTACATGAACGCCGGCATAGCCTCGACCATCCTCTTCTCCTACCCTATCATGACCGCCCTCATCATGGTCATGTTCTATCATGAGCGCGTCAACTGGCGCACCACCGCTGCCATAGCGCTTGCCATCTCCGGCATAGCGCTGCTCTATCGCGGCGGAGGCTCTGGCGGCGACACGCTATCGGCCACGGGCGTGCTACTCGTGCTCTTCTCATCGCTGCTCTACGCTCTCTACATCGTCTACGTGAAGCAGTTCAAGATCGAGGGCATGTCGAGCGTGAAGTTCACCGCGTGCGTCATCTTCTTCGGATGGATAAGCATCATCGTGTTCATGCCCCTGAAAGGCGAGCCGCTGCAGATGCTCCACGGCACGCAATGGCTTTGGGCTGTCCAGCTCGCGCTGCTGCCCACGGTGCTCAGCCTCTTCTTCATCAACATAGCCATAAAGATCATCGGAGCCACGCCAACGGCAATAATGGGAGCCCTTGAGCCTCTCACCGCCGTGGTAATCTCCTGCACCCTCTTCGGCGAGGAGTTCACGCTCAGGCTGGCAGCGGGCATAGTCCTGATACTCACGGCAGTGATGCTCGTCATCATAAAGAAGAAACAACCACACAACTAAGTAAATATACTCCAGAGTACATGATATATCATTACGATTTCCTCATCATCGGCAGTGGCGTAGCCGGTATGAGCTTTGCTCTCAAAGTTGCCAATGCCCATAAGGGTTCTGTCGCCATCATCTGCAAGACCACCCTCGACGAGGCCAACACCGCCAAGGCTCAAGGTGGCATAGCCTCTGTCACCAATCTCGCCGTGGACAACTTCGACAAGCACATCCACGACACCATGGTGGCTGGCGACTGGATTTCCGACCCCAAAGCCGTGGAACACGTGGTGAAAAACGGACCTGACGCCATAAAGGATCTCGTGAAGTGGGGCGTCAATTTCGACAAGAAGGAGGATGGCTCGTTCGACCTTCATCGTGAGGGCGGGCACTCTGAGTTCCGCATCCTCCACCATCAAGACGACACCGGCTTCGAGATCCAGCGCGGCTTGATGGCAGCAGTCAGGAGCAACCCCGACATCACCATCCTCGAAAACCACTTCGCCGTGGAGATCATCACCCAGCACCATCTCGGCCAGGAGGTCACGCGCCGCACGCCAGACATCGAGTGCTATGGCGCCTATGTCATAAACCCCGAGACCCAGAAGGTGGACACCTACCTCTCGCGCGTCACTCTCATGGCAACTGGAGGCACGGGAGCAGTCTATGCCACGACGTCGAACCCCGAGATTGCCACTGGCGACGGCATAGCCATGGCATACCGCGCCAAGGCGACGGTGAAAGACATGGAGTTCGTGCAGTTCCACCCCACAGTGCTCTACAACCCTGCCGAGACTCACCCCGCCTTCCTCATCACGGAGGCCATGCGCGGCTACGGCGCCATACTGAAGTTGCCCGACGGGACCGAGTTCATGCAGAAGTATGACCCGCGCCTCTCCCTCGCCCCACGCGACATAGTGGCACGCGCCATAGACCACGAGATGAAGATCCATGGCCTCGACCACGTCTGCCTCGACGTGACAATGAAAGACGCCGAGGAGACGAAGAAGCACTTCCCGCATATCTACGAGAAGTGCCTCTCCATAGGCATCGACATCACCAAGCAGATGATACCTGTCTGCCCCTCTGCCCACTACATGTGCGGCGGCATCAAGGTGGACCTCAACGCCGAGAGCTCCATCCACCGTCTCTATGCCGTCGGCGAGTGCTCTTGCACAGGTCTGCATGGCGGCAACCGCCTGGCTTCCAACTCGCTCATCGAGGCCGTGGTGTATGCAAAGAGTGCCGCTGAGCACGCCATCGCGAACATCGACAACTATCGCTTCGAGGAAGACGTGCCTGAGTGGAACGACTTCGGAACTCTCACCAACGAGGAGAAGGTGCTCATCACCCAAGACGAGAAGGAGGTTGGCCAAGTGATGTCTACCTATGTGGGCATCGTGCGCTCCAACCTTCGCCTGAAGCGCGCATGGACTCGCCTCGACATGCTCTACGAGGAGACTGAGGACCTTTTCCGCCGTGTGAAGCCAACACGCGACATCTGCGAGCTCCGCAACATGATCAACGTGGGCTATCTCATCACGCGCCAGGCCATCGAGCGTCACGAGAGCCGCGGACTGCACTATAATATTGACTACCCAGCCTCTCCCCGCAAAGTCCTTTAAGACTTTGCTTCCCCTCCCCCACCCAGGGGAGGGGACAATTACTGAGATAAACATGTGCTTTTTAGCAAGAGCGTTCTTTCTGAAAGAGCATTAAGACAAGTTTTTCTTTGCAAGAGTGTTCTTTCTCAAGAGCATCAATCTTCAGCAAGAGCGTTAAGATAATTATCTAAGGAGGGAATGAAAGACGACAAGAGGCTGCATGGCTATGAGACGGCGGACACCATGAACTATCACTTGCTCAAGGCTTTTGCCCTTGAAAACAGGAGGAACCAAACTTGCGCGGAACGGCTATTGTGGGAGGAAATCAGCAGAAACAGGTATGGTTTCAAGTTTCGCAGGCAGCACGTCATAGGGATATTCATTGCC
Organism: Oscillospiraceae bacterium; assembly: GCA_963635115.1. Taxonomy (GTDB): domain Bacteria; phylum Bacteroidota; class Bacteroidia; order Bacteroidales; family Bacteroidaceae; genus Prevotella. The sequence goes on along the minus strand of CAVHEN010000033.1, from coordinate 9,544 downwards.
GACTTTGTTTGTCTCAAGTATCGTCTCGTAATCGAAGTGGATGGCGGTTATCACAGTCAGGGCGACCAACTACGCTCTGACGATCTGAGGACCAACGCCCTAAACGATGCCGGCTTTAAGGTTGTCCGGTTCACCAACGAACAAGTAGAAGCAGGCCCGAAAGCCGTTGCAGAGCGGATATACGATGAAATCTTCAATATAGAAAACAAATAACAGACAAAAAGAATAATGGAAGAACATAAGAACAACCAGAGCAAGACGGCTCTTGAAGGTAACATGACCCCTCCCCTGGCTGGGGGAGGGGCAAGGGGAGAGGCCGCCAGAGTTCGCGAATTAGCCAACTCTCGCCACGCCCTCATCCTCGCCCATTATTACACACGCCCCGAGATACAGGAGGTTGCCGACTTCATTGGCGACTCGCTCGCCCTGGCGCGCAAGGCCGCCGAGACCGACGCCCCCGTGCTGGTGATGTGCGGCGTGCACTTCATGGCGGAGACATGCAAACTGTTGTCGCCCAACAAGATAGTGCTTGAGCCAGACCCATCAGCCGGCTGCTCGCTCGCCGACAGTTGCAATGCCAAGGATCTTGCCGCGTTCAAGAAGGAGCATCCCGGACACAAAGTCATAAGCTACGTAAACACCACGGCGGCGGTGAAGGCGCTCTCCGACTGCTGCGTCACCTCAGGAAATGCCGTGAAGGTCATCAACAGCCTGCCCGAGGACGAGAAGCTTATCTTCGGTCCCGACTACAATCTCGGCAACTACATCAACTCCATTTCTGGCAGGCAGATGATCCTTTGGAACGGCGGCTGCCACGTTCACGAGAAGTTCTCCGTCGGTGCCATACTCGCCCTGAAGAAGCAATATCCCGGCGCCATCGTCATGGCACACCTTGAGTGCAAGGCGCCCGTGCTCGCCTTGGCCGACGTGAAAGGCTCCACGGCAAGCATGCTCACCTATGCCAAGGCGCACCCCGAGCAGAAACAATTCATCGTGGCGACCGAGGCAGGCATTTTGTTCGAACTGAGCAAGCAGTGCCCCGACCAGGAATTCATACCCGTGCCGCCCGAGGTCACCGAAGGCGAGAACGGCATAGGCACGACGAAGGCCGAAGGCGGCATACCCGCATCGTGCGCTTGCAACGAGTGCGAGTTCATGAAACTCAACACCTTGAAGAAGATCATCGACTGCCTGGAGACGCTTCAGCCACAAGTGACAATACCCGAGGACGTAGCGCGCGAGGCGGTAAAGCCGATAGAGAAGATGCTCAGCCTCTCTTAGTTTCCCATTAACACGACATTAAAATTCACCCACATGAACTACAAGCAAACAGAAGAAGAACTTACCGACCGCCTCATCGACCTTTCGTTTTCAGAGGATGTAGGCGACGGCGACCACACCACCCTATGCTGCATCCCTGCCGACGCCATGGGCGAGAGCGAGCTTATGATCAAGGAAGAGGGCATCTTCGCCGGCGAGCGCGCAGCGAAAGAAGTGTTCCGTCGCTTTGACCCCGAGCTGAAAGTCACCATGCACATGCACGACGGCGACCATGTGCGCCCGGGCGACATAGTGCTCTCGGTGAGCGGTCGCGAGCAGAGCCTCCTCACCACCGAGCGCCTCATGCTCAACATCTGCCAGCGCATGAGCGGCATAGCCACCATGGCGCACCGCTATCAGCAGGCTCTCATCGATGCCGGCACGAAGACGCGCGTCCTCGACACCCGCAAGACCACTCCGGGCATGCGCATGCTGGAGAAAGAGGCAGTGCGCATAGGAGGCGGAATGAACCACCGCATCGGGCTCTTCGACATGATACTTCTGAAGGACAATCACATCGACTTCTGCGGCGGCGTCCACAACGCCATAACCCGCGCGCGCCAATATTGCAAAGACAAGGGCCTCGACCTGAAGATTGAGTGCGAGGTGCGCGACTTCACCGAGCTGCACGAAGCCCTGAAGGATCTGCCCGACCGCATCATGTTCGACAACTTCACGCCTGCCGACACGGTGAAGGCCGTGGAGCTGGTTCACGCCGCCAAGAACGCTGACGGCACGCCTGCCCACATAGAGACGGAGTCGTCTGGCGGCATCACCTTCGACACCATGATTCCGTATGCCAAGGCTGGAGTAGACTTCATTTCCTTTGGCGCGCTCACCCATAGCGTCAAGTCGCTCGACATGAGCCTCAAGGCTAAAGGATCCTCCAAGCTCACTATCTGAGCCTTTGCCCACACAATTAAGGTTCCATGTTGATTCATGTGGATGGAATGTCGCGCTATACACATCCATGCTTTTTTCCCACACGGATCAACATGGAACCATAATTGATGGGACCTTACTTACAATTGAAATGAATTAAACAGGAAATGAGAATATACCAATCGATGAGGGCAATGCTTGCCTTGGCTCTCTGCGTGCTGATGGCAGCGTGCGGAAGCAAGGAAGGCAAGAATAGCGTAGAGGAAAAAGGAAAGCCAGTGGCGATGACCGTCGACACCGCCTTGCAATCGCGCCTGAAGGCATTCTGTTCCCAGCCACGCGTGCAAGGCAAGTTCGGACTTTACGTCTACGACCTCACCGCCGACAAGCCTGTCACCGCCGAGAACATCGACCACGCCCAGCCTGTGGCCTCGTGCACGAAGGTGCTCGCCGGCGTTGCCGCACTCAACAAGCTTGGAGCCAACTATGCATACCGCACCACGCTATATACCAGAGGCAACATCGTGAAAGACACGCTGCGAGGCGACATAATGCTCATGGCTGGCCTTGACCCAATGCTCAAGGCGCAAGACATGGCGATGTTCGCGCGCCATTTGCGCCGAATGGGCGTGAAGTATGTCGATGGCAAGTGTTTCCTGAACCTCAAGCTGAAGGAGAAGGTAAAGGCTGAGCAGCACTGGTATCCTTGGGATCTCTCCTTCTCCAAGTATGGCATCCTCTTTAAGGGTCCCGATGCCGTGGAGAAAGCCCTGAAAACCGCGCTCATATCCAAGGGCATAAGGGTAAAGGACGGCTTCGAGCAGGGAGTGCCAAAGAGAGACAAGGCCAACAAATGGAGAGGTCGCATCCGCGTGGCATGCCCCGTCAGGGCGGTCACCAAGCTGATGTGGAAAAACTCCAGCAACACCAAGGCCACGAGCCTGCTCTACGCGTTGGGCAACGCCGTGGCGCCAAACAACAATGGTACGGCTGACACCCTTGCCACAGCAGGCGTGGAATATATTCGCGCCTTCATGCGCGACTCGCTGCACCTCACCGACACGACACTGGTGGTACACGATGGCTGCGGCCTCTGCACGCAAAACCACCTGTCGCCCAAGGCCCTCGTCGCCGTGCTACAATTCGGCTATCATCACGCACCCATCTACCGTCAGCTCATGAGCAACCTGGCAATATCTGGCGTCGACGGCACGCTGCGCCGACTGCTCTACGACCAAAGGCTTAGGGGGCTAATCCATGGCAAGACCGGCACGTTGTCGCATCCTTATGGCATCTCGTCGCTTGCCGGCTATTGCAAGGGAGCCGACGGCCACGACCTTTGCTTCGCGTTCCTCAACTCGGAGATGTCGGTCCTCGACGCCCACGTGTTGCAGCGCAAGCTATGCCTCGCATTGGTAGGCAAGCAGAAACAACGATAAGAACCTACACATACATAATAACTATTGAATAAACCTCAAGACATGAAAAAGATTTTAGCGAAGCATATTCCCGCATCGAAGATTCCAGCGCAACTGCAAGACGTGCCGGCGCTGCTCGATGCCGAAGGCGTGCAGTTCTCCCCTATCGACACAAACAACTGGGCAGCTGACTTCCCCTATACGCCCAAGGTGGAGTTTCGCATAGCCCACACCGGCGACAGCATAGTGCTCAACTACCGTGTGGCTGAGGATTCGGTGAGGGCTGTTGCAGCCGACGACGGCAACGTGTGGGAAGACTCATGCTGCGAGTTCTTCTCAGTGCCTGCGGGCGACGACCTGTATTACAACATCGAGTGCAACTGCGCGGGACAGATGCTCATTGGCTGCGGTCCGGAACGTGAGAACCGCGAGCGTGCCACGCAGCAGGTGCTCGACACCGTGAAGCGCTGGTCTTCGCTGGGGCGTGAGCCTTTCGAGGAGAAGGACGCGCCTGCCGTGTGGCAGTTGGTGCTTGTCGTTCCCGTCGCGGCGTTCTACAACCACCACATTACCAGCCTGGCTGGCACCACCATCCGCGCCAACTTCTACAAGTGTGGCGACAAGCTCCGCAAGGTGCACTTCCTGTCGTGGAACCCCATCAACGTGCCAAGACCCGACTTCCATCGCCCCGACTTCTTCGGCGAAGTGGAGTTTGAGCGTTGACCTGAAACTATTGCTTCAGGCAAATCATAGCAAGCAACAAGTCCCATAGGGACGACATATCGAAGCGCAGGGGCTTGCCTCTGCGCTTTCTGTTATCATCAACATTGCCCCTGCAAGGGGCGCATATCTCAACATCATAAAGAAGTATGCGCCCCTTGCAGGGGCAATTGCATTTAATGCCATGAACAGATAGCGGCAACCCACAATCCCGTAATATACGCCCCATGCTGGGGCTAAAGTCGGCAAAACTCCGCAAAAAGGAAAAACAAGGCGCATGTCTCCCCAAAACCCACATGCGGGTTAAGGCAAGCCGAAGCGATTTCACCGCCTTGCGATCGCGGCGCAACGACATCGCGTCTGCGCCGCAAAGGCAATGCGATCGCGCCGTGAAGGCGATGCCATTGCGGCGTGAACGGAACGCTATTGCGCCGTTGCCCCGCATCGTTGCCCAATGTCGCTGCTTTGCGTGTTTACTTGAACACTTGCTTTATGACAATTATTCGCCAGCACGATGACATTTTTATCGTTTTATGGCTCAATTATTAAATAAAACCACTAACTTTGCATTTGTAGGTAGCAATGTGGAAACATTTGGCATGTTTTCGCGACAAATAGCATTTAACAAACGTAGAGATTATGGATTCTATCAACGCTTTTTTCACCACGCTCAGCAGCCTTCTGTGGGGATGGCCGATGATTGTCTTGTTGCTTGGCACACACGTCTTTCTCACCATCCGTCTTCGCTTTCCGCAGCTGAAGATATTTACCGCAATCAAGCTTTCGGTGCAACGCGACGAGGATGCCTCTGGCGACGTGTCACAGTTTGGCGCCTTGGCAACAGCGCTTGCCGCCACCATTGGCACGGGAAACATCGTGGGCGTGGCTACAGCCATAGCGTTGGGAGGTCCTGGAGCGGTGTTCTGGTGCTGGCTCACCGGCGTCTTCGGCATTGCCACCAAATACTCTGAAGCCCTGCTTGCAATAAAATACCGCGAGACGACACCCGACGGCAGGATGCTGGGCGGCCCGATGTACGCGCTTGAGAAAGGCTTGGGCTGGAAATGGATGGGCGTGCTCTTCGCCGTGTTCACCGCTTGCGCCTCGTTCGGCATAGGCAACACGGTTCAGGCAAACGCCATTGCCGTGATCGCTCACGAGACTTATGGCCTGTCAACCACTTGGGTAGGCATCGCCATCAGCTTGCTTACCGGAGCCGTGGTCTTGGGCGGCGTGAAGAGCATAGCCAAGGTGTGTGGCTTCTTGGTGCCGTTCATGGCAATATTCTACGTCATGGGCTGCATCTACATCCTCTTCGTCAACAGCGCCTTCGTGTGGCCCGCCATCAAGTTGATCGTCGCCTCAGCGTTCACGCCTCAAGCCGCAGGCGGTGGTTTCGCAGGCACCACAATGATGCTCGCGGCGCGCTACGGCATATCGCGCGGCCTGTTCTCCAACGAGTCTGGCTTGGGCTCCGCCCCCATCGTCGCCGCCGCCGCACGCACTCGCAACCCCGTGAGGCAGGCTTTGGTGTCGAGCACCGGCACGTTCTGGGACACCGTGATAATCTGTGCCATAACGGGCATCGTCATCGTGAGCAGCATCATCGCCTACCCCGACATATCATACACCGATGGCGCGGCGCTGACCAAGGTGGCGTTCGAGAAGATACCTTATGTGGGCAAGCCCTTGCTGAGCTTCGGCCTCCTCACCTTCGCCTTCAGCACGATCTTGGGTTGGAGCTATTATGGTGAGCGAGCAGTGGAATACCTGAAGGGCAAACGCTGGATGATAGTCTATCGCGTGCTCTTCATCATCTCAATATTCATCGGAAGCGTGGCAAACCTCAATGTGGTATGGAACATATCCGACTGCACCAACGCGTTGATGGCGATACCAAACCTCATCTCGTTGATACTCCTCAACGGCATCATCGTGCATGAAACGAGGAAATACCTGTGGCGCAACCGCTTAGACCGCAAAATGTAAGAGAGAGAATCTGCCTTACCATTCATCTTCCAACGAAGACCAAAGACAGGCACTGCCAAAGCGTCATAAGGGAGCCAGGCGCTTTGGCACGAATAAACATTGCCCCCATGAACCCAAAACACTTTTTATGAAGAAACATTTACTCCTTGCCCTCACGCTCGGATGCTGCATGGCAGCCGGCGCGCAGACCTTCGAACAAGATGGCCTGACTTACCAAGTCACGTCTGCCACTACCGTGCGCGTGACAAAAGCCGCAAGCCCCACGGCGGAGCCTTACACCATCGACATTAAGGCCAACGTGGAAAACGACGGCACGACCTACGCCGTGACCAGCATTGGCGAGGGCGCTTTCAAGTATAACAAGGTGACGAAGGTGACCCTGCCCGAGACCCTGGACTCCATCTACTACGATGGCTTCGGCACAAGTAAGCTTGCGGAGGTCACCCTGCCGTCGAAGTTGAAGTATATAGGCTCCTATGCCTTCAGGTCCACAGACATCACCGAGATAGAGATACCCGCCTCCGTGAAGTTTGTCGGCGGCAGCGCGTTCTTCACCTGCAGCAAGCTGAAGAGCGTCACTTTCGACGGCATGCCCGAGGAATTGGGCAAATCAATATTCTACCACTGCGCCTCGCTCACCACGGCGACACTGCCAAAGGACATGACCGAGATACCTGACAAGATGTTCTTGTCGTGCGACAAGTTGTCGGAGATAACCTTGCCAAGCGGCCTTAAAGTCATCGGCGAAGCCGTTTTCAATGGATGCAAGTCGTTGGCGAACGTGGAGTTTCCATCCACTTTGGAGGAGATTGGCGATGAGGCTTTCACCTCTTGCTCAGCGATAACCAGCATCAACCTGCCAGCCTCGCTTGAGGAGATTGGCGTCAGCGCGTTTGCCAAGACATCGATAAGCAGCATTAGCCTCGATGCCGCCAGTCAGGACTTCAAGCTCGTGGATGGCGTGCTCTATTCAAAGGACGGCAGCGTGCTTTACCTCGCGCCAATGAAGGGCAAGACCTCAGTGAGCATGCCAAGCAACTGCATTGGCATAAACGGCGGAGCATTCTGGGGCAGTGAGGTGGAGACGGTGACGCCGTCGAAAAAGCTGCTCGCCATAGACGACTACGCCTTCTGCCAGTCTGCCTTGAAGAGCTTCAGCTTCCCCAACACCCTCACCTTCATCGGCGAGCAGGCATTCGCCTCAACAAAGCTCACTGGCGACCTGCGCTTGCCAGAGAACGTGACCATGGTGCAAGACGGAACTTATGCCGGCATAACGGGCATCACCTCCGTGACCATCCCCTCGGGCGTGAAGCAAATCTACCCACACGCCTTCAACGGATGCACCGGTGTGACAGCCGTGACCTGCGAAGGCAGCACCGCGCCATCGCTTGAGGATGTGTATGAGGAATACGACAACCCATTCTTGAAGTGTGCCGCCACTACGCTCAACATACCAAAGGGAACAACGGCAAGCTACAAGAAAGAGTATTGGAACGACTATTTCACGCTGAAAGAGAGCGACAAGGGCGTGCTTGGCGTGGAATCCACAAGTCCTGCCGACGGATCAATGCTGGCGAAAGCATTCTTTGATGCCGCGGTAGACATCACGTTCGGCGAAAACGTGACGGTGGTGAAGCAGCACCCGGAGGTGTTCCTGCGCCAGGGCTCTGAGGAAATGGACCCTGAGCTTTCAGGCAAGCTCTTAGAGCCAGATGACGAGTGGAACGTGACGCTCCAGAGCGACAAGAAGACCGTGCGCGTGTGGGCTGCCGACTACGATGGATACCTGATGAACTTCAGCGATTCTCCCGAAGACATCTTCGCCTTCGTCATTCCCGCAGGCATCGTGAAGAACGCCGACGGCGAGATGAACGAGCGCATTGTCGTGCGCGTGTTGGGATACGACCCAACCTCAGGCATCGCCAACACAGAGATCTCAACGTCCGACGCCAAGGAGGCGGCACGCTTCAACATTAGCGGCGTGAGGATTGGCAAGGCACAGAAAGGCATCGCCATTGTCAAGATGGCAGACGGCACAGTGAAGAAAGTGCTGGTGAAGTAAGCAAGCATAAAACAGAACAAGCAATAAACAAGCGAAAGGGCGACGCAAGAGTTATCTCGCGCCGCCCTTTTCCTTTACACTTATTTACAATCACCTGAATACAAGACTCCTAATTTAAGTCATAGGCATAACGTTTCTGCATGTCTTTCAGTTCGGCATCGGTCATGCGCTTATACACGACCATGGCATACACAGGCTTGTAGTTGCCTTTACCGTCGCCTCTCACGGCCAATTTCCGCATCGTGTACATCAACGTGTAGCCGTCGGCCTCATCGAGCTTTAGTATCTGCTCGTATCTGTCTGCCATCGCAAACCTACAGTCTCCACGAAGGATGAAACCGTTGTCCGCGTCATACGACCATGCCACTCGCGTGAATCCGAGAGCCGGCATGGCATCGACATACCAATATTTGACGAGCTGCTGCGACGACTCAAACCAATAGTGGGTAGGTCCGCCGCCAATCAAGTCTTCATAATAATCGTCCGTGCTCAACTTTCCATCAGCTTGCAACTCGTAGGCTGCGATCGCCATCCAACCATAGTCCACGACCTTGCTTTGCACGTCGGCGCTGGAGATGGGCTTCGCGTCCTTCAGCACGTAGCATCCATCCTCATCGGCGGTATAGATATGGGCGAAAAGGGTCTTGTCGAGCATCATCTGCTCGACCCTTAGATCGTCAGAGCTATCGCAACTGCCCAATATCAAGGCTGTAGCAATAAAGAATATTATCGAGAGAAACTTCTTAGTCATCACGAACCACGATTAAAGATTTCACATACAGGCAGACAAAGAACCTTCGCTGATAACGCTTTCCAATTCCACCGCCCAAGATTTTTTAAAGAGCACATTATTCATCCAACTGTCTGCTCTATAACTATTAAACACAAAACATGCCAAAACCTTGCATGGCACCCTGCTTTTTTTTATATTTCTGCAATCTTTCGTGATTGTCATGGATAATTGGTATTTTTGTGGTCAAGACAAGAATTAAAGCCAAAACGGTCTTGAGACAATGGAGGCAGAAAAGCTTCTCAACATTTCATATAACGACTTAATAGACAAACGACATGGAGCTTCCGAAACAGATAAACAACATCAACGAGCGTGTGGTGGACGACCTCAAAGAGAGATTGTCCGGTCATAGCCGTG
>CAVHEN010000032.1:0-34681 GCA_963635115.1 Oscillospiraceae bacterium | reverse complement strand
AGCTTTGCGCAGACCAACTTCAACAATGCCAAGGCTAACCCTGCCAACACGTCGCAGCACATCTATGACGGCAACGGCAACGAAATCATCAACGTGGTGCTGCCCACGGGTACGAAGTATGTCAACAACAACGCCTTCAACGGTTGCTCATACATCGAGAGCATTAAGATGCCGGCGACGATGGACCATGTGAACGACGACATCTTCGTGGGCTGTTCTGCCTTGAAGGACGTTTATTGCTATGCCGAGGAAGTGCCTGGCTTCATCGGAGTCAACGACCCTTCGAGCATGAGCGACGTGTTTGCTGCGGCTACGCTCCATGTCATCTATGGCAAAGAGTCGGCTTACAAGGCTGACAGTTGGTGGGGACGATTCTATCAGGTGGCAGGATGCGATGCCCCTTCTGCGGAGGATGTAATGGTAACAAAAATCACCCTCGGTCAAGAGAACGTTACCTTGAAACCAGACGACACCATGCAGTTGGTGGCTACGGTTTATCCTGCCAATGCTGCCAATAAGAAAGTGCTTTGGAGCAGTTCCAATGACGATGTGGCTCTGGTGACCGACGACGGCTTCGTCTTGGCTATTGCGGAGGGCGAGGCTGACATCACTGCCAAAGCTGCCGACGGCAGTGGCATCAAGGCGGTTTGCCATGTCAAGGTAGAGAAGGAGCAGACACCTGTGATTCATGTTGTGGAAATCAAGTTTGAGGAATCGCCAGTGACTATCGGCATGGGTGAGACGAAGACGCTGAAGGTTATCATCAATCCCGATAACGCCAGCAACAAGCAGTTGGCTTGGACATCTGCCAAACCGTCTGTCGTTGAAGTCGACCAGGAAGGCAACATCTTTGGCGTGAACGAGGGCAAGTCTATCGTCTCTGCCAAGACCACCGACGGTTCCGACTTGACCATCAATTGCGTGGTGACGGTGACCAAAGCTTCCGGCATCGGCTATGTCACAATAGATGATGTGAAGATGGTTGTCAACAAACGTCACTTGAGTGTGGAAGGACTTGCTGACGGTGATGTCATCAAGGTGGTGAATGTCAACGGCTTCACAGTATACGAAGGCACGGAGCACGAGGTGGAGCTCAATGTCTCAGGCATTTATATCGTGAAGATGAAGGGCAAGACCTTGAAGATAAGTATCAAGTAAGGCTTCATGTTGATTCATGTAGGTCAGGTTGAAGATTTCACCGTGACGCGATTGCGGCGCGAAGGCATTGCGATTGTGGCGCGAAGGCATTGCGATTGTGGCGTAACGGCAACGCCCTCGCGGCGTAACGGCGAACGAAGGAAACAAGCACGACGACTTTCACCCACATGAATCGACATAGCGCCTCAAATAGTCATAACGTGAGGGTGTGCCATGGTCCGTGGCACACCCTCATGGTTTGTATGCTCGGCATGAGCGTTGTCTAATGGGTGCAAAGTCCCAAGTAAACTATGACAGTGGGAATTACATAACCACGATTGCCGCAAAAAAGATAAGTAAATCAGTGATTATGGTAAGCGCTGTCTCGTGAATTCTTCTTATTTTTGCAAAGTGATACAATAACATTATGTAATATATCGATATGCTAAGGAGAATAAGGGTGACACTTGCGGCAGTGTTCTTCGTGTTGATAACGTTGCTCTTCCTCGACTTCACGGGGACCTTGCACCGATGGCTGTCGTGGATGGCGATGGTGCAATTTTTGCCGGCAGTGCTGGCTTTGCATTTTGGAGTTGTCGTAGGCTTGCTATTGCTTACGCTTTTGTTTGGGCGCGTCTACTGCTCAATAATCTGTCCTCTGGGCGTGATGCAGGATGTGGTGTCATGGATCAGCGGGCGACGTGGAAAGGGCCGCAAGCGCCGTCGGTTCAGCTATTCGCCGGCAAAGTCGTGGCTCAGGTATGGCGTGCTCGTTGTGTTTGTTGTTGCCTTGGTCGCCGGCATGGGGTCGATAGCAGCCCTGCTCGCCCCATACAGTTCGTATGGACGCATGGCGCAGAACCTTTTCCAGCCAGTCTACATTCTTGCCAACAACGCGCTCGCCTACCTTGCCGAGCGTGCCGACAGCTACGCCTTTTATAGTCGTGAGGTGTGGGTGCGCAGCATGCCCACGTTCATCATTGCTGCCGTCACGTTTGTAGTGGTGGCCGTGCTGGCTTGGCGCGGCGGACGAACCTACTGCAACACCATCTGTCCGGTGGGCACCGTGCTGAGTTTCTTTGCCCGACTCTCATGGTTCAAGGTGCGCATCGACAAAAGCAAATGTGTCGGTTGCGGACTGTGTGCCAAGAGTTGCAAGGCTTCTTGCATCGACTTTAAGAACCACAAGATTGACTATTCGCGTTGCGTGGTGTGCGGCGACTGCCTTGGCAATTGCCACAAGGGGGCGTTGCGCTTTGGAAGTGAAGAACGAAGAGTGAAGAGTGAAGAACGAAGAGTGAAGAGTGAAGAAGTGAAGAGTGAAATCTCTTCCGGCTCTCCATTAGACGTTCAAGTAGCAAAACAAGAGGATTCTTCACTCTTCACTCCTCACTCTTCACTTAATCCACTCCCCGACGCGGGGCGGCGCTCGTTCCTGCTTGCCACTGCCGTAGCCACGGCCACGGCGGCTTTGGCGCAGGAAAAGAAGAAGGTGGATGGCGGGCTGGCTGCCGTGACGCAGAAGGAGGCGCCCAAGCGCGTCACGCCTATAACACCGCCAGGCTCGCTATCCGCCCAGAACATGGCGCAGCATTGCACGGCTTGCCAGTTGTGCGTGAGCCAGTGCCCCAACAATGTGCTGCGACCATCTACCGACCTTGAGCACCTCATGCAGCCCACCATGTCGTATGAGCGTGGTTATTGCCGCCCCGAATGCCACCGATGCAGCGAGGTCTGCCCGGCAGGAGCCATAAAGGAGATAAAGGCGGAAGACAAGTCGTCGATACAGATTGGCCATGCCGTGTGGACAAAGAACAACTGCATCGTCTTCACCGATGGGGTAGAGTGCGGCAACTGCGCCCGCCACTGTCCTGCCGGGGCGATAATAATGGTGCCGGTGGATCCCGCCGACGAGAACTCGCCGAAGTTCCCGGCAGTCAACCTGTCGAGCTGCATAGGTTGTGGAGCCTGCGAGAACGTTTGCCCAGCCAAGCCTTTCAGCGCAATCCACGTTGAGGGACACGAGGTGCACAAGTATATATAATATAATGTGAGAAAAACAGAACCACTATGAGCAACAACATAAACAGGCGCGACTTCCTTAAATCGCTCGGCACAGGAGCCGTGGCTACGTCGGCCCTGCTCTCGGCTTGCAAGGGCAAGGGCGGCAACCTCAGCGCGGCAGGCAACTACCAAGAGCCGCCAAAGGGCAAGATGACCTACCGCGTCAATCCCAACACCAAGGACCGCGTGTCCATTCTCGGCTACGGCATGATGCGGCTTCCTGTAGTGGGAGGCGGAACAGGACGCGAGAACCCCGATGCCGAACTCGACCAGGAGATGATAAACCGGCAGATAGACTACGCGCTGGAGCACGGAGTCAACTATTTCGACACGTCGCCTGCCTACTGTCAGGGCCGGTCGGAGACAGCCACGGGCATTGCCCTGCATCGCCACAACCGCAAGGACTACTACATCGCCACCAAACTTTCCAACTTCGACCCAGCCACTTGGACCGCCGCTGCCTCGAAAGAGATGTTTGAGAACTCGCTGAAGTGTCTGCAGACCAGCTATGTGGACTATCTCTTGCTCCATGGCATCGGCATGGGCGACAACGGCATGGAGGCCTTCTACGGACGCTACATCGACAACGGCATACTCGATTGGCTCGTGGAGCAGAAGCGCAAGGGGCGCATACGCAACCTTGGGTTTTCATATCACGGCGACATCAGCGTGTTCGACCTCGCGCTGAAGTGGCATGATGAGGGCAAGTACCACTGGGACTTCGCGCAGATAGAGCTGAACTATCTCGACTGGAACTATGCCGACGAGATTAACGACCGCAATACGGATGCCGTGTATCTCTATGGCGAGCTGAAGAAGCGTGGCATACCCGCGGTGATAATGGAACCGTTGCTCGGTGGCAGACTCGCCAATGTGCCCGACGCCATCATCGCCAAGATGAAGGCACGCGAGCCGGAGAAGAGCGTGGCAAGCTGGGCTTTCCGCTTTGCCGGAACGCCCGACGACGTGCTGTGCGTGCTCAGTGGCATGAGCTACATGGAGAACCTGAAAGAGAATATCTGCACCTATGCGCCGCTGCAACCGCTCACCAAGGAGGAGGACGCGTTCCTCATGGACATAGCCAACGACATATACAACCTCAAAACGGTGCCGTGCAACGAGTGCAACTACTGCATGCCATGCCCCTACGGGCTGAACATCCCCGCGATATTCTCCCACTACAACAAGTGCATAAAGGAGGGCAACATGCCCAACAAGGGCGAGCAAGACCCCGACTACCGTCGCGCGCGTCGTGCCTTCCTCATCGGGTACGACAGAAGGGTGCCAAAGCTGCGCCAGGCAAGCCACTGCGTGAAGTGCGGACAGTGCATTCCCCATTGTCCGCAACGCATACAGATACCCGACGAGCTGGCAAAGATCGATGCTTTCGTGGAGCAACTGCGCCAAAGCAGCGACACTCTGTAATTAATGTTTTAACATGAACCAACTGACAAGCATTTTGCACACTGGCAACCACACGCTCGTAGTGCGTGCGGTCAACGGCGATATCCTCACCTTCGACGGGCGTGGCATTGCCGACCTCATGCGATTGCTCGACACCGAGCCGCAGACTCTTCGCGGCGCCGCCATTGCCGACAAGGTTGTGGGCAAGGCCGCAGCCGCCCTGATGATAGCCGGCCGTATAAGCGCCGTGCATGCCGACACCATAAGCGAGCAAGCCCTGATGCTGTTCAAGGCCGAAGCGCCAGGCATGGCCGTTGGCTACGACAAGGCCGTGCCCCACATCATCAACCGGCAACAAACCGGCTGGTGCCCAATGGAGCTCGCTTGCCGCGACTGCCTGACGGCGGAAGAGTGCGTCATCAAGATAAAGGAAAAACTCACAGAACTAAGAAAACAACATGAATAATCAATCAGCAGTAAAACTCTATTCCTACGGCTACGACGAGGCACGAACTTATTGGCTCGCCGTGTTGTTCGCTATCGGCAACTTGCTCTTGCCCCAACTTTTCCATCTTGTGCCCAATGGCGGCACGACATGGCTTCCAATCTATTTCTTCACGCTTGCCGGCGCGTTCAAGTATGGCTGGCGCGTGGGTTTGCTCATAGCCATCGCCTCGCCTGTGGCCAACAACTTGCTGTTTGGCATGCCGCCAACGAGCGTGTTGCCTGCCATTCTCGCCAAGTCGGTGCTGCTTGCCATTGGCGCTGGATTTGCTGCGCGGCGCACGAAGACGGTGAGCATAGCCATACTTGCTGCCGTGGTGCTGTTTTATCAGTTCTTCGGCTCGCTTGCCGAATGGGCTTTCACCGGAAGCCTGGCAGCCGCGTTGCAAGACGTGCGCATGGGCTTGCCTGGGATGGCACTGCAGGTCATTGGCGGTTATGTCGTGATAAAACGGTTTTGAAAGCAATCTCATTCGACAGTTAATTTACTGCAATATTTTCAGATAACAGTTGTGCTTTCTTGGGAATTTTGAGTAAGTTTGCACAATAATGCAAACACTCACGACTATGGCACGGAAACTCTATCCTATAGGCATACAGACATTCTCCGAGATACGGAAGAATGACAACCTTTACATAGACAAGACTGAGTATGTGTATCGCATGACGCATACCAACGGAAAATATTTCTTCCTGAGTCGCCCCAGACGGTTCGGCAAGTCGCTGCTTGTGTCTACATTGCAGAGCTATTTCGAGGGCAAGAAGGAGTTGTTCGAGGGGCTTGCCATCTCACGGCTTGAGAAGGAGTGGACGGAATATCCTGTTCTTCACTTCAGCATGGCTGGCGGCAAGCACTTGGAGAAGGAGCAACTGGAGCGCTATCTGCTTTATATTCTCGGCGATAACGAGGCTACTTTTGGAATAAGCGCGGATTCCATAGACCCAAACATTCGGCTCAAGAACCTTATAACGACAGTCTACAAGAAGACGGGCAGGCAGGTTGTGGTGCTCATCGACGAGTACGACGCGCCGTTGCTCGACGTTGTGCATGAGGAAGAAAGACTCCCGGTGCTACGCCATGTGATGCGCAACTTCTACAGTCCATTGAAAGACTGCGAGCCTTATCTGCGATTTGTCTTCCTCACGGGCATCACGAAGTTTTCGCAACTGAGTATATTCAGCGAGCTGAACAACATAAAGAACATCAGCATGGATGAGCCATATTCGGGCATTTGTGGCATCACCAAGGACGAGCTGCTCACGCAGATGAGCGACGACATTGACGAGCTTGCCTCTAAGCTGGCATTCACGCGCGAGCAGACCATCGACAAGCTGAAGGAGAACTACGATGGCTATCATTTCACGTGGCCCAGCCCCGATGTGTTCAATCCGTTCAGCCTGCTCAACTGTTTTGCTGACGGTAAAACCAAGGCCTACTGGTTCGGCTCAGGCACACCGACATATCTCATAGAGATGATGCGCAAGTTTGATGTCAAGCCAACAGACATAGGACAGATGTATGCCAGCGCCTCGGCTTTTGACGCCCCAACGGAAACCATGGACACCATGACGCCGCTGCTTTACCAAAGCGGCTACCTCACCATAAAAGACTATGACCCCGACACAGAGCTTTACGTACTCGACCTGCCTAACAAGGAAATAAAGGTTGGACTGTTTGAGACGTTGCTGCCCCGTTATCTCGGAGGCAAATATGCCGAGACGGGCAACGTGGCCATAGCCCGCATGTCGGCGCTGATACGCCGCGACGACATGGACGGCGCGCTGCGGCTGCTACAGGCTTTCCTGCACACCGTGCCCTATTGCAACAACACCGACTACGAGGGACACTACCAGCAGGTGCTGTTCATCATCTTCACGCTCCTCACGCATTTCCTTGTCGACGTGGAGGTGCACACGCCCAATGGTCGTGTGGACATCGTGATGCTCACCCACACCCGTCTGTATGTCATAGAACTGAAGCTCAACAAGAACGCCGCCACCGCCATGCGGCAGATAGACCTCAACGATTATGCCTCTCGTTTCGCCCTGTCGGGCAAGCCCGTGACAAAGGTCGGGATAAACTTCAGCGTGGAGAACAGGCAGATGGACATTGATTGGGTTATAGAATAGAATCGTATTTATAACAGTATTACGATAAAAGCACGCGTGGCGGAAGTCAGAGGCTTCCGCCACGCGTGCTTTTACAGTATTGCGATTGCGGCGTAAGGGCAACGCGATTACGCCGCGGAGGCAATGCGATTACGGCGCAACGGCAACGCGGTTGCGGCGCGAAGGCGAACCGTGGAATATGGCACGAAGGTTTCCTGCCACTTGAACCGGCAAAGAGCCACGTCTGCGGGCAAGATGGTTCACCTATGCGAGGCATATGGTTAACATCCGTGGGCAATATGTTCAACGTCGGCGGGCAATATGGTTAACGTCCGTGGGCAAACATGCCATTGGCCGTTTCGGCTTGCGGGCCTTCACTTCGCCACGACGAGAGTCTTGCCTTCAAGCCGCACGTGAGCCTTGCCCATCTGGTTGAGCATCGCCACCACGGTCTGCGTGTCTGCCCCACGCTCGCACACGAAATGGGTGAGGGCAACCACGGCTTGTTGGTCTTCGATGCGCACGTCGAGATTGTAGTTGCGGGCTATGTCAGCCGCTACCTCTGACAGCGGCACGCGGTCGTAGTAGAGATAGCCGTCGCGCCAGTTGGTGTATGGCAACAGGTCTACCTGTCGGGATGTCATGCCGTTGCTGCCGCATGCCACTTGGTCGCCCGGAGCCATGCGCTTGCTGTGGCCAGGCGATTCCACGCCCACGCATCCGGAGATGAGCGTCACGGTGACGCCATGTCCGCCGTGGGTGTCGACATTAAACTCTGTGCCATAGACGGTGGTGCTCACATCGCCAGCCTGTACCACAAAGGGGTGCTCGGCATCGTGCTTTACCTTGAAATATGCCTCGCCGTCGATGATGACCACGCGCTTGCCGTTGATATATTGTGGCGAGAACGACAGTTCGCTGCCTGCGTGCACATAGGCTATCGAGCCGTCGGGCAGGGTGATGTCGGCGCTGCATCCGTATGGCACCGACAGCAGCCGTGGCTTGGCATCGGCTTGCTTGAGCATGTATGCCTCGCGTGGGATGGAGAGGTGGCTGCCAGAAGAGTTGAACGCGCGTGATGTGTCGGAGCCGTTGCTGATTGTGGCATAGCGGGCGTGCCGTGCCGCCGTGGTCATGACAAGGTGCTTGGGAAGCTGTGTCTCGGCGTCGGTTGCCGCAATGTGGCGGACAATGAAAAGGGCGAGAAGCGAAGCTGCCACAGCGAGCAGTGAGCCGGCGATGAGATAACGCCTGCCGTGGCCTGTGGCAGAGTGGCTGCCTTGGCGCGCCGCCGTGTCGGCATCGGCGTGGTCGTCGTCATGCGCTGCCTTGAACATGGCAAGTCGGCGCTCAACGTCTATTGGGCGGTTCTGCTTCAGCAGCACCGTCTTCATGTCAGCAAGATCCTGCCATGAGGCTTCGTCCATGAGGCTGGGCTTGTCGAGCATCCTCGCCTCGTCATTGTTTATGTTTGTATCTTGCATTTTTTCCTGGTTTCTTATTCATTATACGCACGACCTTACAAATAGGGCACGGTGTTATGATTTTTTAGGTTTAAGCTTTTCCCTTTTCTCCCTTATTATGCGCAAGGCTTTCATGATGTGCTTCTTCACCGTGCTGACGCTGATACCCATCTTCGCTGCCACTTCCTTGTATTTCAGCCCGTCTACATAGCACGCCAGAAGTATGGAGTGTGTGGGCTCGCCAATGCCGCCGATCACTTCCGCCACGATGCGCTCGCGTTCCTCCTGCAGGTCATATTCCTTGGCCTCTATGTATCTGGCGCTATGTGCGACGACATAATCGGCATACAGCAACTCTTGTTTTTCATGGCGGAGCGTGTCGATGCAACGGTTGCGCACAAGTGTGTAGAGCAGCGCGCGGACAGAAGAAGGCCGCAACTCCGACTTGCCGGCCCACAGTTGCTCAAACACTCCCGACACTATGTCGTGGCAGTCGTCCTCGTCGGGCACATATTGGAGCGCGAAATAATAGAGCGGCTCGTAGTACGTGCGAAACAACGCGTCGAAGTCTATGGATGTCTGAAAATCTGTCATCAATACTGAAATTACGGCGCAAAGGTAACAATTTTTATACTAAAACCCACTTTTGCTGTCAATATCGTACCCTTTATTTTTTTTCATACGTATACAAAGAGACAATTAGTAAAAAATAAGGTTAATAAAAGCAAGAGAGAATTTATATAAAAGAATGCTTATGAAACACAAATGCGTGAAATGGTTGTTGGCCATAGTGATGCTCTTCGCCGCTTTCCCACTTTGGGCGCAAGGCGACGTGCGACTGTCTATGACCTTCCGCAATGAGGCCCTTCCCTCCGTATTCCTCAAGTTGGAGCGCAACTCCAGCTACAAGTTTCTCTTTACCTATGACGACGTGAACGAGTATCGTGTCAACGGCGCGGTGAAAGACGCGACGTTGCTCCAGGTGGTCGACTACGTCCTCAAGGGCAAGCCGTTCCGCTACACCGTCAACGGCAAGTTCATCAACATCGTAAAGGCCACGAAGGGAGGCGACAAGCCTGACAAGTCGAAGATGTACACCGCGGGTGGTTATGTCTACGACGAGAAGACCAAGGAGCCCATCATAGGAGCGCAGGTCAAGGTGCTGGGATCCAACATCGTGACCGTGACCGACATCAACGGCGCGTTCACCTTCGACTATTATCTCCAGGGCGAGCAGCGCTTGCAAGTGAGCTACGTGGGCATGCAGACATGCGTGGTGCCGCTGAAAGGCCAGATGAAGATTGCGCTGAAAGAAGACTCAAAGACCCTGCAAGATGTGGTGGTGACGGGTATCTTCCGCAAGGCAAAGGAGAGCTACACCGGAAGCGTCAGCACGGTGAGTAAAGAGCAATTGCAGCAGTTTCGCGGCCAGAATTTGCTGCAAACGTTGAAAAACGCGGATGCCAGCATCAACTTCTCCATCGACAATGTGAACGGCTCCAACCCAAACAACTTGCCCAACATCAACATCCGAGGCAACTCGTCGCTCCCGATGAGCGTGGAGGCATTCAACTCCGGAGAGAAGAACAACCCCAACACGCCATTGGTCATAATGGACGGTTTCGAGATCTCTCTGCAGAAGCTCATGGACTATAACGATGAGGAGATAGAGAGCATCAACATCCTGAAAGACGCAGCCGCCACTGCCATCTACGGCAGTAAGGGCGCAAATGGCGTCATAGTTATTGTATCGAAGCAACCGGAGCCTGGCAAGCTGAAGGTCAACGCCGAGGTGGGATTGCAGATGGAAATTCCCGACCTCTCAAGCTACAACCTGATGAACGCCGCCGAGAAACTGGAACTGGAGCGCCGGGCAGGACTCTACGACTACCGTTACTCCATGTCGAGCAGCAGCAGCGCGTTTGACCTGCGCTACAAGGAGCAATACAACCAGCGATTGCGCGCCGTGCTCTCGGGGCAGAACACCAACTGGCTCGCCAAGCCTCTGCGCAATGGCGTGGGCGCGCGCTACAACCTCAGGCTTGAGGGTGGCAGCAAGGAGTTTCGCTGGGCTACAGACTTGCAGTATAAAGACACGGAAGGCGCAATGAAAGGAAGCTACAGGAAAAACTTCAACGGCGCCATAACCTTGATGTACAAACTCAAGAACCTCACCTTCAGAAACTACACCTCTGTGGGTGTAAACAACGCTAAGGAAAGTCCTTACGGCAGTTTCAGCCAATATGCGCAACTGCAACCTTACGACACTCCCTACGATAGCGACGGTAACCTTCGCAAGCTCTTGGACCCGTTCACCAGTTTCAACGCAAGTCCGGTGAACCCGCTCTACAACGCTTCGTTGGGATCGTTTGACAAGTCCAACTATCTAGAACTCACCAACAATTTCTCAATAGAGTGGAACATCCTCCCCGAACTGACATTCAGGGGACAAGTCGGAATAACCAAGAACAACACGGAAACCAACTACTTCCGCTCTCCGGAGGATAGCTACTATACAAGCTCTAGCACGGGTGCGGCATATCAGACCGGCGAGGGATTCCTGCGTCGCGGCCTCTACCGCTATGGCAACGGCAAGACCTTGTCGTATAGCGCCAACGCCACGCTGTCGTACAACAAGGTCTTTGCCGACGTGCACTCCCTGTATGCGGGTCTTAACTGGACGGCGGAGCAGCAAAACTACGACAGCTTCAGCGCGGCTTTCGAGGGCATTGCCAACGACGACTTGGCGAAGATTGCCAATGCGCGCGGCTACTCCAAGGACGAGCTCCCCTCGGGCAGCAACTCCAAGATGCGCTATTTCGGTGTCACGGGCAACGTGAACTATACCTACAACAACAAGTACTACATAGACTTGTCGTACCGCATCGACGGCAACTCCTCCTACGGCAGTTCAAAGAAATACGCCTCCTTCTGGAGCACGGGCATTGGTTGGAACGTGCACAACGAGGCGTTCCTGAAAGGCAACAAGGTGATAAACATGCTGAGGCTCAAGGCTTCTTACGGTGAGACCGGCGCGGCAAGCGGAGCGTCGGAGACCGATGCTTACACATATTATAGTTATGTAACCGACAACCGTTACATGGATTGGACGGGTGCCGTGCTTGGAGGATTCGGCAACCCTAACCTCAGTTGGCAAAACACCAAGGAGCTGAACGTTGGCACAGAGTTCGGACTTCTCGATAACCGCATCAAAGGAAGTTTCGAGGTCTACACCAAGCGCACCGACAACCTACTGTCGTCCATGAGCATGCCTTTGTCGATGGGCTTCAGCTCGTACCGCGCAAACATCGGCGAGGTGGAGAACAAGGGTTGGGAAGGCGCCTTGCAAGTGTATGTCCTGAGAGATGAGGCCCGCCGTCTCAACTTGATGATTGGAGGCCAGCTCGTGTACAATCACAACGAGATAACCAAGCTCTCTGATGCCATAAAGCAGCAAAATGAAATCTACATGCAGAAAGACGCCGACGACGATGACGCCTCTGGCATACAGAACCTCTTCTATGAGGGCAAGCCACAATACGCCATCTACGCCGTGAAGTCGCTTGGCATTGACCCAAGCACAGGTAAGGAAATTTACCTCGACAAGAACGGCAACATCACCGACCAATGGAAAGCATCGAACAAGGTCTACTGCGGAAGCAGCGAACCTCTCTATCGTGGCAACCTCAACATGATGTTGCAATGGAGAGACTTCACCTTCAACGCCTCCTTCGGCTACTATTGGGGCGGAAAGACCTACAACTCCACTCTCCGCGACCGCGTGGAGGTGACGCTCAACGACATCGCAAGCTACAACGTTGACAAGCGTGTGCTTGAGCAGCGCTGGTACCAGGCCGGCGACGTGGTGTTCTTCAAGAAACTCAGCAACGAGAGGTCGAAAGCCACGTCAAGGTATGTCATGGACAACAACGTGCTTGAGCTGCAAAGCGTCAGCCTGCAATACAAGCTGCACGGCAACTGGCTGCAGAATCACCTCAAGCTGCAAAGCGCGATATTCGCCGTCAACTTGAGCGACATCTTCCATTGGGGCACTATACGCATGGAGCGCGGCACGAGCTATCCTTACGCCCGAAACGTGCAGGGAAGCCTTAAGTTACTATTTTAATAAGACAGCATAAACATGAAGAAATATCTTTTCCACATTGCCCTACCCGCACTGGCACTCGCCTTGCTCACCACAAGTTGCGGCGACTGGCTCGACGTGCGTGGTGAGAACATACAGAAAGAGCAAGACCAATACGACACATACAAGGGCTTCCGCGATGCGCTCGTGGGCTGCTACATGACCTTGGGCGACGCCGACATCTATGGCGAGAAGTTGACAATGACCGACGTGGAGAACCTTGCCGACAACTGGTATTGCACCTCGGCTTTTGAGACACAGCAGCCAATGCAATATCAGCTCACCAACCACCAATATGACAAGGACCAGGCTCGCTCGGCAATCAAGACCATCTACGGCAAGCTCTTCACCACCATCTCCTCTGCAAACGTGCTGCTCAAGGGCTTGGCAGAGAAGGGCGGCAACATCCCTTCCACCCAGACCCGCGACATGATAGAGGGTGAGGCGTTGGCAATACGCGCCTTCTGCCAGCTGGACGTCCTCCGTCTGTTCGGGCAACTGCCACAGGGAGGCACGAAGAAGGTCTCGCTGCCCTACAGTTACACGACAAGCATCGACGAGATGCCAAAGTATTATGACTTCGACGGCTATGTCGCCAACCTCAAAGCTGACATCGAGAAGGCGGAGACGTTGCTGAAGGCAACCGA
This sequence comes from Oscillospiraceae bacterium, assembly GCA_963635115.1. Classification (GTDB taxonomy): domain Bacteria; phylum Bacteroidota; class Bacteroidia; order Bacteroidales; family Bacteroidaceae; genus Prevotella. Next base: position 21,209 of record CAVHEN010000032.1, on the reverse strand, counting down.
TCCCGTTATGAGCACGCCTCTCAACAAGATCAACACATCGAGCAGTTCCGACGACGACTTCTTGATATACAGGCAGTCGCGTCTCAACTATTGGGCGGTGCGAGCCATGCACGCCAGGATGGACCTTTACCTTGGCAAGACACAGGAAGCCCACGACATAGCGATGGAGATAATAAACGCCAAAAGCGCCGACGGCTCGGCTATAGTGGAGCTAAGCGGCATGAGCGACTTGCACAATGGCTACAACGCCCTGCCTCACGAGAGCCTTTTCTATCTGAGCAAGTACAACGTCAACACTTATGCCAACAATCTCCTCATCGGCGGGAACAGCACAAGGGCCAACTATTCCAAGTACCTGTTGAGCCAAGACATGCTGGCCGACCTCTTTGCCTCAATACCAAACGCCACCGCGTCGCACAACAGGTACATCTACCTGTGGAACCGCAACTGCAAGAACGTGTTCAACGAGACCATGCCGGCACTGAAGAAATACTGGTACGATGAAGACAAGGCAAAGTCATACGACTTAATGACCGAGTATCAGATAGTGCCACTGTTGAGGCTTTCAGAGATGTACCTTATCGCCATGGAGACTACAACCTCGCTTGAGGAGGCGCAAAGCCTCTACAAGACCTACATGACCGACCACGAGTTCACGCTCTATACGCCGTTCAGCTCACTCGATGAGGTAAAGGCGGAAATCGTGAACGAATATCGCCGCGAATTCATCGGCGAGGGACAGATGTTTTATGTCTACAAGCGGCTCAACAAGACGCAAATGAAATGGAACGACAGCGAGATTACGGAGGACGACTACATCCTGCCTTTGCCATCGTCCGAGTATGACCCCGACCAAAAACAGTAAGAGCAATGAGAAAGACAATAACACTTATAAGCTTGGCAATGACATTGCTTGCCAATGTCTCCTGCGAGAAAGACCTGCAGGTCTTCAATGACCCTACGTGCCGGTTGAACTTCTACTACGACAACTTGGAGACCACCAAGAACTTCAAGGACGACTATGCCCAGGGCAGCTACTCCTTCATCTACAAAGGCGACGTGACACAAGACACGGTTTGGGTTGAGATGGAGTCGATGGGCAAGCTCTCTGACCAAGACCGCCCCATTGAGCTTGAGCAGGTCGACACCACCGCCACAATGGCGGTGGCGGGCAAGCACTACGTGGCATTCAGCGATCCATCGCTGGCTAAATACTACGTCATGCCGGCAGGAAAGGCGCGCACGAAGGTTCCAATAGTGATTCTCCGCGACGCCTCACTGAAGAAGGAGACCGTGGTGCTGAAATACCGCATCAAGCCGAACGCCTATTTCGAGAGTGGCTACGGCGTGTTCCAGACGCGCTCGCTCGCCATCACCGACAGGCTCTCTGAACCATCCTACTGGAAAAAGGCCTTCGACATGGGCGGATACTCCTACTCGCTCTACGACTGCATTGGCGACTGGGGCCCCGTGAAGCACCAGTTCATGATCAACGTGACCGGAAAGGCATGGGACGACGACTTCATTGAGAGCTTCATGACGGGTGACAACTCTTACCTGAACTACTTGCTGGGCAAGCTGGTAAATGAGCTCGCCGAGACCAACGCCGAGCGCGAGGCGCAAGGCCTGCCCGACTTGTGCGAGGAGGACGGCACGCCGGTGTCGTTCGGATATTGAACCAATTAAAATGCAACAGATGATGAAAAACAAGATAACGACATTACTATTCCTCTTGTCGAGTTTCGCCCTTTGCGGTTGCATCAACGATGACAGCACCTTAAGCGACAACTCCATAAAGGAAATAAACATAAGCGGCATCGAGAAAGACTATGCGGTGGTAGCATACACCGGCCAGCACCTTAAAATAGAGCCGACCGTGACAGATGGCGGAGATCTCGACTACCTTTGGTATGTCATCAACTCGAAGACCGGAACAACCACCGCCAGCGGCGACACCATCCAGCCCACGATAATAGGCCACGAGAAGAACCTCGACTACGAGGTGAACCTCGCGCCAGACAATTATCAGCTGCGCCTGGAGGCAAAAGACAAGGCGACCGGAATAAAGACATACAAGTATTGCTCGCTCACGGTCAGCACGGCGTTCTCGCACGGATTCTACATCATGAAGCAGACCGCCGAGGGAAACACCGACATCGACGTGCTCAACGAGGACGGAACACTCTCGCAAGACATCATAGCAAAGACGTCGGGAAGCGCCATGGCCGGCAAGCCGCTCGACCTTTGTATGCTCTACAACTCATGCTACATCAACGACGAATCGGACGAGATGGAGACCGTGGACGCGGTATCCGTGACCACGGATGCCAACAACTTCAAGATATTCCGCAACACGGATCTCAAGAGCATCTTCGACAGGTCGAACGTGCTATTCGAGACCATGGACGCCAGCGAGAAGGTCTACGGCTTCACCTACACCTTTCTGACGGGACACGTGATGTTCACGTCTGCCGGACCGAGAAACGCCGCCGGACTGAATTATAGCAGCAGTGCCAACAGCGGAAAATACGGCAACCCGCTCAACGACATCGAGGGCGGCTCCTTCTTCTGCCACGACATCCCGTCTTATGGCGGAGTGTTCGTGTGGGACAGCAAGACTCATAGCCTCTTCTCAATGGACTATAACGGCTACAGCTCGCCACTGCTCTATGAAGACCAAAGCGGCAGCGACGTGACACAAGACCTTACCGACTACGATTGCGTGGCCGCTGGCTACAACCTTATGAACAGTGAAGGCACAGCGGTGTTCATCATCGACAACAAGAAGACCGGAGACCGATACCTCTACCAAACAGAGTCGGCATTCTTCCAGATGTACCTTAAGAGCCGGACGAAGGTGCCCTCTGACTTCCATCTCGCCAAGGCAAGCACGTTCTCCGTGAACGCATCAAGCGCAAAATACATCTACTGCATCGACGACAACAAGATCTACGCCACGGTGTTCTCAGGCGACGAGCTGTCGGAGGTGGAGGTGCCTACGCAAGTTCCCGCAGGGGAGAAGATAACCTACGTGGGCAACCAGTTCTATAGCAGCGACTTCAACTATCTTGTGGTGGGCACGCAGAATGGTGCCCAGTACAAGCTCTACTTCTTCAAGCTCGTGGGCGGCGCGCCCAACGGCAAGGCGGTGCTCACCACCGAAGGCACGGGCGAGGTGAAGAGCGTGAAGTATCTGCACAACGGTTTCGACTCCAACTTGTGGATGTACGGAGTGTTGTATTATAACCCAAATAATTGATTAGACTAAACCAATAAAAATACTCTGTAACAATGAAAAAACTTATGTTAAGCCTGCTGGTCTCGCTCGTCAGCCTGACTGGCATGGCACAGACCAACTTCCGTCAAATCTCCTTCAGCGAGGGCATTGAGGCTGCCAAGAAAGAGGGCAAGCTCGTGTTCGTGGACTTCCACACGTCGTGGTGCGGCCCGTGCAAGCGCATGGCAAAAGAGGTGTTCCCCACAAAGCAGGTTGGCGACTACATGAACTCCCACTTCGTCTGCCTTGCCATCAACGCCGAGAAAGGCGAAGGCGTGGAGCTCGCCAAGACCTACAAGATCAAGGCTTACCCCACGATGACAATCATCCGCACCGACAAGAGCGAGGCGGGAAACGTGGTGGGCTATCGTGAGCCCACGCAGCTGGTCAACGAGCTTGAGCGCCTGATCAACCCCAACATGAGCGCCGAGGCACTCAAGGCACGCTACAACAAGGGTGAGCGCACGCCGCAGCTCGTCAGCGCTTACGCCTCGCTCATAGCCGACGAGGGTTACAAGAGCGGTGACCGCGACAAGTACATAAAGGCCATTGGAGACGCCAAAAACCTTGTGGATGGCTACTTCGCCAAGCTCACCACAAAGCAGAAGGTGAGCCTCGACAACAAGTTCGTGTATGAGGCTTACGCCAGAGACGTGAATGGTCCTGTCATGCAGTTCCTCATCCACAACCTCGACAAGATGGACGCAAGCTTCAAGGCCGAGGCCGACAGCATTGTCAAGGCAAACTACAAGAACGCTATTAATGAGGCAGTATGCACGGGCAACTGTTCCAGCGCCGGACTCGACAGCCTTATTAACGACGTCAACTTCCTGAAGCTCAACGCTGACGGCAAGTACGACTTGCCTTTCGAGATGGCTCGCATCTATGCCAAGGGCGACATGAACGCGTATATCGACTTTGCCCATAAGAACTTCAGCAAGCTGTCTTCCGACATTCGCACGTTTTACGCCGAGGCGTTCGCCGCCCTGTTCAAAGACTGCGACGACGCCACGAAGAAGCGCGCAGCGTGGATCGTGCGCGACGGCTTGAGCGACTTGGCGCCCAACACCTTGTATTTCACAGCCCAGCAGCTCAGGGCACTCGAAGGTGGAAATGGCTATGACGACCCAGTGAGGCCATAACCGCATACCACAACGAGCTAAATATTAAAGAATCAGTAAGGCTATTGCTTTACTGATTTTTTTATTGCCGTTCCGTGAAATATCAGTCTGGCACAGCAAAGCATTGAAAGGCGGTCTTTATAAGATTTTGGGGAAACACCGAGGCTTGATTTTGCCCTTTGCATGGTTTTGCCGTCAATAGCCACGGTAAGGGGCGCATATTATAGGATAGTGGCTTGCCACTGTCTTGCTCACGGCATTCATTCGATTGCCCCTGCAAGGGGCGCATAATTCTTTATGAGATTGAAATATGCGCCCCTTGCAGGGGCAATGTTGTTGTAAACAGAAAGCGCAGGGGCAAGCCCCTGCGCTTCAATGTGTTGTCCCTATGGGACTTGCTGTTTGCGATGTCTTGCCAGATACAGAGTAATCATATCTGTCTGCCTTCGCGCCGCGATCGCGCCGCCTTTGCGGCGCAATCGCATTGCCTTTGCGGCGTAACCGCGATGGCCTTGCGGCGCAATCGCGTAGTGCTTATTCCGGCAGCATGACCACGCTCACCTTGTTGGCTCCGGCGAGGAACTCCTTCACGTAGGCGGAGACCTTCTCTGGGGTCTGTGCTTTCACGGTGTTGGCATACTCCGTGTGGTCGTCGCGGTTCATGGTGTAGTTGTCCCAGATGATGTTTGCCCAGTAGCCATTCGTCTTCAGCGCGCTGTCATACTGCTTGAGCATGAGCTTCTGCACCTTGTCGAGCATCTCGGCGTCGCACTTCACGGCGAGGTCATTCACGGCTTGGTTCATTATCTGGATGGCGATGTCCTTCTTCTCAGGCTTCATGGGGCAGAAGCTGGCGATTTGCGCCATGTGGTAACCGTCGGAGGCTATGCTCATGCCGGCCCGTGCGCCACAGCTGTAGGCGGCGCTTGCCTCCTCGCGAATCTGCTTGAGGTAGACCATGGAGAGCACTTGGCCTGCCATGGAAGCCTGGATGCTGTGCTCCATGGTGTAAGGGATGGTCGGGTTGAACCAAATGATCTGCGCGTTCGACTTCGGAGTCTCCATCTTGCGCTTGAAGGTGTTGTCGATGTTCTTCTTCGTGGGCACCACGTCACGCTTGCTTTCGGGGTTCTTGCCCTTTGATGGCAGCGAGCCGAGATACTGGCAGACGAGTTGGCGGATGTTGGCCTCGTCGAAGTTGCCGATGATCTCGAACACCCAGCCGTTGGCGTTGGCGGTGCGCTCCTTTGCCATTTGCAGTATGCGGTCGTAGGACACGTCCTTGAGGTCTTTCAGCAAGAATGGGCGCGTTCTCCAGTTGTCTTCGTAGACGAGCCTTGTTATCGTGTCGGAGAATGCCGTGCTTGGGTCAAGGTCGCGGTTCTTCAGTCCGACCTCGTTTTGCTGCATGAGGTTGTTGAATGCGTCTTGATCCTTCTTTATGTTGGTGAAGTAGAGGTAAGCGAGCTGGAACATCGTCTCGATGTCCTTCGGCGTAGCGCTTCCGTTCAGGCTCATTTTCCTTGATCCCATGCTGAGCGATGCGTTGGCTATCTTTCCGGCGAGGGCCTTGCCCAGCTCGATGGAAGAGAAGTCGCCAAGGCCGCTGTTGTCGATGGTGCTGTTGAACATGCTGATGTTGGCGAAGTCGGCCTGGCCGTAGTTGCTGTATCCTGAGCCGCCCGTTCCGGTCATAGACACTTGGTCCTTCTTATAGTCGGTCTTCTTCAGCAGCACGGTGACACCGTTTGAGAGGGTGAGGATGTTGTAGTCGAACATCTTGCTCTTCACCTCTTTCTTTATCTTTCCGGCCTTTGGCAGGTTCTTCATGATGGGTTCGTTCTTCACGTTGTCCACGTAGGCCTCCACTTCCGTTGCTCTTGCCTCGTGCACGGCACCCAGCAGCTGGTCGGCGGTCGGGTACACTGCGCCGTCCTTCTCGTTGTTGAAGTTCAGAACCACGAGGTTGCTGTCGCTCTTTGCCACGAGTTGTGGCAGCACCTGGTTGATGGCCTCAAGCGGAATCATGGGCACGATCTGCTTCATCATGTTGTAGTTGAACTCCAGCGACGGCATCGGCTCGTTGTTGAGGAACCACCCGAGGGCACTCTTATAGAAAGATGTGTTGGTGCGCTTGTCGCGGCCTTCCCACATCTTGTCGAGTGATGAAAGCATCGATTCCTTGAAGCGTGCGTACTCCGTGGCGGTGAATCCGTGGTCGGCAGCCTGCTTCACCACGAGGTAAGCGGCCTTCACGGCGTCCGCTGTCTTGCCCATGTCCTTAGGCATGACGTTGATGGAGAACGCGTCTTTCGTCTTGGAGAACAAGTAGTTGCCATCTTCTGCCTCGGCGCCCACGAACGGGCAGTCGGCTTTCAGCGCCGCCTCGGCGAAGCGGGTTGCGAGCATGCTGGTGGCGGCTTGCTTCACATATTGCGTGAGCGTGTACTCAATGTCTTGCTTTATGGAGTCGGGGTCGGTGTCGTGCTTCATCATGAGCATCACCATCGACTGCTGGCATTCCTTGTCCTTGTCGATGATGACGATGGGCTCAGCGTTGTCTGGCACCGGCTCTTCCACGATCTTCGCCTCGTTGTCGGGGTTCTTTATTCCGCCGAAGAGCTTCTTTATCTCAGCCTCAGTCCTGTCCACGTCCACATCGCCCACCACGATGATGCCTTGGTGGTCGGGGTGATACCACTTGTGGTAGTAGTCCACGAGCTCCTTGCGCTTGAAGTTGTCCACCACCGACATCAAGCCAATGGGGTAGCGCTTGCCGTATTTTGATCCAGGGTAGAGGTTCTCCAGGTTTCGCTCCAGCATGCGGCTCTGTGCCGAGGTGCGCAGTCTCCACTCCTCGTGGATGACACCGCGCTCCTTCTCGATCTCGCTTTGCTCCAGCGACAGTCCGCACGACCAGTCGCGCAGGATCAGCAGGCAAGAGTCGAGGGTAGATGTCGTCGTTGTGGGCACGTTGTCGATGTTGTAGACCGTTTGGTCGATAGAGGTGTAGGCGTTGAGGTCGCCGCCAAACTCTATTCCCTTTGAGCGGCACCACTCAATGAGGTCGTTGCCCTTGAAGTGGTCGGAGCCGTTGAACGCCATGTGCTCAAGGAAGTGGGCAAGGCCGCGCTGCTCCTCGTTCTCCTCAAGTGAGCCCACCTTTTGCGCGATGTAGAAATTGGCGCGGTGCTCAGGCCAGTTGTTGTGACGGATGATGTAGGTCAGCCCGTTTGGCAGCTTGCCAATGCGGAATGCCGTGTCCACTGGTATCGTCTTGATAGGCATTTGAGCGCTGGCGGTAACGACCGCGACGAGCAAAAGCAACATCGAGACGATAGTGTGCTTAATGTTTTTCATAAGATTAAAAAAGTTGTACAGTTTCTTCTTCTATTGTTATTTCATAGAATATAGTACAAAGTTACGATAATTAAATATGCCAAAAACATAAACATCGGTTTTTTTTTGCCATTGTCGTTCTTTTAGCTTAAATTTGCACACCATAATAGTATAGATTTGTCAAAATGGGTCTTACAAAGATAGCAAGTAAGTTTTTCAGCCCCCGCCAGAAAGAGCTTGAGAAGCATTTCACGGAGCCCGAGCAGTTGCAACGGGCGGTGCTGAACTACCTTGTCTCCAAGGGTCGCGACACGGAGTATGGCCGTTCCCACACGTTTGTGAACATCAAAGGCTACGACGACTTCGTGAAGAGCGTGCCCGTAAACACTTATGAAGAGCTGAAAGGCGACATAGACCGCATGCGCCATGGTGAGCCCAGCGTTTTGTGGCCAGGGTTAGTGAGAATGTACGCCAAGTCGTCGGGAACAACCAACGACAAGTCGAAGTTTATCCCCGTGTCGTCGGCAGGATTGCATAACCTTCACTACAAGGGTGGCACCGATGTCGTGGCGTTCTACTTGCGCAACAACCCCAACAGCCGACTGTTCGACGGCAAGTCGCTCATCCTTGGTGGCAGCCACTCGCCGAACTACAATGTGGAAGGTTCTTTCGTGGGCGACCTCTCTGCCATATTGATAGAGAACATCAACCCGCTGGTCAACCTCTTCCGCGTGCCCAAGAAGCGCACCGCGCTGCTCTCCGACTTCGAGCTGAAGCGCGACCGCATAGCCAGGGAATGCCTGGACAAGAATGTCACCAACATATCGGGCGTGCCCTCGTGGATGCTGAGCGTGCTCGTGAGGATGCTGGAGATATCCGGCAAGAAGCACGTCGAGGACGTGTGGCCAAACCTTGAGGTCTTCTTCCACGGTGGCATAGCCTTTGAGCCTTATCGCAAGCAATACGAGGAGATCATAAAGTCGCCGAAGATGCACTATATGGAGACATATAACGCCTCGGAAGGCTTCTTCGGCATACAAAACGACCCGCAAGACCGCTCCATGCTCCTCATGCTCGACTATGGAGTGTTCTATGAGTTCATGCCCATGGAAGACTTGGGCAAGCCTGATCCCGCCATCATCCCGCTGGAAGCCGTGGAGACAGGCAAGAACTACGCAATGATAATATCCACCTCGTGCGGCTTGTGGCGCTACATGATAGGCGACACGGTGACCTTCACATCGACACGACCATACAAGTTTGTCATCACAGGCCGCACAAAGTATTTCATCAACGCCTTCGGCGAGGAGCTCATCCAAGACAACGCCGAGAAGGGCCTCGCCTACGCTTGCGAGCGCACGGGTGCCCAGATTCTTGAATACACAGCCGCGCCCGTCTACATGGACGAGAACGCCAAGTGTCGCCACCAATGGCTCATAGAGTTCGCCAAGGAGCCCGACGACATGAAGGAATTTGCCGCCTGCCTTGACAGAAAGTTGCAGGAAATCAATTCCGACTACGAGGCTAAGCGCTTCCACGACGTCACGCTTCAGCATCTGGAGGTGGTGAAGGCTAAGCCACACCTCTTTGAGGAATGGCTCAAGGCGAAGGGCAAGCTCGGCGGCCAGCATAAGGTGCCGCGCCTGAGCAACTCAAGGAAAAACATGGACGAGCTGCTTGAGCTCAATGGCAACTACAAGGAGCAATGAGCCTATGGGCGCGTTTTATGATAGACAGCGATAGACTTTTCATATGATTGTCAACAATAATTTGAACGACAAGGGCAAGACGGCAAGGCTCTTTGGGGTGTTGTCGCTTGCGGGGCTTCTCATGCTGTTGCTCCTGCAAGGTTGCGCGCGTATGGGAAACCCCGACGGCGGATGGTACGACGAGACGCCGCCAAAGGTCATTGGCGCTGATCCTGGCGAGGGGGCGACAAACGTGAAGAAGAAGAAGGTGGTCATCAACTTCAACGAGTACATCAAGATAGACAACCCCACACAGAACGTGGTGGTGTCGCCACCGCAACTTGAGGCGCCTGAGATAAAGGGCGAGGGCAAGCGCATAAGCGTGCAGCTTGCCGACTCTCTGAAGCCGAACACCACCTATACCATTGACTTCTCTAACGCCATAAGCGACAACAACGAGGGAAATCCCCTTGGCGATTATGCCTACACCTTCTCCACGGGCGACCACATCGACACCTTGCAAGTGTCGGGATATGTCGTCGAGGCCGAAGACCTGGAGCCGGTGAAAGGCATATTGGTGGGACTCTACAACGACCTTAGCGACTCCGCGTTCCATAAGAAGCCCATGATGAGAGTGTCGCGCACCGACTCGCGCGGACACTTCACCATAAAGGGCATCGCGCCGGGCAAATACCGTGTATATGCCTTGGAGGATGCCGATGGCAACTACATGTTCAACCAGAAGAGCGAGAAACTGGCTTTCAACCGCGACATCATTGAGCCCTCGTTCAAGCCTGACTCGCGGCAGGACACCATATGGACCGACTCGCTGCACATAGCCTCTATCAACGTGATAGGCTACACACATTTCCTTCCCGACGACATCTGCCTGCGCACGTTCAGCGAGATTCTGACCAACAGGTATCTCGTGAAGAGCGACCGCACCGATGCCAACCATTTCTCATTGTTCTATAGCTATGGCGACAGCATCCTGCCAAAGATAAAGGGTCTCAACTTCAACTCCGACAACGCGTTCCTGGTAGAGCCTAGGGAAAAACGCGACACGATAGTTTATTGGCTTCGCGACACGGCTCTCGTCAACCAAGACACGCTGAGGATGCAGGTCATACACAACATCACCGACACCGTGGGCGTGCTGCGCGAACAGGTGGACACGCTCCAGCTCATAGCCAAGACCTCGTATGAGAAACGCCGGAAAGACGCGGAGAAGAAGCTCAAGGCATGGCAGAAGGAGCAAGAGAAGAGGAAAAAGAAAGGCATGGACTACGACAGCGTGATGCCGCGTGAGGAGCTGAAGCTCAAGATAACGCCGTCGGGCGACTTGGACCCTGACCAGAACGTGACGATAAGCAGCGACGTGCCGTTGTTGCCTGTGGACACTGCCCACCTGCACCTTTACTCACATCCCGAGAACGACTCGCTTTGGTATGCCGAGCGATACGAGCTGCACAAGATAGACAGCCGGACCTACCGGTTGCTCGCTGAGTGGAGGCCAGGAATGGAGTACAGCCTTGAGGCCGACAGCGCCATCTTCGCTTCCCTGTATGGAGAAGTGTCGAAAAAGCTGAAGGTAGGGCTGAAGGTGCGCCCCACCGACGCATATGCCTCCATATTGATGACGCTCTCGGGCATGAGCGGAAAGCATGTCATAGCCCAGCTGCTCGACAATTCGGGCAAGGTGGTAAAGGAGATCTATACCGACAACGGGCAGGCGGAGTTCTATTATCTCAAGGCCGGAAAATACTACATGCGCGTGATCGTGGACGCAAACAACAACAGGCGTTGGGACACGGGCGACTACGACAAGGGCATAGCGCCGGAGGAGGTGTACTACGATCCCGAACTCATAGAGTGCAAGGAGAAGTGGGACCTCACCCTCACATGGAATCCCACTGCGAAACCGCTGTGGGAGCAAAAGCCAGAGGCAATAAAGAAGCAGAAGGCCGACAAGCAGAAAACCATAAAGAACAAGAATCTCGACCGTGCGAAGAAACTTGGAATACAATACATTCCAAAGCTTTGACCAAAAAGGCGAAAAGGATAATTGTTTAACTCTAATGATAATGACATTAACTTATCAGAAAAACAAAATGACACAGGCAACACGACGTTTAAAGATAACGCTTCTCTCACTGCTCGCTCTCTTCTGCGTGTCGGCTTCGGCGCAATGCACGTTCCGCAACACGGCGTTCAAGTCGGGCGAGAGGCTTTCCTACAATCTTTATTTCAACTGGAAGTTTGTGTGGGTGAAGGTTGGCACAGCGTCTTTCGACATCGACCAGGCAACGTTTCTTGGCAAGCAAGCCTTCAAGGGCAGCTTGATAACGAGGGGCAACAAGCGCGCCGACCGTTTCTTCGTGCTCCGCGACACGCTGCTCTGTTACAACACGCTCGACATGGCGCCGCTTTACTATCGCAAGGGTGCCAAGGAGGGCAAGCGCTACACGGTGGACGAGGTGTACTACTCTTACCCTAACAACAAGTGCCACGTCAAGTTGCACAGGCTGAGGCACGACGGCACCCATTCGAGGTCGCAACGCACGCTGAACGACTGCGTTTACGACATGATGAGCATCTTCATGCGCGCCCGCTCATTCAACCCGACAGGGTGGAAGAAGGGCTACGCCGTCAACTTCCCGATAGTGGACGGTACGAAGGTCTACGACGCGCAGCTGCGCTACCAAGGCACCGTGAACGTGAAGGCTGACAACGGACACACTTATCGTTGCCTGAAACTGGCTTACTTGGACAAGGACGATGACGACAACAAGTGGAACAAGATAGTGGATTTCTTCGTGTCGGACGATGAAAACCACATCCCCGTTCGCCTCGACCTCCACCTCAAGTTTGGCTCGGCAAAGGCTTTCATGACCGATGTCACGGGCTTGAGAAACGCAGAGAAGGCTATCGTGAAATAAGAGGCACTATGCCATTTTTGATGGGATAAAATCATCGTGGCAGGTTTCGTGGTTCGCCTTCGCGCCGCAATCGTATTGCCCTCGCGCCGTAATCGCGTTGCCTTTACGGCGCAATCGCACCACCTTCGCGCCGCAATCGCACAGTGATGAAATCTGCTTCGAGAAACCTAACCCACATGAAATTTGCTAAATAATAATGAAAGGAGAGAAACGTATGAGACATTGCAGGAAGCTCGCGCTGAGGTCGCTCTTGGCGTTACTGGTGTTGCTCGTGGTGGCTATCGTTGGCGGGAGCGTATATTTGCTGAGCTTTGCCCTACATCCGGCAGAGAACAAGGGCCGCGACTATGCCGGTCAATATGCCTTGATGCGCCACCGTTATCCCTGGATGGTGTCCTGGCTCGACTCCGTGACCAGCCACAACGCCCTTCGCGACACTTTCGTCACTATGGCAAACGAGCGGACGGGGCTTTTCCTTGCCGACAGCACACGCTTGCACGCCCTCTTTGTGAAGGCTCCGCGCAAGACCGCTCTCACCGCCATCGTCGTCCATGGATATACCGACAACGCGGTGGACATGCTCCAGTTTGCCTGCTTCTACAACAAGGAACTTGGCATGAACGTGCTGCTGCCAGAATTGCATGCCAACGGAAAGAGCGGCGGCAAGGCAATGCAGATGGGATGGAACGACCGCAACGATGTGTTGAGGTGGGCGGCGATTGCCGACAAGATGTTCAAAGACTCTACCGGGCACGCCAGAATGGTGATACACGGATGGTCGATGGGCGGTGCCACGACGATGAACGTCGCAGGCGAGAACACCCCCGACTATATAAAGTGCTTTATAGAAGATTGTGGCTATACCTCAGCTTGGGACGAGTTCAGCTATGAGCTTGACAAGATGTTCGGGCTTCCGGAGTTCCCGTTGCTCCACACGGCGTCGGCACTGTGCAAGGTTGGCTATGGCTGGTCGTTTGGAGAGGCCTCGCCGCTGAGGCAAGTAGCGAAATGCCGCAAGCCCATGCTTTTCATACATGGGGGCAACGACCACTTTGTGCCAACACGCATGGTTTATCCCTTATATGCCGCCAAGCCTGCGCCAAAGATGCTCGTGGTGTTCCACGGTTCGGCGCATGCCAAGAGTTTCAAGGATTATAAGGACTTGTACGGGCAGTGGATGAAGACTTTCCTTGGCAAATATCTCTTCAACTGAACAAACCTTGGGCGCGCCACGGCATTCATGTCGCTGGCAACCGTTTCCGTTGCCTTACAGTTCCAGTTTGAACTCCATCTCGTGATGCTTGCTGTACCTCGCCCAGAACTTTCTGCGGCAGTCCATGGCTATGCCAATCGCCTCTTGCTCATTGAACCCACGCAGGCGAGCGTATTCGGCAACGAGAAGCTCGATAAACCTTTTCGGACCCCAAAGGCGCGCGAAGTTGGCGCAGCCTCGCCTTATGTCAACATGCCCGAAGTACATCCTGTTGATGTCGACAATGGAAAAGCAGATCTTGCCCTTGTCGTCCTTGTCCCAAAGAATGTTTCCTGGTGAGTAGTCCTTGTGCAACACGCCTTCCTCGTGCATGTGCGCAGTGAAGGCGGCGAGGGCCGTTGCCATGGGCTCATACGCCTCTGGCTCGGCATCGCCCATCTCGTAGAGCTGGTGCTTGTATGGAATCTCCGGCGTAATGAGCCAACTCTCCCTCAGCATTCCCCAATCGCGATCCTCGATATACGCCAGTGGCTCAGGTGTTTCCACGCCGTGCTCGCGAAGCATGGTGGCATAGGTGAACGCACGCAAGCCCTTGGGCTGGCGTATGCCCCAAGAATAAATAAACTTGTTGACAAACTGTGGGCTGTGAAACCGCTTCACGATGAGCGACTCGCCGTTGGGTGCCACGAACCGTTTTATCAGGTTGCGCTTTCCGCCGTACACGTATTCACCCTCGGTGTCCATCTTGGCTGGCAAGGCAAGGATGAAGTCGCGGAAGATGTCGTATCGTGGGGAAAGGAGCTTGACGTTTATCATAGCGGATTGCCGGTATTGGAGTTGAACAGGGCGAGCACTTTCTCTATGATTGGTGCCATGTCGTAGTACTTGTATTCCGCGAGTCGCCCGCCGAAGATGATGTCTTTTTCCTTTTCTGCAAGGGCCTTGTATCTCTCGGCGAGCTCGGAGTTGGCCTTGTCGTTCACGGGATAGTATGGCTCCATGCCGTCGGTCCACTCCATGGAATACTCCTTGGAGATGACGGTCTTTGGGCAATCGTACACCTGCTGCCCGAACATCTCGAAGTGCTTATGCTCGATGACGCGCGTGTAGGGCACCGTCCTTTCCGTGTAGTTCACCACGGCGTTGCCTTGGTAGTTGGGCTTGTCGATGATTTCCTGCTCGAAGCGCACCGTGCGGTAGTTGAGCTTGCCAAGCTTGTAGTCGTAGAACTCGTCTATCTTTCCAGTGAAGACGAGCTTGTCGGCTATTTCATGCCAGTCGTCTTTCAAGTTTACCCTGGTGCCATCGGGGAGGGTTGTCTCTTTCGCGAAGAAGTCAACCGCCACCATCGTGTCGACGCCTTCGAGCAAGCCGTCGACGAGCTTGTTGTATCCGCCTATGGGTATGCCCTGATACTTGTCGTTGAAATAGTTGTTGTCGAAGACCAGGCGCACGGGCAGGCGCTTGATGATGAACGCTGGCAGATCCGTGCACTTGCGGCCCCATTGCTTTTCGGTGTATCCTTTGATGAGACGCTCGTATATGTCCTTGCCCACCAAGAGCATCGCCTGCTCCTCCAGGTTGTGCGGCTCGTTGGGCACGCCTGCGGCCTCGTTCTTCACCTTTAGCTCTGCGGCATATTGGGCTTTCTGCTCGTCTATCTTGGCCTGCGCCTCCTCGGGAGTGGTGACGCCCCACATCTGGTAGAACGTGTTCATGTTGAAAGGCAGGTTGTAGAGCTTGCCCTTGTAGTTGGCTACGGGCGAGTTGGTGTAGCGGTTGAACTCCACGATGGAGTTGACGAAATCCCACACCGACTTGTTGGACGTATGGAAGATGTGGGCACCATACTTGTGCACGTTGATGCCCTCGATGTTCTCGCAATAGACGTTGCCGCCAAGGTGCGGGCGCTTGTCTATCACAAGGCATCGCTTGCCCTGCCTATGGGCGAGGTGTGCGAATGTGGCACCGAACAGGCCGGAGCCAACTATCAGATAGTCATATTTCTGCATATGGGTTTGCTTGCTTTTGTTTCAACAACCTATTTACGGACAAAGTTAAGAAAAGATATGCGAATACGCTAATTGTTGGCCGAAAATGTTAGAACGGATATTTGTCGCGCGTTGGCTCCGTTATCGGTGTAGGATAATCATCCAAAGCGTTTTCTCGCCTTGGACAATTATCTGCCAGCCTTTCTCGATGCTGTAGCTGTATTTCAGCGTTTGAACTGGATAAACTTCAGGTTGCCAGGCCCAACCTCCTTTTTGCAGCGTGCCAAAAGCACATAAGGCGACTCTGGCGACATGGCGTTGGGCATGGCTACTATTTCCTCTTTGTTGTAGTAGCGAGCCATGCCTTGGTTTATCCAGTAGCCAGGATAAACCGTGATGTCATTGAATGCGTCTGAGGGCATATTGACCGTGAGAGGCTTCAGGGTTATGGCTTTTCTTGGGTTGTTTTTTAGCGCTTGCTCTCTATTGTCCATCTCTTTGTCAAACTTCATGACCGTTCCCTTTTTCATGAGCGAGATGGTACGGTTGGTTGTCGCCTGTTTGATGCTTACGGATAACAGCAAGATGATGACGGCACAATATGGCGCATAGCGCAATGAATGTGCGTATTTGTGCTGAAACGCCTTTACCAATTCCACAATAGCCGAACTCAGAGGCGCTTTTGCCTCGGCTTTCCTTATAAGCGCTCCCGAAAGGTAATATACGTTGACGCAGATGAGCCAAAGGCTTACATAGGAGTAGATGTTCTGCACTCTTCCTGGGCCTGCAGTGCCCATGGCATAGCTGTGGGCAAAAAAGAAGGAACTGTAGAGCAAGACCGTTACAAGGACGCACAACCAAGGGTGTGAGAACTTGAAACGTGACTTTGCAGCCATTTCGATGATGGCAGGGGCGATAATGGCCAACATCAATATCTTAACTACGTTGAACGAGTCGGAAAAGAACCCGAAACTCTTGCCTATTGCCATGAAGAACGCCGCCACGACATTAGGCTTGTCTTCTATGGTGACTTGCCTGAAGGCATTGCCTGGGGCAAGCACGCTCATGGCGAAGGCAACGCCAAAGACGGCAAGGATGGCAAGGTAAAAGCGGGGCCACCGCTTTTGTTCTATTCGCATGAGGATGATGGAGGTGAACAATATGGCTCCCATGCCGAGGCCAGACACGAAGTTGCCTCCGGCAATGACCATGGCAAGGATGACAGCCGCCGCGCCTATGACCATTTTCTTTGCTCGCGTGCTTGCCAGCCTATAACCGATGAGCAGCGACGCCAGCGCAAGCGACATGCTGTAGAACAACGTGTAATACATCGCGCCATTGTACCAATAGAACGCGTCGTAATAAGAATATGTGAACTGTATGGTGATGATGACGAAGAGCGTCGACACGAAGACGTATTCCAATCTTGAGCAGTGCAGCAACTTGCGCATTACCATATATAGCAGCGCGTAGGTGGAACCCATCAGGCTGAACAGAAGGATGATGGGCCCAAGCCAGTAGTGCCCGAAGACCCCAGGCTGGAGAGCCATAAGAAAACATGCTGAATAGGTGCCCTGCCATGAATGGTACATGTTCATGGCCACGCTCCATGCGCTCTGTATGCAAGCAAGGAAAGAGTGGGTTTCGTTCCATACATTATAGACCTTGGCGCCGAAGACGTAATCGTCTGCGAATGGATGCAAGTATCGACCAATCCATAGCATTGGCACGACTGAAATGGCAAGAATCACAATTGCGGCAATACTCACATTCCTCAACTGATGTCTACTCATAATCTTCAATTAGTAATTAATGAATTATTGTATCCTGTATCTTATTCCTAAATATATACATTAAATCTCGTGTTTTGGGTAATCTTGCATTCCGCTTTGTTAAAAAAGATAAACCTGCCTTTTGACAGTCTAAACGATGGCATTGCCATCTTAACGTTATAATTACCCTTACGAAGAACGATGATACCAAAAATTATCCATCTTTGCTGGTTTAGCAATGATCTTTACCCCTGTGGAAATCAAGGCGAAAAATCAGCAAATTTTCTTGGTATGGGTTAAAGTAGGGTTAAATTTCCGCAAATTATACCTTCGGGTATTATACCTTCGGGTATAATTTTGTAACTTTGCCGAAAACCAATGTGTTGACAACATGAACAAGATACCATTTGAGTACGGGTCCATAGCGGAAAACGAATACTTCATAGACAGGGTTGAAGACCGTAAGGATCTAAAGACTTTTCTGGGCGGAGGCATCAATGTGATGTTGGTTTCTCCAAGACGTTGGGGCAAGTCATCGCTTGTAAGAGTTGCCATGGAGGAACTTAAGCGGGAACAGAAAGATGTCAGGGTGTGCTATTTGGATGCGTTTAAAATATACACTGAAGAAGATTTCTACAATAAGTTTGCCAGTGCAGTACTGCAAGGAGTTGCCTCTACCGTGGAAAAACGCTGGGCGGATATAGTGAAATTTGTACAATCCATATCTCCCAGTATTACAGTCAACAGTGACCCAATGAATGCCGTTGAGGTAAAACTGCGCTTCAATCCTTTAAAAGAAAGTGCAGAAGAAATACTGAACTTGCCGGAAAAAATCGCCAAGGCCAAGGGCATTCATGTCATAGTGTGTATTGATGAATTCCAGCAATTGGCAAATCTGCCGGAATGGAAACGCCTGGAAGGGACTATGCGTTCAGTTTGGCAGGGTCAACACAGCACCACCTACTGCCTATATGGTAGCAAGCGTCACATGATGATGGACATCTTTGGCAATTCCAAGAACCCCTTTTATAGGTTTGGCCAGATGATGGTCTTGAAGAAAATAGCAAAGGAATATTGGAGACCGTTTATCCGTGACAGTTTCTACGGTTTTGGCAAAACTATCAGTGATGAGATTATAGAACGGATTTGCGATACCATGCAATGCCATTCCTGGTATGTGCAACAATTCTGTTTCTTTATCTGGACGAGCACGGCAACAGAGGTCACAGAGGAAATCTACCGGTCCCAACTTGCCAAACTCTTGGATACAAATGCCGACATGTTTCTTGCGGACATAGATGGCATGCCGTCTTCTCAAATAGCATTCTTGCGTGCTGTATGCATGGGCGAAACTCATTTCAACGCACAACAGGTTGTGGCTGAATATGGGTTGGGTGCCCCACGCACAATTACCAAAAACAAGAGGACTCTCGTGGAAAAGGACTTCATTGAGAAATTGGGTGAAGGGTTTAAATTTGTCGATCCTGTCTTTGAACTTTGGTTTAAACGGGAATACTGCAATATTCCGATAGTGTAAACAGCATCGACAAAGAGAACAAGAGCGGACCATCGAAGACAGATACGACATTTGGGTAAACACTCTGGACAGAAGAGACATTGCTTTCTTTGAGATGCTTGCCAATGAATATGACAAGATTAACCTTGCCTATCAACTGGACAACTTGATAGACGGCATCGATCCCATCAACGCATTCTACAGGCAATGTGGCTTTTTTCATGGTTTGCCACGCTTAATGAATGATAGAAAACAAGAAAGGCTTCATGTTTCTTTGCCCTTTGATTGGTTTTCCGTAACTTTGAAGCGTCTATACGATGGCATTGCCATCTTAACGTTATAATTACCCTTACGGAGAACGATGATACCAAAAATTATCCATCTTTGCTGGTTTAGCAATGATCCCTACCCTGTGGAAATCAAGGTCTGTTTGGATTCATGGAAGCGAGTCATACCTGATTATCAAGTTAAGGTATGGGGATATGAAGACGCCAAGGCCATAGGTTGCGACTTCATTGATGAGGCGTTAGAGGAGAGGCGTTGGGCTTTCGCGGCAGATGTCGTCCGCTTTTATGCGGTATACAAATATGGTGGTCTTTACATGGATAGCGATATATTCCTGTACAAGAGATTCGACGGGTTCGTACCGGAAAATGGTTTCATGACCTTCAACGAGAAGGTGAATCAGGACGATAGCGAGTTTGGGCTTCAGGCGGCTTTCTTTATGGGCGAGGCGGGCAACGCCTTGTGCAAGGAAGTGTTTGAGCATTATAAAAACTCTCATTATCGTAATGCTGACGGCACGCTCAACAACACGATTTCGCCTTTGGTTATGGCGCGTATAGCGGAGAAGAAGTTCGGGTACAAGCGAGAAGACACTTACCAGGACTTAGGCGACATAAAGATTTACCCCACCCATTTCTTCGCGCCACGCAATAAGTACAAGATAGATGAGAACACCTTTGGTATTCATCGTATCTACGGTAGCTGGAGAAAACGAAAATTCGGGCGACGCTTGGAAATCTGGGTTCGTCACGTTTGCTTGGTGCTGAGGTACGCCATACTCAAGAGGTAAGGAGCATAACGTCAAGGCATCATTGCATATGCAACAGTTGTTTGTAGAGGGCAATATAGCTCTCTACATATTTTTTATAGCTGTATCCTAATGCGTATTCCCTTGCTTTTGTGGCTATGCTGCTTGCCTTATCCCAGCTTTCCAATCCCTTCTTCACTGTGTCTGCCATGTCCTTAGCGTCAAAAGACTCAAAATAGGTGGCGTTGTCCTTACATATTTCCGGAAGGCTGGTGCAACGAGACGAGAACACTTTGCAGCGATTGCGCATGGCCTCTAATACGGGAAGGCCAAAGCCTTCGAAAAGGCTTGGGAAGAGAAAGGCCTCGCAGTGGGTGTACATCCATTTCTTTTCTTGCTCTGTGATTTCCCCTGTGATGTACACATTGTCGGCGTGGTTTTCCTCTTTTATCATGTGCAGTTGTTCATAATAGCTATGATGTTTTTTCCCACAGATAAAGAGTTTGTAATCGGGGAAGAACTTCATCATGGGAATGAGCTTCTGGAAGTTCTTCTTCTGGCGAGTTTGCCCTATTGTGAAGAAGAACTTGGTGTCGTCCGTGATAAAATGAGGTTTTGCTTGTTGTTCATCATCAGAGTCCTTGATACCGTTGTAGATAACATGCAAAGGTTTGTTGCCTACCTTGACATGGGCAAGCAAGTCTTGCTTGACAAACTCTGAGATCACGGTGATACAGTCGGAACGCTTGACGAGCCATTTTAGTTTCAGAAACCACTTGAGCTTATGAATGCCTTTCTTTTCGTATAAGAAGTTGAGGTCATGTATTGTCAATAGGCTAACCATGCCCTTGACGTGTTTGCGTTTGATGAAAAGCTGATCCGTAGCGTGCCACAAGTCTATCTTTCTGCCGAGCGCTTTGAGGTCCTCGTTTAAATGCTCTATTGTCACGTAGTCGACAGAATCGCCCAATGCCCCCTTGAATTCTTCCTTTACAAGCACGACGAAATGTATGTCATCAACGTCTCCCTTTCTCAAGTGTTCGGCATAGTTGTTGGCAATTTCTCCAAAGCCGCATTTCTCCTGGTATCTTGTTAAGTCTACTAATACCGTCTTCATACTTTGTGGTTTGAATTACTGTTTATAAAATCCGTGAATTCAACAATCGACTGCAAATTTAGGGAATAATCTCGTAAAAGCAGAGCTTTGATGTTTATTATTTGTGCGAAAGGCGCCTTCGGTAGGCACGACGACAACCGGCGGAAACAGACGGGTTATCGTTTTTTAACGAAATACAACTGCTTTTTGCCGCCAAGTTCCTA
>CAVHEN010000031.1:0-34952 GCA_963635115.1 Oscillospiraceae bacterium | reverse complement strand
TAGAGCATCTGCCTTACAAGCAGAGGGTCGGCGGTTCGAATCCGTCAACGCCCACAGGGGTGGTTCCCGCGGTTATTCCAATTCATTTTGGTAGCCGTGGGATTTTTTTTATGTTAGCGTTTCTAAAAAGTCATTACTTTTGTGGTTGTTTCAAGAGGATTTTGTAATTTTGCAACCACGTGAGTTGCATATAGCATTTACAATCAGCATAGAAAACACAGTCAGGTAATACGTATTATAATAATTAGTCAAATGAATCTTGATGTATTAACGGCAATCTCGCCTATTGACGGTCGCTACAGAGGCAAGACCGAAGCCCTTGCCGATTATTATTCAGAGTACGCGCTCATTCGTTATCGCATACGTGTGGAGGTGGAGTATTTCATTACTCTTTGCGAGCTTCCTCTCCCTCAGTTGGAGTCGTTCGACCACAGCCTCTTCCCGCGCCTTCGCGACCTGTACCTCAATTTCAACGAGGCAGGAGCACAACGCGTGAAGGACATTGAGAAAGTCACCAACCACGATGTAAAGGCGGTTGAGTATTATATCAAGGAGCAGTTTGACGCCATTGGCGGACTGGACAGCTACAAGGAGTTCATCCATTTCGGCCTTACGTCGCAAGACATCAACAACACCTCAGTGCCATTGGCATTGAAGGAGTCGCTTCAGGACGTTTTCTACCCACAGGTGGAGGAACTCATCGCCCAGCTCCAAGCCTATGCCGACGAGTGGAAAGACGTGCCCATGCTCGCCAAGACCCACGGTCAGCCCGCGTCTCCAACACGCCTCGGCAAGGAGATCATGGTTTACGTGTACAGGCTCACCGAGCAGCTCAACACCCTCAAGGCTTCGAAGGTGACCGCAAAGTTTGGCGGTGCCACGGGCAACTTCAACGCCCACCGCGTGGCTTATCCTGGCTACGACTGGCGTGCGTTCGGCAACAAGTTCGTCAGCGAGAAGCTCGGCTTGGAGCGTGAGCAATACACCACACAGATTTCCAACTACGATTATCTTGCCGCCATTTTCGATGGCATCCGTCGCATCAA
Organism: Oscillospiraceae bacterium; assembly: GCA_963635115.1. GTDB lineage: Bacteria > Bacteroidota > Bacteroidia > Bacteroidales > Bacteroidaceae > Prevotella. The sequence continues at coordinate 33,906 of CAVHEN010000031.1, read as the reverse complement.
CACCATAATCATTGACCTCGACCGCGACTTCTGGATGTACATCTCGATGGACTACTTCAAGCAGAAGATCAAGGCAGGCGAGGTCGGCTCCTCAGCCATGCCGCATAAGGTCAACCCAATCGACTATGAGAACAGCGAGGGCAACCTTGGCATGGCAAACGCCGTGCTGACGTTCCTTGCCACGAAGCTGCCCGTCAGCCGTTTGCAGCGCGACCTGACCGACTCCACCGTGCTTCGCAACATCGGCGTGCCAGTGGGCCACTCCGTCATCGCCATCCAGTCTACGCTCAAGGGCCTGCGCAAGCTCATCCTCCACGAGGAGAAGATCAGCGCCGACCTCGACAACACTTGGGCAGTGGTGGCAGAGGCAATACAGACCATCCTCCGTCGCGAGGGCTATCCGCATCCATACGAGGCGCTGAAGCAACTCACCCGTACCAACACGGCAATGACGGAAGAAACCATACACGAATTCATCAATAGTTTAAATGTCAAACCGGAGGTGAAGCAAGAGCTCCTTGTCATCACTCCGCATAATTACACAGGTATTTAGTTTTAAAAAGTATTATGTCTGTGAAGACCTATAGTGATATAGTCTTCACGGATTAAGCAAGTTACTACTATGTCAGAAGAACTGGAAAAGACGCAGGCGGCCCAAGAGCCGCAGAAAGATGCCCGTGAGGGGTATTCACACGTAGGCGGACATCAGAATCAGAGAGATTTCAACCCCGGAACAGGACGCACTCAGCGCCCACGTATCCATGCCGCAGGTTCGCGCCCACAGTATGGCGCCAGTCGCATGTCCTCAAGCAAGCCAGCCGACGCCGGCTTCCGCCCGGAGGGCTTTGGCGCTGCATTAGACGGCGACCAGCCACGCCAGCAGGGTGGCTATCAGCCACGTCAGGGCGGTTATCAGCCACGCCAACAGGGTGGCTACCAGCAGCGCGGCGGTTATCAGCCACGCCCACGCTACAATGCCGAGGGCGGTTACCAATCACGTCAGCAGGGCGACTACAAGCCACGTACAAGCTACAACGCTGAGGGCGGATACCAGCCACGTCAGCAGAGCGAGTACCAGCCACGCCCACGCTACAACGCCGAGGGCGGATACCAGCCACGTCAGCAAGGCGGCTATCAGCCACGTCCTCGCTATAACGCTGAGGGCGGATACCAGTCGCGTCAGCAGGGTGGCTACGGCAATCGTCAGCAAGGTGGATATAATAATCACCGCCAGGGTGGCTACGGCAACCGTCAGCAGGGCGGATACAACAATAATCGCCAGCAGGGTGGCTACGGCAACAACTCTTATCGTGGCTTCAACAACGGACCGCGTCAGGGCTATGACCCGAACGCCAAGTACAGCATGAAGAAGCGCATCGAGTATAAGGAAGAGCACGTTGACCCAGACGAGCCCATCCGCTTGAACAAGTATCTTGCCAACGCCGGCGTGTGCTCACGTCGTGAGGCTGATGAGTTCATCACCTCCGGTGCGGTGAAGGTGAACGGCGAGGTCGTTGTAGAGCTCGGCACAAAGGTGAAGCGCTCCGATGAGGTGCTGTTCCGCGAGAACCCCGTGACCATTGAGAAGAAGGTCTATATCCTGCTCAACAAGCCGAAGGACTATGTCACCACATCCGATGATCCTCAGCAGCGCAAGACCGTGATGGATCTCGTGAAGGACGCTTGCCCTGAGCGCATCTATCCCGTTGGCCGCCTCGACCGCAACACCACGGGCGTGCTCCTGCTCACCAACGATGGCGAGCTGGCTTCAAAGCTGACGCATCCTAAGTTCCTCAAGAAGAAGGTGTACCACGTCTTCCTCGACAAGAACGTCTCCACTGAGGATCTGCAGAAGATTGCCGACGGCATAGAGCTTGAGGACGGCGAGGTGCATGCCGATGCCATAGAGTATGCCGACGAGCGTGACCACTCACAGGTGGGCATCGAGATTCACAGCGGCCGCAACCGTATCGTGCGCCGTATATTCGAGTCGCTCGGCTATCGTGTCGTCAAGCTCGACAGGGTGCAGTTCGCGGGCCTCACCAAGAAGAACCTCCGTCGTGGCGACTGGCGTTTCCTCTCCGAGAAGGAGGTCGACATGCTGCGCAGCGGAATGTTCGAATAAGGCAGCGCGTGCAATGCGCCCGATACAAAGGACAGAAATAAACACAAGATTAACCATTAAATAAAACACCTCTCCAGGGAATGGCGCGGCTTTGCGAGTCGGCGCGTTCCCGCCAACAGGTGGGATTGGGGAGGCTTTTAATAATATGAGAACAAAAGTCATTGATGCTCTCAAGAGCACCGATTATAACAAGGAAATCACTGTTAAGGGTTGGGTGCGCTCACACAGGAGCAGCAAGGCGGTAGACTTCATTGCCTTGAACGACGGCTCTACAATCAAGAACATCCAGGTGGTCGTGGCTCCCGACAAGTTCGACGCCGAGATGCTGAAGAGCATCACCACCGGTGCGTGCATCCGTGCCACGGGCATCCTCGTGGAGAGCCAAGGCAAGGGGCAGACCGTGGAAGTGCAGGCTTCCGACATTGAGGTATATGGTCTCTGCCCATCCGACTATCCCATGCAGAAGAAGGGACAGTCGTTTGAGTACATGCGCCAGTATGCCCACATGCGTCTGCGCACCAACACGTTCGGAGCCGTGTTCCGCATTCGCCACAACATGGCGATCGCCATCCATCAATATTTCCACGAGCACGGATTCTATTATTTCAACACGCCGCTGATTACCGCCAGCGACTGTGAGGGCGCGGGCGAGATGTTCCAGGTGACAACGCTCGACCTCGACCGTGTGGCAAAGGGCGGCGAGGTGGAATACGACAAGGACTTCTTCGGCAAGAAGTGCAACCTCACCGTCTCCGGACAGCTTGAGGGCGAGCTTGGAGCCACAGCGCTTGGAGCTATCTATACCTTCGGCCCGACATTCCGCGCCGAGAACAGCAACACGCCCCGTCACCTCGCCGAGTTCTGGATGATTGAGCCAGAGGTGGCATTCATGGACAAGGACGAGCTGATGGACCTTGAGGAAGACTTCATCAAGTATTGCGTGCGTTGGGCACTCGACAACTGTCGCGACGACCTTGAGTTCCTCAACAAGATGATTGACAAGAGCTTGATCGAGACGTTGGAGAACGTAGTCAAGGAAGACTTCGTGCGCTTGCCTTACACCGAGGGCATCAACATCCTGCAGCAGGCTGTGAAAGACGGGCACAAGTTCGAGTTCCCAATCACGGGTTGGGGCATGGACCTCGCTTCTGAGCACGAGCGTTATCTCGTGGAGCAGCACTTCAAGCGCCCGGTCATCATGACCGACTATCCTGCGGAGATAAAGGCGTTCTACATGAAGAAGAACCCCGACGGCAAGACCATGCAGGGCACCGACGTGCTCTTCCCACGCATTGGCGAGATCATCGGTGGCTCTGTGCGTGAGGAAAGCTATGAGAAACTTACTGCCGAAATCGAGAGCCGCGGCATGGTGGAATCTACCTATAGCTGGTATCTCGACACCCGTAAGTACGGCTCTTGCCCACATGCTGGTTTTGGCCTTGGCTTCGAGAGGCTCATCCTCTTCGTGACTGGAATGCAAAACATCCGCGACGTCATACCTTTCCCACGTACGCCGAAAAACGCGGAATTCTAAGAATTTAGAAAAAAAACTGTAAAAAAATGGTCACCTATTAAATTATTTGCTAACTTTGCAACGGATTTAGTGTGACTTTTATATTTGAGAGAAATAAACAAGAGAATATTAACTAAATTAATCGCTTTATGAAGTGCATTAAGACTTTATTGGTCGCAGCGTTGGTCCTTGGCGGATCTTCAGCTGCCATGGCTCAGGCCACTTATACGGATAAGGCTGGCAATGAGTACACATTCAAGAAGCACGCATTCCTCGACTTGCAGGGTGGTGCTCAGTATACGCTCGGTGAGGCTAAGTTCGGTGATCTTATCTCACCCAACGTTCAGCTCGGCATCGGCTATCAGTTCAATCCTTGGTTCGGCGCTCGCGTGGCTGTAAACGCTTGGCAGAGCAAGGGTGGCTACAATGGCGTGTTGGAGACTGGTAAGACAGCTCCTGCCAACGTCACTTATAAGTGGAAGTATGTTGCTCCTGGCATCGACTTCATCTTCAACCTCAGCAATGCTTTCTGTGGTTGGAATCCTAACCGCGTGTTCAACCTCAGCGCGTTCATCGGTGGTGGCGCTAACATCGCTTTCAGCAACGACGAGGCTAACTCTTTGGCTAAGAACTATGAGATGCGCTACATTTGGGAAGGCACAAAGGTGCGTCCTGTTGGTCGTGGCGGCATCGAGCTGAACTTCCGCGTCAGCAAGGCTGTTAGCATCATGCTCGAAGGCAATGCCAACATCCTGACCGATAAGTACAACTCTAAGAAGGCTGGCAACCCAGACTGGTATTTCAATGCCCTCGCTGGTCTGCGCATCAACCTCGGCAAGAGCTACACCAAGAAGGCTCCAGAACCAGAGCCAGCTCCAGCTCCAGAACCACAGAAGGAAGAGTATGTTGAGCCAACACCAGCTCCAGCTCCAGCTCCTGTGAAGGTTGAGCCTATCCGTCGTGATGTGTTCTTCACAATCAACAAGACTGCCGTTACAGCAGAAGAGCAGCCTAAGGTTGACGACATCGTGGCTTACATGAACGAGCACCCAGAGGCTAAGGTGACCGTAACTGGTTACGCTGACGCTGGCACAGGTAACAACAAGATCAACGATCGTCTTGCAGCACAGCGTGCAGCTACAGTGGTGAAGGCCCTCAAGGATAAGGGTATCGATGAGAGCCGCATCTCTTCTGAGAGCAAGGGCTCACGTGTGCAGCCGTTCGCCGAGAACGACAAGAACCGTGTCTCTATCATGATCGCCGAGCCTTAATAGCCCAATCTTTCCCTAAGGGAAATAGATAATACAATCCCCGGTTTGCCATCGCAAGCCGGGGATTATTGTATGTTGATATTTGTGTGTTGATGGTTGTATGTTGAAAGTTCTTTGTTGAGGTTGTTTGCTGATAGTTGTATATTGATTGTCGTTTGCTGATGGTTGGGTGTTATATCAGTTATTTTGTTTTCAGACCTGACAATCTTCAATCCTCAATCGTTAGGGTTATTACCCTCTTGGTGTCTTTACCAATCTTCTTACTATTGTCTATTGTCCGCCCCACAAGCCATATAATGTCGTTTGTGGCAGTGGTCACAACGAGTTGCCTGTGCCGCTCTATCGGTTCCGCTTTCTTGTCTTTAAGGTAGTCGGAAACGAGCTTTGAGCCTTTCATCCCATAAGGTGAGAGGCGGTCGCCCTCATTTGCAGGGCGCACTGTCAACGGAAAAACGACGCCATCGGCGTCTAACGTGGCAATGCGGTTGTCTCTTGAAGGTTGCGGACTGTTGTTCGCGATGCTTATGGAAACGCGTAATTTGTGCTCTCCAAGGCCATATAGCCCCTCTTCTGGAATGCGTAGCATAGGCAGTGGCTTGTTCCAAGCCTCGCTTGGATAAATGAACAGCTTGTCGTTGCTCACAACGGCGACATGCTTCTTTGCAGTCCACGTTTTCCCGCCTTGAGCAGACAAGAGAATCTCCTCAGTTTGCGCGCGGTTGAAGCCGAGAGGCGATAGGATGTTCCAAAGAAGCAAGCGGGGACTGACGTAGCTCCTGATGGCTTTCATGCAATAAGCTTCGCCAAGGTTGCATTCCGCCTTGCTTTTATCCAATGCCTCGTCGAGGCTTCGCTCCACCACTTTCTCTATGTCTCCAAGGTTGTCGGCCATGCGCAGGATGTTTTGTCGTGCCGCGGGGGTCACCGTCTCCAGCATGGGGATGACGTCGAGCCTTAGCTTGTTGCGTTGAACGTCGTCTTCAAGGTTCGTGCTGTCCGTCACATAGTCTTGCCCTATACGCTTGAGGTATTCGAGGATGTCTTTTCTTGACATGTTGAGCAACGGCCGCAAGAAAATGCCATTCTGGCGTCTCATTCCGAGCAGTCCCTTGAGACCTGTGCCGCGAAGCAAGTTAAGGAGTATCGTCTCCACTTGGTCATCGCTATGGTGAGCTATGCAAACTCCAGCCGCATTGGTGTCTTGTGCGAGTTGTGTGAACCAACGATAGCGCAAGTCCCTTGCTGCCATTTCGATGGAAATGCCGCGCAGCTTTGCGAATTCTCGCGTATCGAAATGTGCGATGTGCAGTTTTACCCCCAACTTCTCGCAAAGAGCCTTGCAGAACGCCTCGTCGCGGTCGCTTTCCTCGCCACGTAGATGAAAGTTGCAATGTGCCGCCTCAACCTTATGGCCCTTGTCGATGAGCATGCGCAGCAACGCCACGCTGTCAGCGCCTCCGCTGAGGGCAATGAGAAAAGTCTCGTTCGCCTTAACGTAAGTCTCGTTCGGCTTCACATAAGTCTTGCCTGAAGCTTGTGCAATAGGCGAACGGGCTTCTTCCAGGCCCTCCGCGGTAGGGGAGGGTGTAGCAGTGTGCTTGCTCATACTGTCTCAGCTATGCTTTCTCCATCTCCCAATGGTGATGTTTGGACAGATGCTTCGTCTTCCTTTATTGTGGACGGCTGTGGTGACGGCTGTGAAGAATCTTGAGCCGGTGCTTGTATTGAAGCTTGGACAGGTGCTTGCGTAGAGGCTTGGATAGATGTTTCGTCTTCTTCACTCACCGTGGATGGTTGGGTAGAGACGTCTTCCAGCAGACCGTCCTTCATGCGTATGGTGCGGTCGGTCAGCTTGGCTAGACTCTCATCGTGGGTGACAATGATAAAGGTTTGGTTAAACTTGTCCCTAAGGTCAAAGAAGAGCTGGTGAAGCTCCGACTTGTTCTTTGAGTCGAGACTGCCCGACGGCTCATCGGCAAGCACTACGGCAGGGTTGTTTACCAGCGCGCGCGCCACGGCAACACGCTGCTTTTCTCCGCCCGACAACTCGTTGGGCTTGTGCGACGCCCTGTCGCTGAGCCCCATGAAGTCGAGCAGTTCCTCGGCGCGCTTGCGAGCCTCTTGCCGGCCCTTGCCAGCGATGAACGCGGGAATCATGATGTTCTCCAACGCCGTGAACTCAGGCAGCAGTTGGTGAAACTGGAACACGAAGCCTATGTGCTGGTTGCGAAAGTCGGCAAGCTTCTTTGCCGACAAGTCGCTAACGTCGACGCCGTCTACCACCACCGTGCCGCCATCAGGCTTGTCGAGGGTGCCAATAATCTGCAAGAGCGTGGTCTTGCCGGCTCCTGACGGTCCTACTATGCTTACCACCTCGCCCTTGTCAATATGCAGGTCGATGCCCTTGAGCACCTGTAGTTTCCCAAACGATTTGGTTATTCCTTTAACGTCTACCATTATGATCAAATATTTTTGAGCCTATGCGTTTAAATAGCCTATCCAACCATTTTGCCATGGTGTCGTAGGCGGAAGTCTCTTCCGTGTGCTGCGATTGCGCGAACGTCATGGTCTGCTTGTCGTCGCCATACTGGTCGGGGAACACGATCATGAGGTTCTTTCCCTTGAACCATCGTGTAAGTTCCTCAGGCAAGCGCTCCATTGCCGACTTGAACGATACCGTGCCTTTGCGCGCCGTCACCACCACGAAGAGATTGTCGTCGGCTATTGTCGAGGCGAGGCGTGGCAACTCGTTCCAGTGGGTCATTTCCACGCATGAGGCGCGAAGGTTTGGGTGGCGGTTGGTGATGAATTGGTTGACCATCTGCAGGGTGTCCGTCCTGCCATGAAACTGTATGCGGCATTCGAGGTTCTCGGCTATGCGCGACAACCGTTCCATCCAGCGAAAGAATCCTGGCTCATATTGCGCTCGCGAAGGCACGGCTACGACGATGCGCCTTAGCGTGGCGAGGGGATGGTAAAGGCGAGCCATGATGATTTGGCGGTTCACGCCGTTGAACAGACTCCGGTGGAACTGCCCCCAGAAAGCGGTGGTCTCAAGGTCGTGCATGTGCATGCCGATAAGAATCTCCGAGGCTTGAAACTCCTTGAAGGCGTGCTTTATGCCATTGGCTATGTTCGCGGCAATCCTCACCTGCGTGTCAACCTTCACGTCGGAACCCGCGGCATACTGTTGTAGTTGCTCAAGGAGGTGCTGTCCTTCCTTCTGGTTGCGCCTCATGTTAGAGTCGTCGTACACCACGTTGATGGCCACTATCGAGCGGTTGAGCTTCTGGTTGCGTGCCATTATCGCCAAGTTCATCAGACGGTTGGCATACTCCTTATACTTCACAGGCACGAGTATGCGCTCATCGTCGTCGGGCAAGTCCTCCGATGGCAGTTCGCGCTCTCGCAGTACGGTTTTTCTTGACGCCCATTCGGTGATGATGGACGATATGACGCAAGTGAAGAGAATCATTATGACGATGCCGTTGAGCATCGCCTCGTCTACGAGCGGCTTGCCCTCAGCGTTGGTCATGTTCATGCCCACCATTACCATGGCTATGGCTCCAGCGGCATGAGCAGAGGTGAGGCCAAACATCATGTGGCCAGCCAATGTGGGCAAGCGGAAGAAAAACGCCGCCACATAAGCGGCGAGAGCCTTGCCCACCGTGCCGAATACCACTATGCAAGCCACCACGAAAAGGATGTTGCCGCCTTGGAACAGTAAGCGCACGTTGATGAGCATGCCGACGCCAATGAGGAAATAGGGTATGAACAGTGCGTTGCCGATGAACTCAATGCGGTTCATCAAGGGCGAGAGCTGCGGAATGTAGCGGTTCAACACCAGTCCGGCGAAAAACGCGCCGAAGATGCCTTCCAAGCCCACGAGCTCCGACAACGCGGCGCAGAGGAAGAGCATGGCCATGACGAAGATGAACTGCATCACCGCGTCGCTGTATCGGCGCAAGAACCATCTCGTCAGGCGAGGGATGGTAAGGAGAATGCCCACCACGTATATGGCGAGCTTGCCAATGAACCACAGCCAGAACAGCACGTCGCTCTTGCCCTCGTTTGATGCCACCAGCGCGGCGAGCACGACAAGGGCAATGAAGAGGCTCACCATGGTGGAACCTACCGACAGCGTGACGCTCTTCTGCTGCTGAATGCCATAGCGGGAGACGATGGGGTAGGAGACAAGCGTGTTAGACGCCATGACGCAAGCCAACAACAGGGCGGCGATAGGCGTATAGCCCAAGATGTTGATGCCCATCAGCCACGTCAGGAAGAAAGGACAACCGAAGGTGAGCAAACCAAAGGTCAATGTCCGCCACTTGTTCTTGCGGAGGTCTTCCATGTCCATCTCCAGTGAGGCGAGGAACATGATGTAGTAGAGTCCCACCCTGCCGAAGAGCTCGAAACTGGAATCCCTGACAAGGATGTTGAGACCATACTTGCCTACTACGACTCCGGCGAGGACCATGCCAATGAGATGAGGTATGCGCAACTTGCCCATGATGACAGGGGCAAGAAGGATGATGAGCAGCACCACGAAGAATATCAACGTGGGGTCAGTGATGGGGAAATATGAGGCAAAAGTTGCCATTTGTTATCTTTGTTTCCTATTTTAGTGGCAAAGTTACTCATATTTTCGCATAATTGTTGTAATTTTGCCCCTAAGGTTTTCAATTATTATAATTATGAGAGTAGCTATTGTAGGCGCAAGCGGTGCCGTGGGGCAAGAGTTCTTGCGCATCCTTGCGGAGAGAGAGTTTCCCATTGACGACCTTCTGCTTTTCGGGTCGAAGCGTAGCGCGGGCAGTAAATACACCTTCCGCGGCAAGGATTATACCGTGAAGGAGTTGCAGCACAACGATGACTTCAAGGACGTTGACATCGCCTTCGTGTCGGCTGGTGGTGGTACGTCGGCTGAGTTCGCAGAGACCATAACAAAGTATGGCGCGGTGATGATCGACAACAGTTCGCAGTGGCGCATGGATCCGCAAGTGCCGCTCGTGGTGCCGGAGATCAACCCCGAGGATGCCTTGGACCGCCCGAAAGGAATCATTGCCAACCCCAATTGCACTACCATAATGATGGTGGTGGTGCTTAACCCTATCGACAAGCTCAGCCACATCAAGAAGATTCACGTGTCTTCATACCAGAGCGCGTCGGGAGCCGGAGCAGCTGCCATGAAGGAGCTGGAGCAGCAATATAAGGAGATGCTGGAGACGGGCAGCGTCAGCACCATCGAGAAGTTCCCCCATCAGTTGGCTTACAACGTCATTCCGCAGATAGACAAGATGACGCCCAACGACTACACCAAGGAGGAGATGAAGATGTTTAACGAGACCCGGAAGATAATGCATTCCGACGTCCGCACCTCCGCCACCTGCGTCCGTGTGTCTTCCCTTCGCTCCCATTCAGAGAGCGTGTGGTTCGAGACGGAGAAGCCACTGGAGGTGAAAGACATACAAGAGGCGTTGAAGAGCGCGCCTGGCGTGACGCTCGTCCAAGACCCCAACGACCAGTATGTCTACCCAATGCCATTAGAGAGCGCCGGCAAGGACGACGTGTACGTAGGACGCGTGCGCAAGGACTTGGCCGACGACAACGGCTGCACGTTGTGGCTCACCGGCGACCAGATACGCAAGGGCGCGGCCCTCAACGCCGTGCAGATAGCCGAATACCTTATCAAGGTGGGCAACGTGAAGTAAATAGTATCTTAAAACAACGCAAATCTCATCGGGCACATGACAATGCGCCCGGTGGGGTTTTGTTTTTTAATAAAACATCAAAATGAAGAAAAAGACTTTTCTTTTTGGCCTCTTGCTGTGCGCCACAGGCGCCATGGCACAGGGCAACCTTTCTTCGGGCATTGACCTGAAGAGCCTCGACACCTCGGTGAAGCCAGGCGACGACTTCTACCATTATGCCGCTGGCGGATGGCTCAAGTCGCACCCTCTCGACGCAGAGCATGTGCAGAACGGAGCCTTCACCGACCTGCACGAGCAGAGCCAGAAACGCATCCAGGACATCATCCTCGGCTTTGCCTCGAAGCCACAAAAGCAAGGCACGCTGGAGCAGAAGATAGGCTCCCTCTACAACCTCTTGATGGACTCCGTACGCCTCAACCGTGAGGGATGGACACCCATCAAGCCGGTGCTCGACAAGATAGCGGCGATAAAGAACCGCAAGGAGTACCAGCTGGTGTGTGCGCAGCTCGACCGTTGCGGTGAGTCGACGATGATGTACGGCATAGGCGCGGGCGCTGACCAGAAAGACTCTGAGTGGAACATCGTAGCCGTGGGACAGGGCGGACTGGGCCTTGGCGAGCGCGACTATTATCTCTCCGACGACGCTCAAAACAAGCGCGTGCTGGAGGCATACAAGCAATACCTGAAAAAGCTCTTCACGCTGACTGGGGCAGACGACGCCACGGCAGAGAAGAAGATGCAGGCGGTCGTCGCCATAGAGACGGAGATTGCCAAGGCAAGCTACGACAAGGTGAAGCAGCGCGACATTGACGCCAACTACCACAAGATGTCGTACACGCAGCTCGTCACCGACTTCCCGGGCATCGACTGGGGCAACGTGTTCCTCGCCTCAGGCTTCCCCGCTTTCGATTATGTAGACGTTGGGCAGCCAGAGCCTATACACGCCGTTGAGAAGATTCTCGCCGACACGCCTCTCGAAGACCTCAAGACGTATGCCGAGGCAAAGATTATCAGCGGTGCCACGAGTGAGCTTAGCGACGACTTCCGCAAGGTGGCGTTTGAGCTGCGCAAGGCCATGGTCGGCTCAAAGCAAGACCAGCCACGATGGAAGCGCGCCGTTGCCGTGGTGAGCGGCAGGCTGGGCGAGGCTATAGGCAAGATGTACGTGGAGAAGTATTTCCCCGAGTCGAGCAAGAAACGCATGCTTGAGCTCGTGCACAACCTCCAGACCGCACTTGCGCAGCGCATCGACGAGGCCACGTGGATGGGAGCCGACACGAAGGCGCAGGCAAAGGACAAGCTGTCAAACTTCATCATCAAGATAGGCTATCCCGACAAGTGGAAGAGCTACGATGGCTTGCAGGTCAACGACAGCCTCTCGCTCTACGAGAACCTGAGCAACATGTCACGCTGGGCCACCGACGACTACATCGCCAAGCGCGTGAACAAGAAGGTGGACAAGACGTTGTGGCAGATGACCCCGCAGACCATCAACGCCTACTATGACCCGTCAACAAATGAGATTTGCTTCCCTGCCGCCATCCTGCAGCCGCCATTCTTCGACCCCGATGCCGACGATGCCGTCAACTACGGTGCCATTGGTGGCGTGATCGGCCACGAGATGAGCCACGGCTTCGACGACCAAGGCTCCCAATTCGACAAGTACGGAAACCAGCGCAACTGGTGGACGGCACAAGACAAGAAAAACTTCGACGCTCGCACGAAGGTGCTTGCCGACTGGTTCTCTTCGTTTGACGTCCTGCCAGGCATGAAGGTCAACGGCCAGCAAACACTTGGCGAGAACATCGGCGACAACGGCGGACTGAACATTGCCTTCCGTGCTCTGCAAAACTCCATGAAGGAGCATCCGCTGGCTGTGAAGGACGGCTTCACGCCTGAGCAGCGCTTCTTCCTCGCTTGGGGTCGCGTGTGGGCCTCAAACATGACCGACGAGGTGGTGAAGTATCTCCTCACCGCCGATGTCCACTCCCCCAACTACGCTCGCGTGAACGCCGCCCTGCCCATGATAGACGCATGGTACAAGGCCTTCAACGTGAAGAAGGGCAACAAGATGTTCGTGCCCAAAAACAAGCGCGCGCAAGTTTGGTAAGCTGATGGCGCAAATCATATAGGTCGCATGAGGATGCCAATCATGGCATCCAATAGAATATCTCGGGAGAGGCAAGCCGCGTGTTTGCCCCTCCTTTTTTGTTCCCCGCAATGGCGTGGACGAGGGGCATCGGCTTTGCGCCGTAATGGCACTGCGATTGCGGCGTGGAGGCATCGCGATTCCAGCGTAAGGCCGATGCCTTTGCGGTGGAAAGGCAAAGACCTCCCAAACGGAAAGAAAGTTGCGGAAATCGGCGAAAAACTTTCTTGGAACGAATAAAATCACTAACTTTGCGGAAAACACCACGACTATGGGAAAATATCTTGATCCACGCGCCGATATGACATTCAAGAAGGTCTTTGCCGACCACAAGGACTTGATGATAAGCTTCCTCAATGCCATGTTGCCACTGCCCGACAACGGGCAGGTGACAAGCATTGAGTATCTGCCCTTTGAGCTCATACCGACCATGCCGCTGAAGAAGGACACCATCGTCGACGTGCGTTGCGAGGACCAGCAGAGGCGGCAGTTCATCGTGGAGATGCAGATGATATGGACCGCCGACTTCTTCAAGCGCGTGCTGTTCAATTCGTCAAAGGCATACGTGAAGCAGCTCAAGGCAGGCGACGACTATTCCGACCTTCAGCCGGTCTATTCGCTTAACCTCATCAATGAGGCCTTCCTGCACGACACCGAGGAGTGGTATCACGACTATGGTCTCGTGGAGTTCAAATACCCCGACCATGTCATCGAGGACATGCACGTGATATTCATCGAGCTACCCAAGTTCAAGCCCCATTCATTCAAGGAGAAGAAGATGACAGCCTTGTGGCTCCGCTTCCTTACCGAGATAGGCGAGGACACAAAGGTCGCGCCAAAGGAACTGATGGAGAACCCCGAGACGCGCAAGGCCCTTGACATAGTGGAGGAGTCGGCTTACACCGATGCCCAGATGGCTGGCTACGACCATTTCTGGGACATGGTCCGCGTTGAGCGCACCCTCCACTCTGCAGCAAGGAGAGAACGCGAGAAAGGCAAGGCAGAGGGATTGGCGGAAGGCAAGGCAGAGGGATTGGCAGAGGGTATAGCGCAAGGCATGAAGGAAGGCAAGGCGGAAGGTATAAAAGAAGGCTTGGCACAAGGCGCGCTTGATAGCGCCATTGCGAGTGCCAAGGCCATGAAAGCCGACGGCATGCCCACGGCCTTGATAGCCAAATACACGGGTCTTAGCGAGGAACAGGTGGCTGGGCTTTAGCCAATTATTCAGCGCATGCAGATTCACCGTGCTTTGCAGGGGGGCGGGCCTTAATGCCCGTCCGCAACCCGCATGGTATCTTGAATCAAAGAAAATGCCACACGACCGTTTAAAGAATCGTGCGGCATATTCATAATTCTGCATCTTGTTGGGGCTTGTCAATAAGAAACCGCATGAATCCATCAAATGAGTAGGACACTTCATTTTTAAGAGTCATGCGGTTCAATAAATGCGTCAAGCCACGTTGGCTTAGCGTTGCGTTTACTTGCGTATCACGGTCTTCTTGCCATTCACGATGTAAATACCTGTCTTGCTGACATGGTTAACACGGCGACCCTGCAGGTCGTAGATGACCTTCTCTCCGTTTTTGTCAGTCTTGACATTGTTAATACTCGTGGGGTTATCATTGTCTACAGAGAAATACCAATGGTCGGCTTTGTTTACATAGCAGTCGCTCTTCTTAACAGAAGAAGGGTCCGCAAGCCACTTCTCAAAGTTCTCATCACCAAAGGCAGCGTCCGGGTATGTTATAGCATAGACAGACTTGTCGAGAGAGTTTTCCTTTATTTCATTATCCCAAACAAGCTTCAACGCATAGACCGACGCATCTGACGTGCTGAACTTCTCAAAATGACCTGTCGTGATAAGTGTTGGCGTTGATACTTGATTCTTAATCTTGTATAAACTCACCTCGACAGTTTCATCAGGCGCAAGACCTGTAATATCATCTGTGTCATAGGTGAAAATGACATTATTCAGTTGCGTGTCTTTTATGGCATAGTTCTCATCAAAGTCTGATCCGCTGTTAAGCACACTGAGTTGAGGATATCCTTCTATGTAGTTGAACTCACTGGTGTCCTCAGGCTTAGAAGACGAACCTACCTCAAACTGTAAGGTGCAAGTCTTGTTCTTGACTTCTTTACCATCGAGAGTGTATGTAAACAAGCCTTCTGGCAACACAAGGTAATACGTCCCCTGGGTATTGCAATCCGTAGGAACAACAATAAAGGAGTTCTCTTTTGTAGCCTTATAGATGGTGGCACTACTCATGAACAAGTTCTTGTCCTTGTCAAGGATGGTGGGGGAGATAGTCTCGTCTCTTTTGACATTATTGCCGTTTAGCAGAGTGACTAAAAGTTGATCTGTGCCTTTCTGAATAGTCTCGGGCTCCAGCTTGAACTCTGTGTCTACGGATGGTAAATCAGAGATGTCACCTTGTTTTGTGGTTTCTTCAAACCCGAAAGCAGCGGATAGTTTCTCTTCGAATGTTGCCTTTTCCGCGAGTGAAGCGGGAATAGACAAGTTGTCATAGCGTATCTGAGAGTAAGACGACTTAGACTCATCAATGCCATTTCCCAGCGTGCCAAACATGGTGACAAGACCAAACACAACGGTTGAGTCAACCTTCTCTACTTCAAATTTTGACAAGGTGAGGCCATTTGTCGGTGTATAGCTATCGGAAACGTGACTCACGGTAATGCCGTCGTAATCTGTGTTTGAATTCAACACTTGCAGGTACTTGCCGTCTTTAGTCTTGAATGCAATAGCCTCGTCTTTCAGCTCTACCTCAAAGGCTGCTGCCGATGATGCGTCTTGTGTCACTTCAACAGAACCGTCGGAATAGCACAGGTATGCTTTCTTTCCAGCTGAGTTTTGACCGAATATCTTGTAATACTTACCCGATTCAGGGAGAACGATATTGTGCGATTGATAAAGCTTCCCCATGGCGACAATCAATTCAGCGTCGACATTCAGCGTGTCTGTCTGAGTAGTGCCTATTGGGTCTGTGGTAAGTTTCAACAGGGCTTGATACTCTTCGCTTTCCTTAGAAGGATATCCAGCCTTGCCTATGCATTGATCAGCAAGAAGGGTCTTTGCAGCTTTCATCGTCGGTGAATCAGAGACAGTAGGCTCCGGATGCGGCTGGTCATCCTTGTTTGGATTCTTCTCGCCTCCAACGTAGTAGGTCAGAGTTATAGCGGGGTTATAATGGGCGCCTGTACCGTCAGTGATGGCACCCTCCGGGATTTGAATGACGAAAACGCCTTTATCTGAAATGCTGTCTACTATTGTTTCAGACTCAATGGTCACCTTACTGTTTCCAGATTTTATAAAAGACAAGTCGTTGGCCCACTCTGAATCGCCAACCTTTGTAAGACTGCCTTTTAAGCCTGTAACCTTGACGGGGCGGCTGAAGGCAATGGTCGGGAAACCAAGCTTCGCCACTTCAGAGCTGTCTGCCGGAGTGATGCTTACTGGCAAGAAAGTGTTCTTGGGAGTGTTGACACTAAAAGAAAAAGTCAATGCGGCGTTTTCATAACCATCTGATGCCTTGAAGCATTTTGCGGGCACGGTAATGGTATAACTGCCATCTGCCTTGATAGTGTCGTTTACCGAAAGCGTAACCTCATTTCCATTAATACTGGCATACACGTTAGCTCCATTGGAAATGCTAATGCCAATTCCTGATTGTAAAGACAAAGAGCGGTCAAATGTCATTTTCAGCTCCTTGAAATAAGGCACGCTGCTCCCTTCGCTGATGCTGTAAGCAGGCTTGAGAATGTCCGATGGAGTAGTATATTCTACTGTTATACTATGGAAAGTTGGGTCGCTTCCGCCCGAACTTTGGAAGATTACTTTAGACACGTCGCTTGACCCACTCGTCCAACTGTGCTGTGACGAAACAAAGTTGCCAGGCTTATTGTCCACAAGGTATAAATCACCCGAGATGTCAGTCTCTGGGTAGGTGATTTTCTTTAACTTCGCGTCGTTCAATCCGGAAACGACAAAATGAGTGCGGTCGCCTAATGTCAAATTATATGTGGTGGAATAATTCTTTATCTCCGTATTAAATTGCGCACCAATCTCACCGCCTACAGACTCAAAGCTTAATTGTACGTCTTCATTTGTGAAAACAGTGCCCGTAACATTAACGCTGCCTCCATTCGACGGGTTCGGGATAAGTTCTGGAGAAGATTTGAAAGATGATGGGGCGTTGAAGTTAAAAGTAACAGTCTTGTTTACCTGCGCGGAAACTGTTAGACTTGTAACAAGAAATAATAAGGATAAATATCTTTTCATAAGGACAATAATTAAAGACTTTGGCAGATTCGTGTCTGCCAAGAGTCTATATTGTTATCTTAGGGTTTGGTCTATTTCGTCATTGGACGTCTTGACGCACAGTTTCCATGAGCCATCGATCTTCACAGGATTAAACATGAATGCGGTCGTAGCCGGCTCTTTAGTCCCAGCTTGCTCCGCTGTGGCCCATGTCACCTTATACTTCACATCGTTGCAGCCTTCAAGTTGAAAGCTATAGTAAAGGCGGTGGTATTCAAGAACGGGGAACATGCGAAACATCGTAGTGTACTTCTTGGTTGTAGCAGCACTCAAGGGCTTTGCCTCTTTCGTGGAATCGTTGTATTCGTAAAGGCTGGCAAGGACGGCGTTGTAATTGCGGTGTTTAAGCTGTTCCATGGCATCATCACAGAGCTTTAGCATCTGCGTGGTGTCCTCTTGGCTCAAAGTGTTGCGAAACTCCGACACTCGCTCTTCTCGTGGCTCCTTGTCTTTCTTGCTGCCACAGGAGCTGCAAGAAGAAAAGCCAAGTGCTATGACAAGAAAAGAGATAAAGAGAAAAATATTCTTATTCATGATTCTCACGTCTAAATTATTGTGAAAAAGGGTGCACCGTTATGTGCGGCACACCCTTCATGGTATTTCCTAAAACAGATTAGTGTTCTGATTAGTTGTTCTTAGTACGATCAATCTCAATGAGTACATAAGTCTTGAAATCGCCCCAAGTGTAGCTGACTGTTACAGGAACCTTGACGTTGAACTTCTCGACGTTCTCACCATTGTTCTCATAGTAGATGTAACCAAACTCGCTCTTGTGATCAGCGATGTACTGCTTGGCTGCGTCATTCTGAGAAGAAGCGTTCAGCTTGGAGAAGTCTGTCTTGAACGTGAACTTGTGCTCTGTAGCGGCCTTGCCAGATCCACTCTCTGTGTAAAGACGAGCCTTCGTCGTTATGCTTGCCAGAGTGGTCTTGTCAATGTTGCCTCCGTTCATGTCGGTGTAAACCTTACCAGGTGTCACGTCGACGGTAATAGCGTTGATGCCGTAGAAGTTCATGAACCATGTGTTGTTGCCCTCCATGTCGAAAGCGATGTTACGCCAGTCGAAGAACTTCAAGATGTCGGCAAGGTAAATGTAGTTACCGTTAGTCTCAGCGTCAACAAATGCCTGGTCTGCGACATCGTTAAGGTTGATAGGACGCTGCCAGCTTGCGAGGAATGGAGCCTCAGCTACCTGAGTGGCCAAACCGCAACCGTTGTCGCCTACGAAACCGATCCATGCGCGAAGCTCCTTGTTGATGTTTGCGTGGTCAGCCTCATAGCCAACAGCATTCAACACGATCTTCGTGGTGGCGTTGTTCAAGAGCGTAAGCTCACCAGTGGTCTGGTTGAGAGAAGCAATCTCGACAGCCACGCCACCTGCAGGTGTAGCATAGATAGCGTTGTTGGCGAACACACCCTTTGTGACATCAATAGCATACGTATTGACAGTGTTGTTGTATGTAGCGTCTGTGTATGTCTGCACAGTGCCATCATACTTGTCAACGAGCTTGTTGCTCAGACCGCCAATAGTGTAAGTGACACCATCCTGACCTGTAACGGTAGTGGTTGTAGGTGTAACAAAGTACTTGCCGGCAGTCTTAGGAGCATTGCCCACGAGAGTGTGATTGATGACGCGGCTGAATGAGTTGATGTTGCCACCGTCACGAGGCTCGAGCACGTCGAGAACGATAGCGTTTGTGCCATTGTCAGCACCTGTGGTAGCGTCGAACCAATAGTTGTCAATCTTCTCTGCGAAAGTGACAGTACCCATGGCCTCACGAGTCAGAGTAGTGACGAGCTTGATGTAGAGGTAAGGATACTTGGCGCTTGCCTTGTATGAGCCATCCTCGTTCTGCGTAGCGAAGAAGCGCACGTATCTCACAACATCCTTTGTCTCACCTGGTTTCATGCCCTTGGTCAGCTTCTCGGCATCTGTCTTGCTGATGAGCCAGTAGAAGACGTGGTTTGTAGTACCGTCGTTCTCGCCGTAGTAGTAAACCTTACCAACCTTGTCAGGATATGTTGTAGCCTGCTTAGCGTCGCCCTTCACGGAAGCCTCCTTGAATTGCTTCATCTCTGTGCCAATAGCGCCAGAGACAGGGTTAGCCAAGGTCTCAGTCAGAAGGTCAGCATGGTACTGCTTGTCGAAGTCCTCCTTGGTGAGGTCGTCAAGACCCTTCTTCAGAACGATGTCATTGAACTGACCCCATGTTGTCAGCAAGCTGTCAACATCCTCACAGAGTGTGAATGTCTGGTTGTGGTCAATTGACTCGTAAGAGATAGTCTTGTTGTCTGGAGCCTCAGGAGGTGTAGATGTGATGTGGATGAGGATATAACCGTCAAGAATCACCTCACCAGCCTTGTTGGTCACAGTCACCTGAACCAATGGCTCACGGTCAATAGCTGTCTTTGCGGTAGCGTCCGTGTCAGGAGTCTTACCGTCCTCCTTCAAGTTCTGGGCTACGAGGATGCCATTCTCTGTTGTGGCGCCAACCTGCGTTCCGTCAGACCATTTTGCGAAACGGCTGTCACGTGTGGCATTTCCGTCAACGGCATAGTCCACGAGCTTGAACTTATAAGTAAGGCCGAACTCTTTCTCGTCGCCATTGGCGGCAAGCCAATTCTCAGCCACGTACTTATGGTCGGGATCAGAAGTTACATTCTGGCGAAGAGCGTGGATGCCGAGATAGTCCTTGATGTTGAGCGTAGAGCCTGTCTCATAGTAGAGCTCAAGGGCTGCGCCGTTACCATTCTTCAAAGCCTGCTCTGGAGTGCTGTAGACATCCAGCTTCTCTGTATGTGCGCAAATGGCGGTATCGCCCTTGATGGCGTTGTTCTTAACAGCTGCGTACATAGGCTTCTTAGCCCAGTAGATAGCCTGGACCTTAGCCTTCTGTGGCTGGAGAAGTGCATAGTCGGAAGTAATGACAGCGTCGCCACCCTGCATGTCCTTAGAGTTAACCTGCAATGCAACTGTATTAGACTTCTGGTCGGTAAGGCTTGTAGGATACTCTTTCAGAAGGTTAGGATGAGCGATCTGCATACCTGCGTGCAGGATGCCATTCTCGCTGCTGAACACATATTTGTCCTCACTCTCCTTCTTGACAACGCTGACGCCGAGCTCGCTGGCTGTGGCACGAGTCTTGGTATAGACTACCTCAGGCTCGAGCACGTTGAAGCCAAGAAGGTCAGAAACCTTCACGTTGCTGTTAGAAGGATTCATGTGATAGTCATAGCCAACGGCTGGGCCATAGTTGAACACGCCCTTTACGTCCTTGTAGTCGTCAAGACCTGTCACCTTCTTGCCCTGACGGTTAGTCGTAGCGGAAACGGTAGCGTTCTTCAAGGTGTTGCCAGTCAGGTAAGGATAGATAATGGTCTCGATACCATCGAGGTAGTTCTTCGGCATGAAGACCAAGCCTTTCAGTGTGCCGTCCAGTGAGATGGTGACTGTACCGCCTGTCACACCTGTTACGCCTGTAAGGATAAGGTTCTCCTTGTCCATGGCTGCGGTGATGACGTTAGCCTTAGCTGACTTCCAGCTGATGCTTGTCTCCTGGATCTTCTCGCCATCCTCGTAGAGGTCGAAGCAACCTGTCTCGGCATTAGGAACATAGTAGCGAATCTGTGAGGTTGCGCTTGAGCCATCGGAGCCGGTATCGCCCTTGTCACCCTTGTCGCCCTTATCGCCTTTGTCACCTTTATCACCCTTGTCGCCCTTTTCACCTTTGGTGCCAAGAGCATAGTAGTTGGTCTTCGTGCCATTCTCTACCCAATAGCCATCGTCGCCGATAGTCCATACTGAGCCTGGCGTGCCAGCCTCACCATTGGTTCCGTTCTTGATGGTGAAAGACTTGCCATCGCTCAAGGTGACGGTGACACCGTCTGTAGCCTCGGAGACTTTCGTGATAACAGAGCCGCTCTTGATCAAGTTCTCAATGTTCTTGATCGCATCAGAGTTGGCAGCTATCTGCTTCTCCAGACGGTTGATGTCCTCGTCGTAATCCTTACACGAGGTCATTGTACCTGTCGCGCCTGCTGTGAGCAGGCCGATGAACAGGTAACTAAAAACCTTCTTTTTGTTCATACGATTAAAAGATTAATTAAACATTTAAAAATAAATTCCTTTTGGTTTTCTTACGGCCCGGCACGCGCCTTCGTGGCGTTTTTGTGCCTTGCCGTGGGGTTCGTCAGCACGCAAGCAGGGGAGAGAACCCTGCATGGTTTTGCGAATCTCCCCGTGGGGAGACTTTGAAAGGCGGTGCGGTTACACATTATTATATTATACACATATTATAATTTACACTATGCAGAAAGACAAAATCGAAGTTATCGTATCTAGGGAGTTGCTCAACCTTGTCGGCCCCGGGCTCAAGGTCTGTGTCACAGTAAGGGACGACTTCAGCGTCGCCAAGGCTCCGGCAGGTGGCGACATGCTGGAGTTCATGCGCAAGGTCATCGCGGAGAAAGAGGCGGCGCGCCAGTTTCGCACGGCAGAGGCTTATCGCGCTGCCCTCAATCGTTGGCATCATTTCCTTGGCTCCGTAGAATGCGTCGCTTGGGAGCGTGTCACGCCACGCTCGATGGCTGCCTTTGCCGATTACCTCAAGGAGCGAGGGGCGACAAGGAACACGCAGTCGTTTTATTTTCGCATCTTGCGTGCCGTTTGCAACAGGGCGCAAGAGGAAGGCGTGGCGTCCCTGCCAGCGAATCTGTTTGATAATGTCTACACGGGCAAGGCGCGAACGCGCAAGCGAGCCTTGCCGATTGACGACATTCGTAAGATTGCCGCGGCGGAGCCTAAAAGCCAGAAAGAGCGGTTGGCGCGCGACATGTTCATCTTCTCATTCATCACACGTGGCATGGCACCCATCGACATGGCGCTTCTGCGAAAAGATAATGTCGTGTCAGGCAAGCTGGTTTACCGGCGGCACAAGACCGGCAGGACAATATCCATGGAATGGATTGCCGAGATGCAAGACATTGCCGGCAGGTACATGCGAGACGAGAGCGATTATCTCTTCCCGCTCGTCTCATCGGAAGGTGCGGAAGGGTGGAAGGAATTCAAGCGCGGCTCGCAAGCCGTCAACTATCACCTGCGCAAGCTTGGAAGGCGACTCGCCTTGCCCATGCCTCTCACGCTCTACGTGGCGCGACACTCTTGGGCTACGGTGGCAAAAAGCTCTGGCGTCCCCACGGCTCTCATAAGCGATGCCATGGGGCATTCGTCAGAGCGAATGACGCAAACCTATCTTGGCTCTATCGACGTCGGCCGCATCGACACCGTAAACCGTAAAATCGTGGACAGCCTTTACAACCGCGCCGCTGCCATTGGCAAGGCATCGCGAAACACAGGGCTTTGTTGAATAGCACGGGCAAGCCTCTGCCAACCGCGTCGGCGGATTACGCCGCAACGCCATTGCGATTACGCCGCGGAGGCATCGCGATTGCGGCGCGGACGCATTGCGGTTGCGCCGCAAAGCTAAACCGTGGCATTGGCTTCATCCCGATTCTTCCACATGAATCTACACGGTGCAAGAAAATGCAACAACCGCCTTGACACTGCCAAGGCAAAATATTTTTCAAAAAAAGATTAAAATATATTGTCTATGTCTGAAAGAACCACTAACTTTGCAAAAAGAAAGCGCAAAAGCGAATGACAGACGTATGGGAAACTACGAAGTAATTAAGTCTTTTTTGTGTGATAAGGGTCCTAATGGTTAAAATTTGGCCCTCTGACACAAAAAAAGATTGATATTGCTTGTGAGTTATCATAAATATGTCTATATTTGCAACACGTTTCAAAGTCTCCCCACGGGGAGATTCGCAAAACCATGCAGGGTTCTCTCCCCTGCTTGCGTGCTGACGAACCCCACGGCAAGGCACAAAAACGCCACGAAGGCGCGTGCCGGGCCGTAAGAAAACCAAAAGGAATTTATTTTTAAATGTTTAATTAATCTTTTAATCGTATGAACAAAAAGAAGATTTTCGGTTACCTGTTCATGGGTCTGCTTGCAGTAGGCGCAACAGGTACTGTTACTTCCTGTAAGGACTACGATGATGATATCAACAACAACAAGTCTGCCATTGCGACCCTTCAGAAGGATCTTGCTGCGGCTAAGACAAGCTTGGAGACTGAGATTTCATCATTGAAGACCCAGCTCGAGACAGCCAATGGTAAGTTGACCACTCTCACGGGTCAGGTTACTACCAACACTGCCGACATCACAAAGGCAAAGTCTGACATCGCAGCTTTGCAGTCTCGTTTGGCTACAGCCGAGAGCACACTTCAGAGCATCAACGCTACTCTCGCTCTCAAGGCTGACCAGAAGGCGCTCGAGGATTCTTGCGCTTCTATCTATGGCAAGTTGGAGTCTGTGACCGATGGTTTGGGTAAGGACTTGAAGGATGAGAAGGATGATCGCATCGCTGCCGACGCTGACTTGAAGCAGCAGATCGACGCCCTCAACAAGCTCATCGGCCAGGACAGCGACGCTAAGACTACTTACGAGAAGTTGCTCGCAGACGTTCAGGCTCTTCAGGGTAAGGTGAACGACTTGGATGTAGCTGAGCTGACTTCTAAGTTGCAGAGCCTCTCAAACCAGATCGACGCTATCAACGCAAACATCAACGTGCTGAACGTGTTGTTGGAGAAGAGCCTCCGCAGCCTCGTCTTCATCCCACAGTCTTACTACTGGGGCGTTGAGGCTACAAAGCTTCTCTATCTTGACTTCGAGCATGTAAAGGATGCCAAGTGGATTAGCGACATGAACTGGGATAAGAAGGAAGCTAAGGGCTATGCTGATGACGCTCGCTACGACACAGAGACTGGCACAAAGGTGCTGTCTTTCGCTGCCACTTATCACATGAACCCATCTTCAGCTAAGCTCGACGAGAAGACCACTACTGTTAGCGTAAATTCTGGCGACCTTGACTACATCAACACAAGGGCTGCTGCAGCTGGTATCAGCGTTAAGGGCTGGTCTGCTGAGAATGGCATCCTGACAGTTGACCTCGACGTTGCTGATCCTACTAAGATCAAGAGCGTTAAGGACAACTCAATGATCACAAACTTCGCAGCTGTGGTCAACGTAGCTACAAAGAACGATAAGGATACTACTATCACTTCCGACTACGCTACACTGTACACAGAGAAGGTTTCTGGCCTTAAGTTGGCTCTGACCAACAACGAGGTTAACAAGCACCTCTTCCCAGAGGCTCCAAAGAGCGCTCTCTCTACTTGCGAGATTGTGGGTGGCACGGATTATGGCCACTTGATGCAGACTGTCCACGAGGCAAGCGTGACTTTCGACGCCCAGGTTTACTGTAATTGGGATCAGACTCTCGACTTGAGAGACTTCGTTGAGACTCACTACAAGAACATCGAGGGCAAGCCAGCTAAGCTCGACGACGCTACATTCAACGCTAACTTCGAGTATCAGTTCGCTCTGACAGCTCTTTATAAGGGTAACAACGAGACTGACGAGTCAGCTCACGCCGCTATCGCTTCTGACGGTTACACATTCCGTCCACAGGCTCCTACTGCCGATGGTAAGCAGGCTGCTTATGGCTCAGAGCAGGTTCGCGCTCAGGAAGTTGGCCGTACTCCTGTCGTTCGCGTCACATTGGTTGACAAGCAGACTGGTGTCGTTTACGACTACGGTTACATCCGCATCAAGATCGTTGATGAGAAGGAGTCTCCTGTCTCAGTTGACAAGAGCATCACCTATACAGGTTCTGACTACGCTTACAACGGCGAGTGCACACCAAACGCTTGGTCTTACGCTACTAAGTGGTACATCACAGAGCAGGATCTCTACAAGGAGCTTGGCTTGACTCGTGAGGAGTTCGAGGCTAACTACACGCTCCAGGGCGATGTTCAGGATCTCGACCAGTATCAGGCTGACAAGAACGGTAAGTTCCAGCCTCTGGCTACCAAGATCGGTACTGCTTCTTCTGTAATCGATAAGGACACTGATCCTGATGGCACTAAGTCAAGTATCCTCAAGTGGGAGTTGACATCCGAGGAGGCTTACAAGTTGTTCGTTACTGACAAGAAGGCTAACACAAGCGTAGCCATCAAGTATAAGTCAGCTGACAAGACTGTTGGTCCTGACGTGTACGTTGTCTTCAAGACTGGTACTCTCGTAGGCACTCTGCCTTCAGCTACTATGAGCCTCGACCCACAGAAGAACTCTACAGTTTGGGCTGAAAAGGATGGTGCTGCTGGTTCAGGTAAGTATGAGTTCGACATGAACGTCAACAGTCCTAACGACTATGAGATCCAGCCTAACGGTGACAAGCCATTCGAGAAGACTCTCGCTGAGGCTTTCGTTGGCAACAAGATCGAGGCTGCTAAGTTCATCACAAACATCGTTGACGAGACTTCTGGTAAGGAGTATGCTGCTAGCAAGCTGACTCTCGACCTCCAGTTCGACAAGGCTAACGTTGGTAAGGAGTTCAAGGGCCTCTCTGGCAAGACATACGTTCTGAGCTTGAACAACTATGGCAAGACTCTCGAGGCTTACATCAAGGGTCAGACAGCTAAGCAGGCTATCGTGAAGATTGAGGGTTCTGATGTTAACGCTCAGAAGGCTGTTTATCAGGAGACTGAGTATGCTAAGGACCTCCTCAACTACAAGGCTCACAACGAGCTTGATGAGAACACTCTGACAGCTATCGTCGGCATCTACGCTAAGAACGCTTGCCACGAGCTCCCATTGACTGACAACACATTCAACGTTCGCTTCTTGCGTCCATTGAACATCACCAACAACACTGCTGATGTTGAGGATGCTGGTGACGCAGCTCAGGAAATCGACCTGATGGATCTGTTGAGCTTCACAGACTGGCGTGACCTCTGGCAGAAGGGCTATGACAAGTTCTACGGCATCACTGGCGTTAAGGTCGTTGGTGTAGCAGACGGTCAGAAGATCAGCACCAACTCAGACGTTCTGACCGACCAGAACGGCAACACTGAGAAGATGGTTCCTCTGCAGAATGTCAACGGTGCTATCGACTTCGTATACCACGAGGGCGGTAAGCTCACCTACAAGAACTACAACACAACAACCGCAGACTTCAAGGTTCAGATTCCTGTTGTCGTAACATACGATTGGGGTGAGGTTCCTCAGACAATCACTGTGAACGTTAAGCGTACACACTCTAACGCTAAGAAGTAATCCACACGGATTAAAATAATCTCAAAGGGAGAGGAGAATCGTTCTCCTCTCCCTTTTTTAATTAAACAACAACGATATATGAATTTCACAAAGTCATTTATCATCGTTTCATGCCTTGTCTTTTCCTTGACAGGCTGCAAAAAGAAGACTAAGGACGCCGGCGTCTACGAGTATCTTCGCCCAGCCACAATGAACTATACAAAGCAAGACTCTTCCAACATCAACTATATGGTCCAGCGCTATACCCAGCTTGTTGAGAAGAAAGATTTTGATAAGGCGGCCAACATGCTCTACAAGGTCAGGCACGACAGCGTTGTCCCACTTTCCGCAGCGGAGCGTAAGGGCTTCATCGAGGCTTATTCTCAGATGCCTATCTATGCTGCAAAGACCAACTCTTTTGTTTTGCGCTCTGACAAGAACAACCAAGTGGATGTGCTTATCCAGATCGTGAAGAAAGGTGATATTGATAAAGGCATAGGAGTCTCTAAGATGTCACTTAACCCTGTCGTGAAGAATGGCAAGTGGTATCTCACCTTGTTGGACAAGAATGCAGAGGGGGTAAAGGATGTTTACGATAAACATGTCAACAGCTATTAAGTCCGCGCTGGTTCTTGTTCTCATGCTTTCTTCCACCTTGTTTGCAAGCGCGGAAGATTATGCTAAGCTTTCAATCAAGAAAGTAAAATACGACATGGGGACAATCTATACGGACAGCGCTCGCAGGACTTTCGACATTCCTTTTGTGAACAAGGGCAAGGAACCCTTGAAAATAAAGGAAGCACGGACCGACTGCACCTGCACAACCGTGAAATACCCAAGAAAGCGCATTCCCGCCAAAGGGACAGATACGCTCAGGGTAACCATAGACATGACGGGATTCTTCCCAGGTGATTATGAGAAGAAGATTGGGGTTTACAGCAACTCTAAGAAAAGTCCAGTCATGATCTATTTCAAGGGTAAGATTGTACGCAAAGAATAATTTAAATTGACTTATGAACCGCATTCCAAGATTTTTTCTAAGTCTACTCTTCTTCCTGTCATTGAGCGCGTCTATCTTCGCGAGCAATGAGCCAAGCCAGCTTGTCGTGAAACTCAAGGATAATACAGAGAAGATATTTATCCTTGCCAATAAGCCTGTAATCACGTTCGATACGGAGATGTTCTACATCAACACCTCTGACTTCAGCGCTGAGCTGAGCAATGTCCAAGAGTTCTACTTCAAGACCGAAACGACGACAGGCATTGACGCGATAAAGAAAGACAACGCTGCTGGCACCTCGTCACCCTTTACATTCCGTTTTGTCGATGGCAGGACGGTATATATCGACGGTTTGGACGATGCCACACGCGTCACCGTATATTCATTGTCAGGCGCCCAAGTAAACGCAAGGATTGACAGAGGCAATGAAAGAGCCGTGGTAGACTTAGGCAGTCAACCGGCAGGCGTATATATTATTCGGGCAAATAATCAATCCTTTAAGATAATCAAACGATGAAGAAACACATTTTCCTTTTATTCAGTCTTCTCGTCCTCGCTATTACTGCTCACGCGCAATACAAGATGGTAATCACGCAAGCCAATGGCGAGAAGAAAGAATATCAAGTTTGGGATATACAAAACGTTACCTTTGAGCCATTGGGCTCTGTTGCGACACCCGACGTTCCCGAGGCCGTTGACCTTGGCTTGAGCGTGAAGTGGGCTGCCGCGAACTTTGGCGCCACAACTGCGACCGCAGCTGGTTATTACGTAGGGTGGGGCGACGCCACAGGCTTAAACCAGTCTACAGTTCTCAACTATTTCCCTGTGTTGCACCCCACATCCGACATCGTCAACGGCAAGTACGACATCGTTCACGTGCTTTGGGGCGACCAGTGGCGCTTGCCTACCTTGAAGGAGGTACAAGAGTTGATAGATGGTTGCGACTGGACCTACGATGATACACGTAAGGGTTGGACCGTCACGTCAAAGAAAGACGCTACCAAGTCAATTTTCTTGCCAATGCAAGGCTATCGCACTGGCGACGACATAACAAACGACAACACGCTGGGTGCTTATTGGACAGGTTCATTGACCAAAACCAATGACCAGTCGGCATCGGCTCTTATCTTGAACACCCTGAACAGCGAGACCGCGGATTATCTCCGCTATTTCGGCTTGCAGATTCGCCCTGTTTATGGAGACTTCTTTGAGGGTGCTACAGTGAAGAGTGCCACGGTGACCAATTGCTCCAAGACCGATGCCTATGTGAAGGTGACATTCGAGGGAGGTTACGCTGACGCTTCCGAGATAGGAGTTTGCTATGGCACCACCTCCAGCATTGACCCTGACCAGAACAACAAGGTGACGGGCACGGTTTCAGAAATCGCAGACGACGGCACTTATACGTTCCACATCGAGAATCTGGATCCCAACACCACTTACTATTTCGCTGGCTATATCGTCTATCAAGACCAAAGAAGCTTGGGCACGACAGGCAGCTTCACGACGCAGCCTAAGTTCCCGATTGCCGAGATGGTAGACCTTGGACTTAGCGTGAAATGGGCAAAATGGAACATCGGCGCCTCTTCAGAGAACGAATACGGTTCATACATTGCATGGGGTGATCCAACTGGTGAGAATCAATCTTACATTAATGACATTTATCCCAATAGTTACAGTGATATCTCGGGTACCGAGTATGACGTTGCCACGAAACAATGGGGCGACAAGTGGCGCATGCCGACAGAAGCCGAGTGGGAAGAGCTTGACGGTCTGACCAAGGAGCTTGTCACTCTCAGCAATGGCACCAAGGTCGTTAAGGTGACAGCAAAGAATGGCAACTACATTTACATTCCGCGTGGTGGATACAAGACAAGTAAAGGTCTGCAAGACTTTAATTCTGGCGCTGACTATTGGACGTCTGAAAACACCGCTCAAAGTTGGGCAAAAGGCATTTCATTTACAAAGAGCACAAGCACATTCGAGGCTACCGACGAAAAGGGCTGGCACATGCTTGTACGTCCTGTCTATGGAGCTAAGGCCTCAGACCCTGACACTCCGACAGAAGATACAAGGGAACTGACCGCCGAAGGCAAGTTGGCAAAGTCCGTAGACCTCGGTTTGAGCGTGAAATGGGCCACATATAATCTTGGCACCACGTCGGAAAGCGACCCTGGTTCCTATTTCTCATGGGGCAGCACCACCGCCGGCACCGACTTCAGCGTGAAACAATACCAATGGTATGACTCTTCCACCAAGACGTTCGACGTTCCAAGCACGAGCATATCCAATACCGACAACGACGCTGCCGTAAAGCTTTGGGGTGGCACGTGGCGCATGCCCACGGAGGCCGAGGTCGACGAGCTTGTGAATAATTGCACATGGACGAAAACATCTGGTGGCTTCAAGGTCAAGGGCACTAATGGCAACGAGATATTCTTGCCGTTCACGGGCTTCTACCTGGGCACGTCGCTGACCAGCGACAACAAGTGCTACTATTGGAGCGGATCATACAATACTCTGCCATTGCATGCCGACGATTATTGGTCTTATTACCTCACCAATACCGGCTCGGATCCCACAGTGATGAGCACATACATTTACAACGGAATGTGCATTCGCCCTGTGTGCACAAAGTAAGCATCCGACAAGAATAAGGAACCAACAAATACGCGAAATGCCGCACGACCGTTTCATGTGTCGTGCGGCATTTTTCAGTCGCGGCGCAACAATGTCAGCGAGAAGCCCCGCACCACAAGCCTACCACTTGCTGAGGTCGCTATGGCTCTCTATCTTGCTTTCCACCTTGTCGTCGAGTTGATAGAAGAAGTCGAGGCCGGTGATTTCCTCCACGTCGTCCACTGACCGCACGTAGTAGTTCATGTCGTGGTGCCCAGATTGGTTCTGGTATATGAAGCCGATGGCCTGCGCGTCGTGCGATGAGCCTTTGGTTCGCATTACAACCTTGAAGAAAGCGTCGGGCACGGCAACCTGATGCTCGCCAACGGTGTTGTAGCTCTTGCCGTAGAATATTGGGCCTGTCACGATGTATACCTTGCCATAGCGCTTTGCCCAGTCGCGGCAAGCCTCCTCAAGATATTTCCAGTCGCGCTGGTTCAGGTAGCCGTTTTGCGGGCAGATGTTGGTCATCAAGAAAGCCTCTTTCTGCGCCTTATACGACCACTTGTTGTCGCCTGCCGGACACATATGGCCCCTCTGGTAGCCACACTCGCTCTCCCTTATGTCGGAGTAAGCGGCCCTTGGCGCGGGCACGTCGAGGTCTTCCAGGAACTTATGCCCACCCCTGGCGTTGTCGCCGTCGGTGTGGTCCGCCGTCAGCGCCCATCCCACCCAGTTAGGCGTGCGCGTGTCCTTGTTGTACGAGGTGACGTAGGCGTAGCGGTGCAACATCTGCTCCTGAGGCTTGGCCTTGCTCCACCTCGGCGCTTCGTAAGCCTCGCCTTGGCTTGCGTCAGTCTCTGTGTCTTGCGTCTCAGCGTCTTGCTCCTTCTGCTCTGCGTCTTTGTACGCTGTCTCCGCGTTCTGTTTATACTGCGTCTGCGCCGTGCGAGCCTCGTTGGTTGCGGTGTCGCTTGCATGGTCGTTGTATTTTGCCCAGCCATAGGCTGCCAAGCCAATTGCCGCAAATACTATTAATCCCGTGAAATTGTTCTTTGCCATAATCGTGCTTTTCTTGAAACTAAAAAATCCCAACCACTCATATTAAAGCAGTCAGGATTTCTCTGTGTGCGCCTGATAGGACTCGAACCTACACGGCGTAAGCCACCAGATCCTAAGTCTGGCGCGTCTACCAATTTCGCCACAAGCGCATAAAACAATGCAAAGTTAAGGAAAAAAATCCATTCCGGCAAAGAAAAGCGTAAATGTTGATGATGTTTCTGCGTTTTTTGTTACTTTTGCGATAAGTGGCATATCGCGATGCCACGACAAAACAGAATACACATGAAGAACATGCTCTCTTTGGCGCTCGCCCTTTTCGCCCTCGAAGCAGGGGCGCAGACCAAGCCCTCTTATGAGATTGTTGGCAAGGACACCACTTGCCAGATATTCCTTTACAGTCATGCCAACAGCGACGGGCTGCACATGGCTTACTTGACCGATCAGGAGCAGTGGGCAGACGCGGGGCGGCTCTGCGAGTCAGCCTATGCTTCCGCAGCTGGCGACAAGCGCATGCTGACGCCTTATGTCTGCCACGCCGCCGACGGATCGTGGCGATTGCTGTTCACCGTGGACGACAATGCCCCGTGCCTCGCCGCGGCTTACAGCGAGGACCTCGTGACGTGGCGACCGCAAGACTTCGCGCCGATGACCGACAAGGGAGTGATGGAGCCCGTGATGTTCCAGATGGACGACGGCACGTTCGACATATACTTCAAGACGCGCGGCGGACTGAGACGGTATGTCAAGGCCGACAACAGCTTCCGACATTTCGACGAGGCCGAGGAGCCCAGCTCAATAAGCGATGACGCATGGATCATGGACTCGGCAACCGTGGCTGGCAAGGACTACGCCGGCAACATGTTCCAAGTGCCAAAGATTCATTTCGACTACATGATAAACTATCTCGCGGCAGTTGAGCACGACAAGGCTCTCTTCTCGGAGCGCATGAAAGACGACCCGCGGCGCTTTACCGACTTGGGTGCTGACGTGTCTGCCACGCTGACAATCGACCCGAAGAAAACGAAGCGCATATCCAGCAAGCTCGTGGGCGTCTCGTTCATAGGAGCCAACAATCCCGATGATGGCAGCCTGCGCGCGGAGATGGTGCGGAATCGCGACTTCGAGTATTCCCCGAAAGATGGCGATGGCCTGACCCCACAGACCGCGTGGACATCCAACCATGCCATAACCATCCAAACCGACGCCCCGTTCTCTGCCACCAATCCACACTATGCAGTGTTGGCAAAGACTGACACATTATATAATAGGGGATGGAAAGGCATGACCGTCGCGCCGTTGCAGCAGTTCGATTGTTCTCTGTGCCTTCGCTCGCGCAATGGCGGCAAGAATCAGTTGCTCGTGGCGCTTGTCGGCAACAATGGCGAGGAATATGCGAAGGCACGACTGAAGCTGACCGGCGACGGCTGGCAACGCCATGAGTTCCCATTGATTGTGGACAAGAAGATGGTGGCGGGCGACGTGCGGCTTGCCCTGACGCCGTTGAAAGAAGGAGCCGTGGACGTGGACATGGTGAGCCTCTTGCCCCACGACACCTTCAAGGGCCATGGACTCCGCAAGGATGCCGCCGAGACCATTGCCGCGTTGCACCCCAAGTTCATGCGTTTCTCTAAGGGCGCGCTCGGTTTGGGTCTCGACGAGTTTTTCCAGTTTTGCGAGGACGTTGGCGCCGAGCCCATCCCCGTGCTCCCCAGCAGTGCCACCTCTCAAGAGGCGCTCGACATGATAGAGTGGGCGGTTGCTGATTCCTCTGCGTCAGGGTGGGGGAGAAAGCGTGCGGAGGCAGGCCATCCCTCGCCGTTCAGCCTGAGATTTGTCTGCCTTGGCAGTGAAGACCACATGACGACAGCCTTTGAGCAACACTTCAAGCAGGTGGCAGAGGCGGTGAAGGCGAAATATCCGGCAATAAAGGTCATTGGCACGGCAGGCCCCACGCATAATCCTTCGGCAGACTATATAGAAGGATGGAAATTTGCCAAGGAAAACAAGCACGTCGTGGACCTCGTGGGAGAGTATAATCATGCCTCCCCGGGTTGGTACCTGCACAATCAAGACTATTACGACAACTACGACCGCACCGCGCCAAAGGCATGCCTTGCCGAATGGACCTCGCAAGGCGGCACGGTGGAGAACGCTCTCGTGGAGGCGTTGTTCCTCTGCTCTATTGAGCATAACGGCGATGTGGTAGAGATGGAAAGCCATGGCATAGGCAGCAGTGATGCCGAGATAGTCATCACGCCGAGCTATTACACCCAAAAGCTATGGGGAAGCAACAGTGGCGAGACGCACGTTGGCTCGACACTCAACTTGCCGTCTGCCGTTGCTTATCGAGTGGGCGCCAGCGTGGTGACTGGTGCTGACGGCAAGGTCATCGTCAAGATCGTGAATGCCCTGCCCTCACGCCTCGCGGTGAGCCTCGCGGGCGTGAATATTGCCGACGGAACCGTGGCTGAAGGCTTTGCCGGGAAGCCCGACGACAAGACCGTGACAACGGTAAAGACCGCCGTAAGTGGTCAGAAAGTCACACTTCCTGCCTATAGTGTCGTGGTAATAAGGCAATAAATAGGGCGTTGCTTGTGTCATTCTGTCAGTCGAGCATGATAAAGCAGCCGTTGGCATATCGTTTGTTTATTATTCAGCGGACATCAAGTCCAAGCAACATCAGGGACGATGTTGGTTAGCGTGGGCTAAGGATTGTCGATGCGGATTTCACCGTCTTGCGATAGCGGCGTAAAGGCATTGCGATCGCGGCGCAAGGGCAACGCGGTTACGGCGTGAACGCAACGCGATTGCGGCGCAGAGCCAAACGAGGGAATCCGGCACGATGACACCTCACCCACAAGAATCGACATGGAGCCCAACATTAACACAGAATAATAAATAAAAAAACATACAACTATGGGAAAGATTATTGGAATCGACTTAGGTACTACCAACA
>CAVHEN010000030.1:0-36448 GCA_963635115.1 Oscillospiraceae bacterium | reverse complement strand
CTCACTGCTGCCTCCCGTAGGAGTTTGGACCGTGTCTCAGTTCCAATGTGGGGGGCTTTCCTCTCAGAACCCCTACTGATCGTAGCCTTGGTGGGCCGTTGCCCCGCCAACAAGCTAATCAGACGCATCCCCATCCCATCGCGATGAATCTTTACTCCAAGGCAGATGCCCTTCTTGGAGGCCATACGGTATTAGGCCGCGTTTCCGCGGGTTATCCCATACGATGGGGCAGGTTGGATACGCGTTACTCACCCGTGCGCCGGTCGACGTCCAGCTTAGCAAGCTAAGCTGCCGTTTCCCCTCGACTTGCATGTGTTAGGCCTGTAGCTAGCGTTCATCCTGAGCCAGGATCAAACTCTCCATTGTAAAATATGATTCTCGCGTCAGCCGTCTTGCGGCGGCATCAGCGAACGTTTGCTCTGTCCAGGACGCTCATCCTTTTAATCATTGAATCGGAAGTAAAACTTCACACTCAAATCGTTTGTCTCGTGAGAGACATTCTTGCCGCGCTCAACATGGCCCAAGCAAGCCTGGCCCTGTCTTCGCTTGCGACAGAATTGAACGGTTCGTTTCTCTACCCAAGCCGCATACACTATATATAATAATGTGTACGGCTCGCTTCTTGTACTACTTCTCTGTTTATGTAAATCTCTTCAAAGAACTCTTTTCTTTTGTTGCCATCCGGCGTATTTCCGAAAAGCGAGTGCAAAGGTATAGACTTTTCCGATACCCTCCAAATATTTCAAGGATTATTTTTCATTTTTCTGCGATTGTTGATTTAGGTCAAGGGGAAAGAAGGGGAGAGATAGACATAATAGACGGGATAGACTAGATAGACTGGATAGACAGAATAGATGGGGATAGACATTATAGACGGGGGAGACGAGGCGGACGATATAGACAAGATAGACATAATAGATATTAAAGATGGGACGGACGGGATGGGCGGGATATTGCCATGCGGGGTGCGGGCGGGCCTTATGCCCGCCCGCACCCCGCATGGTGGATTCGGCATTGCGAAGAAAAGACGCACGTTTTCGGCGGGAAGCCGAAAAGGGATAGAAGAAAGGGGTTAATCGTGGAGGATGATTGCCGACTGGGCGGGCACGGTGACCTGCGAACCTTGAACGGTGTCGAGGCCAGCCTCGCTAATCTTGCCATCGCGGCACACCACCGTGTATGAGCCATCGGGAATGGCGACAGAGCACGGTTGCTTGTTGGCATTGAGAGCCACGATGATGTTTCGCCATGAGTCGCCACCAGCATTACCTGTCAAACGGAAGGCGACAAGGCAATCGGCGGATGGCAGGAACTCAAGATGCTGGCGCACGAGGTTGGCATCGCCCAAGCGGAAAGCGGGGTGATGACTGCGCAACGACATGAGGCCCTCATAATAGTTGAACACCTGCGGATAACGCTTGAGGTTCTCCCAACGAAGCTCGTTGATGCTGTCGGGCGAGTTGAAACTATTGTGCACGCGCTTCTTGTCGCGAAGCATCTCCTCGCCGCTCAGCATGAATGGCACGCCCTGCGATGTGAACACTGCCGTCTGTGCCAACTCATCAAGACGAATGAGTTCGTCGGTGGTGATGCCAGGCACGGAAGCCTTCAGGCGATCCACGAGACACATGTCGTCGTGGCAACTAACATAGGTTATGCACTGCGTAGGCTCCAACGCCCACGGTTCCTTGGAGTAGTTCACCTTGGCATAGTCGACCTGCGGATGGGCAATCATTCCGGCTATTCCAGCCTTCAAGCTTTCCTCCGAACCGGCTATGCCGGCGAGGAAGGCTCCCTTGCGGTCGTCGCTGAACGGACCACGCAAGGCATCGCGCATGTCATCGCAGAAGGCGGCAATGCCTGGCATCTGCGTCATGTTTGCCTTGACCGCGAGCTTCTCGGTGGGATAAGCGCACTGCCCCGCGCTCCATCCCTCGCCATACACGAAGACGTTGGGGTTGAGCGCCGCGAGCTCCTTGCGGATGTCGTTCATCGTCTCGATGTCGTGCACGCCCATGAGGTCGAAGCGGAAGCCATCGACGTGGTACTCGTTGACCCAATGCTTCACGCTCTCAAGCATGAACTGGCGCATCATGGGCTTCTCCGACGCCGTCTCGTTTCCGCAACCCGATCCATTGCTTGGCTTGCCGTCCTTGTCGAAGCGATAGAAATAGTCGGGGAACGTGCGCTGGAAGTTACTGTTGTCGAGGTCGAACGTGTGATTGTACACCACGTCGAGAATCACGCGTATGCCAGCCTTGTGGAGCGCCTGCACCATCTCCTTAAACTCGCGCACGCGTGTGGCCGGGTCGTAAGGGTTGGTGCTGTAGCTGCCCTCCGGCACGTTATAGTTCAGAGGGTCGTAGCCCCAGTTGAACTGTGGCTTGTCGAGGTTGGCCTCGTCCACGGAGGCGTAGTCGAACGACGGCAATATGTGGACGGCGTTTACGCCCAAGCGCTTGAGATAGTCTGTGGCCTTGGGCTCTGCGAGGGCGAGAAACTTGCCCTTGTGCTGGAATCCAGATGTGGGCTCGATGGAGAAGTCGCGGTGGTGCATCTCGTAGATGACGACGTCGGTGAGTTTCTTTGTGTCGAGCACACGGTCGTCGTCCCAGCCCTTGGGGTTGGTCGCGCTCATGTCGATGATGGCACCTCGCTTGCCGTTCACTCCCACCGCCTTGGCGAAGACCCCAGGTGTCTCGCCCTTGCCGATGTTGAACGTGTAGAATTTCCCTTTTTGGTCGCCCTTGAGCTCCACCGTCCAAAGGTTGTCGGCGAATCGCTTCATCCGCTTCTTCATCATTGGCTTGGGGTCGGCTGCCACGTCGCCCTTGGCATAGACATTGAGCGTGACGCTTTTCGCATTATTGGGCGCGAAGAGCTTGAAGACGGTGCGCGCAGGCGAATAGTTTACCTCATCGAAGTTGAAGTCTTGCGCCGAGGCTATCAAGGAAGAGTGCAAAAATAAACCTGTAAATAAGATTTGCAATATAAAGTTTAGAGATTTCATGATTGTTGATTGTGTTACAACTGCTACTTATCATCATAATGCCCATAGGCAGACGAGGACAAAGACCTCATCGGCATACACCTCATAGACCAGCCTATGCTTCTTTGTTATAGCTCGAGACCATTGCCCCGAGCGATTCCCTTTTAGAGGCTCTGGATGTCCGGTGCCCATGTAGGGATGAACCATCAGTTCAGCCAAGAACTTCTTGACTTTTTCAAAAGCCTTGGGCTCGCTACGCTTAAGCCTTACGAGATCCTCCTTTGCCTGATCGGAATACCTTATTACATACATGGCAAAAGCTAAAGCGTGTCAAGCCAACGGTTCATTTCCTTGACATCAGTGAACTCCGTGTAGTTTCCGTCACGCAATTCTTTATGCGCCCGGTCTATCTTGGCGTCGAGATCCTCGCCCGTCATCAACGTCGAGTCGCCTTTCTTCTCTCGATGTTGTATGATTTTTGTCCCAGGTATAGCCGACAATATCTTTTTCAAGCTCGGCAACAAAGACTTGTCTTCCAATTGTACTGTAAAGGTCACCATGATGATATAGTTTTCTGTGTGCTGCAAAGATAGCGCAAATCGAACACAGAAAGTCAAGCTTGCTTGAGCTTTTTGTTGAGATGCAGCCTATCTTATGCAAAGATAAGCAAAAACTACAGTATTTAAAACAATATAGCCGCGAATTTATTTTTGTCTAAATTCGCGGCCATGTTTTTATGCTGCCATGTTACAGGGCTTTCACTGACACCGCGAAGCCGCCGCCAGGAGCCTGGGTGAACTTCAGCACGTCGCCCTTCTTGACCTTGCGCTTGGTGATGACGTAGGCCTTAGGATTCTTGTCGAAGGAAGCGTTCTTGGCATCGGCGTAGATGGTTGCCTCATACTTGCGGTCCTTGTCGAGGAAGTCGAACTTGACGGTGCTGTTGTGTCCGTCCTCGTTGCACTTTCCTGCCACGAACCAGTTGTCGGTGCCCTTTGCCTTGCGCGCCACGGTGATGTAGCGGGCTGGCTCAGCCTCAATGTACTTACTGTCGGACCAGTCTGCCGCCACGTCCTTTATAAACTGGAAGGCGTCCATGTACTTGGCGTAGTTCTCGGGCAGGTCAGCCGCCATCTGGATGGGTCCCCACATGACGAGGTAGAGGGCGAGCTGGCCCACGAGCGTGGTGCGCACATAGCTCGTGTTGTCGCTCCACGTGTTGAGCTGCGTCTCAAGTATACCTGGAGTGTAGTCCATCGGTCCGCCCTGCAAGCGCGTGAAAGGCAGGATGACGGTGTGGTCGGGACGGCTTCCGCCGAACGCCTCATACTCCGTGCCGCGCGCGCTCTCGTTGCCGATCCAGTTTGGCCAAGTGCGTGCTATGCCGGTGGGTCGCGTAGCCTCGTGGGCGTTGATCATGATGTGGTGCTTTGCCGCCTCGGTGACGCAACGCAGGTAGTGGTTGTTCATCTCCTGAGAGAAGTGGTAGTCGCCACGGGGAATGATGTCGCCCACGTATCCGCTCTTCACGGCATCGTAGCCATACTTGTTCATGAGGTTGTAGGCATCCTCCAAGTGGCGCTCATAGTTGATGACGCTTGAAGAAGTCTCGTGGTGCATCATGAGCTTCACGCCCTTGCTGTGTGCATAGTCGTTGAGCGCCTTGATGTCGAAGTCGGGATAAGGCGTGAGGAAGTCGAACACATAGTCCTTGCTGTGGCCGAACCAGTCTTCCCAGCCTTCGTTCCAACCCTCCACGAGCACCTCTGAGAGGCCGTTGGCAGCGGCGAAGTCGATGTATCTGCGCACCTCCTCATTGTTTGCGGCATGCGTGCCGTTGGGCTTAGACTTGGCGTAGTTGGTCTCGCCGAGCTTCACCGATGAGTAGTCGTTGGTGTAGGTCCACGACTTGCGGCCGGCGATCATCTCCCACCACACGCCGCAATACTTTGTCGGGTGAATCCACGATGTGTCCTCTATCTTGCAAGGCTCATTGAGGTTGTAAATCAAGTTGTTGGCCTCGCCGAGCATGTCGCGGGCGTCGTCGCTGACCGCCACTGTGCGCCAAGGCGAGTTGCAAGGTGTCTGCATGTAGCCCTTGTTGCCTGTGGCATTGGGCGTGAGCCAGCTCTCGAAAACCATGTTTTTGTCGTCGAGGTTGAGGTGCATCGTGGCGTAGTTGATGCACGCAGCCTCGTGGAGGTTGATGTAGAGCCCGTCGTTAGTCTTCATCTGCAGGGCGGTCTGCACGCCCGTTGGCGAGAACACGCTCACGGAAGAGTTGCTCCAGTTGACGGCGCCGTGCATCTTGCCGCGTATCTCGGAGAGCTTGCTCTCCGTGGTCTCCTGCTCCTGTGTATCGTAGTCGCCTGGCAGCCACCAAGCGGTGTGGTCGCCCGTCATGGCAAACTGCGTGTGCTCTTCCTTTATGACGAAATACACGAGGTCTTTCTGTGCGGGGAACTCATAGCGCAAGCCCATGCCTATGTTGTAGACGCGGAAGCGGATGGTGATTTTCCTGTTGGAGGAATCCTGCAAGAGGTTGACTGCCATCTCGTTGTAGTTGTTGCGTATCTTTCCATACTGTCCCCAGACGGGCGTCCATGTCTCGTCGAACGACGACACTTGGCTGTCTATCTCCGAGAAGCCGTCCATCAGCGAGGTCTCTTCCTTGCCTTTCGAGGCGTGCTTGTCCTTGGCGAGCTCCAGGCCGAGGTGCGAGGGCTTCACCACTGGCTTGCCCTTGTATGTCATCTCATATGTGGGCACGCCGTTTCCGGTCAGCGAGAACGATACCGAGACGTTGCCGTCGGGCGACTTTACGGTTTGCCCAAATGCCGTGACGGAAAGCAACAGCGCGAGGGCAGTAAGTGCAAATGATTTTCTCATGGGTGTAATATATATATAAATATGTATATGTTTATCTTCCGCTCTCCAGCACGAGGTCCTTGATGTTCTGCGAGAAGCCCTTGTTGGCGATGAGGTCCTCGATGTTGAGGTGCATCCTGTATCTCCAGTAGAACGGCACTATTGCCGGCACGTTGATGCGCTCCTTGTCGGCATCGGCGAGGCGCAGCTTCTCGTCCATGGCAAGCCAGTCTTGTATGCTGAGCACGCAGAGCATCGACGGCGAGAAGAGCTGCCTTGATATGATGTCGCGTGCGAGCCAGCCTGGCAGTGGGTGTGGCGCGGCGCCCTGGCGATAGAGCATGGTGTTGTAGTAGGCTTGGGTGCGGTCCCAGTCCTCGTCCCACCACTGCCTGAGCGTCGACATGTCGTGGGTAGAGAATGTGCACACCGAGCGGTAGGGGTTGCGCGAGAGATGGCCGAAGCGCACGTGCGGGTCTTTCGGCATCGACTGTATCTCCAGGGAGAGTATGCGCAGCTGGTTCATCACCCATGGCACGCACTCGGGCACCATGCCGAGGTCCTCGGCGCACACGAGCATGCGCGTGGCTTGCACGATGATGGGCAACTTCTTCATTGCCTCGCCGTACCAGAACTGGCTGTTGCGACGATAGAAGTAGTCGTTGTAGAGGCGGTTGAAGGCGCCCTTGTCGTTGTCGTAGAGGCTCTCGTAGATGAAGTCGAACTGTGCCGATATGCGTGGGTGGAACTTGCCCTCCTCGTTGCGGTCGCGCACGAAGAGCACGTCGCTGATGAGCGAGTAGAGCCCGTCGCGGAAGTTGAGCTCGTTCTCGTCGGTGACGTTCTCGAAGAGCTTCTGTATCTTCTTCTGCGTGTCGTATTCGGGTTTCATCTTGTAGCGCTCGGCGTCGATGCGGTCGAGATACTTGTCCCTGACCTCAGCGGCGCGCTCCTTGAACACGCGGTCGAGCACCCAGTCGGTGATAAACGGCTCGGTGAAGCGTGCCTCCTGGAAGTTGAGCCCGTAGCCGCGTATCTCGTCGGCGGTCATGCCGAGAGCAGGGGCAAACTGCCCAAGGAGTCCGTGCACGGCGTCGATTGGAATCTCCCAGATGCGGAAGAAGCCAAGCACGTGGTCTATGCGGTAGGCGTCGAAATATTGCGCCATGTTGCCAAACCTGCGCACCCACCATTGGCAACCGTCCTTTATCATCTCGTCCCAGTTGTAGGTCGGGAAGCCCCAGTTCTGTCCGTTGGTCGAGAAGGCGTCGGGTGGCGCGCCTGCCTGTCCGTTGAGGTTGAAGTAGCGTGGCTCCGACCAGACGTCGCAGCCGTAGCGGTTGACGCCGATTGGGATGTCGCCCTTCAGTATGACGTGGTGCTGGCGCGCGTAGTCGTGCACGGCCTTCATCTGCTCGCTGAGCACGAACTGCACGTAGTACCAGAACGCCACCGCCTTGTAGTCTTTCGTACGCGTCTCGGAGAGTCGCTTGCGGTCTGCCTCGTCCCAATGGTTGTGGTCTTTCCACTGCGTGAAGTCGGCGGTGCCGTACTCGTCTCTCAGCGTGCAATATTGCGCGTATGGCGCGAGCCACTGACCGTTCTCCTTGAAGAACTCCTTGAAGGCACGCGTGGCGAGCGTCTTGGCGCCCTCCTGTGCGTAGAGGTCGTGGAGGTATGCCAACTTGGCCGCGTTGACGCGCTCATAGTCGATCTGCGGCAGGGCGTTGAGCTCCACGCGCAGCTTCTCATATTCGTCGGCCTTCGCCTTGTCGCTGAGCTGCGGCAACTTGTGGAGGCAGGCATATTGCGGATGCAGGGCGAAGATGCTGATGCAAGAGTATGGATAAGAGTCGGTCCAAGTGTGGGTGATGGTGGAGTCGTTGATGGGCAGCACCTGCAGCACCTTCTGCCCCGTGACGCACATGAAGTCGACCATCCGCTGCAGGTCGCCGAAGTCGCCCACGCCAAACGAGTCCTTCGTGCGGAGCGAGAACACGGGCACGAGGGTGCCTGCCACCTTGGTGTCGCAGATGGCGAAGAAGGCTTGGTCGAGGTCGTAGACCACCACGTCGCCGTCGTTGAGCCCTGAGGCGTACACCTCGCGGTTGTAGCCATCCTCCCACATGGTATCGGTGGGGTCGGCGTCGCTCACTGCCACGAACTTGAATTCCACCTTGTCGTCGGCAAACCAAGCGGCGTCGAGGTCGACGACCCACTCGTTGTAGGCGTGCTGCTTCATGGGCAGCGCCTTTGCCGCGTCCCAGGCGCCCAGCGCGTCGGCCTCGCCCACGATGGCGAGCGTGGCGTTGCTCAGCTGCGGAGCCTTGACCGCGAGGCGGATGGTGCGGCCAAAAGCGCTGTCGGCTGGTCGCTCCAAGTGGCTGCCGCGGATGCAATCGGTAAACGCGGAGCTATACAAGTAGGAGTCTTCGGGGATGTCGTGCCACCTGTCGTACACGGTGTAGCGCTTGCCCAAGCCGGCGCTGAGCTCCAGGCTGTGCATCACGGTGGTCCACTCGTGGCGCACCGTCTTGCCCTGGCGCTCTACGTCGTAATAGTACACGAGCGAGCCCGTGGCTTGAATGTTCAACTCGCAAGTCCACCTGATGCCGTCGCTGGTCATCATGTGGAACTTTGTCTGTGGCGCGTCATTGCAAACGCCACCTACAAGGTTCAGCACTACGTCTTCGCCAAAGCTTGTATGAAAGTCTACGTTAAAGCGGAAAGTCATTATAGTCGTTAGTTTTGTTTTGTAGTGCAAAAATAAGTCTTTTTCATTGCTTTTATTGATTTATATCATTACAAATGAGATACATTGTGTGCGCAATCGTTTGCATCTCTCGGCAGTGCCGTTGCGCATGCCCGCCGCTTTTTAAGATAATTCTTCTTAAATTATCGGCGGCAAGCCTCGGTGTGTCGGATTATTTACTAACTTTACCGAACAAATATAACTTAAACTCTAAAGACCAATAAACACCATGAAAGAAACCTGCTTGCACTCCCGCCACGTGGCGCTGGGAGCCCTGATGCAACCCTTCGCGGGTTACGACATGCCCATTCAATACACATCTATTATAGAGGAGCACAACGCGGTGCGCCAACGCTGCGGCGTCTTCGACGTGTCCCACATGGGCGAGGTCTTCGTCTCCGGCACCGACGCCGAGCGCTTCGTCAACCACATCTTCACCAACGACATATCCGCCGTGGCACCGGGCAAGGTGATGTATGGCATGATGTGCTATCCCGATGGAGGCACGGTGGACGACACTTGCATATGCAAGCTCGCCGACGACCGCTTCCTGCTCACCA
Source organism: Oscillospiraceae bacterium (assembly GCA_963635115.1). Lineage (GTDB taxonomy): Bacteria > Bacteroidota > Bacteroidia > Bacteroidales > Bacteroidaceae > Prevotella. The sequence goes on along the minus strand of CAVHEN010000030.1, from coordinate 27,279 downwards.
TCAACGCAGCCAACATAGACAAGGACTACGACTGGATACGCCAGAACGCCGAGGGCTTCTGCGTGGACATCGACTACGCCAGCGACCGCTACGGCCAGCTCGCCATACAGGGCCCCGAGAGCGAGAAGGCGATGGAAGGCGTGCTGGGCATAGAGTGCCACGAGCTGAACTTCTACGAGGTGAAGGAGATGGGCGACACCATAGTGTCGCGCACCGGCTACACGGGCGAGGACGGCTTCGAGATCTACGGCAGCCCCGAGTGGATCGCCGACTGCTGGGACAAGCTCATGGCAGCCAAGGTGGCGCCATGCGGACTGGGGTGCCGCGACACGCTGCGCTTCGAGGTCGGCTTGCCGCTCTATGGCGACGAGCTGTCGAAAGACATATCGCCCATCATGGCTGGACTCTCGATATTCGTGAAGATCGACAAGCCGGAGTTCATCGGCAGGGACGCCCTCGTCAAGGAGAAGATGGAAGGCGTGGCTAAGCGGCTGCGCGGCATAGAGCTCGACGCCCACGCCGTGCCACGCCATGGCTACACCGTGCTCAGCGGCGGCGAGCCGGTGGGCGAGGTGACAACGGGCTACCGGCTCATCTCCGTGGACAAGAGTTGCGCAGTGGCGCTCGTGGACAGCAGGCTGAAGCTCGGCGACCGCGTAGAGGTGCAGATTCGCAAGAAGACCTTCGCGGGGACCATCGTGAAGAAGAAGTTCTACGACAAGCACTACAAGAAGTAGCAGCCCCCTTATCGGTTCGCGTGGGCCACGCTTCCCTGCCGCCAAGGCGAGCCTTGCCAAGCGGCATTCGCCATTGCGGCGCAGGGGCAACGCGACTGCGCCGCAACGCCATCGCCCTCGCGCCGCAAAGGCAACGCGATCGTGGCGCGAAGGCGACAAGGGCGTTCGCACGGCGACTGTCACGCACGAACCGACATTAATGACGAAACAATCAACACAACAAAACCATAAAAACAAAAACGATATGTCAGAAGTGAGACAAGGACTCTACTACACGGAGTCGCACGAGTATGTACGTGTAGAAGGCGAATACGGATACGTTGGTATAACAGACTATGCGCAGCAGCAGCTGGGCAACATCGTGTATGTGGACATGCCCGAGCCCGACGACGAGGTGGCTGCCGGCGAGGAGTTTGGCGCCGTGGAGAGCGTGAAGGCGGCATCCGACCTCAACTCGCCCGTCACGGGCACCGTGGAGGAGGTGAACGAGGCGCTGGAAGACGCGCCAGACCTCATCAACAAGGATCCTTACGGCACGTGGATCATGAAGGTGAAGCTCGACGACGCGTCGGAGCTCGACACCCTGCTAAGCGCCGAAGCCTACGATAAATATTGCCAGGGCCTATGAACTTCAAGTATTTCCCACACACGCCCGACGACATGGCAACCATGCTGCGGCGCTGCGGCGTGACATCGGTCGACGAGCTCTTCGCCGACGTGCCCGAGGCGGTTCGCCTCAAGGGCGACTACGACCTGCCCGAGCCCATGGGCGAGGTTGAGCTGCGCCAGTGGTTCAGCGACCTAGGCGCGAAAAACACGCCGCTCACCTGCTTCGCCGGAGCGGGTGTCTACGACCACTACGTGCCAGCGGTGGTGCCGTCGATAGCCGCGCGCTCCGAGTTCCTGACAAGCTACACGCCCTATCAGGCGGAGGTGTCGCAAGGCACGCTGCATTATATATTCGAATACCAGTCGATGATGGCTGAGCTGACGGGCATGGACGTGAGCAACGCCTCGATGTACGACGGCACCACAGCCACAGCCGAGGCGGCGATCATGGCGATGGCGGCAAGCAAGAAGGCGAGCCGCGTGCTCGTCTCAGCCACGGTGGACAAAAAGACGCTCAGCGTGGTGAGGACCTACGCCCACGTGCATGGCTTCGAAGTCGGCATCATTGCCGAGGAGCAAGGCGCGACGTGCGCCAGCGACCTCAAGGAGATGGTGGCGGCAGGTGGCGTGGCTGGCGTCATAGTGCAGCAGCCCAACCGCTACGGCGTGGTGGAAGACTTCACGGGCTATGCCGACGCGTGCCACGCCGCTAAGGCGCTCTTCATCGTGAACAGTGTGGCTGCCGACCTCGCCTTGCTGAAGACGCCGGGCGAATGGGGCGCCGACATAGCCGTGGGCGAGGCACAGAGCCTCGGCATACCCATGTCGTATGGCGGGCCTTACCTCGGATACCTCTGCACCACAGAGAAGCTGGTGCGCAAGATGCCCGGACGCGTCGTAGGCCAGACCGTGGACAGCGAGGGACGGCGCGCCTTCGTGCTGACGCTGCAGGCGCGAGAGCAACACATACGCCGGCAGAAGGCCACGTCGAACATCTGCTCCAACGAGTCGCTGCTCGCCCTGTGGGTCACCATCTACATGAGCGTGATGGGCAAAGAGGGACTGAAGGAGGCGGCGCAGATGTCGTATGACGGCGCCCACCACCTGCACGACGCTCTCTTGGCGACGGGCAAGTTTGAGGAGGCGTTCGCGAGGCCGTTCTTCAACGAGTTCTGCCTGAGATACTCCGGCGACGTGCCGGCGTTGCTGGCCAAACTCGCCGACAACGGCATCCTCGGCGGCGTGGACATGGGCGACGGCATCGTGATGATAGCGGTGACCGAGCAGCGGACCATCGAGGAGCTCGACAGGTACGTCAGCCTGGTGTAACGCCCCTACCCCATCGCTCTCCCCAAAGGGGAAGGGTGAACCATATCATAAAAACAGAAACAACCATGAACAACAAACTATATGGCAACCTCATCTTCGAGCTCTCAAAGCCCGGGCGGCGAGCCTACTCGCTGCCAAAGAGCCGCTTCCGCCACTACGACGTGCCAGCCAGCGAGCGGCGCGCAAAGGACGCCGAGCTGCCCGAGTGCGACGAGATGACGGTGACGCGACACTATACCAACCACAGTGGCAACAACTTCGGCGTGCTGAACGGCTTCTATCCTTTGGGGTCGTGCACCATGAAGTATAACCCGCCCATCAACGAGGAGATAGCCGCCATGCCTGCCTTCCAGAGGCTCCACCCGCTGCAGCCCGACTGCACGGCGCAAGGCGCGATGGAGGCTGAGTGGCACCTGCGCCACGACCTCGCCGCCATCACGGGGCTGGCAGACTTCACCCTCAACCCGTGCGCCGGAGCGCATGGCGAGCTGACCGGCCTGATGATAATACGCGCCTACCACGAGAGCCGCGGCGACATGGGCAGGCGAAAGGTCATCGTGCCCGACTCGGCGCACGGCACCAACCCCGCCTCGGCAGCCGTCTGCGGACTGGAGGTCGTGGAGGTGAAGAGCACTGCCGACGGCCGCGTAGACGTGGCCGACCTGAAGCCGCTGCTCGGACCCGACGTGGCGGCGATGATGATGACCAACCCCAACACGCTCGGACTCTTCGAGCACGACATACCCGAGATTGCCGCGCTGGTGCACGGATGCGGCGCGCTGATGTACTACGACGGAGCCAACCTCAACCCGCTGCTCGGCATCTGCCGACCGGGCGACATGGGCTTCGACGTGATGCACGTGAACCTGCACAAGACTTTCGCCACGCCGCACGGTGGTGGCGGACCTGGCTCGGGACCCGTGGGCGTGAGGCAAGGGCTGGAGAAGTTCTTGCCTTATCCGCGCGTGGAGCGTGAGGGCGAGGCCTTCGTGATGAACCGTGGCAACGCGGCGGCAGAGTCGGCGGCAACGGCAAACGAGATTCATGTGGGCGCCTACACCGGCAACTTCGCCGTGCAACTGCGCGCACTCGCCTACATAAGGTCGCTCGGAAAGGACCACATAAAGCAGGTGGGACCACTCGCCACGCTCAACGCCAACTACGTGAAGGAGTGCCTCAAAGACGTGTTCGAGCTGCCCATCGCCGGCGTGTGCAAGCACGAGTTCGTGTTCAACGGACTCAAGGATAAGTCGACAGGCGTGACCACGCTCGACGTGGCTAAGCGACTGCTCGACTACGGCTACCACGCCCCGACCATCTACTTCCCGCTGCTCTTCCACGAGGCGCTGATGATCGAGCCAACCGAGAACGAGAGCCTTGAGACGCTCGACGAGTTCATCAACGTGATGCGCAAGATAGCGAAAGAGGCGGCTGAAGAGCCCGACACCGTGAAGGGCGCGCCACACGCCACGCCGATAACGCGCGTCGACGACGTGCTAGCCGCACGCAAGCCGCTGCTGACCTACGCGCAAGCCTCAGCAGCAAAATAATTGAAACACAATGTCTATGGATAAATCTATCATCATCATAGGCTGCGGCCCAGGCGGCTACGCCACGGCGGAATACGCGGCACGGGCGGGGCTCAAGGTCACCATCTTCGAGAAGGGCGACCTGGGCGGCACGTGCCTGAACCGCGGTTGCATTCCCACAAAGGTCTATTGCCACGCAGCAGGCCTCGCGCTCGACAACGCCAAGACGGCGGAATGGGGACTGTGGCAAGGCGCGGCGGCAAGCGCCATCGACTTCGCCAAGCTCCACGACCACAAGGAGGCGGTGGTGGCGCAGCTCAGACAGGGCGTGGAGACGCTCATGGCGCAACCGGGCATTGAGCTCGTGCGCGGTGAGGCAAGGCTGAAAGACGCGCGCACCGTGACGTGCGGCGGCACCGACTACTCTGCCGACAACATCATCATTGCCACGGGCTCGCACCCCGTGATGCCACGCGTGGAGGGCATCGACAACCGCCACGTGGTCTCCTCCACAGGGCTGCTCGCACTCTCGGAGCTGCCGCGTCGGCTCGTCATCATCGGCGCCGGCGTGATAGGCATGGAGATGGCATCGGCGTTCAACGCCTTCGGCACGGAGGTGACAGTGGTCGAGTTCCTCAAGGAGTGCCTGCCCATGGCGGACGCCGACCTCGCCAAGCGGCTGAGGAAGGGCCTGGAGAAACGCGGCGTGAAGTTCTACCTGCAAGCGGCGGCGAAGGCCGTGAGCGACACGACACAACCATCGGAAGGCGGCGCGGCTGCGCACGCTGACGGTGCGGCTACGCTTGCTGACGGCACGCCACTGCGTTCAGATGGCGGCACGACGCTCACTTTCACGCAGAAGGGCAAGGACCTGACGGTGGAGGGCGACATCGTGCTCGCAGCAACGGGACGATGGCCTAACACCGACGGACTCGGGCTCGACGAGGTTGGCATCTGCCACGACCGCCACGGCATAAGCGTGGACGATGGCTTCGAGACGTCGCTGAAGGGCGTCTATGCCATTGGCGACGTAAACGGTCGCCTGCAACTGGCTCACGCAGCGGAGGCGCAGGGCCGCAAGGTCATCGACGCCATCGTCGGGCGCGAGAGCCACACCGACACATCGTTGGTGCCTTGGGCGGTATTCACCACGCCTGAGCTCGCAGGCACGGGACCCACCGAGGACGCGGCGAAGGCATCGCTCACCGACGGCGAACGCCCGCAAGTGGTGAAGACGTTCTACCGCTCAAACGGCAAGGCGGTGACGATGGACGCCACCGACGGGCTCGTGAAGGTGATTGCCTCGCCCAGCGGTCGCCTCCTCGCCTGCCACGCACTCGGCGCCCATGCCGCCGACTTGGTACAGGAGGTGAGTGCGCTCATCAGCATGGGCGCGACCTTGGACGACCTGCAGTCTGTGATCCACATCCACCCGACGCTTCAAGAACTGCTATAAGCACCATCAGGCAGGGAGAAACGACGCATGGCAACACTTTGCGACGTGCGTGGCAACATAGAGCGCCACATGGCGATACAGAGCCAACGCACAGCAACATAGGGTCAATGCAGAGCAACGTAGAACCGACACCATCGTATCATTGTGCCGACACCATAGCAACACTGAGCCTACGCAATAGCCGAAAAAAAGGACTTCCGCGAAAACGCGAAAGTCCTTTTTTCATGTCCTGCCGTCAAGCGCGGCCCGACCTCCCTATTTTAATTTATTTATGAGAACATTTCGCGTGAAAAATTCACGGATGCAAGAAAATAATCATTATCTTTGCACACGAGTTGAACACATTCCAACTTAAACCGATAAAGTAGAGATATAAATTTAGACATTATGTTACTCCGATTGATTATAAAGAACTTTCTTTCATTTGACGATGAGGTTCAGTTCGACATGTTTCCAAACATGAAAAGGACGCAGTTGGCAAACCACATTTATACGGGCATGTGCGATGTGCCTTTGCTCAAACAAGCGGCAATCTACGGACAAAATGGAGCAGGAAAGTCAAATCTGGTGAAAGCTCTAGAGTTCATTCGAGCTTTTGCCTTAAACAAGGACTTCGCCAAGAGCATTGAGATTAACAAGTTCTTCTATCTATTAAAAGATAATGTAAACCAAGAACCAATCTCACTGTCTTTAGAATTTGAGCAAAACAGGCACTTCTTTTTCTATGAGATAGAAATTGATACCAAGAAAGTGGTAAAGGAAGGGCTTTTTGAGTCGTTCCCAAAGGAGGGAAGGTTAGATTTAATCTATGAGCGTAAACACAGGGATGTCGCATTTGCAAAAGATGTGGATATTACCATTATGAACGCCATTAAAAACCTACTGGCAAAGAATTCACTATCCTCTCTCCTAGCATTGAATGGTGAGTTCCCAATCGTCGCAGACGAAAGATGTGCCTTAGCGGCCAAATGGTTCAAGACGAAACTCGAAATTATTGGCGTACACTCTTTCTTGCCCACCCTAATAGACTTGCTACGAGACAACAAACCCATGATGGAGTTCGTCCGAGGACTCGTTCATAAGTTGGACGTGGGTGTGAACGGAGTGGAATTGCAAGAGTCAGACTTCGACACTTGGGCAAAACAACATATAGCCATTGCCAAGAATTTGCCTGACGATATTGACAAGGTGAAGTCTATGTCCCTAAATGCCAATACCACCCCTGTATTGTCTATAAATATCAAGGATGGCGTGCGTAAAGTTTACCAAATCATCTTCGACAACGTAGGGAGAAATGGTGTTGTCGGTCATCTCGATACGAGTATGCAGTCTGATGGTACACTCAGAGCTCTAACTCTATTACCAGCCTTGTTTTATGCCTGCAAGTTAGGCAAAACTGTTGTCGTGGATGAAATTAACTGTTGCCTAAGCCCTACAATGGTAAAGGGTATTGTGGAATATTTCGCGAAAACTGAAGAGACGAATGGCCAGCTTATATTCACAACCCATGATAATCAATTACTGGATGAGAAGGACATTCTCCGTTCAGACGAGATATGGTTTGTGGATAAACGTGAGGGAGCTTCTGTTATTTATTCCCACAATGATTTTAAAGAGCATCATACAATCTCCCCTTATCGTGGCTACAACGAGGGACGTTATGGAGCTATCCGCTTTGTTAAACTTATAGAAGACAATGTCCAGTAAAAGCAAGCTATCATACGAAAGGCAAAACAAGGAACTCGACCTGATGGCAGAGGTTAAATATGAAAACCTCCCCATTTACAAGCCTGATGTCACGCCGCCAATAACGACTCCTCAGCCAAAAGGTTATGGGAAAACGGAAGGGGTGATGTCTTATAGCATCGTATGCGTCATATCTGGTGGAGAGAAGAAGGAACGCGACTTCTTACGGACATTGATCCGTCAAAAAGAATTGCATTCCCTGAGGGTGGCGTTCATTTCCAAAAAAGGTCAAGGCTTACAGCCTTATCAGATGCAAGAACAATGGGAAAAGATACAAAGGGATAAAACCCTTGTCGTATCCGGCATGACTTTTCAATTGGATGAAATGGACAAGGTATTCTTGTTATCTGATGTTGACGAATTCTATGAGCAATTGGCAGCAATTCTGGATAGCTGGAATGAGAAAGACTTTAGTCGATGGATAATCAACAACCCCTGCTTCGAGATTTGGTTGTATTACTGTTTCTGCGACAACCCAGAGGAAGACCTTGGAAGCATTGCGTTGCTTGATCCAGAAAAACGAAGTCAAGAGTTGAAACAATTAGGCCATACTGTAATTGCTGGTGGTCTGAATCCTATAAAGGCTTTTGAGAGGATTCGGGAAGGAATATCGCATAGCACAAAATATTATGCTGAGGACAACAAATCCATCCCCGTTTTATATGCTACACAGATGCACAAAATGGCTCAATTCCTAATTGATACCATGAACAACAATCTTAAAGAGTACGATACTTTCGTAAAACAGAAACAAGAATGGCGCATTAAGATGAGGAGGTCGTGTCCTAATAAGCTGGCACAGGGACAAGGATGACTTGTCAATAATATCTTGATTATAAATAAAGGGTCGCATCAATAACTCAAGGCTGAGGTTGATGCGACCCTTATTATTAAGAGGTTGCTAAAATGTTACTGCTTTGGACCCGCACCCCAAGCTGGAGCGTTCTTGTCGTACCACACACGCTCGTCCTGAAGATTCTGCGCCTCGTTTCCAATAGTGAAGCCCTGTGCCTTGTATGCTTCAAGGGTAAGGTCTCTCATTTGGTCGTCCTTGCCAGGCTCGTTGAACGTGGCACGGCGTGGAATAGGGTAAGCAGTTCCGTCTTCCTTCCAGTTCTCATATGAAAGGAGGGTGGAGTTCTTCATAGGTACGCCAGAACGACGCATGGTGACATACATCTCTTGCGGCTGGAAGATGAAGGCGATATGCATTTGGAGGTAAATCTTCTCCAGCGCATGCGCATCATCCCATTTGTAAGCATCGTGGCTCATCATGTTATCAATCTCACCCGACTTGAGTGCTATGAGCTCCTCGTTTGGGTCATACTTCTCCGCGTAGTATGGGATGATGTTCAGTCCGGCTATCTTGTCCCACTCTGTCACAGAGTTTCTCACGCCAGCCTCATAGTACTGTCTTGCGTTGCCGCTTATGACACCAAGCTGCGCAAGTGGTAAAGACGTTCTACCGCTCAAACGGCAAGGCGGTGACGATGGACGCCACCGACGGGCTCGTGAAGGTGATTGCCTCGCCCAGCGGTCGCCTCCTCGCCTGCCACGCACTCGGCGCCCATGCCGCCGACTTGGTACAGGAGGTGAGTGCGCTCATCAGCATGGGCGCGACCTTGGACGACCTGCAGTCTGTGATCCACATCCACCCGACGCTTCAAGAACTGCTATAAGCACCATCAGGCAGGGAGAAACGACGCATGGCAACACTTTGCGACGTGCGTGGCAACATAGAGCGCCACATGGCGATACAGAGCCAACGCACAGCAACATAGGGTCAATGCAGAGCAACGTAGAACCGACACCATCGTATCATTGTGCCGACACCATAGCAACACTGAGCCTACGCAATAGCCGAAAAAAAGGACTTCCGCGAAAACGCGAAAGTCCTTTTTTCATGTCCTGCCGTCAAGCGCGGCCCAACGATAAGCGGAACGGGTCAGAGCGACAGGAGGTAGTCGATAAGTGTCACGGCCTTCTCTGCCGACATGAAGTCGAGGCCATGCTCCGAGGCGAAGGCTTCAAGTTGCGCCTTGTATTTCGGGAACGTCTTGTAGAGGCCCTTCAGCCTGCTGATGCCATACTGCTTGCCGTCCTTCTCGAAATAGTAGGTGTTGGCGCTCTTCGTCCTCCAGACGTCGAGGTTGCGCCCGTTGTTGTCGCGGTTGTAGTCGGAAGAGCCGTTGTACATTCCGCCATTGGCGAATCCACCCATACCGAAGTTGCCTGGCAGCTCTATCTTCTTGCCACCAACTTGCGTGGTCTGGCCCAATGCCCCCACGTAACCCTCGTGAACCTTATGGATTCGCCACAGGATGTCGACCGTGCCGTGCTTGAGCGTGCAACGCTCCACAAAGTCGCCATTGCGGGCAACAAACTTACGGTCGCCAAACTTGATGCTGTCAATCTCTTGTGGCACCGAAAGCTCCATGAGGGTCTCGCCCTGCATGAAGTACATCTTGCCGTTGTTGGCGTCGTAGTTCATCTTGCTGGCATTGACGGCGCCCGTCTTGAATCTGATCAGTCCCTCGGCGAAATTGTCGAACAGGAATATGCGCTCGCCTTGTGCAGCCACAGACAGCACTGAGCAAACGACGAAGGTGACAAAAGCAAGAACTCTTTTCATTCTCATATTGGTGTTTGTCTTTTGGTAAGTAAACCTTGCTTATAGCAAGAAAGGAGGGGGCGACAATCGCTCCCCTCCTCTATCTTGTCTGTCAGGAATAATGTTGCTTATCCCTCATTAATGCTTACTGGTTTGGCGTGCCCCACTGCGGCGCGTTCTTGTCTTGCCAGAGACGCTCCACGTTGAGCGGTGCGTCGCCGCTGTTGTACTGCACACCCTGGCTGTTTGTGCCGAAGGTCTTGAAGCCTTGCTCCTCGTAAGCCTTCATCACGATGTCGTGCATGATGTCGTCGACAGTAGGCTCTGTGACCACAAAGCGACGTGGGATAGCAGAGAGCGCGATGCCGTCGAACTTGACGTAAGGCAGCAGGTCAGAGCCAACCTTTGGATAACCTGAACGGCGTGCGGTGACATACTGGTCGTCGGGCTGCTCGCTGAAGTGCATCAACAGCTGAAGGTAGATCTTCTCGAGGTCTTGGCTCTTGTTGCCAGTGAGCATCACGTTTTGCGTGGCGAGCATGGCGTCGATCTCGCCGCTCTTCAGCGCGATAGACTTCTCAAACGGATCGTAGTCGTAGATACCAGGATTTGACTCGTCGTAGTAGTATGGAATCTTGTTGGACTTTGCGAGCTTGTCGAACTCCTCTACCGAAGCGCGCACGCCAGCCTCGTACCATTCCTTATAGGTCTTTCCGCCAATGGCAGAACCCTTGAGGCAAGCAAACTCAGCGAGATAGAGGTTCACCTCGCCGGCTGACATATACATGCAGTAGAGCGGGTTGTCCTCGGTGTCTTGCAGCACGTGCATGTCGATGGCACCGCTTGCCGACTTTGTCATGACCGTTGGGAGCTGGAAGTCGTCGCGACCCTTACGCATCTCCGTTGAGTAGTAGCTGAACGGTGTGTAGGTCCTCTGGTGGTTGTCGTCAAGCTTGATTTGATAGCGCTCCCCAGGGTTGAAATACTCCTCGTACTCCTCGTCGGTCATCTTGCCTGCTGCATAGGTCGACTTGGCATCCAGCACGAGAGGCACAGATGTGTAGCGCACCCATGGCTCACCCATGCCACCCCACTTCTCGAACGTGCTGTCCTTGGTGCCATCCGCATTGGCAGTGACCTTGATCACCGCGTTTTTCTTCACCTCGCTTGGCAGGTCCTTGTAGCGGCCAGCGCTGATGAATGCCTGCACCACTGATGAGTTGAAGCTGTTCTTGGTGTAGATGAAACGTACGCGTGGGTCCTTGGAATCGAGCATGAAGTTCAACACGTTCCTTGAAGCCGAAGGCGATTGTATGCCGTTGCCGGTGCCATACACATAGTCGTCGTTGCCAGAAGCCTTGACCGTGGCCTTGCAGAAAAGGAAGTCGTCGTCGGTGGATGTCATCAAGCCCGCTGAGTTGCTGGCAGCCTCCTCCACGATTTGCATGGCCTTCGTGGCGTCGTTGTTGTAGAGGCGTGCGGCAATCTTCAGCTTGAGAGAGTTGGCGAACTTAGCCCATTTCTTCCAGTCGCAACCATAGGCAGCGTCCTGAGCCTTGAAAGAAAGCACGCCTTCGGTCTGGAACATCTTGATGTAGCTGTTGAGCTCCTCAATCCAAAGGTTGTAAAGCTCCTCCACAGTCTCGTACTTAGGCGTGAGAATGCCCTTGTCGTCGTAGTGGCATGCCTCGGTGTAAGGAATGGAGCCATACATGTCGGTGTCGAAGATGCCGAGGTAGATGGTCAGCACACCCGTAGCGGCGAGGAAGCTGTTGTTCTCCACCTTGCCGGTGTTGTTGATATACTCCTGGATCTTGTTGCGGTAGTTGAGCGTGGCAACGTACTGGCTACCCTGGCCTCCGTTCTCGGTCTGGCCGGTGTAGTCGCTTGAGTAGCTGCCGCCGGACATCTGGCTCCAGTGGTTGAAATATGACACGTTATAATACCAGATGAGGTAGTCGTTAGGCTGGAAAGCGTTTATCGCGGCAGCCATCATACCCTGCGGTAATGTCTGGGTAACGTTTGCCGGGTCGATGTTTGTGTCCACGAGGTCGTCGGCACAACTGCCTAAAGACAGGGCAGCCAATCCAGCAAATAACACGGAAAATATCTTTTTCATTTTCATGTCGTTTATTAATTGATAGTAACTTCTCGTTGTTTCCTTCTCACCCTCGGCTTACTTGCCGATAGTGGCCCTGATGGTGAAGGTGAAACTTGATGTCACACCAGAGAACTGGCGGATACGGAACTCTGCCGTTGTGGTACCTGCTACAGCCTCAGGGTTCTCCTTGTTAGGCATGGTGTTGAGCAAGTAGCCAAGGTTGTGGCCGGCAGCGGTAAGGCTGAGGTTGTGCACGCCTATCTTGTTGGCAATCTTGTTGTCGAACATGTAAGACAGGGAGATGTCACGGAATGCGATGTAGTTGAGTGTCTTGAACCAGCTGTCGTTGATCACGCCCTGGCCCCAAGAGTTGAGGAAGTAGTTCCAACCTGCTGCGTGAACATAGTCGACCTTCTTCTTATTCAAGAGCTCAGCATAGGTCTCACCCGATGAGTAAGCGCCTGTGCCAACGGTATACGTTGTTCCGTTTGGCTGGAGGATGCTCGTACCCTTCGGCACGATACCGCTTGGTATGACACCGTCGTCATAAGTGATCTTGTCCCATGCAGACTCGTATGTCAGGCCGCCATGCTTGGTTCCACGGCCAGCGAGAGAGGTCTTGGTGTAGCCGTATGCCGTGCCGTAACGTGAGCCGTAAGAAGCCACCTTGCCGCCGAAGCGCATGTCGAAGCTTGCCGAGAGCGTGAAGTTCTTCCAGCGGAGAGTGGTGTTGATGCCACCGAGGAAGTCGGGAACCATGTTACCCACTGTCTTGACCTCGCCTGAGCGACGCACTGTAGGCACATGATAGCCAGCGTTGTAGTAACCCATGCTGAGGACCTGGAGACCAGACTCCTCGTCGATCATAGGTGTGGCGTCGGACATCAACAGACCGTATGTGCCACCTACCTTAGCCACGGAGCCGATGCGGTAGTTACCATAGGCAGGATCACCTTGCAACTTGATGTAGTCGGCGCAGAGAGGAGAAAGCTCCACGATCTTAGAGTTGTTCTTCGACCATGTGAAGTTCAAGTCCCACTGCCAGTCCTTTGTCTGGATAGGTGTGGTGTTGAGTGCGACCTCGAAACCGGAGTTCTGAATGTCACCGGCGTTGATAAGCGCGCTGCTGTAACCAGAAGCGTAAGGTATGGACACCGTCATGATCTGGTCGGTGGTGTTCTCCTTATAATATGTGAGGTCAAGACCGATGCGGTTGTTGAGGAAGCGGATGTCTGTACCGATTTCCCACGATTTCTTGCGCTCGGGCTTGAGGTCATGGCTGTAGAAGGTGCTTGGGAGCACTGTCGCAAACTCCTTGCCGTAGTTGTTGGTGTAGTTTTGGAGCGTGTAAGCCGAGTTGATGTAGTATGGCTCACAGTCGTTACCCACCTGGGCATATGAAGCGCGTACCTTCCAGAAGCTGATGGCCTTTGGCAACTTGAACGTGTTGGAGATGAGCCAAGAAGCGTTGACAGAAGGATAGAAGTAGCTGAAGGTGCCGTGTCCGTCGGCGTAGATAAGGGCCGAAGACCAGTCGTTACGGCCGGTCACGTCGAGGTAGACCTGGTCGCGCCAGCTTGCGCCGGCCTGGAAAGCCACTGAGTGCATGATCTTCGTGCCGGAGACGCCAGCGCTTGTGGTGTAACCCTCAACGCCGTTGGCAAGGAAGAACTGGTTGGCAACGATGAATTCGCCCTTTGTTCCTGAGCTTATAGACGATGTGCGGCCGTTGTAGTACTCATAGCGCAGGAAGCCATTGACGTGCCAGTCCTCGTTGATCTGCTTGTCGACCATGAGGTTGGAGTTGAAGTTGATCTGCTCCTTGCGGCTCTGGCTTGTGCCATAGTATCCACCCTTGTTGTAGTAGCCTGAACCTGGATTCTTGGTCTCAGAGTGAACCATATAATAGTTGTAGTTGCCCTCGGTGACCCACTTGAGCCATGGGGTGAGCTGCCAGTTGAGCTTGAGATCGGGGCGGAAAGTGGTTTCCTTCTGGTAGTATTCGTTCTCCCAGATGCTCCACCATATGCCGCGACCGATAACGAAGCCCCATTCATCGCCATACTCTGTGCTGGCGAGACCGCCATGGCTGCCCTTATACTTGTCGCGATAGTACTTGGCGTCGTACATACGGTCCCATGTACCGTTGACGAAATACTCACCGATGTTTGGCTGTGCGTTGCGTGGCTTAGAGTTGGCGTATGTCATGCTTGCCTCAAGCTCTATCTTGTCGGTCAGCTTGTGAGAAGCCTTTGTCATGACGCTCAAGCGCTGGAAGTCGTTGTTTGGCAACGTACCGTTGTTGTAGCGGTAAGAGAGTGAGGTGTAGAACGAGGTACGCTCGTTGCCGCCTGAGATTGACACGTTGGTGTTGGTAGAGAAACCAGTGTCGTAGGCGTCCTTGAAGTTGTTCTCGTATGCCTGTGGTGTGTAGAGCTGTCCGTCGTACATCTCTATCTTTCCGTCCTTTGCGTTGTTGCGCAGGTACTCGAACGACGGACCCATTGCGGTTCCCGTCTCGCCGTATGTGTTAGAGAGCTTCTTATATGAGGGGTATCCTTCGGAGTTCGTCCAATAGAGGTCGTTCACGTTGAACGGTTTTTTACCTGAGCAATAGAAGAACGACTCTGCAAACTCGTTCTGCAGCGTGGGCTGGCTTGTCACCTTGTCGAAGCCGAAGGTCTGCGTGAAGTTGACTTGTGTCTTCTTCTGGCCCTTGCCGCTCTTTGTCGTGATGACCACGGCGCCGTTAAGACCACGTGAGCCGTAGAGCGCGGTAGCGGCAGCACCCTTCAGCACAGACACCGTCTCGAAGTCGTCGGGGTTCAGGTTCTTCAGCTCGTTACCGTAGTTCTGGGCACCAGAAGCCCAGTCGGCATCGTTCTCCACGACACCGTTGTCGAGGATCACGCCGTCGATGACGTAGATAGGCTGGTTGTTCTTGTTGAGGGTAGAGGCGCCACGGATCAAGATCTTGGAGGCACCGAACATACCACCGTCGGAAGCGTTGATCTCAACACCTGCCACCTTACCCTGCAATGCCTGCACGGGGTTGATGAGGTTGGCGTTGAGGTCGGAGCCCTTGAGCTCCGTCATGGCGTAGCCAAGGGCCTTGGCGTCGCGCTTCATGCCGAGGGCGGTCACCACCACCTCGTCGAGGGCCTTGGAATCGTCCTTCAGGGTCACGTTGAGGTTCGAGCCATCATACACGACCTCCACGGGGGTCATGCCAAGGTAGGTGACGCGAATGGTCTCGCCTTTCTTTACGTTCTTGAGAGTGAAGTTACCGTCGATATCGGTAACCGTGCCCACTCCGGTCCTGCCTTTCACCAACACGGTAGCGCCAATCACTGGCTCACCAGTGGCGTCAACCACGACACCCTTGCATTGAGCGTCTTGTTGCACGTCTTGCGCCTCGTTGACAGAGGTCGCCGTGCCTGCATAAGCTGAGTTCCCCCCCCCAATGGCCATTGAAGTGAGTGCGAGCAGCATGCCGACTGTTTGTACTCGTTTTGACATAGACTAAAAGATTAATTGTATAACAAGTGAATTTCTATTTACCATTATTAACGTCAAAAGGGAAAGCGGTCATTAAATCTTTAAAGTAGATTGCAAAATTAGACATATTTTTTGATATATGCCTTAAAAACATTAACTTTTTGATACTTTTTTAACCTATCCTCCCTTTTTGCCGCATCCACCGGCCCCTGCCGCCCCTTTCCCTGGTTTCCCTGTATCGGATTTGCCTTGACCAAGGCATGGCTTCGCATCAAGGCTGGTCGCCTCCTTCGGGAAAAGTGGAAAACATTGCCACTTTCCCTGCTTTTTATTTGCGATTGCGACAAAAAGGCGTTATCTTTGTCGCAAATTGTGCGACGATATCAAGCGGCAAATGCCGCAAGAGTGCTTATTATAATATATGTATATACACGAAAGAGACAATTGGACGGCATTCAAATGGGATGCGTCAGAGCTTACAGCCATCCTTGAGAAGGTCTGCCGCAAGCAAGGTTTGCTATACGGCAGGCTGGCGTCGCTTGGCTTCGACAGCAAGCTGAAAGCCATGGCAGAGAACCTGACCTACGACGTGGTGCATTCTTCAGAGATAGAGGGCATTCGCCTGAATATGGACGAAGTGCGCTCGTCTGTTGCCCGAAAGCTCGGAATAGAAAACGTCAAGCAGACCGCCCCATCGCACTATGTGGATTCTGTCGTCGCCGTGATGCTTGATGCCGTGAGCAACTACAGCCAACCTCTGACCAAGGAAAAGCTATGCGCTTGGCAAGCGGCATTCTTTCCGACAGGCTTTAGCGAGGGCTCGCAGATTGAGGTAGGAAGATACCGCACCAATGAGGAGCATATCGTTTCGGGCATGTTCGGCAGAGAGCGAATACACTACATCGCCCCTGCCCCGGAACGAGTGGAAGAGGAGATGAGCAGGTTTCTCGGCTGGTTCAACAGGGAAGAAGACGTGAGCTCCATCATCCGCTCTGCCATAGCGCACTTGTGGTTCGTAAGCATTCACCCATTTGAGGACGGCAACGGGCGCTTGGCACGCATCCTGTCGGACATGTTGCTTGCTCGTGCCGAGAAGAGCGAGCTGCGCTTCTACAACGTCTCCTCACAGATAAACAAGGACAAGAACCACTACTATGACATCCTGGAAAAGACGCAACATGGCGACGGTGACATCACGGAGTGGGTGTTATGGTATGCCAATACCCTGTCTGTAGCCCTCGACGAAGCTGAGCGCGTGGTAAGCACCATACTGAACAAGAGCCTCTTCTGGCAGAAGGCTTCCGCCGTGGCGTTAAGCCAGCGCCAGACGGATGTCCTTAACCTCTTCCTCGATGGCTACGAGGCCAAGATAACCTCAAAGACATGGGCATCGCTCGGCAAATGCTCCAAGGACACCGCCATCCGCGACATACAAGACCTTGTGGCGAAAGGCATTCTGCGTGAGGACATTCCCGGGGCAAAACGCCCAAGCTACTCCATCGTGTACAACCCGGAGGACAATACGCAAATAATTGGCTCAACACGGCCTGGTTATTGCTTAAAATAAGTATCTTTGAGCCGATAAACAAACGTGCTTATGACAATAGACGAGATAACGAGCAGGAAGGAAGACCAGACCTTCGACTGCAAGAGCATACAGATAGACCCTAAAGCATTGGCTGTGCCTATTGTAGCAATGGCCAACGCCGATGGCGGCGTGCTTGCCATTGGCGTATCTGACAAGACAAGGCGCATAGAGGGCGTGAACCAACATGTCAAACAGTTGAACGAACTGCTCCGTGTGCCGATGGACTTTTGTATACCGTCCGTAAGGGTCCGCTACGACTACCTTCCCTGCGTGGATTGCGAGGGCAACGACAACAGAATATTGCTGATGTATGTGCCGGCCAGCAGCCACTTGCATACCAACCAGGCAGACGAGGCTTTCATGCGTGTTGGCGACAAGAGCCGTAAGCTCAGTTTCGACGAGCGCATGCAACTGATGTACGACAAGGGCGAGCGTAACTATGAGGACGAAGCGGCATATGGGGCAACCATCGACGACGTGAACATGGCAGCCGTGGAAGAGTACACCAAAGTCATCGGCTACGGCAAGTCGGCGATGGAGTTCCTGTATGAGAACAATGACTTCGTGAAGGAGGCCGATGGCAAGCAGAAGGTGAGCAATGCGTGCATACTGCTCTTCGGCAAGAAGCCCCAACGGTTCTTCCCGCGTGCCCGTACGCGTTTCATTCGTTATGAGGGAACGGAGGAGAAGGTTGGCACAGAGATGAATGTGGTGAAGGACGTGACGTTTGAAGGTACAGTTCTGCACCAGATACTCAAGAGCATCGAGTATCTTGAAACGCAGGTGCGCGAACATTCCTTCCTTGGACAAAACGGACAGTTTGTTACCAACCGCAACTATCCGAAGTTTGCCATACAAGAGATGGTGGTCAATAGCGAATGTCACAGAGACTACAGTATCAAGGGCACGGAGATTCAGATAAAGATGTTTGACGACCGGTTGGTGTTTGAATCCCCAGGCAAATTGCCCGGACTGGTAAAGGCGGAGAACATCCGACACACCCACTTCTCCCGCAACCCGAAGATAGCCCAATTCTTGAAGGCATACAACTATGTGAAGGAGTTTGGCGAAGGCATCGACCGTATCTGCAACGAGCTTGAAAGTCGCGGTGCCGCCATCCCCTCGTTCCATACCGATGCTTTCATTCTCAAAGCCACATTGAAGGCGGAGTTTGTGGACGAAAACGTATATACGGAAAGGGTATCTGGCGAAACAGATGTCCCAATAAATGTCCCAATAAATGTCGCAGTAAATATCGGCAAAGAACTCTCTGAAAGACAGAAAGATATACTAAAAATCATAAGGGACGGCACTGCCAAAATGGAGAAAAATGTCGCAGTAAATGTCGCAGTAAATGTCGCAGTAAACACAAAGTTTTTGGCAGAGCATTTAGGACTTAACAGAAAGACCATACAACGCGAACTTAATTGGCTGCAAGACCGCGGATTTATCCGATGGATAGGCGCAGACAAGAACGGGCATTGGGAAATCATCGCGCAGGATTCCCCTTCCGCGTTCGCGCCATAATCGCGGCGCGTTTACGCCGCGGACGCGATGCCATTGCGGCGCAATCGCGTTGCCCTTGCGCCGCGAACGCGCCGCGGCAAAATCTGCCCTGCGGCGAGCCTCAAACCACACGAACCTGCATCGACACAAGGAAGGCGGCGACATTTTTTGCCAAAATAACCTTTCCCAATAAACGACAATATCTTGGTCGCGAAGGAAAAACAAGCCCTTCGCGTTGATTTTTTGAAATCGTATTACGGTAATCAAAGATTTTTGTTTTACTTTTGCACTATAAATATAGTGACATGAAGGAAAACGAGAAGAAGGAACGCCGCGGCGGCAGAAGAGACGGCGCGGGAAGGCCACGCTCCGACAGCAAGCTCTACACGTTTAGGGCGCCAGGGCAGATGGCAAGCTTCCTTGACGCGCAAGACAACAAGACGGAGTTCATCCGGAACTGCATCGTCAAGGAGATCGACGCCTTGGACGCCCGCATCCGCAAGATGGGGGACGTCTATCCCGTGGCGCGAGTCAAGGACATGACCCTGCCCTTCTTCGACGTAGGCATCGTGGCGGGGTTCCCCATACCGCTCGACAACGACGAGCGAAGCCAGGACATCGAGCTCCTGAAGATGCTGTGCCCCAACCCCGAGGCGAGCTACCTCATCAGGGTCGAGGGCAACTCGATGATAGACGCGGGCATCTACAGCGGCGACATCATCATCGTGGACAAGAGCAACCGCAACCCGAGCCCCATGGAGGTTGCCGTCTGCGAGCTGAACGGCGACTACACCCTGAAGCGCTTTGTCAAGCGGGGCGACGAGGGTTGGCTCGTGCCAGCCAACCCCAACTATCCGGAAATCAAGGTGACGGAGGGCGACACGTTCAGCATTTGGGGAACGGTCACCTACATCATCCATAAGCCAAGAGGTTGACCGTATGTACGCTTTGGTAGATTGCAACAGCTTCTTCTGCTCGGTGGAGAAGGTCTTCCACCCGGGGCTTGAGGGCAAGCCCGTCGTTGTGTTGTCGAGCAACGACGGCTGCATCGTGGCGCTCACGCCTGAGGCAAAGGCCATCGGGCTGCACCGTGGCGACCCCATATTCAAGGTGAGGGAGATTGTGGACCGCTGCCACGTGGCGGTCTTCTCCACCAACATGTACCTCTACGCGGCAATGAGCAAGCGGGTGACGAGCATCCTGCGCAAGTCGATCCACCACGTGGAGAACTACAGCATCGACGAGAGCTTTTGCGACCTGAACGGCTACGACGCCCGCTTCGACTTGGCTGGCCTCATGCGAGGCATCGCCGAGAAGATAAAGCTCTGGACCGACATCCCCGTGAGCGTGGGCATTGCCCCGACGAAGACCATCGCCAAGATGGGGAGCAAGTTTGCCAAGAAGTACGCCGGCTATCAAGGCGTGTGCATGATAGACAGCGAGGAGAAGCGGCGAAAGGCGCTGCAGCTCTTCGACCTCGCCGACGTGTGGGGCATAGGCCGACGGACCTTGGCGAAGCTCGACTACTACGGCATCCACACGCCCCTGGAGTTTGCCGACAAGAGCGAGTCGTGGGTCAGGTCGCACTTCACGAAGCCCGGCATACAGACATGGAAGGAGCTCAACGGCGAGCCATGCATCGACACCTCGGAAGTGGCGCGGAAGAAGACCATCTGCACGAGCCGCAGCTTCGGCGACATGGTGGGCGACCTGGGGTCGCTGAAGGCGGCGGTGGCGACATTCGCCAGCAGTTGCGCCAACAAGCTGCGCGGAGAGGGGTCGGGCGCGCGGAGCGTGACGGTGTTCGTGTGCAGCAACAGGTTCAGGGACGACCTCGCGCAATATGGCAATGCCGCCGCCGTGTCTTTCACCACGCCCACCTCCGACACCATGGAGATAACCCAAGCGGCACTGGCAATCCTCGCACATATTTACAGGAAAGGCATAATGTACAAGAAGGCGGGCGTCATCGTCGGCGACATCGTGGCGATGACGCCCTTCCAGGCCGACTTGTTCGACCCCATTCAGAACCGGCCTCAACGCGCAAGGCTGATGAAGGCGATGGACGAGCTCAACCACCGCTATGGCTTGAAGACCTTGCGCTTGGCGGTGGAGGGCGAGGACAAGCAGCGCTGGAAGGTGCGGAGCGAGCACCGCAGCCCAAACTATCTCACCGACATCAACGAGATTCTCACCATACGGATATGAACTGAAAAATGAGGCAAATATGATAAAGAAACGAATAGCGCAACTCCTCGATGCCATGAACAAGGGCATCTATGAGAAGGAGAACGAGATGGCTCTGTCGCTGCTGGCTGCCGTGGCGGGGGAGAGCATCATCCTGCTCGGCCCTCCGGGCGTGGCAAAGAGCATGGTGGCGCGGCGGCTGTCGAAAGCCTTTGCCGGCGCCCGATCCTTCGAGTATCTCATGTCGAGGTTCTCCACGCCCGACGAGATATTCGGCCCTGTGAGCATCAGCAAGCTGAAGGAGTCAGACGACTACGAGCGCGTCACCGAGGGCTACTTGCCCACGGCAGACGTGGTCTTCCTCGACGAGATATGGAAGGCGGGACCAGCCATACAGAACACCCTGCTCACCGTCATCAACGAGAAGGTGTTCCGCAACGGCAACCGCCTCGTCAGCCTGCCGCTGAAGCTGCTCGTCGCTGCCAGCAACGAGCTGCCGGCGCAGGGCGAGGGCTTGGAGGCGCTGTGGGACAGACTTGTCATACGCCTGGAGAGCAAGAGCATAAGGAAAGAGGACAACTTCGACAGGATGCTGCTCGACGATGGCGATGAGGATGCCGACGTTCCGGCGAGGCTGCAGGTCACCGATGCCGAGTATGCCGCGTGGCGCAAGGGCATCGGCAAGGTCGGCGTCAGCAAGGACGCCCTCCACATCATCCACCAGATACGCAAGTCGCTGCAGTCGGTTGCCATCGACGGCACCGACGACCGCCGCCCCGTCTACGTGAGCGACCGCCGGTGGAAGAAGATCGTGAACCTGCTGCGCGCCTCCGCCTTCATGCAAGACCGCGGCACGGTGGAGCCAGAGGATCTCATGCCGGTCTACAACTGCCTGTGGCAGGAGCCCGAGGAGAGAGACGAGATACGCCGCATCGTCATCCGCGCATCGTTCATGTCGCTCAACGACAGGCTGGCGAAGATGAAACGCGCGCTGGAAGACGACATCAAGATTGCGCGTGCCGCGCGTGCCGCCAATCGCATATCGAGCAGGAAGGTGGAGCGTGACGCCGACAAGAAGCTCTACGGCGAGTTCTACTACAAGCTGGCAGGCTACCCCGACGGCGAGTGCTATATCATGGCACGCGACTACCAGGCGTTGCCCAAGCATGGCTCCGACGAGATGGACGCGGAGGGCATACTCTACCAAGACCGCAAGCGCAAGGGCGTGAGCATCCTCAGGACCTACGACGGCTCGTTTGGCGCGCCGCTGGGCAGCGCGCCCGTCATGCTCAACCGCGACGACGACCATGTCTACGTGCTCGGCGACTGCTACGCCATAGAGAAGACGCGCGAGATAGCGCTACCATTGGCGATGGGGACGCAAGACAGCGGCCGCGACTACGTGCAGGAGATCGACTCGCTGGCAGACGACCTGAAGGCGATGGAGCAACATGTCAACGACAACATCTTCGTGGCAGACGACGACAAGCGGAAGGTGGCGGAGTATGTGCGGGAGATTTATCGCGACATCGCCTTCACACGACAAGACACGCAAAAGCTCTATGACTGACCTATCCGACCACCTGAAGCTGGAAGATGGCGACTTGCTCTCGGCAGGCGAGAAGTACTTCGCGAGGTTCACGCAGAGCTACGGCGGCAAGCGCAAGGAGCTCGCTTACTATTTCAACATGCTCAACCACTTCTGCGAGACGGGCGAGATTGCCGGTCAGGGCGTGGCGTGGCCCGAGGACGAGCCGTGGCGCGCCTACAAGGACCCGATGCTGCAGTATCTCGCCAAGCTCATGAGCGACCCCGAGGTGAAGGTCAGGGTGCTGTCGAGCCGGTTGTGCGCCAAGGTGTTCTTCACCACCGTCGGGCGGTTTATCGTCGACTGCATGCACCATCAGCAGTTCCTCTCGCAGACCCTGCGCGTGGAGGCGAGGAAGATGAAGCAGGTGGAAGACCTCAGCGGCGGCGACGAGAGCGCCTGGCAGAAGTGGATTGCCGACATTGGCGAGAAGCACGAGGGCGACGGCTTCGACGGCGAGTTCTATAAGCGCATGTTCAGCCAAGAGGTCACGCAAGAGAAGATCGACAAGCTCTTGGACGACTGGGGCAAGAGCGTCACCGAGCATCTCAGGCAGCAAGAGGAGAAACACATCGACGGACGTGGCGCCAACATGAAGCAGAACCTGCAGCGGATGTTCGACAACGTGAACAAGACGATGGCAGACGAGCGCGCCAGCGACGAGCAGGCGGTGCAGGCATGGAAGATGATGGACGGCAGGTGGTCGGAATCAGAATTCATGCGCCGCCTCAGCATCGTGCGCATGCAAGACCGTTATCCGCAGCTTCAGGAAGTGGTGATGAAGATGGGACGCACGGCAGACAACGCCAGTCGCGACCGCCTGGCAGTGAGCGAGGGAAGTCGCATGAAGATTAGCCATTCGTCGGGCAGCGACATCGAGGGGATAACCATTGGCAACGACCTCGGAAGTCTCCTCCCGATGGAGCTGGCAACCTATGCCGACAAGGACATGGAAGACTTGTTCTACTATCGCTACACCCGCCACCGCTTGCAGACGTTCGACTACAAGTCGAGGATGTCGAAACCGACACGCAGGCTCAGCTTCATCGCGGCGCGCCGCCTGGGGCCGATGATTGTATGCGCCGACACTTCCGCAAGCATGTATGGCCCGCCGCAACGCATTCTCCAGTCGATGCTGTCGCTCATTGAGGAGACCGCCGAGCGCCTCAGCCGCGATTGTTACCTCATCGACTTCTCCGTAAGCGTCAAGGCCATAGACCTGAAGCTGCGCACGAAGAAGCAGCTCTACGCATCGGTGGGGCTCAAAGAGAGCGAGATGACGTTCGACAAGGGCCACATCCCGTTCATTGGCGGTGGCACCGACGCGCGTGGCATGATGAACGCCACGTATCAGATGCTCGACAACGACGGCGACGCCTACGTCAACGCGGACGTCTTGTGGATTTCCGATTTCCTCATGCCGTTGCCCAGCCCCGACATGCTCGACAGGATGAAACTCTACCGGCGCACCGGCACGCGCTTCTATGGCCTTTGCATCCGGCCGCAAGGAGACAACGACACCGAGTGGACGCCATACTTCGACCACATCTTCCCCATCAATTACAAGGTGCTGAGAAAGTACTGAGGCGCGCCGATTAGATAGCAACAGACGCGTCTGCCCGCCGTTTTCCTTTTTTGTACACATTATAACGATAATTGTACTAATAGAAACATCAGGTGGCGAAATTAGCGTTATCTTTGCAGAAGATAAGCCGCACTCGGCAATTTGAAAGCAAGCTTTCATTGCGCTCGCTTGCGCTATCTTTGCATAAGACAAGCCGCACTCGGCAATCGAGCCCAACCTCTTCTTGCCGACATGCCTTAGCTATTATTAAATCATAAGAACCATATGAAGATAGGAAAAACGATTATGCGGCCATGCCTCTTCGCCTCCGCCGCCACGTCATTGCTATTGTTTTCTAATTGCTCATCGGCTCCCGCGACCGAGGAGAGCCACGGCGTCTACAACACCATAGAGCAGAAAGACGGACCCACGCTGGGCTACTCGCCCACGTCGGGCGTAAAGATTCTGGACGTTGACGGCAAGAAGTTCAAGGATCTGAACCGCAACGGCAAGCTCGACAAGTATGAGGACTGGCGGCTCGACTTCAACGAACGTGCCCAGGCGCTTGCCGACAGCCTCACCGATGAGGAGATAGCCGGCCTGATGCTCTACTCCGCCCACCAGCAGATACCGTCGCCGGCGGAAGGCTACGGCGCCTCAACCTACGACGGAAAGACGTTTGAGGAGAGCGGGGCAAAAGCCTCCGACCTCAGCGATGTGCAAAGGAAGTTCCTGAAAGACGACAACCTGCGCGCCGTGTTGGTGACGAAAGTCAAGGACGCGCAAACCGCCGCCGAGTGGAGCAACAACCTGCAAGCCTATTGCGAGAGCCTGGGCAAGGGCATCCCCGCCAACAACTCATCCGACCCTCGCCACGAGACCTCGTCGAACGCAGAGTACAACTATGGAGCCGGCGGCGACATATCGCAGTGGCCCACGGCGCTTGGCCTTGCCGCCACGTTCTCGCCAGAGCTGGTCAAGGAGTTCGGCCACATAGCCGCCCAAGAGTACCGAGCCCTGGGCATCACGACCGCCCTCTCGCCCCAAGTCGACATAGCCATGGAGCCTCGCTGGACGCGCTTCACGGGCACCTTTGGCGAAGACCCGAAGCTCGTCGTCGACATGGGCAAGGCTTATATAGACGGATTCCAGACGACAACGGAAGAAAGCAAGGTCCTCAAAGACGGTTGGGGCCTGCAGAGCGTCATTGCGATGGCGAAGCACTGGCCTGGAGGCGGAACGCTGGAGGGGGGACGCGACAGCCATTACAACTACGGCAAGTATGCCGTCTACCCTACAAACAACTTCGAGCAGCAGATGGAAGGCTTCACGAAAGGCGTGTTCAAGCTCGACGGCCCTACCAAGACGACCGGCTCGCTGATGACATTCTACAACATCTCCACTGGCATCGACCCCAGCGGCAAGAACGTGGGCGAGGGCTTCTCGCGCTACATCGTCAACGACTTGCTCAGAAACAAGTACAAATATGACGGCATTGTCTGCACAGACTGGATGGTGACCAAGGACAATTCTGCCATCGACGCCTTCGACGGCAAGTGCTGGGGCGTGGAGAACCTGACGGAAGCGCAGCGCCACTACGAGGTATTGAAGGCTGGCGGCGACCAGTTTGGCGGCAACAACGACAAGGGTCCCGTGCTCGAAGCGTTCCAGATGGGCTACAAGGAGTTTGGCGAGAAGGCATGGAAGAAGCGCATTCACGACTCGGCGCGCCGCCTGCTCGTGCCGATGTTTGAGACGGGGCTCTTCGAGAACCCTTACCTCGACGTGGAGCAAAGCCGCGCGACCGTGGGCAAGAAGGAGTTCATGCAGAAGGGCTACGACGCGCAGATCAAGTCGATCGTCATGCTCAAGAACCACGCCAACACGCTGCCGCTGAAGGATGGCAAGCTGAAGGTCTACGTGCCCAAGCGCTACTTCCCTTCGACAGTTGACTTCTGGGGCGGCAAGACCAAGCCTTACTGGGACTACCCAGTCAAGCTCGACGTCGTGAGGAAATACTACACAGTGGTCGACAGCCCCGCGCAGGCCGACTTCGCCCTCTGCTTCATCAACGGGCCTGTGAGCGGGCCAGGCTACGACAAGGCCGACGTGGCGAAAGGCGGCAACGGCTACGTGCCCATCAGCCTGCAATACAACGACTACACCGCCACCAACGCCCGCGCCACGTCGCTGGCAGGCGGCGACCCGAAGGAGGCGTTTACCAACCGCTCATACAAGGGCAAGACGGTGAAGACGCCCAACAAGCCAGACATGGAGCTGGTCATTAGCACGAAGAAGGCCATGGGCGACAAGCCCGTCGTAGTGGCGCTTCAGCTCACGCGTCCGGCGGTGCTGGCGGAGATTGAGCCTTACGCCGATGCCATCCTCGTCAGCTTCGGCACGAGCAACCAGCCTTTCCTCGACATCGTGCAGGGCAAGAGCGAGCCGTCGGGCCTGCTGCCGTGCCAGATGCCGAAAGACATGAAGACGGTGGAGGAGCAAGCCGAGGACAAGCCGCGCGACATGGTGCCATACACCGACACCGACGGCAACACCTACGACTTCGCCTTTGGCTTGAAGTGGGGCGGCACGATTGACGACGACCGCGTGAAAGCATACAAGTAAGGGTGGCTTGCCTATTACGATAGCACAACGGCACCACATATTTAATAAGGCAATACACACAGAGGACCATTCCCGTGTGTATTGCCTTTTTTGTGCACATTTGAACGTTTGGATAACTGTTTTGGACTCACGTTCAAGCACCGTTGGCGGCTTTTGCCTAACTTTGCGCCGTATACAAAACCAAACTAACAGATATGTTTTCAGCCTGGCACTTCTCGGTGCCCTCCCCCTGCGCAGCCCAAAGGCAGCGCCCAACGACACCCAACGACACCCTTGTCCCCGTCCGCGACTTGGGCAGCGGCAAGGTGATGTTCAGCATCTACGCGCCCAACGCCAAGACCGTCGGCTTTGGCGGCGATGCCACGCCGTGGGGCAAGACTCGCAGAGGATTCCACCGCAACGCGATAGCGGCGTAAAGCCACCGCGACCACGCCGCAAGGGCGCCGCGATTGCGCCGCGACGGCGAACGGGGGAATCCGGCACTGCGATTGTGTCGCATACGAATCGGCATGGAGCCATAATTATAAACACACACTATGAACACAAAAACTCTTTTTTTTGTCGCCAGCCTGGCAATAACCATGGCTGGAAGCGCGAGCGCCCAA
>CAVHEN010000029.1:0-36548 GCA_963635115.1 Oscillospiraceae bacterium | reverse complement strand
AGACATAAACGCATTGAGGCGGAGAACCTTCGTGGTTCCCCGCCTCATCGCGTTAGAGAGGGTGGCACTAAGGTAAGGACTACCTTCCCTTAAATAAATTTAAACCATTCGCTATTTTTGCGAACACTTCGCAAAATGCATTATCTTTGCATTTACAAAACAAAGCGATATGGAAATAAAGTTTGAGGAGGATTACCTACGAGAATTATACTACGAAGGAAAGGCGCATAACAAGAAGTACCGCTTCCAACCTCAGATTATCAAGAAGTACATTAGGGTCATAGACTTAATGGCATCATTAAACTGTACCGAGGACTTCTATCGCTACAAGGCCTTACACTATGAGGCCCTTGTTGGCGACAAGAAAGACCGTGAATCTGTAAAAGTCAACGACCAATATAGGATTGAGTTTCACTCCGAAATAGTTGGAGACGAAAAGCAGATAACGATTTGTAACATTTTAGAATTATCAAACCATTATAAATAAACAAGTACAATTATGTCTGATTTAGGTTTTGGTTTTTACCCCACACACCCAGGTGAAGTCTTAAAAGACGAGCTTGAAGAACGCGGCATATCACAAAGGAGATTTGCGGAAAGCATCGGCATGGGCTATTCCGTTCTGAATGAGATTCTTAATGGACGGCGTCCTGTCACAACAACAACAGCATTGATATTTGAAGCGGCATTAGACATTCCCGCAGACTCTCTTCTTAAGCTACAAATGAAATATAACATGCATACAGCGAGAAATGACAATGCCTTAGTTGAGAAATTAAAGCAGATTCGTCGTGTCGCCGCGGTGTTATAACCGTTGACTTGAGGGGAATACGGGAACACGTTTGGCTCCATGTCTATTCCTGTGTGATAAGCTTTGTCCAAGAGGATTTCGCCGCTGTGCGATCGCGGCGTGAAGGCATTGCGATTTTGGCGCGAAGGCAACGCGGTTACGGCATAAAGGCAATGCCTTCGCGGCGTAAAGGCAAACGAAGGTTTCAAGCATGATGATTTTCACCCACAGGAATCGACATTGAGCCTCTTTTCTATATATGCATGGTGAAGCCTTGTTCAGGCATTCGGCTCATAATTAGGGAGATAACGGGAAACCGCCGGACCTTAGGCTTGACGCTTAAGGTGCGGCATGTTACTGATGGGCGACATGGCGGCGGTCAATGATGGCTAACGTTGCTCTCGCTGGGCACATTGGTGCCGTTGTGGCCATTATGCCCGATGGATATTTTAGGCACGGCAGCCGCCTTCAACGCATTGGGCAGCTTAGACGCATTGAGTAGCTTCGACGCATTGGGGTCCTTCACCGCCTTCGTTTCCTTCATCGCCTTGGCATCCTTTGACATCTTGGCTTCCTTAGGCGTTTTTGCCTCCTTCGGCGTCTTGGTTCCCTTAGCCACGGTGGGCACGGTTGGCATAATGAGCTTGGAGAAGTCGAACTCGAACTCAGGCAGGCTGGTTACCTCGTCGTCGCGATATGGCACCTGTGTCATGCCCACGCGCTCAATCTCCACCACGGCTATGCCTTGCGAGAGCATGCCGAGCTCACGCGCGGCGCCGTAGCTGAGGTCTATGATGCGCCCTCCCCTGTGGGGCCCACGGTCGGTGACCCTCACCACGACGCTGTTGCCGTTGCGCAGGTTGGTCACCTTCAGCAAGGTGCCGAAGGGATAGGTGCGATGGGCACAGGTGAGACTGTCGTGATGGATGCGCTCGCCGCTGGCGGCACGGGCCCCAGTGGCTCGTTTAGAATAAAAAGAGGCCTTGCCCCTACGGGTTTGGGCACCCACAGAGGCAAAACCTGCCAATAAGATTACGATCGCCAATAGTCTAATGGCGAAAATTGTATGATGTAAATTTTCCACTCAATATTACACGGCGGCTTGCGCCGCCTTTCTTCACACTATGCCTTGAGCCATCATGGCGTTGGCAACCTTCATGAAGCCAGCCACGTTGGCACCGCGCACATAGTCGACATACCCGTCGGCCTGACGCCCGTACTTCACGCACTGCTCATGGATGGAGTGCATGATGTAGTGCAACTTCTCGTCCACCTCGTTGGTAGACCAATGCAGGCGCATGGAGTTTTGGGTCATCTCCAGTCCCGATGTCGCCACACCACCGGCGTTCACGGCCTTGCCAGGCGCGAAGAGAGCCTTGGCTGCCACGAGTTTCTCCACAGCCTCGGCGGTGCAACCCATGTTGCTAACCTCAGCCACGCACAGCGGCTTGTTGGCAAGAATGAGGTCGGCATCGTCGCCGTTGAGCTCGTTTTGCGTGGCGCAGGTGAGGTAGATGTCTGCCTTCTGCTCCCACGGCTTCTTGCCGGCGAAGAACTTGGAGCCCTTGAATTCTTCCTCGTAGGGCTGACACACGTCGTTGCCACTGGCGCGTAGCTCAAGCATATACTCGTTTTTCTCGCCCTCAATGCCCTCTGGGTCGTAGATGTATCCGTCTGGCCCACTTATCGTTATGACCTTTGCGCCAAGCTCGGTGGCCTTCTTCACGGCGCCCCACGCCACGTTGCCGAAGCCCGACACGGCGATGGTCTTGCCCTTGATGTCGATGTCGTGGGTCTGCAACATCTGGTTGACGAAATAGAGCGCGCCGTAGCCCGTGGCCTCCGGGCGGAGGATAGATCCGCCCCACTCCATGCCCTTGCCCGTGAGCACGCCTTGGAACTGGTGGGTCAACTTCTTGTACTCGCCGAAGAGATAGCCTATCTCCCTGCCACCAACGCCGATGTCGCCTGCCGGCACGTCCTCGTCGGGACCTATATATTTGTAAAGTTCTTGCATGAAGGCTTGGCAGAAGCGCATCACCTCATTGGACGAGCGTCCACGGAGCGAGAAGTCGGCGCCGCCCTTAGCGCCGCCCATGGGCAACGTGGTGAGCGCGTTCTTGAAGGTCTGCTCGAAGCCCAAGAACTTCATTATGCTGATATTCACTGACGGGTGGAACCTCAAGCCGCCCTTGTAAGGACCGATGGCTGAGTTGAACTGCACGCGATAGCCCGTGTTGACATGAACCTCGCCTTGATCGTCGACCCAAGGCACACGAAACATGTGGACGCGCTCCGGCTCGACGAGCCTCTCTATGATCTTTGCCTTCTCAAACTCGGGGTGCTGGTTGTAGACATCCTTTATAGAGATAAGCACTTCTTTCACTGCTTGCAGGAATTCCGGCTCATTGCTGTGTTTCCACTCAAGGCCCTTCAATACATTTTCGACTTCCATAGTAGATTTGTATTAGTTGACAAATTGTCTTGTTAGTGATGGCAAATTTAGGCGTTTTAGGAATACACTCCAAATAAAACCGTTAATATTTTGTCCCGCTGCTTACATTTTGTACTATTTTAAGAAATGACGACCGCGCCCACTTGCTTTTTCCCATCCATCATGACGCGCAATGGCTTCGGGAACCTGACGTGTCGCACAAGCGGTGTCTCGCTGATGGCTGGCATGGCATCGAGCACGTCTTTTCTCACCAAGCCACCGTCGGCGCGGTTGGTGTCGATGGTGAAATAGCCCACGCCAAACGACGTGAGGTTCTGGAAGAAGTGGGTGCCTTGGCTTGGGTCCACACGATAGCCCGGCAACGCCACCTCGGCGATGACGCGCGCAGCGCTGATGGCAGGCCACTTCACCGGCACGCCGAGCCACGGGTCGCTGCTGCCCCAGCGGCCGGGGCCTATGAGCACGTAGTGCTTGCCGTCGTCGAGGAAGCGGCGGTTTATCTTCTCTATGTCCATTGCCACCTGCGGGTTGTTGGCTGCCGAGAAGTTGTCGTCCCAGCGCACGTACACCACGTCGCATACGTCCTCGAAGATGCCATGGCCGAGCGAATTGGCCGTCTTCAGCAGGCAATCGTCGTCGGGTGTCGCCGCCACGTCCTCTACGAGCTCCTGCTTGGTGTCCACGATGGGCCTTATCTGCAAGAGGCAGAAGTCGCCCGTGCGGTCGTCGTTGATGTTGCAGGCAAGTTCTATCTCCACGGGGCGGCGCATGGCGTTTGCCCCGTATTTCATTGCCATCTGCATGAGCTGCGGCAGGGGAAACACCCCTTGCTTGAGCACACCGTCGAAGGATATTACTTTGCGCCCAACGTCATAGAGACCCTCACGGATGATTTGGTCGTCGGGGTCGTAGGTCGAGGCGATATAGGTTAGCGCGCCGTCCTTGTAAGCCTCCTTCACGCGCAGCTTCTCTATGTTGAAGCCGTCGTCCACGCTGAAGTCGAGCTCCGCCTTCGACGTGTCGAGGGCGTAGAAGCGCGTCTGCGTATCGCGCAGGGCGATGTCCATGTCCGACATCTGCAGCACCTGGTCTGGATGATATGGCGACACCCTCAGCGTCTGTCCGCCATCGACGATATACTTGCCCAAGCCCAACGCGAGCGAGGCAATGCCGTCTTCCGACTTCTCCTCGCCTATGGGGTAATAGTTGAGCGAGCGTATCACACCCGAGATATTTGGGTAATATCTTCCGCCGTATTCCTTTCCCACGACCTCCTGCATTATCACCGCCATCTTCTCCTCGTCGATGACGTTGCTCGTGGCGGTCATGTAGGCCTTTGAGTCGTGATAGAACACGGAGGCGTAGACAGCCTTTATCGCCGAGGTGAGGAGCGAGAGCATTTCCTGGCGGTCGTCGAGCCGCGGAATCATGTAGGTGGCGTAGATGCCGGCGAAGGGCTGGTAGTGGCTGTCCTCAAGGAGCGAGCTCGACCTTATGGCGATGGGCGCGTTGGTGGCGTTGAGGAAGGTGAAGAAGTCGGCAATGTAGCCGCTTGGCAGCTTCGCCTTAAGGAACTTCTCAAGGATGAGCTCGTCGGGGGCGTTGCTCAGCGCCGTAGGGTAAAGGTTGTTCAGCTCCATGAACTGGTCGAAGATGTCGGTGCAGAGCACCACCGTCTTCGGTATGCGGGTCGTGACTCCCGGGAACTGGTTCATCTCGGGGTGCGTCTTTATGATGTTGTCGAGGAAGGCGAGGCCGCGGCCCTTGCCGCCGAGCGAGCCATCGCCGATGCGCGCGAAGTGGGCGTAGCGGTCGAACTTGCCACGGTCGAACACCGCCACCACGCCGATGTTCTTCATGTGGCGATATTGCACTATGGCGTCGAAGATGATCTGCCGATGCGCGTCCACGTCTTGCAGCTTGTGCCACGTCACCTGCTTGAGGAACTTGCTCACGGGGAAGATGGCGCGCGCGCAGAGCCAGCGCGAGATGTGGTTGCGCGAGATGTGGTAGAGCATGGAGTCGGACGGTATCTTGAAGATGTTGTCTTGCAACTGCTTCAGCGTGCTGACGCGCGCTATCTCCTTGTGGGTGTGCGGGTCGCGAAACACGAAGTCGCCAAACCCCATGTGGTCTTCCATGAGGTGGCGCAGCTCCACCGAGAGTATCTTGGAGTTCTTATCCACAAAGTGGAAATGCTCCCTGTCGGCGCGATACTTGTTGGCTGTCTCCGAGCTCTCCATTATCAGCGGCACATACTCGTCTTGCTTCCTTATGTCCTCAAGAAGCTTGAAGCCCGCCTCCGAGTCGCGCTCGCCATGAACGGGAAAGCGCACGTCGCTTATGACGCCGAGGCAGTTGTCCTTGTATTGCTCGTAGATGTCCATTGCCTCATCGTAGGTTCGGGCGAGCATCACCTTCGGGCGTCCCCGCATGCGCAGCGTGGCGGCGTGGGGGTTGAGCGCCTCGGTTGCGAAGTTGCGGCTCTGCTGAAGGATATAGCCATAGAGGTTGGGAAGGATTGACGAGTAGAACCTTACGGAGTCTTCCACGAGCAGGATCATCTGCACGCCCGCCTCCCTCACGTCGTGCTCGATGTTCATCTTGTCCTCGATGAGCTTGATGATGGACAGAATGAGGTTGGTGTTGCCCAGCCAACAGAACACGTAGTCGAAGATGCTGAGGTCCTCGCGCTCCATGCGCCGCGTGATGCCATGCGAGAAAGGCGTGAGCACCACGCAGTGGATGTCGGGGAACTTCATCTTTATCGCCCTCGCCACGGTGAAGGCGTCGCTGTCGGCATTGCCCGGCATGCATATCACGAGGTCCACGCTCGTGGTGGCGAGCACGCGCTCCGCCTCCTCCGTGGTAGACACCTTGGTGAACGTCGGCGGGTAGCGCAAGCCAAGGGTCATGTACTCGTCGTAGATCTTCTCCTCCACACGACCGTCGTCCTCAAGCATGAAGGCATCGTAGGGATTCGCCACGATGAGGACATTGTATATGCGGCGGGTCATGATGTTGAGGAACGTAACGTCCTTCAATATAAACTTGGCCCACTCCTTGGGTATATTGCTCATAGCGATAAAAGTTCTTAGTTTTGTCGCAAAATTACGCTAAATCCGCAACATTCAGCCATGTAAACAAGAAAAAAAATCGCTTGCCGGCGTCTTTTTCCTTGGTTTTTACGACTTATTTGGTTAGCTTTGCAACCGGAACCCTCGCGTGGACTCTAAATGAACAAATGAAAACGTACACACATATACCTATATAATATGTACCGCCTGATACTAATAATAACATCGCTTGTGTTTTCCTCAACCTTGTCATGCAGCGCAAACATGGACTTCGACTACCTGCGCCGCGTCTACGGCAACAGCACCAAGAAGAAGAAGGCTTGGAACAACATCAAGGGCTATCTCGCATCGCTGGACAGAGCCCTTGAGGACACTGCCCGATACAACGCCGCGAAGCGCAAGCACATCGAGGGCATTGAGCGACGGCTCCATGCCACACGCGTCCCGCAAGACCGCTACAAGCTCTTGATGGACCTGGAATGCGAATACTGCATCGTCAACTTCCCCATCGCACTGAGATACGCCCAGATGGCGAAGCGCGAGGCGGAGCTAATGGGCGACCGCCAAGCCTTCATGAAAGCACGCCTCAGAGAGGCGGCGCTGCTCATCAAGGGCGGATACTTCAAGGAGTGCTCCGACATACTCAACGGCATCGACAAGGCAGAGCTGTCGAGAAGCAACCTCTTCAGCTACTATCGCGTATTGTTCGACATGTACTACGAGGACGGCTTCGTGTTCCCATGCGGTCGCAGCGCCAATGATCCCTACTCCAAAACCATGCAGAGTATATACAAGGCCATGGTGACAGAGTTTCCCGACAGCACCTACGAGCACACGCGCATGATGCTGGAATACCACTTCCACCTGCTCGACTACAAGCCTGCCTACAAATACGCCTTGCGGCTCGTGGCTGCCGGCAAGCCAGGCACAGAGGAGTACGCCTACCAGCTGGGCAACGTGGGCTACAACAAGATGGGCGCGGGAGAGTTTGAGGAAGCCGTGAAATACCTCACTGAGTCGGCGATAGAGCAGATAAAGCTCGGCTCCAGGGAATACCCCGTGATGCGCAAGCTCGCCGAGCTGCTCACCGTGCTCGACCGCAGCAAGGAAGCCTACCACTACAGCGAGGTGGGCATGGCCAACGCCAAGAGCTACCAAAGCATGTACCGCATATATGAGGTGTCCCACTTCTACCCGTTGGTCCACGAGAAGATGTTCGGCATAATAAACAAGCAGCACGGCTTGCTCGTGACGGCGGTCGCCATCCTCATCATCCTGGCGATAATGCTCGCCACCAGCTTCATGTTCATCAGGAAACAGTACACGAAGCTGCAGAAGGGCAACGCGCTGATATCGCAGATGAACCAGCAACTTAACGAGGCAAACAACATAAAGATAAACGTCCTGGGCAACATGGTGGCGCAGATGACGGCATCGAGGAAGAACACGAGCGAGTTTCTGAAGAAGCTGAACCGCCAGCTCACCGTGGGCAACTACACCGAGGCCAAGGACATGGCACAGAAGAGCCAAGTGCGCTACAAGGAGCAAAAGGAACTCATAGACACCCTCATCCTGTCTATCTTCCCACAGTTTGTCACGCAATACTATGCCTTGCTGAAGCCCGAGAACCGCCCACAAGACCCACCCACCGACAGGCTGACGCCGGAGATGCGGCTCTTTGGGCTCATACGATTGGGCATAACGAGCAACTCGCAACTGGCGGAATGCCTCAACTATTCGCTCAACACCATAAAACACTACAAGACCATAGCCTTCAACGCCTCCGACTATACCAACGAGGAGTTTTACAAGCACCTGATGGGCATTCACTACGAGTTGACCGACGATAAGAAGGGTGTACAAACGGGTGTACAGCCGAACAAGGTCTAAGATAGCAACATCTTTATTCTCAATATGTTATATAAAATACACCGTCCTTACGACGGTGTATTTTTTTGTTTGCGTTTGTTTCTTGCCTAATTTTGCAACCGAAAACCAAACCGCGTCTCCAACCACACTTGAGACCAACACTAAATTCATAAAAACCATGAGAATAAAGCATCTCTTATTATCAGCCGCAGCAGGTTGCATCGCCATCAGCGCCCAAGCGCAACAAAACGTGGGCTTCCGCACCGCAAACATCAGCTCACCGGTGGTCAACACCGACAAGACCGTCACCTTCAGCATCGTGGCGCCCAAGGCAAAGACCGTGACCGTGGCAGGCGACTGGGAGGCCAACGGCGGCAAAGGCTCGCTCACCAAAGGCAAGAACGGCGTGTGGAGCTACACCACCCCCGCGCTCCCATCCGAAATGTACACCTATCGCTTCACCATCGACGGCGTGACGACCATCGACCCCCTCAACTCATTCACGCGCCGCGACGTGGGCAACGTGTTCAGCATGTTCTTCGTGAATGGCGGCGACGCCGACTATTACCAAGTGCGCGACGTGGCTCACGGCTCCATACAGACCGTGTGGATGCCACAGCAGGGGCTGGAGAACACATATCGCCGCATGAACGTCTACCTGCCGCCCCACTACAATGAGAGCGACGCCTCCTATCCCGTGCTCTACCTCCTGCACGGCAGCGGCGGCGACGAGACGGCATGGCTCGACCTCGGTTTCGTGAACCGCGTCATGGACAACCTCATTGCCGAGGGCAAGGCGCAGCCGATGATCGTGGTTCTGCCCAACGGCAACGTGTCGGTAGACGCAGCGGCTGGCGAGACAGAGGCCAACCTGAGCTACATGCCCGTGCTCACGAAGTTCCAGAAAGACTACAAGAACTCTCGCTTCGAGGCTGCATTCCCACAGATCGTCAGCTATGTCGACGGCAAGTTCCGCACCAAGGCCACCAAGAGCGGCCGCGCCCTCGCCGGACTCTCCATGGGCGGATTCAACACCCTGTTCATCTCAGCCGCCTTCCCCAACCTCTTCGACTACGTGGGCCTCTTCTCTGCCGGACTCGACTATAAGGGCCTCGACATGACCAACCCCATCTACAGCGACCTCAGCGGCAAGCTCAAAGCCCAGAAGGCAGCAGGCTACAAGCTCTACTGGATTGGCGACGGCGACGAGGACCCATGGCTTCCAGGCGTGAAAGACCACATGAAGCTGATGGACAGCCTCGGCATGACCTACACCTTCTATCCTGCCACACGCGGCCACATCTGGGCCAACTGGCGTAAGTTCCTCTTGCAATTCGCTCCAAAGCTCTTCAAATAAAAAGGTTCCATCAAGCTCGTGTGGGAAAGCGGCTCGCCCGACTCCCCGTTGGCATTGCGCCGCAATCGCGTTGGCTTCGCGCCGTAATCGCACTGGCTCCGCGCCGCAATCGCGATGCCCTCGCGCCGCAACCGCCCGACGCCACGGGCAAGCCCAGACCCACACGAGCCAACAAAGCACGGAAAAACAAAACACAAACCAGCAATAAAACCAAAAACAATTCATCATCATGAAAAGCAATCTTCCATACACCGGCAGGCTCGCCGCCCTCCTATTCATGGCAAGCCTCACGGCAAGCGCATCAGCCACGCCTAAGACTGACGTCAAGAACGAGGTAAAGAGCGAGAATGCCCTGAAAACGCTCTCGCAGCAAAAGCAGAAGAAAGACTCTACCGAGCAGAGCTCCGACCGCGGCATCATGCTCAACGCCAAGAGCACCACGGAACCCCGACAGGTGGAGATTGGCCTGCCCATGACCTACACAGCCGTGATGTTCAACGGCCTGCCCTCAGTATACTATTATTGGCCAAACACCACCAGCAACCACTGGCGCTCTGAGCAGCTCTTCTCGAAGCAGGGAATGCTCGACATGCCACACGTGGCTATAACCGAGGGCGAGATTGGCTATGGCGTAGACTCATGGGCTGAGCTCGGCGGCGACAAGTTCAAGGGCAAGGTTAAGTATGGCGTCAACACGTTTGGCTCGCAAAACGTGGACATCAACGTCTCCGGACCAATCGGCAAGGGATGGACCTACACCGCCAGCGCCTACAACAACTTCGACCCGGGCAGCTTCAAGATCAAGTTCGCCCAATACGTGGACCGCAGCCAGTTCTACACCGGCGGCCTGACAAAGCACTGGAACAATGGCGCCAAGCTCACGTTCATGTATAAGTTCACCGATGTGCACAACCTCACGAGCGCAGCCAACTACGCTCCCTTCCAGTGGAACAGCGACGGTAGCGTGACAACGGTAAACGGCTTCAAGATCGGCCGCGACTCTTACCTCCCCGTGGACGGGCAGATGGAATATGTCGACGCCCGCACCGGCGAGCGCAAGACCACGAGCCTCTACGACGGCATCCATGCCACGACACATGAGGGAAGCGTCTACTTCGACACTCCTCTCCGCAACGGTTGGGACCTCTCCATACGCGGCAAGTTATCCCACAGCGGCGGCACATCCGGCGACCAAGTGGCAACTGGCGTGCTCAACACCGCCGATGGCGTGACTGCCACCTACGCCGACGGCACTGCCTACAAGGGTCTCATCCAGGGCCGCACGTCGCAGCTCAACGCCTTCCAGGTGAACGATGCCCTCTTCACAGCCCAAATGAAGGCCAAGAAGGGCAACCACGACTGGATCCTCGGCTTGGACGAGCTGCACACCAACATCCACTATGCCCGCTCAACCACGTCTTACTATCACGAGGTGGCAGCCAACCCGCAGAAGTTGCTCATCAACGGCGCCAAGTCGCCATACTCCAACTTCAACAACGGCTCTGAGTTCGACGACGGTAACGAGAACAAGCTCGCCGCCTACGTGTTCGACAAGTGGGAGCCTACCTACAACTTCCGCCTCAACTACGGCGTGCGCCTTGAGTGGTTCCATGCCAACGTAGACAACATCACCAACTCGCGCTCAGCTTGGAACGACGCCAACGGAACTCACTACTTCTACCTTGGCGGCACCGATGCCAACGGCAACAAGATTGCCACCACTGCCAACAAGGCCAACAGCCTCAACTATGCCTTCACGCTCGCACCGAAGTGGAACATCACCAACGCCTTCGGACTCACCGCCGAGGGCAACTTCCTGAAGCAGCACCGCCACTTGGAGGCCTACTCTGGCACGTCGCAGCCTCTCTACACCTCTCGCAACATGCTCGTGGGCCAGGCTGGCATCTTCTACAACGCCTCATGGGTGAACCTCGTCAGCGCCTTCACCTATGCCTCGCAGAACCACAACTACAACCGCCTCTACGTGACCAACCCCAACGACGCCACGGTGACGGAGATGGTGGCCAACACATATAGCATCAAGACCATCGGCTGGACCACAGACGCCGTGTTCCGCCCGTTCACAGGCTTCCAGTTCCACGCCCGCGTCACCCTGCAGTCGCCCAAGTACGGTGGCTACTCGTTCAACACGTCATGGAAAGACTACAGCTTCAAGGACATGGTCGTGACCAAGACTTCCAAGTTCCTGCTCGAGCTTGACCCACGCTATAGCATCGGAGCCTTCTCCGTTTGGGCAAACTTCCGCTACTACAGCAAGCAGTATGTCAACGTGGGCAACTCCGTGTTCTTCAAGGGTCGCTGGGAGACATTCGGCGGCATGAGCTACAACGTGAACAAGTATCTCACGCTCAACGCCAACGTGACCAACTTCCTCGGACAGAGTGGCGCACAAGGCACCATACCAAGCTCCGACACCGTGGAGGATGCGTCTAAGCTCAGCGGCACCGTGCTCGCCGGCAACTACATCCTGCCTTTCCAGGTGATGTTCTCTGCACAAATAAAGTTCTAAAGGGCAAATCGTAATTCAAATAAAAAAGCATGGCAGGGACGCCAACGCCACCTGCCATAATCAACAAACCTAAAAAAACACAACATTATGAGACTCAAGACCGTAATGCTATCGTTGCTCACACTCGCCAGCTCGGCAGTGATGGCACAGCAAAACATCAACAACAATGGCGAGAAGATCGTGTCGCCACAAGTCAACGCCGACAAAACCGTGACTTTCCGCCTGCTCGCGCCAAAGGCAAAGAGCGTGGCCGTGAAGGGCGACTGGGAGGTGAACGAAGGCACAGGCCAGATGAAGAAAGGCAAGGACGGCGTGTGGACCTACACCACGCCAGCGCTGCCCTCGGAGATGTTCACCTACCGTTTCGACATGGACGGCGTGGTGGTACCCGACCCATCCGACCCCTTCACCCGTCGCGACGTGGGCAACGTGTTCAGCATCTTCTTCGTGAACGGCGGACATGCCGACTACTACCAGGTGCGCGACGTGCCTCACGGAACGGTGGAGACCGTGTGGTATCCTTCCAACATGCCTAAGAAGAACCGCCGCATGAACGTCTATCTGCCGCCAATGTACGGCAAGGTGAACCGCAACTTCCCCGTGCTCTACCTCATGCACGGAAGCGGTGGCGACGAGAACGCGTGGCTCGACCTCGGATTCGTGAACCGCATCATGGACAACCTCATTGCCGAGGGCAAGGTGGAGCCAATGATTGTGGTGCTGCCAAACATCAACCCAAGCGTGGAGGCTGAGGCAGGTGAGACTTCCGACAACCTGAGCTACAAGCCCGTGATGACAAAGTTCCTGCCCTATTACAAGGAGGGCAAGGTGGAGCAGAACTTCCCCGAGATTGTCAAGTATGTTGACTCCCACTACAGCACCCTCGCCGACAAAGAGCATCGCGCCATAGCCGGACTCTCGATGGGCGGCATGACCTCAATGTTCGTTTCAGCCAACTATCCCGACCTCTTCGACTACGTGGGCCTCTTCTCAGCTGGCCTTGACTGGAAAGGCTTCAACTGGGACATCCCTGCCTACAAGAACCTCGACCAGAAGCTTGAGAACCAGAAGAAGGCTGGCTACAAGCTCTACTGGATTGGCATCGGCAACGCCGACTTCCTCTACCAGGACAACCAAGACTTCATTAAGAAGCTCGACAACATCGGCTTCAAGTACACTTACCATGAGTCTACACGCGGTCACCTCTGGAGCAACTGGCGCCAGTATCTGCTCATCTTCGCACCACAGCTCTTCAAGTAAGCCATAACCGGAAAGCATACAAACGTAAAAGGCACAATCAAGACATTGTGCCTTTTATCCGTTGAAGCCAACTAAAAGAAAAATACAAGATGAAAACACTAATCACTACTTGCGTGGCGGTGGCTTGCTCTGCCATGGTGACGGCACAGAAGGCGCCGCAGCTCAACGCCAACAATATCGACGAGGTGGTGAAAGCCATGACGCTCCACGAGAAGGCCCTGCTCTGCGTGGGCACACACCGCGCAGCCGACGTGTCGCAAGGCGGCAAGCTTGCCGACGTGGTGAGCGGCGTGGCAGGCGCCACCATCGACATCCCGCGCCTCGGCATTCCCTTCACGCTCCTTGCCGACGGTCCGGCAGGACTGCGCATCGAGCCCACCCGCCCCTACGACAGCAACACCTATTATGCCACCCACTTCCCGATAGGCACATGCCTGTCGAGCTCGTGGAACACTCAGCTCGTGAGCAACGTGGGCTCCGCCATCGGCGACGAGGTGCACCGCTATGGCGTCGACGTGCTGCTCGCGCCAGGCATTTGCATGCAGCGTAACCCCCTCTGCGGACGCAACTTCGAATACTATTCAGAGGACCCTGTGCTCGCGGGCAACATCGCCGCCGCTTATATCAACGGCATACAAAGCCAGGGCGTAGGCACCTCGATAAAGCACTTCGCCTTCAACCAGCAAGAGACCGCACGCCTGGGCAACAACGCCATTGTGAGCCAAAGGGCGGCAAGGGAGATATACCTGAAAAACTTCGAGATAGCAATCAAGAAGTCGAACCCATGGACGGTGATGAGCTCTTATAACCTCGTCAACGACTCCATGACGAGCGAGCGCCACGACTTGCTCACCACCATCCTGCGCGACGAGTGGGGCTACAACGGCCTCGTGATGACCGACTGGGGCGGCGGACGCGACCCAATCCGCAGGCCGCACCCGGGTAGCGTCGGGCTCTCAGCGTTCAACGGACTTGCCGACCGTGCCGCAAACATCCATGCCGGCAACGACCTGATTGAGCCGGGCGGCGAGGACGACATTGAGGACATAGAGAATGCCGTGAAGAGCGGACGCCTCAGCGAGAAAGACTTGGACAACTGCGTGCGCAATATCCTGCGCTACATCGTGAAGACGCCCCACTTCAAGGGCTATCAGTATAAGAATGACCCCGACCTCAAGGCGCATGCCACGGTGACACGCGACGCCGCAGCCGAAGGCACCGTGCTGCTCAAGAACAACGGGGCGCTGCCTCTCGCGACAGGCGTGAAGAAGGTCGCCCTCTATGGCGTGGCTGGCTACAGGCCCATAGCTGGCGGCACAGGCTCGGGCAACGTGAACCGCCGCTACACCGTGTCGGTGGTAGAAGGCCTGCGCAATCAGGGCTACACCGTAGACGAGTCGATGATCGACATTTACACCAAGCTGCTGGAGAAGCACGACTCCACCCTGAAGACGATGGACATTCTCTGGTGGATGCCCAAGCCGCTGGCCAAAGAGGTGTTGCCAAGCGATGACCAGCTGGCTAAAGCCGCTACCGACGACGACGCTGCCGTGGTGGTGCTGCAACGTCTGTCGGGCGAGGGCGTGGACCGCACGGCCGCCGACTTCAACCTCACCGACACGGAGAAGCAGCTCCTGCAGAACACCGCCAAGGCATTCCATGCCAAGGGCAAGAAGATGGTGGTGGTGCTCAACGTGGGAGGCGTCATCGAGACAGAATCGTGGAAGGACATTCCCGACGCCATCCTCCTGCCATGGCAGCCCGGACAAGAGATGGGCAACTCGGTGGCAGCCATTCTCGCCGGCAAGCTCACGCCTTCAGGCAAGTTGCCAATGACGTGGCCCGTGAGTTACCAAGACGCAGCTTCATCTGCCAACTTCCCGTCAGAGGCTTCCGACT
This sequence comes from Oscillospiraceae bacterium, assembly GCA_963635115.1. Classification (GTDB taxonomy): domain Bacteria; phylum Bacteroidota; class Bacteroidia; order Bacteroidales; family Bacteroidaceae; genus Prevotella. The sequence goes on along the minus strand of CAVHEN010000029.1, from coordinate 21,311 downwards.
ATTCCATCGAGGGCGACCAGGCCCAATACAAGGATCGCCGCAACTACGGCTATACCGTCTACGACGAGGACATCTACGTTGGCTACCGCTATTTCGACTCGTTCAACAAGAACGTGAGCTATCCGTTTGGCTACGGTCTGAGCTATACCACGTTTGCATATAGCAACGTGACCGCCAAGGCCGGCAACGGCAAGGTGACGGTGAGTGTCACCGTGACCAACAACGGAAAGCAGAGCGGAAAGGAAGTGGCTGAGGTCTACGTCACCGCACCCAAGGGAAGTGTTGGCAAGCCGGCGCAGGAGCTCAAGGCATTCGCCAAGACCCGCACGCTGCAACCCGGCGAGAGCGAGACCCTAACGATGGACATCGACCGACGCGACCTCGCCTCCTTCGTGACGAAGAAGAGCGCATGGGTCGGCGACGCGGGCACCTACACCTTCAAGGTGGGCGCGTCGAGTCGCGACATCAAGGGCTCGGCTTCGGTGAAGCTCGGCTCGTATACCGAGAAGGTGCACGACGTGCTGAAGCCAACCATGAAGATGAACCTGCTGAAGAAATAAAGGCCGGGCAACCGTAACCATCCGAAGCCATCGGAAGCAAGCCAGCTTGTTTCCGATGGACACGGATAACCAGACCATCAAAACGCAAGAACCCCGAAAGCTTAACCGTCAAAGCTTTCGGGGTTCTTGCGTCGTTTATGCGTCCCGTTTTATATACGCAACTCGTTTAAATGCTGTTCGTTTACATGCGCAACTCGTTTATACATATGCGGCTCGTTTGTATACGCAACTCGTTTACATATAATGCGGTTCGTTGCCACCTATGTGCCTTTATTTCTGAGACGTTGGTCACTCGTGGTGATATTTCTCGCCTTTGAGGATGGTGCACGCGCGATAGAGTTGCTCCACGAAGATGAGCCTCACCATCTGGTGGGAGAAGGTCATGCGCGACAACGACACCATGTCATTGGCGCGCTTATAAACCTCTTCTGAGAATCCGTATGGCCCGCCGATTGCAATCACGAGGTTACGACCCGACGCCTGTCGCTTGCCGAGCCACTTGGCGAAGTCGACGCTGCGCCGTTCCTCGCCTCGCTCGTCGAGAAGCACGAGGCAGTCTTGCTGCCCCACATTGTCAAGTATCAGCGCGCCCTCGCGTTCCTTCTGTTGGTTCTCGGAAAGGGCGCGGGCGTTCTTTATGTCCGGAATGACCTTTATCGAGAAAGGCATGTAGTGGTTCACGCGTTCGACGTAGTCGTCTATAGCGGCCTTATACAGTTTCCCGTCGGTCTTGCCGATAAGGATCAGTGTCGTCTTCATATATACCTACGTACCTCGTCGATGCTCTTGTTCATCATCGTGGCAATCCGCTCAATCGGGATGCCGCTATCAAGCAATCCTTGAAGCATGGCTTTCATGTCGGATGCTTGGCGCGCTATGCAAGCGTCCTGCTCCCTAATCTTGCCATCTTGTTCCTTGATCCTGCCATCTTGTTCCTTAATCTTACCGTCCTGTTCCCTGATACGCTTGTCACGGTTCATGATGGCAGTGTCGCGGTCTTCGATGGCTGAATAATACTCGTCCTCAACGTTCATGTTCTGCCGCATCATGGGGTTTGCAGCGGCGGCAGTGAGACGATGGACGATATACTGCATTTCATCGCTGTCGGAATAGCGTTCCTCGTCAAGGCACAATAGATGTGGGTCATCCTTGTCGCGCTTGGTCTGGTCGAGCACGCTGAGCACCTCATCGAGCCGATTGTTGATCTTGCCGTGGAGCAAAGGCACCTGCACTATTATGCTGTCGTGTATGAGACTCTCCACAAAGGGGTCTGGCATGCCAGCAGTGACCTCCTTGCCATCATAATCGTAAGCCTTGTGGTTGACATAGAGCACGGGCACGTCGATGTCGCCTACCCTATGGCCCATTATGTAGATTGTCACCATGGGGTAAGCGTATTCTTTCTTCGTGTCGTTGTCCTTGTGTATGTTGTTCTTGTCGCTGTATTGCGCTCCAAGATACTGACGGAACCGGAGCGTCTCCGTCTCAACCCACGTCTTCTGCAACTCTATGAGAATGAGCTTCGTCTCGTCGCCCTCCGTGCGGACGCGGGCGCCGAAGTCTATGCGAAACATCGATATCTTGTCGTTGTTCTCATTGGCATACTCGTGCGGCCTGAGCTCCACGCTCACCACATCCATCTTCAAGAGAGCAGACAGCACCGTCTTTGCCACGCGCTCATCCTCCATCAGATACTTGAACACCGAGTCGTAAATAGGGTTGGCTACGTATATCATAAGCTTGGCTTTTGTTTATGCATCTATGTCTCTTTGCAAAGATACGGCATTTTATTGAAAGAGGACGCAAAATCCACGAATCATTTTTCACGCAAGCCTTTTTATCTTCAGCTTTTGTCATTGCCTTGATTATTCCTTATCGTTTAGTTTCCACAGTGTCAAGCCATTTATAACGCTGAAGGGATGGTAACATCTCTTAAGTATAGTGCGGATAACCTTATCTTCACCGCCATAATCTAATATCCATTTAGCACGCAGGGAAGCAAAGGCATCGTAAACTCGCGGTGTGAGCGAGTGACCAAGCCCCGACTCAAAATCTTGCAAGACGAAGTATGGATAACAAGGTTTCATGCCAGAATAGACATATACGTCGGCACTAAAAGCATTGTAGGCTATGAACTTGTCACGCTCACCAGCAGGAATGGCAGACCTCAATCCGTCAATGACACTGACGGGATATTCAGAAGCATTGCCAATAAGTTGGCGACGTTGATCGAAAACGTCTTTTGAGGATGCCAAGACCACGACAACTGCTACCCCCAAGACAAGGCGACGCAAGAGCCTGGGCATCGTTGCGGAATGATTCTTACTGACCTTCGTTATGCACAACAATGACACAGGTACGTATGGTAAAAGCACCATGGCATACATTGGTGAACGACGGCTGAAGAAGAACCACACCAACGATACGCCCGATGACAACAACCAAGCAAAGCCCTCAACGCGATGTCGCCTGGCGGAAAGTAGCCAAACTGAAATAGGCAGCATTATGAACATTGGCAGATAGTCCTTGATGAAAGATGCCATGACATAAGGAGAGCCCAAACGGAAAACGTAAGAGTTGGAAGCATACTCAAGACTATAGAAAAGCGTGACATACCACAACTCATGCTCTAGCCCATTCACACCAAAATAAATAGCAAACGGCACGACAACCACAGCCACGCCCAACAAAAACGACACTATCCCCTCTGCCAAGCTGCGCCACTGACACCCAACAACAAGTTCGATAAACACGACAAGCAGCAATGGGCCTACGACCACGAAATCGGTAAGTCGTGACATGAGGCACCAACCTGCCAGAAGCCCCCAAACCAATGGATAAGAACGGGGCAATCGCTTTACCTTTCCGTCATCACCAAGCAATTTGAAAACAAACCATGCTGATAGCATCTGAAGTGGCAAGCCATATTCGCTCACAGTGTTGCCATCGCTTTCTTTAGTGATAAAGGCAATGGGGACAAGAAGACTTAAAGCCGTTGCGACACATCTTTTGTACCCCCCCCACGCAGCATTAGCAGGGCTATCACAGAGGATAGCGAAAGCGAGACAAACTGAATGACAAACACTCCGACCTTGCCGCCAGAAAGCCAATAGCCCAAGGCGTTGACGAAAAATATTATCGGGCCTTTCAAATCCCAAAGGTCACGGTATGGCAAAGCCTCGCCAGAAGCCCAGTATTTGCCTATGAGCTGAAACATATTACTGTCAAAGGTCTGCGTGTTGCCGAAGAGCCATGAAGTGGATGGGGAGAAAAAGGTAAGGACCACGAACGAGAACGCCATCACCACACCATATTGCAGCCAATTGAGATTCTGCTTTTTCATAGTGCTCATAACTTACTGGCCATTATTCTAATCCTATAGCCGATGAAGCGGCGGAGCAACTCGGAGAAACCCGTCAGCCTCAGCAACGGCTTGCAGCGGCTGCGCAACACTATGCGCTCGGCAAGGCGCAGGCGATAGCCGCACTGGCGCACGTCGGCCTCAATGGCCTTGATGAACGGCTGCGACTTGTCGGCCACGGCGTCGGTCTGGGAATAAGCCAACGGAATGAGACCATTGAGCTTCAACCTGACAATCTGTGGAAGATAACGAGGCTGTTCACCTGACGGAACAGAATCGTAGAGTGCGCGATAGAAAGCCGCCTCATGTTCCAGCGAACCCTTCTTGGTGTGCGACACACTGGCGGTGTTGCGGCGGAAATGGTAGATGCACTCGTAAAGGAAATGTGGCGGAAGTTGCGTCTTGAATATCAAACGGATATTCATTATCATGTCTTCCTCGCCATCAATGTCGCGAGGGAAGTCGAAGACTTCATCGGTCAGCAGGCTACGGCGATAGAGTTTAGCCCAAGGCGTTGGAGGTATACCCCCCCCCGAAATCTGGGCCCGGCGACAATCTTCAATTGTCGCGTCGGCCGCGAGGCGGGTAGATGGCAGCACAGTGAAGCCGACCACGATGTCGGTTCCCTCACGCAGCGCGTAAAGCTTCTCAAGGGCATCCGGCTCCATGGTGTCATCGTCGTCGGAGAAGGTGACCCACTCTGCCCGTGCCTCTTGCGCGCCACGCCACCGCGTGCGATTGATGCCTTCGTTGGCCTTATGGATCACCCTTATGCGGTTGTCCTTCTCGGCATAACTGTCGCATATCGCGCCACTCCGGTCAGGACTGCCGTCATCAAGAAGGATGAGCTCAAAATCGCGGAAAGTCTGCCTCAGGATGCTGTCGATGCACTCGCCAAGGTATTTCTCGCCATTGTACACTGGCACCACCACTGAAATCTTCGGTTCTTCCATTTATTAATGTCGTTTTGAATTATTAATCTTTACGTGTCCACTTGTTGCAGAGTCAAGCCAGTGGCCTCAACTATCTGTGCATCGGTCATTCCCATCTTCTTCATCTTCTCCACTACTTTGTAGAGAGCAGACTTTTCTCCCTGAGCACGACCCTCCTCAATGCCTTGCGCTCGACCTTCCTCAATGCCTTGAGCCTTGCCTTGAGCCATACCCTGGGCACGACCCTCCTCAATGCCTTGAGCCATGCCTTGGGCCATACCCTGCTCAAAGCCTTGGGCACGGCCCTCAGCCATACCCTTGCGCAAAGCAGAGTTGATATAAGTTCGCTCTGTGCGCACGATATCCCAGAACTTGTCGTAACCATTGAGCTGAGCATCGGTGTAGGACGACTCCTCAAGGATGTCCACCGCCTTTTTCACTTCGGGATTGTCGAGGAACTCTTGCGGCACCTTGCGCACATCACCCATCTCAGTGAGAAAACGAAGCCACAACACCTGCATCTTACGCTCGGAGAACGTATGTGGCTCAAACTTCGTCAACTCCACGAAGACCAAATGAAGGCCATCAATGCGCTTGTCGGTGTGTTCCACGTTGACAATGTCGTAATGGTGGTAATAGTCTGGTATGTCGTGCATGAAGGTGTCGTTGACAAGATTGAGCGAATACACTGGTTGGAGGAGCTTGTAGTCTTGCTTCTTGTCCAACTGGCGCACATATGCCTTTGACGCATTGAATAGCACGCGCTGCATGAACTCCTGCGACCATATCATCTGCATCTCCACGAGAAACTGGCGACCCTCCTGGTCGAAACAGCGCACGTCGACAATGCTGTTTTTCTTCAACGGATTGTCGGGAACCAACTCCACGGGAATATATTCCACAGTTTTCACGAGATGGTCGTCGTCCAACGGCAACAAGGCATTGAGAAGGCTGATGACCAAATCCTCATGCTCACCGAAAATTCTCTTGAAAGTCAGGTCTGCTCTCGGGTCAAGGTATCTCATGGCTTATCCTCCTATATGTGTTTTAACTTTACGATTATATTAAACGATTCGCATGGGTCATGGTTTGTCGACGTGGATTTCCCGATGTGCGATTGCGCAGCGAAGGCAGCGCGATTGCGGCGTAAAGGCAGTGCGGTTACGCCGCGGAGGCAACGCGGTTGCGGCACGACGGCAAACCGTGGAATCTGACACGGTGATGACTCACCCACATGAATCGTTACAGAGCCCTGTTTAGGCGCGGTTCGGGGGTTATTCCACCGCCTCGCGTATGCTGTTTACTATGAAATCGATGTCGTCGTCGCTCACCAATGGTCCGGATGGCAGGCAGAGACCCGTCTTGAACAACTCCTCGCTCACTCCGTTGACATAGGCAGGCGCGTCCTTGTAGACCGGTTGCTTGTGCATGGGCTTCCACAGCGGGCGCGACTCCACGTTGCAAGCGTCGAGCCAGAGGCGCAGTGCCTCCACGTTGTCGTTGGGCTGGCAGTCGGTGCGTACCTCCGTGGCTTGGTGTATTACGCCTGCCGCGCCACCCACGGCACCTTTCACCGTCGCCTTGTAAGCGTTCTCCTGACCTTTTATCCTCACGCTGGGGTCGATGATGACCGTGTTGAGCCAATAGTTGCTGCGGCTGTCGGCATCCGCCTCCTCATGGAAGGTGAAGCCGCTCATGCCACGGAACGCCTCGGCATAGCGGTGGGCTACATGGCGATGCCATGCCACGTGCTCGCGCAGCACGGTGAGCTGGCCGCGACCTATGCCGGCGCACACGTTAGACAGGCGATAGTTGTAGCCTATGTGCTCGTGCTGATAGTAGGGGTAGCCCTCGCGCGCCTGGGTCGCATAGAACATCACGCGGTCGCGCGACGCGGCGTCAGGGCAGATCAGCGCGCCACCGCCCGACGTGGTTATCATCTTGTTGCCATTGAACGAAAGCACGCCATAAGTGCCGAACGTGCCGCACACGCGCCCATGATAGCGTGAGCCCAAGCCCTCGGCGGCATCCTCCACGAGAGCTATGCCGTACTTGTCGGCCACGGCCTTTATCTCGTCTATCTTAGCCGGCATGCCATAGAGGTAAACCACGATGATCGCCTTCGGCTTGCGTCCCGTCTTGCTGACGCGGTCGGCGATGGCCTCGTCGAGGAGGCGCGGGTCCATGTTCCAGGTCTCCGGCTCTGAGTCGACAAACACTGGCGTGGCGCCGAGATAGCACACGGGGTGCGAGGAGGCGCAGAAGGTGAAGCTCTGGCAGATCACCTCGTCGCCAGGACCGACGCCGAGCGCCAGAAGGGCGAGGTGCACGGCCGACGTGCCCGAGGCGAGAGCCACCACTTGCTTGCCTTCGGTGCCGGACGATGCCGAGGCGACGGGCCACAACTTGTCGGGGTCGCTCTCGTGGGCCTCGATGCACTGCGGGTATGGCTCGCTGCCGATTTCCTCTTCCCAGTCTGCCTGGCAAGGGGAGGCGGCGAAGCGGCCAAGCTCCTGCTCAAAGGCATTGACGTTGGGACCGAGTGGCACTACCCAGTTGGTGTCGAACGCCTCTTTGACATATTTCATCTCGTTGCCCGACATGTGGGCGAGACACAAAATCACGCGATTGTCTCTTCTTTCCATTTTATATATTGTCGTCAGTTACTCAAAAATTTTCGTTGTTTATCTTATATCCATTCGCCACCGTACTTCATCTTCCGCCCCAACACCGTGCACACGATCATCTCCACGTCCTTGACGAAAGAGTAGTGGCGAAGATAATAGAGATTCAGGCGAATCTTGTCGGGGTAAATCACCTTGTCGTTGTAGCTCACGATGTCGTGGACACCTCGCTCCTTTATCACCTTAGCGAAGTCGGACGGCAACGCTTCTCCCTCCTTGCCCGTGGCGAAGAAGTCGCCAACCGCCGCAAGGATGTTTTCCTCGTTCCTGTATTTAAGGCTCGCCGGCCCCGTGATGCCAGGTCTAAGTTCCAGTATCTCACGGTCTTCGCCTTGCAGGCGGTCGGCATAGCCTGGCACGTCGGGCCGTGGCCCCACGAAGCTCATGTCGCCCTTGAGCACGTTCCACAGCTCGGGCAGCTCATCGACCTTATAACGTCTGAGCTTCTCGCCGAGCGGCGTGACGCGGTGCTGCTCGGCGGCGGCCACGGAGACACCATTGACGGGCTTGGCCGACATTGAGCGAAACTTATATATCGTGAAGAGCCTGCCATGCCTCCCCACGCGTCTTTGGCGGAAGATGACGGGGGCTCCTGGCATCCTCATCTTTATGAGGATTGCCACCATCAAGAGCACGGGGCTCAAGCAGAGGAGACCGACGAAAGCCATCGTCCTGTCAAAAATATTCTTTATAATCACACTATTTCTTTTGAATAACCACCGCAAAGATACACTTTTTCAAAGGAACAATAGCGTAATCAACTCACTTTTTCAAGGAAATGCAGGCAACATTTTCAAAGGAAATGTAAATTATTGATTCCTGCTTATATGTGGTAATCTACCGTTCTTCATCTCGTCCTGCAAATATGAGTATACATAACGGGGTGATTGAAAATACAGACCTGTCTTTTTATTCTGCAACAATTGGTAAGTCTCAGACCCATAAATGACACTAAGCGCCTGACGAATGCTCATGCCACACTGTTCAACAAGAATTGTAGCTATGTCACGTTCTTGGCACTCAAGCATATACTGAAAATCATCAGCTTGTATATTCATAAGGCATGAAGAAGTTTAATGGCACGTTCTGTACAAAAAGCCCATTGAAATGTAATCCCTTTAGAATACTGAATGCGCTTTATGAATGTTTCAAAATCTATGTATCCTGCTTGCAGGTTGAATATCTGCCGACCAATCTTGTCTTTTGCTATCGGACCGTAAACCACGTCAAAATCATGAAGCATATCTGCTGAATTCCGATTCGCTAAAACAAATTTCGCCCACTCTTCTGTATATGATTCAAAACACAAGAACTTCAATGTGTCAAGCGAAGACTCATCAAATTCAAAACTATTAACAACAACATCGCCACCGAAAGTTTCCACCTTGAACTGCGCCATCTCCACAGCTTGTTCCTTTTCGGCAGAGAGATAGAAGGCACGCCCGAAATCTTTCGCTGGTCTTGACTTACCAAGGTCTATCTGGTCAACTTTGACATTAGAGCCATGATACAATTTCATATCAATAAGCCTCCCTTCTTATGGCAGAAGGCAGCAAGACCTTCCACTTGATCTTCAAATGACAAAGTGTGAAGTATGTTATAGTACTTTTCCGCATACTCTATACCGTCATGCAGACTAACATAGCGAAAAGCTTGCATATAAGTCAACCCAAAGTGTTTAGCAAACAGTTTGATGAGCATTATTATATATTCTATTTTGTCTGCTATCATAGTTATTATATTATATAGATTCATTCGCAAAATTACGCCAATTACGTGACCCATGCAAATTCTTTTCAATGAAATTACAATTCACCACTATTTCAAAGGAGCAACAACTCCTTACTACGGGTTCAGCTTCCCGTTCTTCACCAGTTTCGCCAAATAATAGCACGCCTCGCCAAGAAAGGCCTTGATGTCGTCGCGACGGAAATCGTCGAAGCCATCGAAGCCACGTAGGGAGAACACGCGCCGCATCTCCTTGGCGTTCCACCTCATCGATACGAGCCTGCCCACAAGCGTTATCACGTCGCCGAGCACCCACTTGGTGCGCGTGCCTGTCCTCACCGTGATTGGCTCGTCGTAACGTCCGGTTGTGGCGAGGCAATAGAGAACCCACGGTATGTCGAAACCTGCCGCCACGGGAGTAGCCAGTCCGCCGGTGAACCGGGCGTTGGTCTCTATGTAAGCCATGCGACCCGACGCGGGGTCATAACGGAAGTCAAGGCCGCACACGCCATGGAAATCGACCGCCTCAAGCAGTTTCATAGCCTCAGCCTCCAGCCGTGGCATGTCCACCATCTCGCGCTGCGTCGTGGTGCCGCCTCCATCGGTCTTGGTGACGAGAGCATGATAGACCGAGGTCTTGCAAAAGCCATCCCACCGCACGCAGTCCACGCTGTAGTCGGTGCCGCCAATCCATTCCTCCAAGAGCATCTTCTCACCCTTGTGAGCCTCCATCAACCTCAGAAGCTCGTCCTTGGTCTTGGGGAAGAACACGCCCTTCGCCGAGTTGCCCATCACCGTCTTCAGCACCACCGGATAGCGCCTCACCTCATCGGCAGAGCCGTACACCTCCGGCACGGCGACGCCAGCCTCGCGCGCCATCTCCGTGCTCACCGCCTTGTTGGCGAGCGCGAGCAACCTGTCGGCGCTCTCATATGGTATGATAAGGTCGCTGGGGAACTCCGCACGATGCCGCATGATGACCACGCTCTCGTCGTGGGTCGGCATCAGCACCCTTGGCCGCAATTCGGCGACCTTGGCCTTGAGCGTCTCTATGAAGCGCTCCTCTTCCGTGAAAGGGTCCGGATATGTGAAACTGCCAGCACAAAACCGTGACAGGCTGCAGATGTTAACCTCTGAGGTGTCGGCAGCCCAGACCTTGAGCCCATGGCTCGCCAAGCTGCGCAATATGGTATAACCCACGCGGTTCCAGCAATAGGTCACGAGAACATCGCAACGCTCCGTCATGCCGCCCTCCTTTCTCGCTCATGGCAATCGGCATGGAGTGGCGACAGAATGGTTGTTTCTTTCTTACCCCCCCCTATCGGGTTGATATCAAGCTTATTATTAAGTTTCATGTCATTAGTTATTTCCAAGAACAGTTCGTTATGGGGCAACGCTTCCACCACCTTGAAATGGCTTGCGCTTGCCGCACTCTTGAGAGAAGCCACATTGTCTTTCGACACAGTCTCGAAAAGCCTCAAGCCTATGCCAAACCCCACCTCGTTCAACAAGCGGTTCATCATCGTGCCAACTCCTTGACAGCGATAGTCGATATCCACCATCCTTCCTCGAAACCCTTTGCCGTGGAAGAACGAGCGGTTGAAGCAATACCCAGCCATTCGCCCGTTTGTCCTGTCTATAAGCGCATAGGCAAGGAATGCCCTGCTCGTTTGCAACATTCTTATCGTCTTGGCATCAAATGGGTGAGGCTTGAAGAACCTGAAAGCCTCTTCGGGCTGACGTGAGAAGAACTGGACCAAACGCTCGGTCTCCATATCGCGTATTGGCACGACATCGTAGCCACTAAGCATTTGCCGCGCTCCGCACACGTTAGCCTCCACGCTTCTGACCCTCCTCCCATATCTCATCTGGAACAACATGGCATTCAGGCCATTGAGCAAACCCCACAGCCATGGCGCCCTGTCCCTTATAATATGCGCTATCTCATATAACATGTCCTAACTTCTTTTCCAACTTGTTTTGTCCATGTTAATATGCTATAACCGTTCCACGGCTTTCAATATTGTTCTCCTCATTTCTTCCCATGGAGTCTTATCTATCATTTTAGGCATGGGCTGCATCTCAGCATCCTCAAAGTAAGTCAAGCTCATCAAGGCTCTAAAGTCACTATAGTTGGGGTATTTTGCTTTATAGAATGAAAGTATCTCTTGCAGCGAATAGTGCTTTAAAAGGAAAAAGACATCGACAAAATCCTTTCTCGTACCACGTCCTTCTATAGCATTGATCTTCATGGCAGCTATATCTTTTGTCGAGGCCAGCCGTATGCCGTCCTCAAGCACAGCGTCGTCAATCCATTGATAACAACTGTAATGCACAAAGTCAACTTTTACACCATCTATTGTATATATACGTATGTTCTGCGTCTCTTTGAGCACCCCCACTTGCCCATATCCAGACAATACTGGAAGGGTATCGGCGACATCGCAACTCAAGTCTCCAAAGAAATCCAAGTCTACTGACTGGCGGTGCCCATATTGCAAAGCCAAAGCCGTACCTCCGACCAACCTCATGTCGCAAAATGCACGCTCGTGCATAAGTGCCTTCAACAAGCCTAATGTTTTGGGTTCGACGGTTGTATACGATAGCATCTGTAATCCTCCTTTTTAGTATTTGAGATTGCACAAATAAACGACAAACAAACAGGGTCAAGCGAACGCAAATGCTTGCAGATTTCCACTATCCTACCCTTGCCATAATAGCATAACAGCAATTTCCAATCATTCCAACTGCCATATTCCAAAACCCTTTGCACGAAAAAGGACGGGTATTGGTCCAGGTCTGCTTGGGACTTATCCACATCCCAAAACAAGACAGGTGACAATTTGTCTAAACATTCAGAAGCTTTCATATATAATTGGAGCTATAATTACCCAGGCAAAGGTAATAATTATCTTTTTATTTTGCCATCACTTCCTTGTAGAAGTCTATCTGGCACTGCTGCACGAAGTCGCGGTCGAAGCGCGAGGCTATCATCGGCCGAGCCTCACGTGCCATGCGTTGACGCGACGCGGCGTCGGTGAGCATGCGCTCCATGGCGTCGTGGAGCGCGGCGGCATCTCTCGGAGGCACGACAAAGCCGTTCTTCCCGTTCTCCACTATCTCGCGCGAGCCATTGATGTCGGTCACTATCGATGGCAAGCCCATGGCTCCAGCCTCAAGCACGGTGTTGGGGAAGCCCTCACGATACGACGGCATCACGAAGCAGTCGGCGGCGGCATAGGCATGCGGCAGGTCGTCGCCATCCTTATGTCCCACAGTCTGTATAGCATCGGTGGTGTCGATGAGCCTCTGCGTTTCGTCGCTCACGGGATCGAGGTTCCGCTCATAGTTGCCCACCAGCACCAACCGCGTGGACGGATGTTCGACATGGAGCCTCTGAAAAGCCTCTATCAGCTCGTTGACACCCTTGTCGCGCACGATGCGACCAACAAAGAGGAAGGTGAACACGCCCGTATATTCGCGTGGGGCGAAGCGCTCCGGCGAGAACCTCTCCATGTCCACGCCCATCACGTTGCCGTAGCCAAGCACGCGCATCGGCTTGCGCGTGATGCCGCCACGGCGGAGGTCGTCCATCACGCCGCGCCCTTCGGGAATGACGTGGGTGGCACAGGCGCACGTAATCCAATCGGTCATCATGAGCACGCGGCGCTTCAGTCCCGTCGTCGTGGGCCACACCAGTCCGGTGAAGGTATGCACACGCACTGGCACACGCGTCAGCCACGCCGCAATCATGCATATCAACCCTGCCTTGGGTGTCATGGAGTGGACCACCCACGGGCGCTCCTTCCTGAACACGCCTATCATCCGGATGAGCGACTTCAGGTCGCTGACGGGGGAGACACGACGGCGCATGGGCACGCTGACGCAGTGGAACCCGTCGTTGTCCCTCAGCTCGTCGAGCTCGGTGCCTGGCGATGTCACCGCCACCATGTGGTAGCCCATCGCCCGCATCTTTATCATCATATCGCGGCAAAAGGTCAGCGACAGCGACACCGTGACCGCCCTTATTATCTTCTTTTTATCCCTCATGTGTTGTATCGTTTCGTGCATCGCAGGGGCCGGTCTTGTGCCGGCCCACAGGCAATGTTCGACATCTTTTTATTATCGGTCGAGCCGACATTCGTTGGGCCGGCACAAGACCGGCCCCTGCAAGCAAGCACTATCATCGTAACGACTTGAGATGGGCAACTATGTGGTCGGTTTCTGACCCATGAGCGTCGTTTATCGCGTCCTGTGTCCAGCGAGAAGGGTTAAGGGCAATATACCTCCTTACGAACTCAAACATACGGTCGTTCCATACAATGTCGTCCCAATAGCTACGCTGCCACAAATGACCCATAAACGGAGGCCAACCACAATCTGCCACGCCTTTGCAGTATCCGCACGTGGTCAACGACTTGAAATCTCTCACGAAATCAGGAAGCGTCATACTGCCGGCATGCGAAAGATAGAGCAAGAAATGAACATGATTTGGCATGACCACTATGTCCATGCACTGGGCATTGTCAGTCTCAAGACCATGATACACGTCCATGACCATCTGGCCAGCCGCACTCAACACCATCTCGTCTCCCACGACATCACCGAAGAGACACGCCCTGTCTTGTGTGACTATGGTGACGAAATAAACTCCCTGCGCTGAATAGTCAAAATCAGCCCAGCGCATTTGCTTTCGCCCTTGTCCTTCCACGTGTTTATATTTCATGCTTTTATACAACGCCCGACATATTTACCAACGGTCGGGGCGGCTGTCTTTGGCCGGCACAAGACCGGCCACTGCAATGTACACCCGCTGATACAGCTCGGCGGTCTTCACTATGTCGAACTGCTTGGCGCGTTGCCAGCACTTGTCTGCCACGGCTTGGTAATAGCCTTTGTCGTCGTGGAGGCGCGTCAGCTCGCTTGCCACCGCCTTGGCATCGCTCTCAGGGAAGAGCACGCCCCAGCCTTTCGTCACCTCGCGCAAGCCATTGACATCCGACGCCATGAAGGGCTTGCCGGCGCTCATGCCCTCGATGTTCGACAGCGAGAGGCCTTCCCAGTGGCTTGCCATGCACACCACGTCTGAGCTCTTCAGCACGCGCGGCACGTCGGTGCGCAAGCCCCAGAAGCGCACGCGCCCCTCCACGCCGAGCTTCGCGGCAAGCGAGCGCACTGTGTCCACGCGCTCGCCTATGCCCACGAGCCAAAGCTTGTAATGGCTTGGCAGCTCGGCCATGGCACGCACGAGGGTGTCTTGGTCCTTTGCCTCGCGAAAGCCCGCCACCATGGTCACCACGAAGTCATCTTTTTGTCGCCCCGACTCTTCCGCCGGCAACGGCTCGGCGGCATGGAAGGCGGCAACGTCCACGCCGTTGTCTATGGTGGATATGCGGCGGTAGCGCTCGGAGCGCTCGTCTGCCCACGCGCCGCCCATATACTCGCGCAACTTGTCTTCCGCCACCTTGGAGATGCAAATCACGTGGTCGTAGCGTCCGTACATCCAACTCTCCACGGGGGCGTACCACTTCCAGCCACGCTTGCGGTTGGAGGTGTTATGCTCTGTGGAGCAGAGCTTGGCAGAGCAGAGCACTGAGGCCATCGCCACGAAAAGCTGCGGAGAGGAGTTGTGGGTGTGCACTATGTCGTAGCGCCGCATGATGGGCACGAGCTTGGCTATGAACAAGGGGTTGTAGAAGCCCTTGCCGAGCTTCCATATCCTCACGCCGGGGTTCTCGCGGCGCAGCCGCTGCATGAGTGGCGTCTCTGTGCCGTCGAAGACGCACACGTCCACCTCGTCGCCCATGGCGCGAAGACGCGGCACGAGGTTCACGACCAAGGTCTCTGCGCCACCGACCAGGAACGATGTTATGACTTGCAGTATCTTCATGATTCAGCAATAAAATAGTATAGGTTGTTTGCGCATAGTGTCAGAAGCCACCATTGAAATAGGCACGCGTCTGCACATAACTTGGCTCGTAGTATGCGCTTGAATTATAATTGTCGATGGTGTCGCACAAGGGGGAGTCGTAGACCTGCATCATGGTATTGGGCAAGTCTTCCTCCTGGCTCACCGACTCGATAAGCCGTGCATACACCTTGCCCATCTGCGTGGGCGTTGGCACCTTATCGGTAAACCGCGGGTCTACTTGCGTCACATCCACGTTGCCCGGCTCAAGGTGATAGAACGATACCCAATCGTCCTCCAATTGCTGGGGGTTAAGGCAATGGTTGACGGCAGCCGCAGACAGCTCATGCCACAACCCGTCATGGCCCATGGCATGCACTACATAGCGGTTGCGGCGATGCATTGCACGAGCGACCCGCTCTATCATGTAGCACACGAAGTACAAGTCGTCGAACGTGATGGCTTCATCGGGGAAGTACTTATTTCTCATAACTCATAATACGATTTGTATGTAAGGGTGGCAAGGGCACGGTCGGTGCAAAACAACATCTGATGAGTTGGATGCTTGAAACGCGCCAAAGCCCAAAATGCCTCACGAGAAATGCGCCCATTCATGAAATCCTCAACATAATCCCAAACCTCATCATCGGCCATAGGGCCTTCCACTATGTCATAAGAGTGTTGTTCTCCATGTCGGCACGCTGCTACAAAGTCGAGCCACTCGTCGGTCATCGTGTCAAAGGCCTTTGTGCGAAGCCCTGGATTGGGACTATACTCATAAATGCAAACTATATGATTGTTACGTCTAGTCATGGCCCAACGCTGTGCTTGTCGCTCGATGCGTGTACAATAGAATCCAAAGCCAAAGTCTTTGTTGTAGCCCACGACCCTTACCTCTGGTCTTTCCACCACGACGTTGGTTCCATGGTATAATATCATTTTATCTGCCATTATAGTTTCCCGTGTTTATTTACATCCACAAAGATAATGCAAGGCGAGCGCAGAACATCAAGTTTACTTGAATGTTATGCCGAGCCGCAGCTTATCTTATGCAAAGATACGACATTTTGCGGAACCGTCAAACAATTTTCCGCATCATCAACGCTTATCCCGCCGATGCATGGCCCAGCCCAGGGGTCTCAGGCAATGCCAGATGGGCGCCAGGCGTGGCACCACCGACGTGGCGGTGCGGCAATACCAGAAGCGCCAGAAGTTGATGGCAGCCTTGACACGCGCCTTTAACGGCACGGGACACTCGGTGAGCTCGGCGTAGGTCAGCATGGAGGCGCTGGGGCTCTTCATCCTCGCCCGCGTGATGCCCGCCGTGATGCCGTCGGGCTGGTATTCGGCAATGTATATTGGCTTGTTCACATAGCGCAACTTATAGTGGCGCGCTATGCGGAACCACACGAGTTGCTCGGGACAGAACCGCTCGCCCTGGAACTCGGGGAAGGGGAACTCGCGCAACACGTCGGTGCGGAACACCTCCTTCATGTCGCCCCTGACGTGGTAGCGATGGCGTATCTCGATGGCGGTGGCGTCGAGACGCTCGCTTGGCAATCCACTGCCCATCACCTTGTGGTTGTCCAGCGCCATGTCGAGACCTGCCACGCCAGCGAAGCTGTGGTCGCCGCTGATGGGCCGCCACTCCTCAACCACGGTGGCAAGCGCGTCGGGTGGGAGCATGTCGTCGCTGTCGACGATGAAGAACAACTCTCCACTCGCGCGAGTCACGCCCATGTTTATTGCCATGTGCTTGCCCCCGTTGTCCTTGTAGAGGCAGGTCATGGGGAAAGCGTCGCCGCAACGTTGCTTGAGCTTAGCGAGCACCTCCTGCGTGTTGTCGGTGGAGCCGTCGTCGACGACGATCCACTCAAAGTCTTTGAACGTCTGACGCAGCAAGCTGTCGAGAAGGCGCGGCAGCAACGTCGCGCGATTGTATACCGGCGTCAGTACGGTTATATAAGGTTGGTTATTTGTATTAACCATTAAGGTTACATTATTTATTATCAAACTGTTGCGAAAAGCGTCGGCTTCGCGCCGAAAACGCGTTGCCGTCGCGCCGCAGGGGCATTGCCCTTACGCTGAAAAGCCAACGGCATTGCGGCGAAAAGGCGAAACGAGGTGGGCGACATGATTTCTAAAGTCTATCACGCTCTTCTTGATGGCGCAAAGAGTCAAACTTTGCTTGATTCAACTCTCAGGAATTCCAAAGGTCGTCAAGGCACTCGTCAGCTTTCTTTCTGAAATGCTCAGCCAAATCAGTCTTCGCTTCAGAAAGTGTATCCTCTGAGCCATCGTACGCAAACATTTTCAATAAATGCAGTTGAACAGGATTAAAAACTGAAGCCTCCATACATAAGAGAATTAACTGAGTATACTTCCAATTGCAAATCTACTGATTTTCCACGTAAACTGCAAAAAGGAAAACCAAAAATCATCTATTCTTCAGTGAAACACGAGGCGCGAAGCGCCGAGCCGCACCCTGTCGATGAGCCAGCAGCCAAGGAACACGGCCACGAGAAACGCGCCGATGCCCGCCACGGCGAGTAAGCCCGACGTTGACTGGTGGATCCAGCGCACCGCCAGGGCAAAATAATGGAACACCAAAGGGTCGAAATGGATGATGTAGACGGCAAAGCACGCCGTGGCAAGACTGTTGACCACACGGCTGCGGAAGCGCATGCGGGCGAACGCGGAGAGAAGGCCCAACGACGAGATGATGACGAGCGGGTTGTCGTAGCGCAACATGCGCGCGCCATTGCCGAGGCGCGCCATCGCCACGACGCTGACAACGGTGACAACGAGAAGGGAGGCGAAGAAGACCGCCGTGCCGTGGCTGGCTATCAGCTTGACGGGATAGAGCCGGAAATAGCGAGCCGTGAGGTACAGACCGCAGAGGAACGTGACGCAGTAGCCACTGAAATAGTCTACCGTCCCTGACAGCCAGCAATAATAGCACTGAAAGGTATAAAACGCCGCCAACACCATTTGGAACTCGCGCTTGGTGGCTTTCTCCACGAAGGCGTTGAGCACCGGCGACAAGACGTAGAGCCCGATGTATGCCATCACGAACCAATACTCGTCGGTCAGGGTGAGGCACACCTTGATGTCGTGGGCGTTGAGCGTGGCGTGGCCCGTGAGGAGGAAGACCGCGTAGATGCCCCACAGCAGGAAGAAGACCTGGAAGAGGAGCTTGGCAAGCCCTCGCGGCTTGGCGTGGATGCCAAACCAACCGGAAATCATCACGAAGATGTTGACTCCTCCCTCGCCTGCGCAGGCGAAGAACATTCTTACCACCGACGATGATGGCGACGAATCGAAGTCGGACGGCGACGGCAAGCCCAGCACCCTGGCGTTGGCATGGCAAACGAGCACCATGAAGATGGCTATGACGCGCAGGAGCTCAACGCCGCTCTGTCTCTCGGCCTTGTTCATAATTTCTTTCTTGTCCTTGAGTTTGTTTTCCACGGATGTTGGTTATATTAAGGTCCACGTTGAATCTCAATGGCGCTCGATAGAGCTTGTTGACATCGTACATGTGGTCGTACTCATAGTTCTTCCATGAGTAGTCGTTGGCTCGCACGCCGTTGCTCAGGAACGTCTTGTAGGGGTAGAGATTGTTGAGCGGCGGAGTCTGCCATGCCATGTACACGCGCACATAGAGCAAGAGGCTCACCACAATCATCATTGGCGCGAGCAGGGGCTTGCGCTTGCTCTGGGTACAGAGATAGGTCAGGGTGGAGATGATGCCAATCATGTAGTACCAGCTCAGACGACCGCCATTGTCGGAGCGGATGAAGAAAAGGAGCATGCCGCAGAATATCAGCGCCATGTTGAGCATGAGCACGTTGGTACGGCGGTTGGGTATGAAGCGGTAGTTTTTTATGATGATGTAGAGGAAGAATACCGCCTCAAGGAGGTATTCCACGCGGAAGCCGGCGGATGCGTTGTATTGTGCGTTTTTCGCTATCATGCTATTGGCGTCGCCGTAGGCGGCGAACAGGGCATTGGGCAAGGGTGAAATGCCAAGGAAGAGGAGACCGAGCATGACACCGAAGATTGTCTTGGTGGAGTATTTCCTTATGGGTATGAAATACAGCGGTAGGAACAGCAGCGCCGACTTGTGGATCTTGTAGGCTATGAACCACACTATGAGAAACTTCCACAACTGCCGCTTGAGGATGTAGCGAATGCCCAGCCACACGATCGTGGCTCCCAACACCTGGCGCAGGTAGGTGAACGAGAAGTAGAACCAAAGGCCAAGGAAAATCATCACGGCGTAGGGATAGTTGGCACAGTAGCGCCGCAACGACTGGTAGAGGAAGGTGTAGACGATAAGGGTGAACACGAGGATGAAGACATAGCGGTTGGCGGTGAACCACGACATCACTATGTTCAAGAGGATATAACCCTGCTCGCCAGGGAAGTACGAGCCGAAGGCGCTACCATAGTCGCCGCCCATGGTTGTGGTGTCGGCGATGGTATCGAACACCTCGCCGTAGATGTAGCGGTCGTAGCCGCCAAACATGTCGCTCATGCCCACGAAGATGGCGAGCAGCGCCACGTAGGCCATCAAGAACACCTTGTTTTGGCCGTTCTTGAACAGCTTATAGGCCAAGGCTGGTATCAGGAACAGCAAAAGATAAAGCCACATAAGGATGTTTTATATATATTATAGTTTGAATTATATGTTGATTCGTGTGAGGGTATTCTTTTCACACATTTTTTCTCACACTGATTGAAAAGATTTTAAAGATGTCGGCTTTGCCGATTACGCATACCATATCTCAACCACAATGTTGGGGCGGGTAGGGATGGTTAGGGCTCCTCCGCAACCCGAATTGCCCAACGCGTAGCCGCTTGCGGTGTAGCAATCTTTCAAATCTTTTTAATCCGTGTGAAGAATGGCAAGAAAGTCTATTTTATCCACATGAATCAACATGGACTTTTTAGTGAAGGCCGAACAACTCGCGTGCGCATTCGGCAGCGGAGTGAACCTTGAGCACCGCGTCGCGACCCCTTACCGCCATGGCCTCATACTTCGCAAGGTTTGCGGGGATGTCGCGCAGGGCGGCAATGGCCTCTGAGGGTTGACTGAAGAGCACGCAGCTCTCGCCCGGGGTCACGGCAATGTTCTCAAGCGCCAGCGGCGTGCCCATGGCAAGGAGCCCATTGGCCAAGGCGTCGAGCACCTTGCCCTTTGTGCCGGCGCCCACGTCGATGGCGTTCACCTGTATGTCGTGCCTCTGCAGCTCCTCTATATAGTCGGGCGCGAAGGCTATGTGTTGGCACGTCCAACCGGCGTCGGTGAGTCGCGCCGCCCACGCCTCCCAGTCCTTCCCAAGGAAGGTGACGGCATAGCGGCTCTTCAAGTCGGAGGCGGCGAGCATGGCCTCAAGCAGCCTGTCGCTGCCGTGTCGGCTAAAGATGTCGTAGCGTCCGGCGAAAAGCAGGCGAATCATCGGCTGATGGAAGCTGATGGCCTTGTCGCGATGCGCATATAGTGGGTGTGGCAGGAACATGGCATTGGCATCGGGGCAGACCTCCCTGAAGAATGCCGCGTCTTGCCTGCCCACGAAATGGAAGGTGGCAGGGTAGCCGCGCATGGCTCGCTCCATGCCTCGATATTGCCAGAAGGCGAAGGCATAGCGCATGACCTGGGGCAGAGAGAGCGTGGCGAAGTCCTTGCCCAACATGCGGTGGTAGTAGAGCGACTCGCAGTCGGGCATGGTGGCGACGCAAGGGATGTCGGGGAACATTTGCGTGAGGTGGGCTATCTCCTCGCCATAGACCCACACCTTGTCGGGCGCGGAGGCGAGGATGTCGGCACGCGCCTCGGGGCGGAGCCGAAGATAGCGAGGCAGGGGGAAGCGCAAGACCACGCGCAGCATGGCAAGGTGGAGCTTCAGCATCCACGTCATCCAACGTGGCCGTGGCATGAGGTGCACGTGCACGCCGAGCGCACGCTCTGTTTCCTTCACATCGGCAGCCGGTATGTGGTTGAGGTTGAAGGTCCACACCTCGAAGCTCGCCTTGCCACCCGCTCCCTTGATGAGGTGGTATGGCAACGCCGACGCTCCCCCGCGGTTGTTGAACGTTGGGGTGAAGAGTGATATTAACGCTATCTTCATTGTG
>CAVHEN010000028.1:0-38103 GCA_963635115.1 Oscillospiraceae bacterium | reverse complement strand
AAGCCCTTGCTAAACTTGAAATCTTATTTTGGGTGACGCAGCGCCGAAGTCAGGAAGAAGGCATGACGAGCCTTGCCCCTTTCCGGCATGACCGTGTGGCAGGGCAATGGCATAAGCTCCTTGGCATCTGAAACTTGTTATGCTTTTTCTCATGTAAAAAAACGCCTTGAAACTTGTTTTGTTAAATACCATTTTATAAATTTGCAATGTTTTATAAAGTGGCACTTTACAAATATCGTCATGGAAAAGATATTATTAAAACAGATTTTGTTGACTTCATAGAGACATGACTACAAGTTTATATCATCAATAGTAAATTTTCAATGTAATCCTTGCGAAATATTTCAAAAAGGTGTATATTTGCATTGTGATAAATCTCAAAAAGGTGTATAATGGGGTGTTTAAATTATCTCAAAAAGGTGTAAAAGCATTACTATGAAGCGAAAAATATATCAAAAACTTCTTGACTGGAAGGAGAAAAGAAACGGTGAGGTGGCACTGCTCATAGAGGGTGCTAGGCGAATAGGTAAGAGCTATATCGTAGAGGAATTTGGCAAGAATGAATACGAATCGTATATCCTCATCGACTTCAATAAGGCTCCACAGATGGTCAGAGACTGGTTCGACTTCTATTTGGAAGACCTTGATATGCTGTTCCTTTATCTGAGTCAGCACTACAAGGTAAGGCTCCATGAACGCAAGTCGCTTATCATTCTCGACGAGATTCAGTTGTGTCCCAGGGCGAGAGCTGCCATCAAGTTTTTGGTAAAAGATGGTCGATATGACTACATAGAGACAGGATCGCTGGTGAGTATTAAGAAAAACACACAGGGTATCGTGCTCCCATCTGAAGAGCGACCAATACAGATGTACCCAATGGATTTTGAAGAGTTTCTTTGGGCCACAGGTAACGATATGCTGATGGACTTGATACGGAAGATGTATATAGAACAGAAGCCAATGGGACAAGCTTTCCATCGTCAAGCTATGGATGCATTTCGTCTTTATATGATAGTTGGAGGAATGCCACAAGCGGTCAAGAAATATGTTGAGACAAAAGATTTTGATGCCGTAGATGCGGCCAAGCGTGACGTTCTGACCATCTATCGTAATGACATTTTCAATTACGCAAGTGAGATAGCCGACAAGGTTGTGTCTATATTCGATCAGATACCTTCTCAGCTCTCTAAGCATGAGAAAAAGTTCCGGCTGTCTGCCCTAAAACCAGGTGCTAAATACCGTGATTGGGACGATGCTTTTTTTTGGCTGAAGGACGCAAGAGTCGTCAACATCTGCTACAACTCGACAGAGCCGAACATCGGACTGAAGATGAACGAAGACCGTACTACGTTGAAGTGCTATATGAACGATACGGGGTTGCTGATTAGTCACGCTTTTGATGAAAAGGGTATCGTCTCGGCAGAGATTTATCAGAAACTGCTCTTTGGAAAACTGGAGGTGAACGAGGGAATGCTCATTGAGAATATTGTGGCACAAATGCTGACAGCCAGCGGAAATAAGCTCTTTTTCTATAGTAAGTCATCAGAGGAAGCCGAAAGTCGTATGGAGATTGACTTCTTGCTCCAAAAAGACAAAGTGACCACTCGTCATAATATTCGTCCGATAGAAGTCAAAAGCGGCAAGAACTATACATTGTCTTCCATAACGAAGTGTATGAGGAAGTTTGGAGAATACATGACCAATCCTACAGTTTTGCATGCTGCCGACTATAAGGTTGAGGATGGCATCACTTATCTTCCGCTTTACATGACACCCTTATTATAAGTGCAAGAAATGGTCATTTCTTAAAGGCTATATACGTGTCGTTGCGAGAAAATGTAAAATGTTATTACTAAAATTTAACGGACCACCTGCAAAAGCGTGTGGATTACGCGTAGATTTTAGTTAGTCGAAACAAGAAGAACCTTCTGTCCATAATGCCCCTAAGCTGTGCTCTGAACTGTTTGATTTTCGCATTAAGAGACTCGGCTGCGGCATTGGTTGAACGGTTGACAAAATAGTTGAGAATTTCATCCTCTCTGTCATACATGGCTGCCGCGATGTTGTTAAATGCCCTATTTCCATATTCCGTTACTTTCCCGTACCACTTTTGCAGACTTTTCCGTCCGTCTTCCTTGGAACATCTTTGTGAGAAAATCATGCGAAGCGAATGGGAAAGAGTGAAAGCCGTCTCTATTTCCGGGTATTCCCTGAAGAGTATGGCGGCACGTTCCTTCTGCGTGTCTGTCCACTTGTCCGGCGACATCATCAAGAGGTACCTGCTGCGTGCCAATATCTCAGCGCGTGTCTCCTCATTTTCCAATTTGCCGGGATGGTAGGCGGCATTCACGCGAATGGGCTTCCCGTCCTTGCCTGTCGGAACCACCCCCTTCTCTGCGCACTCCTTGAGCATAAGCTTGAATTCCTCCCTTTCGTTGGCGACACGCGTCATCTCCTCACGTCTCAGGGCGATGCGCACTTCCTGCACGGCCTCAAGACAAAACTGCTGGTGGTGGAAGCGGTCAAGTGTCACCATGGCGTTTGGGAAGCATGCCTCAACAATACTGTGCATGCTTTCCGAGAAGTCAAGCGTAACCTCCTTGACCTGAGCGCGTAGCTCATCTGCAATCTTCTTTATGGCCTTTATTACATCACTGGCCTTTGTCCCTTTGACGATGGCCACAATGCACCCCTTCCGACCGTGCGCGTCTTTGTTTGACACAATGGTATACACTTCCCCCGTGGAAAGGCAAGTCTCGTCAATGCATAAGTCTGGGCCTATATTCTCTGGGAATACCAGCCAATCCTCGGCATGTTATGTTTCCGACCATTCATGGAAACCGCTGATGGTGTTTTTGTAAGCCCTCTCAAAGGCATCACCGTCTATGAAGTAGTCCTTTTCAAACGAACGGGCCGTTATAGGATAAGTCTCCAAACGCATCTTTTAAAAAAGCCGCCAACTCCTTGGAGCAGCGGGTGGATTCCTGGACGAAATCACAGTCGGTCATTATATTATGCCCTTCACGGTCAAGCCAGTGGCGACGGCGGACATGAAGGAGAACTTCTTGACCACGGATAGGAAAGTCATGGAACACGCTTTCACGGGTGAAACCGTTAGGGCGCAAATCGGAACGCCCGTCAGGTGTTTTTTCATTTTCATCAAGATAAATATGTATGGAAGTATTGCCGTCTGTTTGGGTGAGACGGACATCTTTCAGGTTAAACCAGTCTAACATTCCTTCTGGGAGGATACAAGTTGCAAGTGCTATATATTCATTCATTTTCGTTCTTTTTTTATAAAAACGAAAAGAACGATTGTTTAGTATGTCATATCCACACGCTTTTGCAGGTGAGCCGAATAATCTCGTAAAAGCAGAGCTTTGATGTTTATTATTTGTGCGAAAGGCGCCTTCGGTAGGCACGACGACAACCGGCGGAAACAGACGGGTTATCGTTTTTTAACGAAATACAACTGCTTTTTGCCGCCAAGTTCCTAAAAGTGTTGTTAGCTTTGCACCCGAATTCAAAATGAACGATTTTTAAATATGGATAACAATTTGAAACTTACGGGAAAGATATTTGCCACTGGCATGATGTCGTTTTGTGGCGTAGTGAGCGAAACGGCGATGAACGTCACTTTCCCCGCTCTGATGAACGAATATGGCATCGGAACAAGCACTGTGCAATGGATCACGACGGGCTACCTACTCGTGTTGTCCCTTGTCATCACCATGTCGTCTTACCTGAAGCGCAACTGCTCTCAGCGCACACTGTTCCTCACTGCCATTAGCGGTTTTATCTTTGCCACGATGCTGTGCTTTTGGGCGCCTTCCTTCGCAGCACTGATGATAGGCAGAATGATACAAGGCGTCGGTACGGGTATAGCCCTTCCGCTGATGTTCAACATCATCTTGACTGAAGCACCCAAGGAGAAGATGGGCACCTTCATGGGTGTCGGAATGCTCGTCACCGCCGTGGCTCCAGCCGTGGGCCCAGTCTTAGGCGGCAGCATTGTCGACCTGTTTGGCTGGCGCTATATCTTCTTGTCGCTGATGCCTTTGTTGCTCGTCTCCTTGGTGTTGGGATGCGTGTTGATCAAGCGCTCCGTGCCCACCGAGCGCTCGCGTTTCCACGCTTTCGACTATGCGCTCATCGTTGTCGGTTACACCACCTTCATCCTCGCCATGGTGCAAGCGTCGTCTGCCGGATGGATCAGTGTGGAGGTACTTTCCCTTCTCGCCGTGGCTGTGGTGTCGCTCGGTTGGTTTGTGCACCAATCGCGCAAAGAGGAACATCCCTTGCTGCGTGTGGAAGTGTTGGGACATGGCAAGTACATGATGGCGTTGATAGCTATTCTCATAATCCAGTTCTCGGTATTGGCGTTGGGCTACATCATCCCCAACTATTCGCAGATAGTCAACCATACCAATGCATTCACTGCAGGCGGACTGCTGGTTCCGGGATGCGTTGTTGGCGCAATCCTCTCGTTGTTTAGTGGTCGCCTGCTCGATAAGGTGGGCGCTCGCATACCTATAGTCTTAGGTTTTGGCTTCATGTTCACGTCTGCTCTGCTCTTCTCATGCTATGGAACCTCGATGACCACCACCATGTTCTACCTCTTCTATGTGGTTTATACGATAGGTCAGGGGTTGGCATGCGCCAGCACCATCACCTTTGGCTTGGCCCAGTTGCCCAAGGACTTGTCGGCCGATGGCAATGCCCTTATCAATAGTTTCCAGCAGCTTTCGGGCGCGATGGGCACCGCTGTTGTCTCCACGATCGTGGCATTCCAACAGTTGTCGTGTGCTAAGGGCGATTTCCCTAAGGCCACGGCAGTAGGCTCCCAGTATGGTTTCATGTTGCTTTGCGTGTTGTTGTTCATCGCCTTGTGCATCACTATAACCATGACGAAGAAAGAGCGCAACTTGCAATTAGCCAACGAAGCATCCAAAGCATGATGATGCCGTCGGACGAAGCTGCGCCTTGAATGCATAAACGCTTAAAAGCCAAAGGGTTGGGCTTTTAAGCGAAAAGCCGACGCGTTTGCGCCGTAAGGGCGATGCGATTGTGCCGTAACGACGGTGCGATTGTGGCGCAAGGCCGATGCGATTGCGGCGGTGAGATGATTTAAGAGCCAAGCGGCATATCTTTCAAGGCTTCGCGCAAGAAGTGGCCTTGGTCGAGCCGCGCTGCCATATCTATGGCGTTTTGCCTCATCTTTGCGTAGTCGGCTTGCGACAGGTGGGGCAGGATGTCGTCGAGCTCTCGCAACGAGCCCACGGCGATGCCGCAACCGTATTTCTCGATGATTGGCGCCACGGCAGACTCTTTCCAGACGATGACGGGCAAGCCGGCGCGGAGGTTGAACGACACCTTGTGGGGTGAGTTCCAGCGAAGGTAGTTGCCGTATTCGCCCGAGCACGTGTCGAGCGAGTCGCCGTCCCATACCAACCCGAAGCTGGCGTCTATGTCTTTGATGAAATCCTCTGATGGCACGAAGCCGCTATACGCGACGCGAGGGTTGGGCTGCAACCCCTTGAGCCCTTCCTTGTTGCCGCAAATCAGCAAGTCCCATTGGCTCAGCGTCTTGGAGAGCTCCACCAGGAAAGAGTTCTTTTTCATGCTCAACGCTCCGGCGTAGACCACCCTCGCGTTTGCCTTTTCCGGCGTCGACTTTTGGCAAGGTGAGGCTGAGCGGTAATCGAAGAGCCCCAGCGCTCCCACGGGTTTCCCCAAGCCATGATCCTTGAGCCACGCGGCCATGTTGGAGTTGGACGCGATGACGTAGTCGGCATTCGACAGGCGGCTGATTTCCTTTTCCACGGTCAACTTCTTCCTGCGAAACGACCCCAAATCGTGGATGAGCGCGACGGCATGCGCCCCCTTCATCCTCGCTATGCGGCACAGGAATGAAAAGTATTTCTTCACAGGGTACTGCAGGAAGAGCACGTCTCCCTTCTTGAGCAGGATGCAGGCTCGAAGGATGCCCGCCAAGTCGAGGAAGAAGGCTAATATCTTGCTGTTATGCACCGTGCGCCGCAAGCCAAGGTTTGTGGCTCCCATCTCGGCGAGCGTGTCCTCGTTGTCGGTCTTTGCCTTGTTGCCCGCGCTTGTCAGGTTGTAATAGTTGCGGCTGATATAGCATATTCTGTTTTGGGTCATGTCCGTTGCTTCTTAAAGTTGTTTTGAGGAACGTGTCTCGATAGGCGCGCCTACACCTTATTATATATATCCAACACGGCTTGGCATAGCTTCTCGTCAGAGAAGTTTTGGGCGTATTCTTTTCCTTTCGCGATCATCTCCTGGCGCAGTTTCTCGTCGGTGCAGACCCTCAGGAGAGTTTCTGCCATGCCTTCGGCGTCGTCGGGCGCCACATAGAGCGAGTGGGGGCCTCCAGCCTCTTCAAGGCAAGAGCCTGTGCAGCCAATGGCTGGCACGCCGCTCGTGATGGCTTCCAAGAGTGGTATGCCGAATCCCTCGATGCGTGATGGGTAGACGAAAGCGCGAGCCAACTTGTAGAAGGCTGGCAGGTCTTCGTAGGGTACCTGGTGGTGGAAATGGAACAAATGCTCAATGCCTTGCTCCTTGAGGTAGGCTTGTATGGTGTCCACATAAGGGGTGCGGCGGCCCACGGCTACGACATGGATGCCTTTGCCTTTCAGCCGTTGCATTGCGCACATGGCTTTCGCCACCAGCATCAGGTTCTTGCGTTCCTCGATGCTGCCTACATAGAGAACAAACTCGTCGGGCAAGGCATATTTGGCTTTCACCTCTTCTTTCTTTTGTGGCGCAATGTCTTGTGCGAACACGGGGTCGCATCCTTGATAGACCACGTCGATCTTCTGTTCCGGTATGTGATAATAGCCCATGATTTCCTGCTTGGTATATTCGCTGACGGCAATGATGCGGTCGGCATGCTCGCACGCCTTGCGGAACTTGTAGTTGTAGATTTGACGGTCTATCCAGTGATAATACTGTGGCGTATGGAGGAAGATGAGGTCGTGGACGGTGACGATATACTTGCAGCGCTTTTCGCCAAAGCGTTGCTCTCGCTCCTCAGGGGTTCCGATGTTGAGGGGCAGTTCGTTGCTTAGTCCATGAAACAGGTCTATGCCGTCTTGCCGAATGTCCTTGGTTATGCCCCAGACTCGCCAAAGGGAGCGTAGGCGGCTCCATATTCCTTTCGGTGGAAAGCACGGCTTGAGTTGGCTTAGGGTTGGGATTTCTTTCAGATAGGGGATGCGCCGAGGCTTGGGAGTGTATAGGCAATACGTATTGTCGGGATGTCTTTCCGACAATATGCGAATGATAAATCTGCTGTAGTTGCCAAGTCCCGTGCGGTTTTGGGCGGCTCTCTTGGCATCGAATCCTATTCTCATACCTTATTTTAAGTCTGTATTTATTTACCGTAAAGTTAGCAAAATCCAGAAACTCAGACAAGCAAAAGCTTGCAAAAACCCACATTTTAAGCCATGTTAACGATGCGGCATGTCTTCACGACACTTGTATGAACTAACGCGTAAGGTAGCAAGCGACGTGGTGACGCGTCACAGGATGCTTATGCGGCTTGCTCCTTAAATAGACGATTGGCACTCGTCATCGTTCACGTAAAAATCTGATTTTACGCCGATTTTAGCTAACTTTGCAACCTGAATAGAGAAAGCTCTCATAGCCATTCGTATAAACATAACTTCCATATATCGTCATGAAAGAGACTATCGTCAGCGTGAAGCAATTCTTCATGCGACCTTTCTTCCGCAATCCTCTAACCTTGTTTGGACTGTGGATGCTGCTGGCTTTGGTGTCGGCATTGATTAAGTTTCATAAGTGTAACAACTTCTTGGTGTTCAAGCATGTGTTCTGGCACACTTGGAATCAGACCTCCCTTTACGCCCCTTATCCTGCTGAGTATTTCGACACCAATTATTATGGTCCATTCTTCAGCTTGGTCATTGCGCCGTTTGCCGTGGTGCCTCTCCCGATAGGACTGACTCTTTGGCATCTCTTGATGACATTGGCTCTCTATGTGGCTGTTCGCAAGTTGCCATTGGCACAAGGCAAGCAAATCTTCATATATTGGTTTTGTGCACATGAGTTGTTGACGGCGTTGTTTATGGACCAGTTCAACATCGTGACGGTAGCCCTCATCGTGGCCACTTATTATTGCATAGAGAAAGAGAAGGACGTGATGGCGGCTTGTTTCATCATGATAGGAACCTTCGTTAAACTTTACGGTATCGTCGGCTTGGCTTTCTTTTTCTTTTCCAAGCACAAGGGGAAACTTGTCGCTGCCTTGGTGGGGTGGGCTGCCGTCTGTTTCGTATTGCCGATGGCAATCAGCAGCCCTGAGTATGTGATAGGTCAATACCAGGAATGGATAACGAGCTTGGGTGGCAAGAACATGGAGAACATGTTCTCGACTATGCAAAATCAGTCGTTGTTAGGTTTGGTGCGTAAGATCTCGCATGTGGCAACCTATTCAGATTTGTGGTTGATTGTGCCAGGCATCATTGCCTTTTGCGCTCCTTATCTCCGCATCTCGCAGTACAAGAACATTGCTTTCAGGTATGCGTTCTTGGCATCGGTGTTGATGTTTGTCGTCTTGTTCAGCACGGGAAGTGAGTCGAGCACCTACATCATCGCTCTTATCGGAGTGGCCATTTGGTATGTGGCGGTGCCTTGGAAACGCTCTCGATGGGATGTCGCCTTGATGGTGTTTGCCTTTATCTTGACGAGTATGTCGCCATCCGATTTGTTCCCACGCTTCATCCGCAAGACGTATGTGCAGCCTTATGCCCTAAAGGCTCTTCCGGTGGTCTTGATATGGTTTAAGCTGATATATGAGATGCTCGTAAGGGATTACAAGGGAAAGGTATAGACGAAAAAAAGAGGATGCGCCTGTTTTGACGCATCCTCTTTTTAATCTGGCTTTGCCCACTATTCCCTGTTTTTCATGCTGCGTCAGCAACTTTGCGTTTGGCGCATTCTGTCGTCTCGCCCGTCAGGTCGTAGTGGTTGCGGCTGATATAGCCGAGAGCCTGTTTGTTTTCATGTCTTTTTACACTTCTTCCATCCTCTTCATCTCCCATCCGCAAAACTGGATGATGATTTTGTGCAGGGTGGTGCCTTGGCGGAGTGCCTCCACCCTTGGTGCGTTGGCATAACGGTTGATTTGGGCTACGGCCTCTTGCCATTGCGCTTCGGCCTTGCTCTCAAAGTCCTTTGCCGGCAGCATTTTCAGTTCGATGATATAGCTGTGCTTGGTGGGATAATGGGTCAAGTCGGGCAAGAGGAAGAAGTCGCAATAGCCATGGTTCAGTTCCAGTTCGGGGGCAGTGATGTAGTAGCTGCTCAAGTAGAGATACGCCATGAAGAAGCCTTGCAGGTTGCGCTCGGCCTCTATGCCGTCGCGCACCGACGCCACCTCGGCGTATGCCTTTGCCATGAAGCCCAACACGTCTTGCCACTTGCCGTAGAACGCCATGCAGGTGAGCATGTATCCAAAGTCGTTCAGGTTGATGTGGTTGATGGCTTGGTATTGCTCTTGTAGATAGCCGTAGTACTGTCGGCGTACATTATTATTAGGGATGCCTAAGTACAATTGGTCTCCAAATGTGGCTTTGATAGTCAGCATGCCATAATAGAACAGCAGGCTCGGGAAGACTTCAGGCTTGACAATCTCGCTTGCGGGGAATGTCTCGAACAGGTTTGCCACTATGCCGCCTTCCTCCGTGATCTTGCGGATTACACCTTTGCGGTTGCCGTCCAACTTGTCAAGCTGGAGCAGTCGCTTCATCTTGTTATAGTCGGTCTTGGTGTTAGGGTCTATCATCTGCTTGGGGGCTTTACCGTAATCCATGTAATTGCGGAGATAATAGAGTACCATGTCGCAATTGAAAACTCTGACATTGCTGTTCAAGCATTCCTCTGAAAAGCAATAATCGTCGTACCAAGGCTTTATCTCTGCAATCATGGCCTCGATATTGCTGTCTGCCGGTATCTGTCCCGTGTCACGATAACGTGTGAACATGGCACGCACGTCCTCTGTGCTGAAGCCCAACATCTTGTCAAACTCCGGCTTGGTGGATATGTGCCAACCTATGTTGAAGCCGCTTGTCACGTCGTCGAGCGTGACAGGACTGACACCCATCATGAATATCTTGGTGAATGAACCTTTGAATTTCTTGAAGTAGTCTCGATAGAAGCCACTGGCATGGGTCATGGCATGATACACCTCTTCGCCTTGTTCGTTAAGAACCGTATTGGTGAAGTTGTCGTATTCATCGATGATGAGGTAAAGCTGGTAACCATTTTCCTTTGCATACTTTTGAATGATTGCCAGTTTCTCTGACGCCTCTTTGGTGGCATAGATGCCCTTGTCAATGGCTTCTTGGTAAAAGTTGGCATATCTATGTATGAAACTGTCGAAACAGATGCAGCAATATGAATTGAATTTCTCTTCCAGGTTATCAATATTGCCTCCTACCTGTGAGAAGTCGAGAGCCAACACTTGGTATTGGCCTTGGTGAGGAGTGGGGTGGCTTCCTATCCAAAGGTTTCCAAACAATGCCTCAAACTGGTCTTTCAAGCGACAGTCGTAGTAGGTTTCGAGCATGCTGAGAAACAGGCTCTTGCCAAAACGGCGGGGACGTATGAATATTAGGTAGTCAGGTTGTTCTTCCAGCATGGGAATATACATCGTCTTGTCTACATAATATTGGTTCTCGCGTATGATTCTCGTGAAGTCGGAGACTCCGTAAGGTACTCTTTTGGGCTCTACCATAGTGCAGCTTGTTATATTTTCCGTAAAGTTACTAAATTATACCTGAATGGATAAAAAGAAAGGCTATAATTTAGCAAACATTGTCATATCACACTGTGGCGCGTCATTGCCGATACAGCTCCTTCACGAGGGCCTCCACGCAGCTTGGCACCATGCCCGTGATGGGCAAGCCCTGCCTGATGTTATCCCTTATCCGTGTGCTGCTTATGTCATAGAGGCAAGTGTCGTAGACGTGCACGTTGTGGGGCAGCGAAGACGTGTCGATGGCGCATTCGGGGCGTGCGTAGACGGCAATGTCACAATTGGAAAGAATGTATCCGGGTTTTGCCCAACGGTCAAAGGCGAGCCAGTTGTCGCCCCCTATGATTAGCGTGAATTGACAGTTGGGATAGTCGGCCTTGAGATGCTCCAGCGTGTTCCACGTGTATGAAGGCTTGGGCAGGTGGAACTCGTAGTCGGAGGCTACGAGCCGCCTCTCTCCGGCGAGGGCTTGGCGCGTGATGGCAAGCCGGTCGTCGTCGTCGAGAAGGTCGGTCGCCGCCTTCTTGAAAGGGTTGAGCGGCGACACGAGAAACCACACCTCGTCGAGATGGGCGAGGCTGAGTATTTGCCTCGCCAAGCCTATATGTCCAACGTGGACGGGGTTGAAACTTCCTCCGAAAAGGCCGATGCGGAGGCTCTGCTGGCTGATGGGCATTGGCGGCTAAGCTTTAAGGAAGTCGCAGACGAGGCGGTAGGTGTCTTGCTTGGCTTTCTCCAAGTCGTCGTTGACAACAATGTGGTCAAACTCCTTGGCGAATGTCAGCTCGTAGGCGGCCTTGGCTAATCGTTGCTCTATCACCTCGGGGGCATCGGTGGCACGGTTCACGAGCCTGCGCCTTAGCTCCTCTATCGATGGTGGCTGCACGAAGATGCTCAACGCCCGTTGCCCGTAATGCTTCTTGATGTTGCAGCCGCCTTTCACGTCGACGTCGAACACCACGTTCTCGCCTCGCTCGGTCTGGCTCTCCACTTGCGACTTCAGGGTGCCATAGAAGCGGTCGGCGTATACTTCCTCGTATTCGAGAAACTCGTCGTGGTTGACCTTGTCCTTGAATTCCTCTGGCGTGAGGAATAGATACTCAACGCCGTTCCTCTCCGTGCCGCGTGGCGCGCGCGTGGTGGCACTTATGGAGAAGGCGAGGCTCAACTCGGGGTGCTCGCTCATCAACCACTGCACGATGGTGCTCTTCCCTGAACCGCTTGGCGCGGAAAAAATAATCAGTTTGCCTGTCATGTCATTATCGTCTGTTACAATGCGTTCAATACCTGCTCCTTGATCTGCTCGAGCTCGTCTTTCATCTTCACCACGATGTTTTGCATCTCTGCTTGGTTGCTCTTCGAGCCTGTGGTGTTGATCTCGCGGCCCATCTCTTGCGCTATGAATCCGAGCTTCTTGCCGTTGGGCTGGTCTTCTGCCATGGTCTCGCGGAAATATTTCAGGTGGTTGGCGAGGCGTTGCTTCTCTTCGCTGATGTCGAGCTTCTCGATATAGTAGATAAGCTCTTGCTCAAGGCGGTTCTTGTCGTATTGCACCTCTGGTATCTGTTCCAGGCCCTTTATTATTGTCTCCTTGATTTTGGGCACGCGGCTCTTCTCGTAAGGCTCTATGCTGCGGAGAAGGTTCTCGATGTTGTCGACCTTCTCGTGAAACTTCTTCTCCAACGCCGCGCCTTCCTGCTTGCGGAAGGCCACGAGGTTGTCCACGGCTTGCTTTATCGCGCTTTTTGCCACTTCCCATTCCTCGTCGCCGAGTTCCTCGACATTGGTCTTCGTGAGCACGTCGGGCATGCGGGTCAATGTGCTGAACCAGTTGGTTGGCTCAGGAATGCCTGTCTTTGCCGATATGGCTTTCAACTGCTTGTAGTAGTCCTCCACGAGGGCGGCGTTGATAGGCGTGGCGTCGACCACAGTGTCTTTCTCCGTCCAAAGCGCGAAATCTACCTTGCCACGCGAGAGCTTCTTCGCGACATATTGCCTTATCTCCATTTCCTTCTCGCGATAGAGAGGAGCAACGCGAGCTGAGAGGTCAAGCGTCTTGCTGTTGAGCGACTTAATCTCAACATTGATTTTCTTGTCTTTGTAAACCACTACGGACTTGCC
The DNA here is from genome assembly GCA_963635115.1 of Oscillospiraceae bacterium. Taxonomy (GTDB): domain Bacteria; phylum Bacteroidota; class Bacteroidia; order Bacteroidales; family Bacteroidaceae; genus Prevotella. The sequence continues at coordinate 25,178 of CAVHEN010000028.1, read as the reverse complement.
GTAGCCAGTCATAGAGAGTATCATACTTATTTGTGCGTTAAATTTCTGCAAAAGTACAAAATTGGATGGAAAAAGGAGTAAATTTGCACTTTATTAAGAATAATATCGACATAATACGCGTATAATATGTCTTGTATATTGAATATTGAGACAAGCACCAATGTTTGTTCGGTGGCGGTAAGCCAGGACGGCGCTTGTATTTTTGAGAAGGAGGATCACTCTGGACCCAACCATGCCGAGCGTTTAGGCTCTTTTGTCGACGAGGCGTTATCGTTTACCGACAATCATGGCATCCCGTTCGATGCCGTTGCCGTGAGTTGTGGCCCAGGCAGTTACACGGGCCTTCGCATCGGCGTGAGCATGGCGAAGGGCATCTGCTATGGCCGTGGCCTCAAGCTCTTGGGCGTGCCCACGTTGGAGATACTCTGCGTGCCCGTGCTCTTGCGCGAGATGGTGGCGGAGGAGAACGCGCTGCTTTGCCCTATGCTCGACGCACGCCGCATGGAAGTCTATTCCCAAATCTTCGACCGCGCGCTGCATGAGGTGCGCCCAATCCACGCCGATGTGGTGGAAGCCGACACCTACAAGGAGTGGCTCGACAAGGCTCCTGTGTATTTCTTCGGTGACGGAGCCAAGAAATGCAAGGAGGTGATAACGCACCATAACGCGCGCTTCATCGACGGCATAGAGCCATTGGCCAAGAACATGATGCCGCTGGCGGAGAGGCGCATGGCGGAGCAGAAGTTTGAGGACGTGGCCTACTTCGTGCCTTTCTACTTGAAGAATTTCGTGGCAAAGCTGCCTCGCAAGCTTCTTTAACCACATCATTTAATTTGTTTCATGAACATCCAAGGTTTAGACTATAACACTCAGCGAGAAAAGCTCGTGCTGCCGGAATACGGGCGCGAGATACAGAAAATGGTAGACTATTGCATGACGCTGCCCGACCGCGACGCGCGCCTGAGCTGCGCTTATACCATAATAGACACCATGGAGCTGATGAACCCGCAGTTGGCGCAAACCGACAACTACAAGCAGAAGTTATGGGACCAGCTCGCGCTGATAAGCGACTTCAAGCTCGACATAGACTGGCCCGTTGACATATCCAAGGCAAAGGTGATAAGCCAGAAGCCGCAACCGCTCAAGTATGAGACCGGAACCATACCAGTGCGCCACTATGGCAAGTTGGTGTTCGAGCTTTTCAATAAGCTGAAGACCATGGAGCCAGGCGAGGAGCGTGACCAGCTTACGGCGCTCACCGCCAACCAGATGAAGCGTGACCTCGTGCAGTGGGGACACGGGCTTTGCGATGATGAGAAGGTGGCGAGCGACCTTGCCAACTTCACCGACGGGAAGATCCAGCTCGACCTCAACCACTTCAAGTTTGAGCGAGTGGACATGCGAGCAATGGCGCCAACCAACAATGGCAAGAAACGCAAGAAAAAATAGACAGCACTTATGGAGTCATTCATAATAGAAGGTGGACACAGGCTGGAGGGAACCATCACCCCGCAAGGCGCCAAGAACGAGGCGCTGGAGGTGATATGCGCCTCGCTGCTTACCTCTGATCCCGTGCGCATAACCAACGTGCCCGACATACTTGACGTAAACAACCTCATAAAGTTGTTGAAGGACGTGGGCGTCAAGGTGACGCGCAACGACCGTCACGACTACACGTTCCAGGCAGATGACCTGAACCTTGACTTCCTCGACAGCGTGGAGTTCGTTAAGAAGTGCTCGCGCCTTCGCGGCTCGGTGCTGATGTACGGACCGCTTCTCGGCCGCTTCGGCAAGGCTACGGTGGCAAAGCCTGGTGGCGACAAGATAGGACGCCGTCGCCTCGACACCCATTTCCTTGGATTCAAGAACCTCGGCGCGAGGTTCGAGTTCGACGAGACGCGCGACGTTTACCAGATTCAAGGAGACCGTCTCAAGGGCACTTACATGCTCCTTGATGAGGCTTCGGTCACCGGCACGGCCAATATCATCATGGCCGCGGTCATGGCAAAAGGCACTACGACGATTTACAACGCGGCGTGCGAACCTTACATTCAGCAGCTCTGCCACCTGCTCAACCACATGGGAGCCAACATCTCGGGCATAGCCAGCAACCTCGTGACGATTGTCGGCGTTGACCATCTGCATGGCGCCACCCATCGTGTGCTGCCCGACATGATAGAGGTTGGCTCGTTTATTGGCATGGCGGCGATGGTGGGCAACGGCATACGCATAAAAGACGTGTCGCTCCGCAACCTCGGACCTATTCCCGACGCTTTCCGCCGATTGGGCGTGAAGCTGAAGGCGGAGGGCGACGACCTAATCATTCCCCACCAGGCACATTACGTCGTCGACTCTTTTATCGACGGCACGATAATGACCCTTGCCGACGCGCCTTGGCCAGGACTCACCCCTGACTTGCTCTCCGTGTTGCTCGTTGTGGCTACGCAAGCTCGCGGCACAGTGCTCATCCATCAGAAGATGTTTGAGAGCCGCCTTTTCTTTGTCGACAAGCTCATCGACATGGGCGCGCAAATCATTCTTTGCGACCCTCACCGCGCAGTGGTGGTGGGTCTTGACCATCGCATACAGCTCCGCGCAGGTCGCATGTCGAGCCCCGACATTCGTGCCGGCATCGCCCTGCTTATCGCCGCCATGAACGCGAAAGGCACGAGCCGCATAGAGAACATCGGGCAGATAGACCGTGGCTATGAGGATATAGAGAAGCGTCTTAACGGCCTGGGGGCAAATATTCAGCGTGTCGATGATTAAGCTCAGTGATGTCTACCGCATAGGCGGCCTCGGCAAGCCTCATGGAGTGAAAGGGGAGATAACCTTCTCTTTCGAGGACGACGTGTTCGACCGTCAGGATGCCGACTTCGTTTTCGTAATGATTGATGGGCTGCTGGTGCCGTTCTTTTTCGAGGAATACCGTTTCAGTTCCGATGTCGTGGCACTGGTCAAGTTTGAGGGCGTCGACTCCCTTGAGCAAGCCGCCGGCCTCACGGGCAGCGACGTCTACTTTCCGCGCGACGCTTCCGATGACGACGCCGATACCGTCTCAAAGGCTGAGCTCTACGGCTTCAAGCTCGTTGACGCCTCGACCGGCAACGTGATAGGCGACGTGAAGGCCATCGACGATTCCACTGTTAATCTGCTTTTTATCGTAGACACGGCGAGTGGCGAAATGCTGATTCCGGCAAGCCATGAGCTGGTCAAAGCCATAGACAAGAAAACCCAAACCATCACGGTCGACATACCCGAAGGGTTGCTGTCGTTGTAGCGACACCAACCCCGACGGATTATATTCATTGTAGAAAACGTTTAGATGAAGAAACAAATTTGCATACTTGGTTCCACCGGTTCCATAGGCACGCAAGCACTTGATGTCATAAGGCAACACCCTGACCTTTACGAGGCTTACGCATTGACCGCCAACGACAGCGTGGAGAAGCTTGCCGAGCAAGCCCGTGAGTTCAATCCCGCCGCGGTGGTGATTGCCAACGAGGCCCATTACGAAGAACTGAAAGCCAAGCTTGCCGACACCGACGTGAAGGTTTACGCTGGCCACAAGGCGTTGTGCGAGATAGTGGAGGCAGGTCCTGTCGACATGGTGCTCGCTGCCCTCGTGGGATTCGCCGGACTGGAGCCTACCGTTCGCGCCATCAAGGCACGCAAGAAGATATGCCTTGCCAACAAGGAGACGTTGGTCGTGGCTGGCGAGCTCATGCTCGACCTTGTGCAGGAATATCATGTCGACCTCTTGCCTGTCGACTCAGAGCACTCTGCCATATTCCAGTGCCTTGTGGGCGAGGAGATGAACGAGGTCGACAAGATTCTCCTCACATGCTCGGGAGGGCCTTTCCGTAACTTCACCCAAGAGCAGCTGCTCACGGTGACTGCAGCCGACGCCCTTCGCCACCCGACATGGAAGATGGGCGCGAAGATCACCATCGACTCAGCGTCGCTCATGAACAAGGGCTTTGAGGTGATGGAGGCAAAGTGGCTCTTTGGCGTGCCAGCCGAGAAGATAGAGGTGCTGGTGCATCCGCAGAGCGTCGTCCACAGTGGCGTGCAGTTTAAAGATGGCGCGGTGAAGGCGCAACTCGGTGTTCCCGATATGCGGCTTCCCATACAATATGCTTTCTCTTTCCCCAAGCGACTTCCGCTGAATGGCGACCGCTTGGACCTCTTCAGCACTCAGAAGCTTGAGTTTTTCAAGCCCGACGTGCAGAAGTTCCCGTGCTTGCGCTTGGCCTACGAGGCCATCAGCGAGGGCGGCAACATGCCGTGCGTCCTGAATGCCGCCAACGAGGTGGTCAACGCCGCCTTCCGTCGTGGCGAGTGCTCATTCCTTGGCATGGCCGACGTCATAGAGCGGACCATGCGTCAAGCTACGTTCGACAAGACACCAAATCTCGATACTTATTTCCAAACCGACGCGGAGGCACGCCAGATAGCCACCTCGTTGCTGAAAGCTTAACACATTAATAATAAAACAAATGGAAGTTTTCCTCATAAAGCTATTACAGTTTATCCTCTCAATCTCTCTCCTCGTATTCCTTCACGAGGGCGGCCACATGGTAGCCGCGAAGCTCTTTGGCGTGAGGGTTGAGAAGTTTTTCATCTTCTTTGACGTCAGCTTGGGCAAGTGGGGCGGCAAGCTCTTCAGCTTCAAACCACGCAAGTCGGACACCGAGTACGGCATGGGCTGGTTGCCCTTGGGCGGCTATTGCAAGATTGCCGGAATGATAGACGAGAGCATGGACACCGAGCAGATGAAGCGCGAGCCAGAGCCTTGGGAGTTTCGCACGAAGCCGGCGTGGCAGCGGCTCATCATCATGGTGGGCGGTGTCACGGTGAACTTCTTGCTCGCCCTTTTCATCTATTCCATGATAATGTTCCATTGGGGCGAGAGCTATGTTCGCGTGGCAGACATGTCGCAGGGAATGAAGTTCAACAAGGAAGCCAAGTCTTATGGCTTCAAGGACCACGACATACTTCTTGGCACCGACATCCGCCCGTTCAAGGACTTTGGCGGCGACGTGTTCCGTGACATCTCAATGGCACAGTATTGCGACGTGATGCGCGACGGCAAGAAGGTGCGCATAAACTTGCCGGGCAATCTCAACCTGCTCGACATGCTTAAAGTGACCCCGCAGTTTGCCCGTCCGTTCATTCCCGCGGTTGCCGATACGGTGTTCCAGACCATACCTGTGACGGAAACAGAATCTGTGGAGTCTCCTGCCTGGAAGGCAGGAATGCGAAAGGGCGACAAGATACTTGCCATCAACGGCAAGGCCATCGACTCTTACAACGAGTTCACCGAGGCGGTGGGTGTCATCAGCGACCAGCTTGCCGCCGTCAGCACCCGTAAGGACAGCTTGCGCCTACGCACCGTCTCGCTCGTGATAGAGAAAGCCAACGCCAAGCGCGACACGGTCACGGCTATGCTCACTGCCGACGCTAAGCTCGGCTTTGCCGTAGGCGGTCCGGAGTATATGTATAAAGACAAGATCACCCACGTCGATTATAGCTTCCTGGCGAGCTTCCCCGCTGGCGTGAAATATGGTTGGGACGTGTTGTCGGGCTATGTCAGCGACATGAAATACGTGTTCACGGCTGACGGTGCCAAGAGCCTTGGAGGCTTTGGGGCCATTGGCTCCCTGTTCCCGCAGACATGGGACTGGCACGCCTTCTGGATGATGACCGCCTTCCTCAGCATCATACTTGCCTTCATGAACATTCTTCCTATTCCCGCGCTCGATGGCGGCCACGTGCTGTTCCTCCTCTACGAGATAATCACTCGCCGCAAGCCGTCAGAGAACTTCCTCATCAAGGCGGAGTATGTCGGCATCACGGTGCTCGTCTTGCTGATGGTTGTTGCCAACCTTAACGACATTTTGCGTTGGATTGGCGTGATGTAGGTTAAAAAACGTCAATATTCCTTGTTGCCTATACCCCTTTTGCTTTCAAGAGCGTATTTAAGGATATAAAGGCGATATTTAATCATAACGACAATAGCGCACGATAACAACGAAGATTATCATAACAATGAAAAAACTTTTGACCCTGGCTCTGTTGATGCTCGTAGCCATCATGGCCAATGCCCAAATGCTGGACCCCGTGAAGTTTTCTTCCACGTTGAAGACTAATAACACCGCAGAGGGCGAAATCGTTTTCACCGGAAAAATCAGTAGTGGTTGGCATGTCTACAGCACGGGCTTGGGTTCCGATGGCCCGACCTCAGCCACGTTTAACGTCAACAAGCTCGACGGCGTGCAGCTTGTGGGCAAGTTGGAGCCACGTGGTCATGAGATAAAGAAGTATGACCAACTCTTCGAGATGAACCTTCGCTATTTCGAGGGTAGCGTGGAGTTCGTGCAAAAGGTGAAATTCACCAAGCCCGACTATCATATCGACGCTTACCTTGAGTATGGCGCTTGCAACGACCAGAACTGCATGCCTCCCACGAGCGTGGAGATAAAGAAGAGCGGCAAGAGCCCTGCCGTGGCAAGCGACGCCAAGCAAGACGCCAAGGACGCCAAGGCCGCCGCTGATGTGGCAGTGGCAGACGAGGCTGCAGCAACGCCTGTAGCTGACGCTCAAGCCACCGACTCGATCAAGGCCGACTCGCTTGCCGCAGCCAATGCCGCCGCGGCAACGTCCCTCTCACAAAGCGACAAGGACGCGCTTTGGCAGCCAGTTGTGAAGCAGCTGCAACAGTTTGGCGGCACCAACGACCTGGCAAGCCACTCATTATTATATATATTCCTGATGGGCATCGTTGGCGGCTTGCTGGCTTTGGTCATGCCGTGCATCTGGCCTATCATCCCAATGACGGTGAGCTTCTTCCTCAAGCGTTCAAAGGACAACAAGAAGCGTGGCGTGCGCGATGCCGTCATCTATGGCGTGTCTATCATCGTCATCTATCTCGCATTGGGCATTGGCGTTACTGCCATCTTCGGCCCATCAACGCTCAATGCGTTGTCTACCAACGCCGTGTTCAACATCTTCCTGTTCCTCTTGCTCGTAGTCTTCGCCGTGAGCTTCTTCGGCTGGTTTGAGATCAAGCTCCCCGACAGTTGGGCAAACAAGGTAGACAGCAAGGCATCGAGCACCACGGGTCTCATCTCCATCTTCCTCATGGCTTTCACGCTTGTGCTCGTGAGCTTCTCGTGCACGGCGCCAATCATTGGCCTCCTGCTTGTGCAGACGGTCACTTCTGGCGACTGGCTCGCACCTGCCGTTGGCATGTTTGGCTTCGCCATTGCCCTCGCCGTGCCTTTCGCCTTGTTCGCCATGTTCCCCACGCTCATGAAGAAGAGCCCACGCAGCGGCTCATGGATGGACCAAATCAAGGTCGTGCTGGGCTTCGTGGAGCTGGCGTTCTCGCTCAAGTTCCTCTCCGTGGCAGACCTTGCCTACGGTTGGCATATCTTGGATCGCGAGGTGTTCCTCTCTCTTTGGATTGTCATCTTCATCGCCCTTGGCGCATATCTCGTAGGTTGGCTCAAGTTCCAGCAGGATGCCATTGGTGGCGACCTTCAGAAGCCCATGCCGGTTCCAGCCATCATGCTCGGCTTGTGCTCATTGGCTTTCGCCATCTACATGATTCCCGGACTTTGGGGAGCTCCCTGCAAGGCCGTGTCGGCATTCGCGCCTCCTATCACCACACAGGACTTCAACCTCAACAACCACGTGGTTGAGGCCAAATATAAGGATTACGAGGCTGGAATGGCAGCGGCAAAGGCACAGGGCAAGCCCGTGATGGTCGACTTCACAGGCTTTGGTTGCGTCAACTGCCGCAAGATGGAGGCATCGGTATGGACCGACCCATCCGTGGCCGAGAAGCTGGAGAAAGACTATGTGCTCATCTCGCTCTATGTGGACGACAAGACCAAGCTGGCAGAACCGATAGAGGTGACCATGCCAAACGGCCAGAAGCGCACTCTTCACACCGTGGGCGACAAGTGGAGCTATCTGCAGAGCCACAAGTTCGGCGCAAACGCCCAGCCTTTCTACGTCACGCTCGACAACAATGGCAACGTGCTTTCGGGCTCGTTCTCTTACAAGGAGGATGTGTCGGCTTATCTCGACTTCCTCAAGAAGGGTCTCGACGCTTACAAGAATTAAAAGGTGCGCGCGGGCTCAGTGGCAGTCCGCGCGCATTCCAGAATCATTCGTCTGCCTTCGCGTCGCAATCGCATTGCCTTCGCGCCGCAATCGCGATGCCTTTGCGCCGCAATCGCGATGCCTTTGCGCCGCAATCGCATTGCGGTGAAACCTGCCAACCCACACGAGTCAACAAAGACCTATTAATTTAACAATAATGCTTGACAAAGATACACGTGAACAAATCATAGCGCTGATCAAGCGGCAAGTGGTGCCAGCCGTGGGCTGTACGGAGCCTATGGCGGTGGCGCTATGCACGGCAAGGGCAACCGAGGACTTGGGATGCCGCCCAGAGAAGATACAAGTGCTGCTGAGTGGCAACATGCTGAAAAACGCCATGGGCGTGGGCATTCCCGGCACGGGAATGATAGGCTTGCCAATAGCCGTGGCGCTTGGAGCCATCGTGGGCAAGAGCCAATACCAGCTTGAGGTCATAAAAGATCTCACGCCCGACACGCTTGAGGAAGGCAAGGCCTACATTGCCGATACTAACCGCATCGACATCAAGCTGAAGGAGAACATCTCTGAGAAACTTTATATTGAGGTGACATGCTCGGCTGGCGACGACAGCGCTACGGCGGTTATCTCCGGAAGCCATACCAACTTCGTTTACGAGAGATGCAACGGCAAGGTGCTGCTCGACAAGCGTGAGTGCACGGAGAGTGCCGCGGAGCATAAAGCGCTGGACCTCGACATGAAGACGGTGTGGGAGTTTGCCACGACAACCCCACTTGAGGAGATAGCCTTCATGGAGGAGGCGCGCGACTACAACATTCGCGCCGCTGAGGAGAGCCGCAAGGGCAACTATGGCCATTGCCTCGGCAAGACCATTGACCGCCCTCTGAGCCATGGCATCTTTGGCGACTCCATATTCTCGCACATCATCTCTGAGACGGCGCTTGCCTGCGACGCTCGCATGGGCGGGGCGATGATTCCGGTGATGAGCAACAGTGGCTCGGGCAACCAAGGCATCTGTGCCACGAATCCCGTGGCGGTGTTTGCCAAGGAGAATGAGAACACCGAGGAGGAGCTTGTTCGCGCACTGACCCTCTCGCATCTCACCGCCATCTATATCAAGCAGAGCCTTGGCACGCTGTCGGCCCTATGTGGCTGCGTGGTGGCAAGCACGGGCGCAAGCTGCGGCATTGTCTATCTCATGGGAGGCGACTACGACCGCGTGTGCGCTGCCATACAAAACATGGTGGCTAACCTCACTGGCATGATCTGCGACGGGGCAAAGCCATCGTGCAGCATAAAGATTTGCTCGGGTGTGTCTTCCGCGCTCCTTTCCGCGCTCCTCTCCATGCAGCACCACCAGGTTACCGCGGCTGAGGGCATCGTCGACAACGACGTAGACAAGAGCATTCACAACCTTACGTCAATTGGCAAGGAGGCGATGAATCCTACCGACGACATGGTGCTCGACATCATGACGCACAAAAGACCATAACACTCTCTTATCTATATTCAGGGCTCGCTCATCCTTCCCCGTGAGGGGAGGGAGTGGGCGAGACTTCTCTTTTTCCCAAATTCCTTCAAGCAACGTGTTTGCCTCTTGCCCGATAGTGCCTCAATGTCACTGAGGTTTCTTGGGAGAATTGTCTTTAGTCAATCCGTAGTCTTCGTTTTTGTTGTTAAGTGACTTGTAATCATGCTCACTCTCCTTTCCCTTTGAAAGGTAGCAAGTGGCAGTAAGCAAGACCAGGGAATGCAAGGGTTTCCATTCTGTTGTCTTTTTAAAGTTGAAATCCTTTGCCTTTCCTGATGTGTATTCGTTATGGCCAGAGTAATGCCATTCCAAGCCAAATGACCAATTTTTGTACTTGTAAAGTACTTTGGCGGCATATTGTGCGCTCCCATGTTCTATCAAATCACCTTCGGCTTCTTTGGTTGGCGAGTTGGCATAGATGCCAAGGTTCCAGTCTTTCAATGGGAATGTAATTCCCCCTCCATACCGGAAGTACGGCAAACACACGTGTTGCTGTAAGGTGCTATACGATGTGTGGTGATACTCCAAGTATGGTGCCAGTTCCAACCACGGGAAAGGATGCCAACTTCCCGTAAGGCTCACATCGTGCTTTACCACGTCGGATATTTCCTGTGGTTGGGAGTAAGCCTTTCCATCTTTCATATAGAGCGTGGTTGCGAATGGGTGGCGCGAGTAAGAAGGAGCATATGATAAATTGAGGTAATTGTCGTTTTTGCCAAAATACAACAGGTATAATGTTATGCTACCATTCCAATAAGGCTTGAGTTGTGGATTGCCAATTGACACAAATTGACGTTCCAAATACGTTGGTGATGACAACAACTGCCCGCTTGTTGGACATATGGTGTTTACCAAAGTTGTCATTTGCACGCTGACCCCCTCTAATTTTCCTTTGCCCCACCAGTCGGTGTAAAGCCTTAGGTACGGAATCGTGTTATGTATTTTGTTTTCTTCCGTTTTGGTTTCAACTGAGTTGATGCCAACGGTTGGGTAGACAGTGACTCTGCCAAATCTCTTGTGCAAGCCAAGATATGCAAAATTGCTGATGCTGGAAGATTGGTATATGTCATTCAGATAATGCTGACGATTCTTTTTATATTCGGATCTTTCTCCTATGCTCCATTTTACACCCCATAATGATAATTCGTAAGCAATGTTGCCTATCAACGACTCGACATGATTGCTGAAGTATGATGATGTAGACTCTGCGCCATCCTGTTCTATCAGGTTGTCTACAGTGGAATAAGAGTACGTATTGACAAGGTTGAATGCCAATGACTGTTTGTCAGAAAACTGACATTTATAATAGAGGTCGGCAGCGAATGATTGCAGCCGGTTCTTCAAAAGACTATTGTTGTATGCGGTAATGTATTTGCCATCTGATTGATATCTTGCTGTGGTAGGCTCCTTTTGCTTGTCGCCATCATGGGTATAGTTTAACTCTATATTGAATAAATGCTTGCCCCAACTGCGTTGGTAAGCCGTTTGCAGATCTTGGAAGCATCCTTCATAAACATTGTTTTTGCCTTCATAAACATGTGGCTCGGGATAGTTGTATACGGAGCTCTGGCTTTTGTTACCGATATGTCGATAGTCTATAATATAATTTACTTTCACCTGGTTCAGCGAATCGGCATAGGTTAGCCCCAGCTGGTTGGTGCCGAATCCTGTGTTCACAGAATTGCTGGTTGAAATATCTGCGGATACGAAACGCTCTATTCTGTTTTTTAGGATGATGTTTGCCACCGGCCGGATGTTATTGTCATGTATTGGGCAGGGGCTACCGGGTAATATTCCACGCATTTGATGTCATCGCCCTATAAGACCGGAGTTCATTGGAAGTGGCAGGTACACCATTTATCAAGATGTATATGCTCTTTCTGTCAGCAGACAATAAGTTTGATGCGTTGATGTCAGTTTTAAACTGAGCCAATGAAGATACCGCATCCAAGGCATTCGTTCCAAATGAACGATTCTTGTCAGACAAGAAAATCAGCTCGTGGTCACCCTTTGATACGGTTTTCCTTGCAGTAACAACAACTTCGCTCAAATCAACTTTTGAAGCTATTGAGTCTGTCTTTTGTGCCATCAAGTTTACAGCCAATGACAAGAATAATATTAAAATCGCACTGCTTTTCATAAGCTTGATTAATGTAGTTTATAATTGTCGTTTTAAAGTCGAATTCTTCGGCTTCATATGATATGCATTGGTATTGTGAGCGAGGTTTGTTCCTAATTCCGATAGCTCTGAGTTTGAAAATAAAAAACTTCCCATAAGCTGTAAGTTTGATGTTAATACATTAAAAACAGTGCAAAGATGATGAGAAAAAATAAAATGGAGAAAGGAAATGTGTTAAAATGTCTAAAAATAAGCAACGTTGCCCGTTATTCTGACATTTTGATTTGTAAATGTGGGTATAGTTGTCAATATGTTATTGTGGAATGCTATTTCTTTGTGAATTTACTTAGCAGTTATAGGAATAGCATCAGTGACCTTTTGGCTTTATGTTGGAACCGCATCGCCCTTTCACTGGAATTATGTCGAGATTCCAGTGAAAGGGCGATTGCACAAAATACCCTAAATAGGGACAGAAACTAAGGTGTGTGAAAGGTGGAAACTAGATTTTATTCCCCTAACTTCCTCCACACGTCAAGAAACTCGCGGTGCTCGAGCTTCTTGTCGAAAGAAACCTTTATGCCAGCGCTCGCCAGCGTGTCGTAAGCCTGCTGGGAGATATACTCGGCAAACACTTGCGCCACGCCACCGTCTACCATCATGGCAGCAGCGGATCTGCCAACGGCCTTTACTGCTATCTTGGCATCGTAGAGCAGTTCGGGCTCCTCGTTCATGATGTTATAGAGACGTCGCACTCCCTGACCATCGAATGTGCTGATGCGACCATCGTGAAGTACCACAAGCGTGTGTTGCTCATTGTGGAGAGTATCAATTAGTTCTTGCATCATAGTGATTTCAGTCTTTAAGAAGGTTTATGCTGCAAATATAGGTAATATTTCTGATATCTTTCGTGATTGGGCACGAAAAATTGTGTTTTATGAAGCTAAAGAGAACGCAAATGCTTAATTTTGTGTCGAAATAGATTAGTGGATAATGAAAAACATCTTTAGGCATTCAGTCTTCTTTGCCGTTTTGCTGTCAATCATGTTTTCTTCGTGCGTTGACAGGGTAGGCAAGCCTGCTCCTCACTCTTTTCGCAATGAGGTGATGCTGAAGACCACGCCGGTGAAAGACCAGGGGCGCAGCGAGCTTTGCTGGGTTTATGCCATGCTTGCCACCATTGAGACCGAACGGCTGGAGATGGGCGACTCCGTGAATCTCTCGCCCGACTATCTCGCCCGATTGTGGTTGCAGGAGCAGGCGCGCACTTGCTATCTCACGCGCGGCAGGGTGGGGGTGTCGCTTCGTGGCATGGCGCCGATGGCGCTGAGGCTCATGGAGCGCTACGGCGTGGAGCCTTACGACAGCTACCATCCCTTTGGAAGCATAAACTATAGCTCACTTTCCCGCATGGCCATGCAGGTGGCGCATGCGTCGAGGAGCTTGCGGATGCTCGACAAGAGACTCGGCGACAATCTCGACAGGCAAATAGGCTATCTGCCACCTTCGCTTTTCATGCTTGGCGTGAGCTACACACCGCGGCAGTTTGCAGAGAGCATTTACCTTGAGGGCGACTACGTGGCTCTGACGAGCTTCACCCATCATCCCTTTGGCAAGGCTTTCGTGATGGAGTCGGCCGACAACCGTATGCTCGACACGTTCCGCAATGTCCATCTCGACAGCTTGATGAATACTATCGTTCGTTCCTTGCGCCATGGGCACGCGGTTTGCTGGGAGGGCGACACATCCGAGCCAGGCTTCAACTTTCGGCGTGGTTGCGCCACCTTGCCCGACGAGAGCCACGAACCTACCCAAGCTGAGCGGCAGCGGGCTTTCGAGCAATACAAGACCACCGATGACCATTGCATGGAGCTGTGCGGTCTCGCGCGAGATGCCGACGGCCATCTCTTTTTCATCGGCAAGAACTCATGGGGCACGGGCAATCCATATCGTGGCTTCATGTATCTAAGCTACAACTATGTGCGTTTGAAGACAATAGCGGTGATGATAAAGAAGTCCATAGATTGTTGTTAATCTATGTATAGAATGTTATTTTTTAGACCTGTGAAAAGGAGTATAAAAAGCTAATATACATTATATCAATATGTTATCATATTGGTATGTAATGCTTTTTTAGACTTGCGATATTTGCTTATGATATGATTCTTGATTATCTTTGCAGCGATTATAAAAGCAAGATTCAATGAAGATGATAGTATTATTGTTCATCATTGCCTTGATATGCGGCATTAGCGTGGGAGCGAATCCTGTCGCATTGATTAATGGAGATGGCTCTATTGGCCACATACCCCTGCGAAGCATAAATACGGTTACGGCGTAATGGCGATGGCGTTACGCTGTAGAGGCAACGGCTTTACGCTGAAATCGCAGTGGCATCACGCCGTAAACGCGACGCGATTTTGCTGCGGAGGCAACTGCTTGATTTTCAACGAGTCGTAGCGTGGCTTTTGTCGCCTTTGCAAGTGCTGGACGTATATGACCGCCGAAAGCCGTACTTGCTTGTGGGCAAGCATGGCAACGCAGCTATGGATTTTGATATTGTCCTTAGTCATGCTAAGCACCTCGCTGTAAAGGCAGTAGTTTCATGTTTCATTATTTGTTGAAATCAATTGGTATGATTAAATTTGCAACAAATTACACGATGAACAACAAGTTCGCCTTTTTGTTGTTGCTGTTTGCCTGCATAATAATTTTGACAGGTTGTGGAGATAGACACTGCAAGGCCATTGACTCTGCCTACGCTATTGTCAATGAGTCTCCAGACAGTGCGTTGTCAATACTCAGCCATGTAAATCAGCATAGGCTTGCTAAGAAAGAGATGGCAAGGTACGCTTTGGTTTACACACCATTGCCCAGGACAAGAGCGGCCTTGATGTTGACAATGATTCCCTGCTTGATATTGCTTATACATATTATTATAGTAAGCCCGATGATTCTTTGTATGCGAAGTGTCAATACTACATGGGAAAATATTACATGCTAAATGACAGTTCGGAGAAAGCGATAGATTGTTTTGACAGGTCTATTGGCGCTGCAAAGAATAATGGAGATAAATACACCCAATGCCTTGGCTTGGATAAACTTTCCAAGCTCATGAGTAATTCGAATAATCGGAAAGCATTATCTTATGCAGAGGAGGCTGAGCGAATTTATGGTTCATTGCCACAAAAGTCCAAGATAAATGAGGCATATTATAAACTCAATGTTAGTGAACTTCTCTTGCTATCTGATAGCTTAAACTCTGCCACACAGAAGTGCAAGGAAGCCCTAACAATAGGATTAGCTTGTAAGGACTCTTTTTTAATGTCAGACATATATCAAGTTCTATCCACCATACAAAGAGAGAAAGGTGAATATCAAGCTTCTTTGAATAACGCAAAGAATTCAAATCAATCTTGTCAAAACATCGAAAATTCTAAATTGCTAAACTTGGCATGGGCGTATCTTAACGTTGACTCAATAGATGAATGTAGGGAAGTGTTGAAAAACATTAGATCAGCGG
Source organism: Oscillospiraceae bacterium (assembly GCA_963635115.1). Taxonomy (GTDB): domain Bacteria; phylum Bacteroidota; class Bacteroidia; order Bacteroidales; family Bacteroidaceae; genus Prevotella. Next base: position 9,878 of record CAVHEN010000028.1, on the reverse strand, counting down.
AAGCAAAGGAAACTTATACTAAATATTATCTTTTGCATTTGGCATCGTTAAAGGGGTACGATTACAGGAAAGCTTGCGCTATGGCAGATTCTGCATATACACATATAGAGAAGATGTACACTAATGAACTCAGCAGGAAAGAAAAATACTACAATTCGCTCACATATAGTCTGTATGAAAAGGGAAAATTAGATGGCAAGATTAGGTTGATGTATTGGTTTATTGCGTACATAACTTTATCTGGTCTAATTCTGATATTCTTTGTCCTCCGTTCGTATAAACAATATAAGCACAAAACTAAGCTCGAACTTGCCGCTGAAGAATGCGAACGAGAATTGCAAAAGGAAAAATACGAAGATGAGATTAGGCGCAAGGAAATCCAACTCTCCACAATGCGCAACTATATATTTAATAAGATTAGTATCGCACAAAAATTAGATAAGATAAGGGACAATAGAGAGAAATCCGTTCCTTTGTCAGATGACGACTGGAGTGAGATAAGATTATTTGTTAACAGCGTGGAGTGTGATTTCGTTACACGGCTTAAAGAGAAAAGTCCAGAATTAAGTGAAGACGACATTAACTTTATGATTCTGTTACGTCTCGGAATGCCATCAAAAGCCATGGCGCTAATCTATGGTATAAGCGAGAAATCCATTCGACAGAAACTGTTCGTATATAAGCGCAAGGTTGGTATTGAAGATAAAAAAGACTTGTCTTTGCGTACTTTTATAGAGCAGTTTTAAGTGCTTATTTTGCTAAAATAGACATATTAACTAAATAGCTTTAGCATAATTATTTGAATATTAGTTGATTGTGTAAATAGTAATGCTTAAAGAAATAGACATCGAAAATTAGGAGGCAAGCAACATATATTCTAACTTTGCATGAAGAAATAAAGATAATAATGAAGAAAATAATTATTGCTATTTTTTTTATGTCGTTAGTAATGCTACCCAATATGGCTGAGCATGTAAACATAAGAGTTAAGTCCACATTGCCACATGGTGGAGCTCGTATGCCGTCAACTACTCAAGTAGAAGCAGACTATGAAAAAGGCATCTTAACTGTGAACATACAGAATTATATTGGAGTCGTTTGGGTTTACATATATGATGCCGATGGAAATGTAATTGAAGAAATCGCAAACAATATTATTGGTAATGGTACAGTTGCACCCGAGGTCAACTTCCTAAATAAAGGTGATTACACTTTAAGTATTGTTTTAAGTGACGCGATTTATGAGGGATCATTTAAGGTTGCCGTTAATTAGGTTGAATTGTCATGCATCAACTCAGACCTTCTGAGAAAAATAAAAGGCATCGACAACACGGTGATGCTTGTTGGTAAAAAACATTCTTTAAATTGATATGCAATGAGAAAAAATGAGATCAAAGATTTACTTCTTTCTGATATGGAAGAGGTAAAAGGTGGTAGTAGCTCCAGCACTTGTATATGTGAACGTGGCGGAGCTGGCGAAACGGTAATCACGCTTCCTACTAATCCTGTTGAGCCTGGTGATGGTACGCAGGGATGTTAAAAAATGGGTATGTCAGAATCATCTTCCTTTTTGGTTATGATGCTTTATGATAATCCGGACTTTGTTCTTGGAAATATAAACGATTCCTCATTAAAAACAATTTGGAGCTCCTCAAAGGCTTTAGAGATATGTACATTTAGCCAAATTGACAAAAGAGAGACCAACTCTCCTTGTAAGTATTGCAAGGTTATAGAGATTTGTCGTAAGTCAATAGATCGGCGTGTGTGTTTTGTTGATATATCAAAGACTTTGGGTAAAGGCTATTTCGATTATCCAGACCCGAGATGTCCCAATTCAACCGTAACAGGGTATATTTTATAGAGAAGATTAAATATGAGAAACTTATTTGTTTTTTTGGTCTACGTTAGTTCTTGTGTTGTTTGTGTCGCACAGAACATAACAGGAAAGGTCGTAGATGAACAGGGTAAGTCCATACAATATGCTAACGTTGCCCTACTGCAGGCTAATGATTCTGCATTTATAAAAGGAGTAGTTAGTGATGCGACGGGATGCTTCTTGATTAACACGCCATATAAAAACGGTATTGTCAAGGTGACGTGTATCGGGTATAAAACGGTTTATCGAAACGTATCTGATTCAAACCTTGGTGCTATTATTTTAAAAGAGGAATCCATGACATTGGGAGATGTCGTTGTGAAATCCTCTTTGCCCCAAACCAGATTAAAGAATGGGGCGTTTGTTACAACTGTTGCAGGCTCAATATTGGAAAAGTCCGGAAACATAAACAACCTACTTGACCGAATACCAAATGTCACTTCGCAAAATGGTAAAATCAATGTCTTTGGAATTGGTGAGCCCGTGGTGTACATTAATGGTAAACAAGTAAGGGACAATACTGAATTAGACCGTTTGAATCCTGAAGACATCAGCACTGTGGAGGTTATACAAAACCCTGGGGCGCAATACGCTTCAACTGTAAAAGCCGTGATACGTATCAATACAAAGAAGAAGGCTAATGATGGATTTGGATTTGAGACAACGACTTATGGAAATGTTGATGAGAAAGCGAGAGGTGGAGGGTTTGAACAATTAAACATAAACTATCAGAAGAAAGGTCTGGAGACTTTCGCGTTTTTGAAGGTAAAAGACAGTAACAGTTCAAACAAGCAAGCTCTCGTTCAAAACACTTATGTTGACAATGTTTGGAGTCAACGTAATGATATTGAGGGAAGCATAAGAAACAGGCAATTGTATTGCGGACTTGGGGCTAACTACCAGATTAATAGCCACAGTTTCATAGGCGCAAGCTTCAATTTCAACCGCATGCTCAATAAAGGGTTAAATAAGATAACGACAACGATAGATAAAGACAATGCTCTCACTGAAAGATCCGTAAGCGACATAACAAAGCCAGGTAACACGAGCCTTGCAAACGGCAATGTTTATTACATGGGGAAAATAGGCATCGTGGACATAAACTTTAATACGGATTGGCTTTGGGATAGAAACTTTTCCAAAGTAAACACCCTTGAAAAGTATCAAGAATATGAAGGCGATTGGCAGACGAATGCCGTACATACAAAGACAAACACCAAGAACGAGCTCTTTGCTTCCAAGCTGATTTTGTCTTTGCCATTATGGAAAGGAAAGCTTTCTTTAGGAGGGGAATACTCCGCGACTAATCGCAAAAGTTCGTATGATGTTCAGCCTACCGGATTATTGGAAAAACAAGACAACAGAATCAAGGAAGGCATGGCTTCCGTGTTCTGTGATTACACAAGGAAATTCGGGGAACTGAGTGTCCTTGCTGGAATAAGGTATGAGAACACAGACTTTAATTATTATGAAGAAGGTAAAAGAATGTCTGAACAAAGTAAAAGATACGGGAATGTCCTTCCGTCATTATCTTTCTCTCTTCCAGTAGGTAAGGCTCAAATGCAGTTGAGCTACGGAGCCACAATAAAGCGTCCTTCCTATTATGACCTGCGATCAGGAACCGAGTATGCCAATCGCTATACCTACGAGTCTGGAAACCCTTTCCTTGTTTCGGAAATAAACCGTAACATTAATTATACGGTGTCCTATAAATGGCTCATGGCTGGGGCGACTTATACGCATGTGTCCAGTCCAATTGTGATGTTGACCCAGTCGTACAAAGACAATCCAAACATAGCATTAATACAGGATGTGAATTGGAAATCATATAACCGCGTTGCGGCATCGCTTTCTGCAAGTCCTAAATTCGGGATATGGCATCCTTCTTTGAGCGTCTATTGTTTCAAGCAATGGTTTGACATGGAAACGCATGATGGACATCGGCTGGGTGATCCAAAAGTCACGATACGTTTCGACAACACGATAGACACCAAGCTTTGTACGGTTTCCTTTATGCTGATAGCTCAGACCAAGGGCGACGATGAGACATCATATATGTATCGCGACTACTTTGGCGCTAACTTGTCAATATACAAGTCGTTCTTGAAAGGAAAACTATTGGTGTTCTTCTATGCCAATGACCTCCTGGGCATAGGAAACATGCATAGCAGGATGTACTCGGGATCAATGCGTGATATCGTTCATCACGATTATTCAATAAGCGCTTACTCTCTGACCCTTCGCTATAGGTTTAATGTGTCGAAAAGCAAATACAAGGGCACTGGAGCCGGACAGGAACAAAAGAGCAGAATGTGAGGCGCGAGATGTTTCATGCCTTTCATTTTATGGTGTAGAGCCTAAAAACCTTTAGGGTTGCACGATATGTTTTGCAGGGTACAAGGCGTGCACCCTGCAAAGCATACATGAGGCGTAAAATGAAAAAAGCCAAAGCACTGATAACAATGCTTTGGCTTTTTGCGTACCCAGACTCGGGCTCGAACCGAGATGCCTTGCGGCACTGGTGTTTGAGACCAGCGCGTCTACCTATTCCGCCATCTGGGCAAAACGATGGAAACGTCCGTTGAAAGACCTTGTCCATATAAACGTGGTGCAAAGGTAAGATATTTTTTTGAAAGCCGCAAGCCTATCGGATGTTTTTTAATAATTTTGCAGTATGAAAAGGCTAATAATAGAAAATATGACCATCGGTTACCGCCATAAGGTGATAGCCGGACCGCTTATGGGCCAGCTCGGCGGTGGCGAGCTCGTTTGCGTCATAGGAAGAAACGGGTTGGGCAAGTCCACCTTCCTCCGCACGTTGGCAGGCTTGCAGCCTCCGCTCTCCGGTGACATGCTATGGCAAGATGGCGATGCGGTAGTGTCGTGCCGTTCGCTCTCCAAGGAGGAGCAGGCAAGAATCTTCAGCGTGGTGTTGACGGAGCAACCCGACGCCATGAACCTCAGCGTCCACGACGTTGTGGCGATGGGTCGGATGCCTTATACGGGCTTTTTCGGCAGCCTTTCCGATGACGATGAGAAGATTGTGGAACAAGCCTTGAGCCTTGCGGGCATGTCGGCGTTCGCCCACCGCGACATCAGCGCCTTGAGCGATGGAGAGCGGCAAAAGGTAATGATAGCGCGCGCGATAGCGCAACACACGCCCGTGATGCTTCTCGACGAGCCCACGGCGTTTCTCGACTACGAGAGCAAAAAAAACACCATGTCGATGCTACATTCAATAGCCACCGACATGGATAAACTCGTAGTGGTGTCGACCCACGACCTCGACATTGCCTTGCGCTATGCCGACCGCTTCGTCACCATCGCGCCCGACGGCTTTCGCGACCTTGCTAAAGCCGAGGTGGAAAAAATAACTGGTGCAACGTGTGGTTGCACCAGTTAGATGGTTGTCGCTTGGCACGTGGTCGTGTCAGGCGGAAGCTTTCATGCCCATTCTCGCCTCTACGACGTTGACGACATAGTCGCCGAGCTTCTCGCACTCCTGGATGATGTCCATGTACATTGAGCCGGATGCATAGTCGTACAGGTGGTTGTTGATGTCGGTGAGGTTCTCGTTGCGCAACTGGTTGCGATAGTTGTTTATCTCGTTCTCAATGTTGAACGAGCGCGTTGCGTTGAGCTCTTCCTTGTGGCCTTTCATGAGCACGTTCATCTGCGAGAGCGCGTCGTCCACCAGCTCGAACATTTGGTGTATGCGGTCGTATTGGCGCTCGTTGAAGTCCTCTTTCGACTTGAACTTGCGTTGGATAGTCCTGCCCATGTTGTTGCAGGCGTCGCCAATAGACTCCAGCTCTGAGATCTGGCGCAGCATGGAGCGTATCTTGCCCTTCGTGTCATCCGATAGGTGGGCGTTGCTCACCTGGTCAAGGTATTTGGCAATCTCTATCTCCATGTTGTCGGATATGTTCTCATACTTCTCTATGCGGTCGTAGATCTTCACGAACTTATCCTCGTTCTTCTCCCCGAGCAAGTCTCTCACCATGCTGAACATGCGCTGTATGCGCTCGGCGAAGCTCTGGATTTCTTTTTGTGCCTCCAGCACGGAGAGCTCAGGAGTCTTCATGATGCCTGTCTGAATGAAGCGCAGGCGGAAGTCGTCGTCGTCGGTGTTGGCTTTCGGCTTCCATACCCAGCAGCACACTTTAGCCACCTGCTTGACAAAGGGCAGCAACACGATGGTGTTGGAGACGTTGAAGCATGAGTGGAAGGCGGCGAGGGCAAACGTTAGCTGTGTTCCGGATGGAACGTCGGTGGCGGGATTGAAACCCACGAAGGCGCAAGCGAAGTTGACGAAATACTTGAAGATGCACAGCACCCAAATGACACCGAAAACGTTGAAGAACAGGTGGCCGAATGCTGCGCGGCGTGCCTCGGTGTTGGCGGTGAGAGCCACGAGATTGGCGGTGAGCGTGGTGCCGATGTTCTCGCCCAACACGAGGGCTATGCCAAGATATATGGGCAGTCCGGCCTGGGTGCACAACATCATGGTGATAGCCATGAGCGCGGCTGAACTTTGGAGAATGCACGTAAGGATGGTGCCGAATAGGAGGAACAACAATATGGTTCCGAAGCTGTTGGGGTCAAACGAGGCGAAGAAGGCCTTCAGCGCGTCGAGCTCCTCTGGCGGGAGTTGACTTTCTCCAAGCGTGGCGAGGGCAAGAAACATAAATGCCACACCGAAGAGGAAGTCGCCTACATAACGGTTTTTCTTTGAGTAGATGAGCAGCAGTCCGATAAGGAAGACCGGCCACACGAAATCGCTTATCCTGAACGAGAAGCCCGCCGACATGATCCAGGCGGTGAGCGTCGTGCCTATGTTGGCACCCATGATCACGGATATGGCTTGAACCAAGGTGAGCAATCCGGCGTTTACGAACGACACGGTCATCACTGTCGTGGCTGTGCTCGATTGTACGGCTACAGTGGTCAGCATGCCTGTGAAAACACCCGAGACGCGGTTGGTGGTCATGGCGCTCAGCACGTGGCGCAGTTGGGGACCCGCCAGTTTTTGCAGGGCCTCACTCATCACCTTCATGCCATAGATGAGGAGCGCGAGGGCACCAACAATCTTTAATAAAAGAATCGTCATATTTTAACTATGTTTATAATACGGCTATTGCTTTGCATGACGGAATTTGCTAATTTTACACCGTGAATATCATTCATGGAATCATTTAACTTTCATATAAATGTGTCGCAAATGAAACAGGCATTACAAATCCGTTGCAAAAATAATAAAAAATTGCTTAACATCGCTCCTGGAAGCACATTATCTGAGATTTTTTTTCAATCTGACCTCAAAATGACCCCGCAACCGATATGCGCCAAGGTCAACAACAAGGTTGTGGGATTGCATTACAGGACCTACCGCAACAAGGACGTTGAGTTTCTCGACATGACCTCTGGCTCGGGGTCGCGCTGCTACACGCGCACGCTCTTTTTCATCCTATGCAAGGCGGTTCACGACCTCTACCCATGCAGCAAGGTGGTGATAGACATACCCGTGAGCAAAGGCTACTTCGTGAACCTCTTTATCGGGCGTGCCGTCACCGACGAAGACATCGAGAGGATAAGGCAGAGGATGCGCGAGATCATCGACGCCGGAATCGAGATCCACCGCCACGAGGTGCCCACCGAGACGGCGGTAAGCATGTTCGCTGAGAAGGGCGACACCGCCAAGGTGAAGCTGCTCAAGGGCTATGGCCGACTCTATACCACCTATTACCAGATGGACGACTATGTGGACTTCTACTATGGCTCATTGCTGACCAACACATCGCAGATTTACCTTTTCGGGCTTGAGAGATACTTCGACGGTCTGCTGCTGCGCATACCCGACTTGAAGGACCCCTTGGTGCTGCCCGAGATGACGAGGCAAGACAAGATGTTCGGAATATTCAAGGAGCACCACCAGTGGCAGGATATTATCGGCGTGAGGACCGTGGGCGACTTCAACGAGCTGGTGGACAAGGGTGCGGCGTCGATCCTGATAAACGTGTCGGAGGCGCTGCAGGAAAAGAAGATAACGGAGATTGCCAACCAGATAGCCGCGCGCAAGGGCATAAAGCTCGTGCTGCTCGCCGGACCGTCGTCGTCGGGAAAGACCACCACCTGCAAGCGACTCTCCATCCAGCTCATTGCCAATGGCCTGAGGCCCCTGCCCATATCGCTCGACGACTATTTCGTGGACCGCGAGCTGACGCCGAAGGATGACAAGGGCGAATACGACTATGAGAGCATCTACGCCTTGAACCTCAAGCTCATCAACGAGCAGTTCAACAAGCTATTCAAGGGCGAGGAGGTGGAGCTGCCGAAATACGACTTCCAGACGGGCAAGTCGAAACCGAGCGGCAGGAAGCTGAAGATGGAGCCAAACAACGTGCTCGTGGTGGAGGGAATACACGCCTTGAACCCAGAGCTGACCTCTGAGATTCCGGAGGAGCAAAAGTTCCGCGTGTACGCGTCCGCCCTCACGACCATTCTCCTCGACGACCACAACTACATACCGACCACCGACAACCGCCTGCTGAGGCGCATCATACGCGACTACAAATATCGTGGGGTGAGCGCGCAAGAGTCGATACACCGGTGGCCATCGGTGCGCGCCGGCGAGAACAAGTGGATATTCCCATATCAGGAGAACGCCGATGCCATGTTCAACTCGGCGATGCTCTTCGAGCTTGCCGTGATAAAGCAGCAAGCCGAGCCCTTGCTGCTGCAGGTGCCGGAGAGCGCTGAGGAATATTCTGAGGCATACCGTTTGAGGAAATTCCTCGAATACATAAGGCCGATACCCAACCGCGACATCCCGCCAACGAGCCTCTTGAGAGAGTTCTTGGGCGGAAGCTCTTTCCACTACTAATTATATGGAAAGCGCCGTGCCTATATAAATAAGGTATCGTGCTGATATAAATAAGGTGTCGTGCTGATATAAGGAAGGCGCCGTGCTGATTGTGGGAATGCCGTGGCGCCAAAATCGAGGTGCCAAAGACCCCCGTCGGCGTTGCGGCGTAATGGCGTCGGCATTGCGGCGCGAAGGCCATGCCATTGCGGCGTAATCGCATTGCCTTTGCGCCGCAAGGGCGAAGGCTCCGCGGTGAGGTCTCTCGTGGCGCATGAAAACATGCTCCATGCGAGCCAACACGGAGCCAGGAAAAAGAAGGCGCGGCAACTGTCCGGGAATCCTTTCCGGCAGTTGCCGCGCCAATGCTTTTTCAGCCCTCGGTCATGCCTTCCACAAGCCGTGGAGGTTGCAATACTCGCGTGCCGTCACTTCCGTGGCGTCGGTCTTGAATTCCGCCTCGGGCTTGTCGTCCGGCGTCAGGTAGCGACGGAGAACGCCCTCCGGGGTCACCAGCTCAATCCACTCGATGTAGTGGGCGGGCGTCATGGGATGGGTCACGCTGCCCACGCTGACGCGGTAGCCGCCGTCTGTTTTCTCAACCACGGGCACGTGTTTCTCCTTGGCGCCATCGGTGGTGTTCTCTTTTACCAAGGTCATGGGCTCGCCGTCGCATTCCGGGTTAGCGCCGTCGTGCAAGATCTCAACCATCGTACCGCAGTGCTTGCACTTGTAAACTTCTCCTTTCTTAGCCATAATGTTCTTGTTTTTAGTAGTTGGATTAAACGTGTCGTGCCTTCGCGAGTGTCCTCGACACAGCTGAAAGGCTTCGCAAATTTACAAATATTCCAATTATCGCGTGGCTAATATAGGCAGAAAAACGTCCGCGTTTTCAGTTTTTTGGGTTATCTTTACATAAGATAGGTTGTGTCCTCGGCAATAAGAATAAAAGTCTTTCAGCCTTTTATTTTGTATTGCTCTCGGTTTGCGCTATCTTTGCAAAAACGTGATTCTTGATAGGCTTTTTGCTTTCACTCGTTTCATTTCACACGGATCTCACAATGATTATATTATCCCTCACACAGATTTTAAAGATTTAAAAGATGTCGGCTTCGCCGATTACGCATACCATGCTTCATC
>CAVHEN010000027.1:0-39168 GCA_963635115.1 Oscillospiraceae bacterium | reverse complement strand
TATTTGATGGCATTGGAAAGGAGGTTCTCGAAGATGAGGTCGATGAGCGAGAAGTCCGTCATCACCTTGACGGTCGGACAATCCTTGACGCCGAGACGGATGTTCTTGTCGGAAGCCATCGTCGAGAACTTCCGTGCCTGCTGCTCCAAGAACACGCGCAGCTGCATCTCTTGCAGGTGAACCTTCGCCTCTGTGCGCTCCATCTTCTGAAAGTCGAGCAGCTCCGTCACCATGCGCAGGAGCTTGTCGCCGTTGCGTTGCGCCATGTCGAGGAAGTTGCGGCTTTGCGCAGACAAGCCCTTCTCCTTTGCCAAGTCGGCGAGTGGAGCCAGCACAAGGCTCAGCGGAGTGCGGATGTTGTGGGCGGTATTCACGAAGAACCTGATCTTCTCGTCATAGTATTTGCGCTTCAGTCGCTCCTTATAATAATCCCATCCGGCATAGGCCAATAGGCACAATGCGGCTATATAGAACGCCCATGCCCACCATGTGTTCCACCAAGGCGGTGCCACACGTATGGTCATTGTCCGCTCACCCAGCACCCTGCCGTTGCTCTTGCCTATCGCCTTGACGTGTAGGGTGTATTTGCCTGCGGGCAAATTGGCGTACCTCACTTGCCGCGAGGGCGACGGCTCGCTCCACTGGCGGTCGAAGCCATCCAAGAAACATTGATACTGGATGTCGTGCTGATACTGATAATTGATGCTTTCGAAGTGCACCACAAAGGTGTTTTGCGCAAACGACAACGCCACTTCGCCCTTCTGCAGCATCTCGTGGACCTTGCCGCGCCAGTCGTCGCCGTCGTCCATTCCCTCCACGTCCAAGCCGGTGATGTGCAAGGGAGCTTGATAAGTGAGCCCGTCGACAAAGGTGGGCGACAACGCCACGGCACCCTCGTTGCTGCCGAACATCATCATGCCATCGCGGGTGCGGAGAGCCGCCATGCGGTTGAACTCACGCTCCATGCCCTCGAAGAAATTGAGCGATGTCACCTTGCCGTGGTCGATGAACGCCAACCCACGGTCGGTGCTCATCCACACTCTGCCAGCCCCGTCGCGCACGAAGGCATAGACCGTGTTGGAAGGCAGGGCCTGGGCGGTGGTGTAGTTCTTCACGCGGTGGCTCTGCAAGTCGTAGAGGCACACGCCTCCGCCGTCGGTGGCTATCCACACGTGGCTATTGTCTTGGAAGAGCAAGGCGTTGACGACATAGTTGAAGTCCTTCCCAGGGTTCTCGCCGGGGAAATAGAAGCGACGTATGGCATGCGAACGCTTGTCGATGAGCCAGCAACCTTCAGAATTACCCACGGCAACATGCTTGCCGTCGGGCGACTCCACGATGCTGAATACCAAGCGAATGGGCAAGTAGGAGATGCCCGAGGCGGTGACGTGTGCCAACTTCCCGTTCATGCAGCCTATCCACAGGCCGCCCTCGCGGTCGGAGCAAAGCGCGAACACGCAGTCGTCTCCCAGTGCTCCGTTGCTTGTTGAATACAAAGGACGCGCCGAGCCGTCGGCACTCACCCGAAAGACGCCTTCACCATAGGTTCCCGCCAAGACGCTTCCGTCCTTTGCCTGGCACAAGGTCAGCACAACCTTATTGGCCAGCCCATGCTGCCAATGGTGGGATGTCGGGTCGTAGATGCTCACGCCCATGTCGGTGGCAAACCAAATCTTTTCCTTGAGGGGAGAATGGCGCTGCTGGAAGATGCCATTGACACGGTTGTTGGCGAGCGACTGCCCGTTGAGGTCGTCGTGGCGAATGTAGCTGATGGAGTGAGCCGACGGTATCGCCAAGTCGACTCCTCCCGAATAGCTGCCCACCCAGATGTCGCCCAAGCGGTCGCGATAGAGCGTATAGACCCCGTTGCCCGTCAAGGCGTTGCCCGCCTTTCCGCTGGCGTTCATCAAGAGGGAGAGGCGCTTGGCTCCGCGGTCGTAGGCATAGACTCCGCCGCCGTCAACCGCCACGAGCACCGTGTTCTTGTCGTAAGGAATGATGGAGCGCACCGCCAGGCGGGGGATTCCATTGAGCGACGTCTGCATGGACGCAAGGGGTTTCCACGTGCGGTCGTCCACCACTTGCACGCCATTGCTGAGCGTGCCCAGCCACACCTGATGGTGGGCGGCGTCGTGCCATGAGGCAAGCACTGCTCCCTCAACGCCTTTCAGCCGAACGGGCGACTTGCCCTGCAGGGCGGAAAGAACGAAAGTGCCTTGGTAGGAGCCGATGAGCAAATGGTTGCCTATCCAACTGACGTGATTGGCAAAGATGTTCTTCGCCACCAGCTTCCCTTTGCCTTGCGAAGGCAGACGATATACGCCATTGCCAAGCGCCATCCACAGCGTGCCTTGATGGTCGGCTACGAGTTCGTTGAGAACGACGTCGTCTTTGAAGGTGTTTTTCAGTTGGAAGCGGAGTTGGTAAGCGTCCAACACATTATTATATATATAGACATTCCCCTTGTTGTCGTAGGCATAGATTCGCCCCTGTCCGTCATTCGTCAGCTTGATGTTTCTGCCACTGGCATCGGTGAGCTGCCGGTCGAGTGGCAAGTTGTAGTTTCTCACCTGCTGGCCGTTGTACCTGTCCACTCCCCGTTTGGTGCTTATCCACATGGCGCCATCCGTGTCCTCCACAATCGAATAGACGCGCGAGCTGGACAGCCCCTTGTCGGTGTTCAGGTTGGAGACGACGAAACTGTTGCGCGTCAGTGGTTCCGACGCGAGAAGCGGCAGCGCGGTAATGCAGAGCGTCAGCATGGTAATGCAGAGCGCCACCGCCGCCATGACGAAAAGACGACGAAAGATCTTGGTTCTCATTCGTTCTGATGGAAAGTCGACCACAAATGTACACAAATTACTTGACAAAAAGGTTCAAACATTGTTGCTATTTCCATTGCCTTGCGATAGTTTTTCTTGATTGCGAACGTCTTTCCCTATTGGAATCGCGATTGCGGTGGAGAGGCGGTGCGATAGCGGCGCAAAGCCAAGGCGATCGCGCCGTAATGGCGACGCGTTTGCGGCGCAAAGCCAAAGCGCTTTTGGCGCAAAGCGGAAAGCCTTGAGACACAGGTAAATAAAAAGAGGATGCGTCAACGATGTGACACATCCTCTTGCTCGTAAAGTGTAGCCAATTGTGATGTGGCAGTGTGGCTTGCTGCCTATGGTTTCACCACGGGGTTAGCCTTCACGCCAACGATGCCCGTGAGCTTGTCGTCGAGATAGAACGTCGCCATGAGCGTGTCCTTGTCGATGGCATATCTCAGGGAGATGAGGTTGAGCTTAGCCGTTGGCTGCTGGTATGTGGTGCCAGGCTTCACCAACCTTGATTTCTCAGCCGTGGCGCGCATGGCGTGCAGCGCCGAGTCGGTGAGATGCTTGGTGGAGTCGAGCTTCGACCACGTGATGTAGTCGACGTTGGCTTGCGTCATCTGCCCTTCCATAAACTCCTTGGCGTGCGACTTGGCGGTATGGCCGTCGCCACACGAGGAGACGACTACCGTCGTGGCAAGGGCCATGCACACGCCGAGGGCGAGCTGATAGAACCTGCGCGTCATTTCTTTGGAATGTTTTTCAGGATTTCGAGCAAGTGGTCCCAAACCATCTGCACGGTTGGTATGTGGAGACACTCATCGGGCGTGTGCACGTTGCGGAGCGTCGGGCCAAACGACACCATGTCGATGTTGGGATATTTCTCTGAGAAGAGGCCGCACTCCAGGCCGGCGTGTATGCCTCTGACTATGGGCTCCTTGCCGAAGAGCTTCTGGTAGGTCTCCTTCACGATGCGCTGAAGCTCAGAGCCGTGCTTGGGCTGCCAAGCGGGATAGCCGTCGGTTTGCTCCACTTCGGCGCCGGCAAGCTCATAGGTCGCCTTCACGGTGTTGCAGATGTTGTTGAGGTTTGAGGTGACGTTTGAGCGCTGCGAGCTTACCACGACCACCTTGTCGTCCGCGCTCTGCACGCTTGCCACGTTGCTCGACGTCTCGACCATCCAAGCCAGCTCCTGGTCTTGGCACATGGCGAACACGCCGTTGTCCACCGCCTGCAGGGCGTTGATGAGGTTGGCGCTCACCTTCTCGGGCATCACGCTCTGTGCCTCGCAGCTCTCAAGTGTCCATTCCATGTTGGTGTCGCTGACGTGGTATTCGTCCTCCACCTGGGCGGCAAACACGTTCCAGTCGGCCTTCACCTCCTCCTTCTTGTCGGCGGGCACGGCAAACACCACCTTGCCGTCGCGCGGAATGGCGTTGTGCATCTTGCCGGAGTTCCACTGCGCCAGTCGCAGCGCCATCTTGCCCTTCTCCATGTAGAGGAAGCGGGCGAGCACCTTTATGGCGTTGGCGCGCTTCTTCTCGATGTCGTCGCCAGAGTGGCCACCGTTGAGGCCCTTCAGCGAGCCCTCCATGAAGAAGAAGCCCTCGGGAGCAGCCTCGCGCTCGAAGCGGAACGTGGCAGTGGTGCCCCTGCCGCCGGCGCACGAGATGAAGATCTGGCCCTCGTCCTCGGAGTCGAGGTTGATGAGGTAGTCGCCGGTCATGAAGCCCGGCTTCATGCCCATGGCACCCGTGAGCTGTGTCTCCTCGTCGCGCGTGAAGACGCACTCTATTGGGCCGTGCTCGATGTCGTCGGAGTCGAGGATGGCGAGCTCGATGGCGTCGCCGATGCCGTCGTCGGCGCCCAGCGTGGTGCCTTTGGCGTGCATCCACTCGCCCTCGACATAAGTCTGGATGGCGTCCGTGGAGAAGTCGAAGTCAACGTCCACGAGCTTGTCGCAAACCATGTCCATGTGGCTCTGGATGATGGTTGTGGCACGGTCCTCGTAGCCCTTTGTGGCTGGCTTGCGAATGATCACGTTGCCGGTCTCGTCTACCTCGGTATCAAGTCCGTGGCTCTCGCCAAACTGCTTGAGATACTCAATCATCTTCTCCTCATGCTTCGACGGGCGCGGTATCTTGTTGATTGCCGCGAATTGCTCGAACACGCGGGCGGGTTTTAATTCTGCCATAATCTTTGCTATTTTTATGATTAAATACTTAAAATGTCGTCTTATCTTTTTGCGGTTTGTTTATTTAACGCTATCTTTGCAGCGTATTATGTAGAAAAACACTGCAAATTTAGTAAATAATGACAGAAACGCTACTCCTTACGGTGTTAATAATTGCTATATCCGTGGCGCTGCTCTCAGTGAAGGTCTTGCTCTGCAAGAACGGCAAGTTCTCCTCCATGCACATCCACGACTCCAAGGCGATGAGGGACCGGGGCATACACTGCGTCATCGACGAGGACAGGGAGATGCGCGCGAAGGGACGTTTCAGGTAGGACATACAACGACAGACTAATATATACATCAAATATGAAGCAAAACATTATCATTGCCGTGGCATTGACCGTCGCCACGACTTTCGGCTTTACCTCTTGCAACAAGAGCGCCCCGAAGATGGACGAGAAGGCTGAGACGACCTCACAGAAGGCCGCAAGCACCGAGATCGCTTATGTGGAGGTAGACTCCATCATGACGCAGTACCAGTTCTGCAAGGAATATACCAAGATCCTGAACCAGAAGGGCACCAACATCCAGAAGACACTTGCCAGCCGCCAGCAGGCTTTGCAGAACGCCGCTGCCAACTTCCAGCAGAAGGTGCAGCAAAACGCATACACCCGCGAGCAGGCTGAGGCCATCCAGGCAGGCTTGCAGAAGCAGAGCAACGACCTACAGGCTCTCAACCAGAGGCTCAGCAGCGAGTTCCAGACAGAGACCGACAAGTACAACAAGGCTTTGCACGACTCATTGCAGCACTACCTCGCCGCCTTCAACAAGGACGGCAAGTATGGCATGATCTTCGCAAAGCAAGGCGACAACGTGCTCTATGCCAACAAGGCCTACGACATTACCGCACAGGTGGTGGCTGGTCTCAACAAGGCTTACAAGAGCAAGGCCAGCGCTGCAAAGAAATAACAACAGTCCTAAAACATAAAGGGCGTGCCAGAAGGCTGAAGTCTTTTGGCACGCCCTTTCGCGGTTAACGTAATGGCATTATCCAACATAGAGAAACACTACAACAAGCATCCCGAGGACCTGCGCCTTCAGCGCCGGCACGGCATGGTGGAGTTTCAGGTCACCATGCACCATCTCCACCGCTTCTTGCGGCCAGGCTTCAGCCTGCTCGACATCGGCGCCGGCACGGGTCGCTACACGTCGGCGCTCATGGCTGATGGCTACGAGGTGAAGGCGGTCGAGCTCGTGCGCCACAACATCGACGTCTTCCTGAAACGCGAGCCCACGGCCAACGTGGTCCAGGGCGACGCGCGCAATATGCCATTCGTGCCGACAGCCTCGGCTGACCTCACCTTGCTGCTCGGACCACTCTACCATCTCATTGGCGACGAGGAGAAGTTGAAGGCACTTCGTGAGGCGAAGCGCGTGACCAAGCCCGGCGGCTTGATCTTCGTGGCTTACCTGATGAACGAGTACAGCATCCTCTCTTATTGCTTCGATGAGGACCGCATCGGCGGCTTGATCGAGCGTGGAGCCGTAGACCGCGATTTCCATATACAGGCTCAACCCGACGAGCTGTACGACTACGTGCGCGTCTCAGACATCGACCGGCTCGACAAGGCGGCGGGCCTTGAGCGCGTCACCATATTCTCGCCCGATGGCGCGTCCGACTACATGCGCACGCGTCTCAACCGCATGAGCGACGAGACCTTTGCCCGATTCATCGACTATCAGAAGGCAATATCCGAACGTCCCGACCTCATCGGCGCCGGCAGCCATGTGGTAGACGTGGTGAGGGTGCCGTGAGGGCTTGGCCCTTCTGACCATAAACGCCTGAAAGTCGGTTGTAAAGGATAAGCAAATTATCCAAATCCGAGAAATAATCCGCGCTAAACTATCCAAATCCGAGTAATAATCCACGTTTGAATATTCAAATCAGAGTAATAATAAGATATGGCGCGGCTTTGGCTCTACCATCGTGAATTATCCTATAAAAAGGTGTGCGTTCTCTTGTTTTATGCTTACCTTTGCATTGTTTACACTGTAACAATCACTACGTATGAAATATTTATCAAGCCGTGCCCGCCTACAAACTCTGGTTAAGTGGGCGGCGTTCGTCATTTTCGCTTTTGTTGTTCTGCTTTTCCTTTCGCCCGACTCTTACCTCGCGGATACATACGGGGTGCGCTGCGATTCCGCATGGTTTTTCACCTGTGGCAAGGCTTGGATGGAAGGAATGACGCCTTATATTGACTTTTCCGACTCGAAGGGTCCTGTGTTGTGGCTCATCTATGGCATTGGATACTTATTAAGCCCGACATCCTACCACGGCGTGTTTTGGCTGAGCGTACTTGCCTATGCCGTTGCTTTCGCTTTCATTTGGCGCACATCGCGCTTGTTTGTAGGCAAGCGAGAGGCTTTGCTGGTGTTGCTTGCCATGCCCTTGTTCCTGTTCTTTATCACCTATCACGCTGAGGTTCGTGCCGAGGACTTCTGCATGCCGGCCATCTGTGGCGGACTGTATTTCACCTGTTCCGCCATGTTAGGGGGGGTAAAACGTCTAAGAACGCGTTCTTTCTTGGCATCTGCATGGCGTATTGCCTCTTGGTAAAGTGGAACATCTTCTTCATGATGGGTGGCATGGCCCTCTTGGTGGCAGGCGTCTCTTTCTGTCGTAAATCCTTCTCGGGCCTTGGCTTTGGCCTGCTTGGCATGGCGGTTTTCATTGTGCCGTTTATAGTTTATTTCCTTTGGGCGGGAAACCTGCAGGCGTTTGTTCAGGAATATTTCGTCAACACCTTGCAAATAACCGACCGCAACCTGTTTTCCTCCTTCCCGAGAGACAAGGTGGTGATTACCGCGGTGCTTGTTTCGCAGTTGTTTTTTTGCCGTCATTTCGGCGTGTCGCGCTGGTTCCTGCTCGCCTTCATCCCATTCTACTGTTTCCTGTTGCTGCGTGCGGTATTCCTGCATTACTTCGACACAGCCATGCCGTTCATGATTTTTCCCTTGCTTTTCGTTGTAAGCAAGCTGTCGGCCATCGTTGACAAACTGCCCCGTTATCTTTATGCCATCTTGTTGATAATGGTGTGTTGTGGAGCCATAGGCCTTAATTTCCGCCTGACTTTTCTTCCTAAGTATGACAAACATCAAAAGATACGCAAAGCCGTTATGCGCTATATGGCCAAGAAGAATCAGCCGAAGATTATGTTCACTGACGGCGACTATGGCGAGGGCTTGCTTGCTCGCGCCATTCCCGCATGCAAATATTGGGCACAACAAAAGGACGCGTCCCTGCAGATGAAGGCGGCAAGAGAGCAAGACGTGCGTGAGCGGAAAGCCGACTTCATCGTGGCCACCAATCTTGCCTATACGCCAGCAGGCTTTATTCCATTGATTGAGCGCTCAGGCTATCACCAATGCGCCGCTCCAATATTTGAGGACGGGAGATGGGTGATGACTCCTCTGCCTCTCTACGAGAAATAAAGCGGGGTTCAGCTTTGACCCTCACCCGGAGCGCGCGATGGAGGTGAGGGCGACGTGAGGTTTCCATGCCATTTTTTTTGCATGGAAACCATTATATGCTTGTGCGATTTAAAGATTTTGCCTATCTTTGCAACCAATAGGGGCGCCACGGGGACAGCATGACACTTGTTTCTTGGCTTTCGCCCTGCATGACCACTATTACCTTGTCACCTAAAGCTAAAACATGAAAATGACTCAAAAGAAATTCTATCCATGGCTTGTCGTCGCCCTGTTGTGGGTCGTGGCTTTGCTCAATTACATGGATCGCCAGATGCTTTCCACGATGCAGGAAGCGATGAAGGCCGACATCGCGGAACTCCAGAAGGCAGAGGCCTTTGGCGCCTTGATGGCCGTCTTCCTGTGGATTTACGGCATAGTGAGTCCGGTGGCGGGTGTCGTGGCAGACAAGATAAGCCGCAAGAAGCTTGTGGTGGGCAGCCTGTTCGTGTGGTCGGCAGTGACATTCCTCATGGGATATGCCACTAATTTTGAGCAACTTTACTGCCTTCGGGCGCTGATGGGCATAAGCGAGGCGTTGTACATACCGTCGGCCCTGTCGCTCATTGCCGATTGGCACGAGGGCAAGTCGCGCTCGCTCGCCATTGGCATTCACATGACAGGCTTGTACGTGGGGCAAGCCGTTGGCGGATTTGGCGCGACCATAGCTGCCACGTTCTCATGGAACGACACGTTCCATTGGTTTGGAGTGGTGGGTATAGCCTACTCGGTGGTGCTCGCCTTGCTGCTGCACGACAAACCCAAGCAAGCCGTTGCCGGCGTCTCGCGGCAGGCGGCGTCTGAAACAAAAAAGGAGAGCGTGTGGCACGGGCTCTGCATGGTTCTCTCCACATGGGCGTTCTGGGTCATACTCATCTATTTCGCCGTGCCAAGTCTTCCAGGTTGGGCGACGAAGAACTGGCTGCCAACACTCTTTGCCGCGAACCTTGGCATCGACATGGCTCAGGCTGGTCCGATGTCCACCATTACGATAGCCGCCTCGTCGTTCATAGGCGTGATCCTTGGTGGCGTGCTGTCGGACAAATGGGTCTTGCGCAACATACGCGGACGCATCTACACGAGTGCCATAGGATTGGGCATGACCATTCCCGCCCTCATCCTGCTCGGCTTTGGGCATAGCGTCCTGGCCGTTGTCGGAGCGGGACTGCTGTTTGGCGTTGGCTATGGCATGTTCGACGCCAACAACATGCCTATACTCTGCCAGATCATCTCCGCGAAATATCGTGCCACGGCTTATGGCGTAATGAACATGGTAGGCGTGTTTGCCGGCGCTGCAGTGACGCATCTGCTCGGGCAGTGGACTGATGGCGGAAACCTCGGCTTGGGCTTTGCCGTGCTGGGTTGCATCGTTGTGGTGGCGCTCGTGTTGCAGCTTGTCTGCCTGCGGCCGACAACCGACAATGTAGATTAAGATGTTTATATTATAATAATGTAAAGATATGACAATGGAAAAGATTATAGGACTTATAGACGCCCCGTTTACGCCATTCAGCGCAAACGGCGACGTGAATCTCGAACCCATCGAGGCTTATGCCAAGATGTTGCAGAAAAACGGACTGAAGGGCGTGTTCATCAACGGCTCGTCGGGCGAGGGCTATATGCTCACCACCGAGGAGCGCATGCAGCTTGCCGAGCGTTGGGTGAGCATGGCGCCAGAGGGATTCAAGGTGATTGTGCACGTGGGCAGCTGCTGTCTCAGGGAGAGCGTGCGCCTTGCCGAGCACGCCCAGCGCATCGGCGCGTGGGGCATCGGCTCAATGGCCCCACCATTCCCGAAGATCGGTCGCATAGAGGAGCTCGTGGAGTATTGCGAGACCATCGCCAACGCCGCGCCACAACTGCCATTCTACTACTATCACATCCCAGCCTTCAATGGCGCTTACCTGCCCATGGTCGACTTGCTGAAGGCCGTGGACGGACGCATCAAGAACTTCGCGGGCATTAAGTACACCTATGAGTCGCTCTACGAGTACAACCAGTGCCGCCTATATGGAGGTGGCAAGTTTGACATGCTGCACGGACAAGACGAGACCATACTGCCGAGCCTTGCACAGGGCGGAGCGCGTGGTGGTATAGGTGGCACGACCAACTATAATGGCCGTGAGCTTGTGGGCATTATCGAGGCTTGGAACAACGGCGACATCGACACCGCACGCGAAAAGCAGAACTTCTCGCAGGAGGTCATCAACGTGATTTGCCATTTCCGTGGCAATATCGTTGGCGGCAAGCGCATTATGAAGCTCCTCGGCTTCGACCTCGGACCCAACCGCGTGCCGTTCCGCAACATGACCGACGAAGAGGAACAGCAGATGAAGCAGGAGCTTGAGGCAATAGGGTTCTTTGAGAGAGCCAACAAGTTCTGATCACGACAAAGCGGACGAGATGAAGGTGCCACGGCATGAGACCATCATGCTGGCACCTTCGTCTTCCGCCAACTTGCATTTGTTTCTTCTATGATGGAAAGACGATTCGACCTCTCGGTATCCAACTATGGCACCGCAAAGCAATACGACTATGCCGTGACCATACTTCCGTGGGGAGCCACCGAGCCCCACAACCAGCACTTGCCCTACATGACCGACTGCATCTTGTCGCACGACGTGGCAGTGGATGCCGCCGAGCAACTGTATGCCAAGCACAAGATAATGGCAATGGTCATGCCGCCCGTGTTCACCGGCGCGCAGAACCCGGGGCAGCGCGAGCTGAACTTCTGCGTCCACTATTCTTACGACACCCAGCGTGGCGTGCTGCGCGACATCGTGGCCTCGCTCTACCGCCAGGGCCAACGCCGGCTGCTGATAGTGAACGGTCACGGCGGCAATAGTTTCAAGAACATGATTCGCGACCTCACGCTCGAATATCCCGACTTTATCATAGCCACGAGCGAATGGTTCAAGATGGCACCTGCCAAAGACTACTTCGAGGTGGTTGGCGACCATGCCGACGAAGTGGAGACGTCCGTCATGATGCACTATCATCCCGAGCTGGTAAACCTCAACGAGGCAGGCGCCGGCAATAGCCATGGCTTCAAGTTGGACGCATTGCGAAAGGGCAAGGTGTGGATTCCGCGCAACTGGTCGAAGGTTAGCGACGACACGGGCATCGGGTCGCCCGCGCTTGCCACGGCAGACAAGGGCGCAAGGTTCGCCCAAGCCGTAGTGGCAGAGTATGTGGAGTTTTTGAAAGGCTTTGCCGAGGTCAAGTCGGCAGACGACCTGTATGAGAAATAATCTGAAACCCTTTTTGGCAAATAGGCAAGTCCTAAAAAGCTAATAATAGTAAGTAAACAACACGGGGTCTATGTTGATTCGTCGGGGTTGATGTTTGCCAAGGTTTTCCATGCGATGCGATTGCGGCGTGGGGGCATTGCGATTGTGGCGCAAAGCCGACGCGACAGCGCCGCAAAGGCAACACGATTGTGGCGCAAAGGCAAACGGGGAAAACCGGCACGACGATTCTCGCCCACACGAATCGACATGGAACCACAACTCAAACGCAATGATTATGAATCAACAGAGCCGAGCATTCTGCGTCGTTAGGAGCGTGTTCGTGGGCATTGTCGTGCTCTTCTCAGCCTTATCGCCTGCTGCGGCCAGTGCCCGCGAGCGCGTTGTCGACGTGGCTGGCTTCCCCTCTGCCGAACCTGGCTATTCGCTTGGCGTGTCGGCATGTTATGCTGGTCGCATCGGCGACTACATCATAATGGCTGGTGGTTGCAACTTCCCCGAAGCAGGTAAACCGAAGAAGTATTACGCTGGCATCTATGCGGCGCGTATAGACAGCAGCGCACTGCAATGGCGACTCGTGGGCCGATTGCCCGAGCCCGCCGCTTATGGAGGCACGGCGCAGAGTGGCGACAGCCTGCTGCTGATAGGCGGAAACAATAGCCAGCACAGCTTGAGGTCGGTGTATAGCATCCATCTGAGCGACTTGCAGGCAGGGGCGGAGATAAGGCGTCTCGCCGACTTGCCGCGTGCCGTCGACAACATGGCTGTGGCTCAGACGGCGACGGGCGTGTTTGCGGTTGGCGGAAATCAAGACGGCAAGCCGTCGGCTTCCGTGCTTTATCTGCCGCTTGGCAAACCAGTGCCAACCGCGGTCGATGCTGAAAACGTCCCATGCTCGTCCTCGCCTTGGCAAGAGCTGACGGCCGTGCCCGGAAAGCCACGCGTGCAGCCGGTGGCAGCTGCGCATGATAACAAAGTGTATGTTTGGGGCGGCTTTTTCGCCGATGGCGAAAACAGTGTGGTGTATACCGATGGCTATTCGTTTGATGTAAACACGGTAGAGTGGGAGAGAATTGCCGCTCCACGCTCAGCGGAAGGCGAGGAAATGACTCTCGCCGGAGGCATAGCGTGGACGGAGAACAATCGTGTCTTTGCCACTGGAGGCGTGAACAAAGTCATCTTCCTCGACGCCATAAGTGGCAGGTACCAGTGCGTCGGACAGGAGGATTATCTGAAACAGCCAATAGGTTGGTATAGGTTCAGTGGCAGCCTGTATGAGTATGACACGATGGCTAACAACTGGATTGCCACAACTTTTTCGTCGCCAAGCCTTGCACGTGCCGGCGCTCAGGCAGTGCCGACATCCATGGGCACATTCTATATAGGTGGCGAACTGAAACCCGCGCTCCGCACGCCACAAATCGTCATTATTAGGTAGACCCAACGCCAGCAAATAGAACTGCAAGACAGATAGAAGCGTCCTGTCTCGTATTGCGCGTCTCAATGTCGGACGGCTCATGCCTTACAGGGTCATTTCCTTTCCTGTTGCGGCGTAGCCCCCGTGTGCTTCTTGTAGTAGCGGCAGAAAAAGCTGGTGTCGGCGAAATGGTATTCCCACGCTATTTCCTTCACGCTCTGCGACGTGCGTTGCAGTTGCGTCTTTATTTGCAAGACGACATATTGGTCGATTATCGCCTTGGGCGTGTGGTCGGTCACCAGGCGCACGATGGTGGTGAGATACTTCGGCGTGATGTTCATTTCCGCGGCATAGTAGCTCACGTCGCGCGACAACTTGTAGTCGCGCTCCAAGAGTCTCATGAAGAGATTGAACAGTCGGCGCACTCGATATGACTTCACTTCGTCGGGATGATACTCAGGGTTGCGTTGCAGATACTCGTGGAAGCCGATGAAGAACGCCTTGAGCTGGCAAAGCACGAGTTGGGAGATGCAGGTGCAGTCGGCTTGGGCGAAATAAACTTTCAGCAAGGCGAACATTCTGTCTATGATGTTCGTCACCACGGGTGTGTCCTGCCTGCAGCGGTCCTCGCGCAGGGATAAGTAGACAGTTTGCTCCAGTTGCAGGCTCGCCTCGCGCAAGAGCGACGGACTGTATTTGAGCATCTCCACTTGCAAAGATGGCTCTTCGCCCATCCCCCCTTGCCGGCTTCCGCTATGGTCGCCGATTGCTGATTCTTCCCTTCTCGTTCTTCCTTCTCGACCCTTTCTTCTTTGTCCTTCACTTATTATTTCCACCACGTCGTTTGGGAACACCGTGATCACGGCGTTCTCATATAGTTCCCAATCCTTGTAGTTCACCCTCAGCACGGTTTCGCCCTTGCGGCAAATCAGTATGGCTCCGTAAACCAACACTTGCGGGCCGTGTCGCCATTCGTCCAGCCGCGTGACGGACAGGCTTGCCTCGTGGGGCGACTTCAGTTCTGTAAAAGAGTTCATTGTAAGGAATATTTAATCAGAGACGGGAAGTTGTTGCTTCTTGCGATTGGTGCGAATTCTTCCATTCTTTACTACAAAGTTACCCAATAAATGTGATAAAACCGAACTTTTATTCCCAAATCGTCCATCCGCCGCGCTAAATTTAAAACGCCACATCGCCGAATTAGCCTTACCTTTGCATCGGATTTTTAAGACACACAATTTGATGATAAAGAGAATCATGTTTTCATGGCTCCTGCTGTTTGGAGCCGCGACGTTGGCCGAGGCTCAGCAGCAGACGCTGACCATCGACCAGCTCTTCAAGGCTATTGAGGATAACAACGCAAGCCTGCGCACGCAGAAGTCGGGCGTTGAGGCAGCCGATCTTGGCATAGAGGCGGCAAGGAGCAAGCGATTGCCCGACGTTGACGCCTCGTTGTCGGTGAGCTACATCGGCAACGCGCTGCTCACCGACCGCGACTTCAGCAATGTCCACGGCCTCTCCTCGCCACACTACGGCAACAACTTCTCGTTGCAGGCGCAACAGGTGGTCTATGCGGGTGGCGCGATAAACGCCGGCATCAAGCTTGCCGAGCTTGGCAAGCGCCAGGCTGAGGTTGGCGTCAGGCTGACACGCCAGCAGGTGCGCTTCGTGGCGTTGGGGCAGTATCTCGACCTATATAAGATAGACAACCAGACGCAGGTGTATGAGAAGAACATCGAGCTGACGCGGCAACTCATAGCCGACATCAAGGAAAAGCAGGCGCAGGGCATGGCGCTGAAAAACGACATCACACGCTATGAGCTGCAGATGGAGAGCTTGAAGCTTGGCCTCACCGCCCTGCGCAACAACCGCAGCATCCTGAACCACCAGCTCTGCAACACCCTTGGCATGACGCAAGACATCGTCATAACGCCCGATGCCAATGTCATCGACAAGATATACGCCAAGGACGGCGAAGAGTACTGGCAAAACCATGGCACGCTCAACTCACCGCTCCTTGAGCAGAGCGCCAACGCCATAAGCATTGCCGAGCAGAATGAAAAGCTCGCCAAGAGCGACATGCTGCCAAAGGTGGCTTTCGTGGCAGCCGACAACTTCGACGGCCCCATAACGTTTGAGCTTCCGCCGATAAACAAGAACCTCAACGTGTGGTACGTGGGCGTGGGCGTGAAATACTCGCTCAGCTCGCTCTTCAAGAGCAACAAGCGCATTAAGCAGGCTGCAGTGGAGACGCGACAGGCAAAGGAGGCGCACGCCGTGCGGCAGGAACAGCTCAACAACAATGTGCAGGCGGCATACGTGCAGTATCAGCAGACCTACGTGGAGCTGGAGACACAGCAGAAGAGCGTGGAGCTTGCGCGACAAAACTATGACGTGATGAACGCCCGCTACCTCAGCCAGCTTGCACTTGTCACGGACATGGTGGACGCGTCGAACCTTCGCCTCAATGCCGAACTGAAGGAAGTGGACGCGCGCATCAACATCGTGTATGCCTACTACAAGATGAAGTACGTGGCAGGCGAGATCTGATGGCGTGAAGAATGAACGATGAGGAACAAAGAGTGAAGACATAAAATGCTTTTCTAATCATATTTACAAGGTAATAACAAGATGAACAAGAAATTTTTAAAGCGAATATATAATGTAGTGATAGTCCTCCTGTTCTTGGGTGCCATAGGCTGGTGCCTGAGCCATTTCTTCCACGGCAGTGGGGTGGAGTATACCGACGACGCGCAGGTGTGCCGCCACATCACGCCCATCAACACCCGTGTGTCAGGTTTCATCAAGGAGATTCGCTTCAACGACTTCCAGCACGTGAAGAAGGGCGACACGCTCGTCATCATCGAGGATGCCGAGTTCCGCCTTCAACTGGCACAGGCTGAGGCGGGGCTGCGTGGCTCGAAGGCAGGCTCGTCGGTCGTGTCGGCAAGCATGGGCACTACCGTCAGCAACGTGCAGACGGCTTCGGCTGGCATTGAGGAGGCTCGCGTGGATATGCTGAACGCCAAGCAAGACTTCGACCGCTTTGCCGCCCTTATGAAGAAAGACGCCGTGACCAAGCAGCAATACGACAACGCCTACGCCCGCTACCTCGGCGCCAAGGCTCGCTACGAGCAAGCCAACTCGCGTCGCACCAGCGCCGCTTCCGTCAAGAACGTGCAGACCCACCAGCTTGGCGGCTCGCGCGCCAGCGAAAGCGTGGCTGAGGCACAACTTAACTTAGCTCGCTTGAATCTCTCCTATACCGTCATCGTGGCTACTTGCGACGGCGTGATGGGAAAGAAGGAAATCCATGAGGGTCAGCTCGTGCAGCCTGGTCAGATGCTGGCTCGCATAGTGGACGACAACGACGTGTGGGTAGTGGCCAACTATCGCGAGACGCAGATGGACGGCATCACCGTGGGCAAGACAGTCGACTTCACCGCCGATGCCATTCCCGACGTGGTGTTCCACGGCAAGGTGGAGGCCCTCTCAGCCGCAGCCGGCAATGCCTACTCCATGATTCCCGTGGATAATGCCACCGGCAACTTCGTGAAGGTGGAGCAGCGTGTGCCGGTGCGCATCGCGCTCACCAAAGACAACGACTCTAAGAATGTCGCCCTGCTGCGTGCCGGCCTCAATGTGGAGACTAAAGTTCACGTCAAGTAAGCAACGCAAGGACATGAATGCTCTTTAGTTTATGAACAATAACTTGTTAATGGAATCATAATGCCAGGACCTCCAATGTTGAAGGGACCATTCAGTGTCCCTTCGTTCAACAGCTACATACCCCGCAAGCTGCATCCGTGGCTCTACCTGCCCATCGCCTTCATCTTCCAGATGTCGGGCGGCATCTATGGCGGAGCCATGAGCCAGGTGATGGGCGAATACAGCCTGATGAGGGAAGACGTGCTCATGATCATCATGTTCAACGTGGTGGGAGTGGCGATGCCATTCCCCTTCCTCTTCAAGATGAAGTTCCGCTTCACCAACCGCCAGCTCCTCATCAATGCGGCGCTGGTGGTGGCGGCGTGCAACTTCCTCATCATGTGGACCGACTCCGTGCCCTTGATGTGTATCCTCGCTTATATCGCAGGCTTCTTCAAACTCTGCGGTACGTTTGAGATCATGAGTAACATCCAGTTGTGGATGACCAAGAAGAGGGACTTCACCATCTTCTTTCCCCTGCTCTACTGCCTCGTGTTAGGCAACATGTCCCTGTCGCCTTGGGTCACCGAACACCTCATTTACACCTTCCAGGATTGGCGCATCATCAACTGGACGATGACGGGACTGCTGCTCTTCGTGGCACTCTTCCTCTATGTCACCACCCACGACTTCCGCTTCATGAAGCCCCTGCCCTTCATCAGCGTCGACTATCTCGGTTGTATCCTCTGGTCGGCGTGGATGCTGGAGTTCATCTTCTTCTTCAACTATGGCGAGCATTACAACTGGCTAGACTCCAAGGTGATGCGGATGGACTTGCTGCTTTTTGTCGTGACGGGCTACTTCTGCATTCAGCGCATGCTCCACATCCGTCACCCCTACATCGCTCCCGAGGCGTGGAAGTATAAGCGACTGGTGCCGCTGCTCATCCTCTTCGCTTTCGTGGAGTTCATGGGCAGCACGCCGAAGGTGCTACAGACTGCGTTCACCGGTGGCGTTCTCCACTTCGGGACGTTCACCACCAACGTGCTCAACTTCGTTGAGTGGGTGGGAGTCATCGTTGGTTGCCTCTTCTGCCTCTTCTGGTGCAAGGTGCTCAGGCAGAAGTATACCCGCCTGCTCACGTTGGGCGTGGCGGCAATGGCGGCCTATCCCGTGATGATGTATTTCCTCATCGACCCTGGGTTGCCCATCGAGATGCTCTATGCCCCCACCTTGCTGCGGTCGTTCGGCAACGCCATCTTCTTCTGCATGCTTACCATCTATATGGAGGAAGTGATGCCCTTCCAGCACTTCTTCATGGGAATGACGATGGCGGGCATTATCCGCAACGGCCCCGTCTCCACGATGTGCTCTGGCTTGTATAGCTTCGGCCTTCGCTACCAGATGGCGGATAACATGGCGCGCGGCTTGCCCTACGACAGCACACAGTTGCTGATGATCAGCATCCGCCAGCTCTACGGCCTCACTTGCCTTGTAGGCATCGCCGTGTTGCTCGTATTCCTGCTTTGGGACATCCAGCCAGTACGTAGCACGCTGAAGAGGATGCCAGCGTGGAACTTCGTGGGAAGAAAGATGAAAAAGAAATATTACCATAAATGAGAAAAGGAAGGCACTTACCGCCTTCCTTTTCTCATTTATGACATGGCCAGTCTTGCTTCCTATTCCTCTACCGTCCAATCGGTGATGTTGTGCTTCTCAACATCGAAGTTGATGCCCACTTTCACTATTGGCAGGCCGCACAGCTCGAAGCGCTTGGAGTATTGCCTCAGGTCTATTTGCCTCATTGCGGTTGCCGCGTCCTTGTTGAGCTTCAACTCGAAGAGATAGAGATGCGTGGCGGTGCGCAGCACCATGTCCACGCGACCGCGCGGCGTACGAACCTCAACGTCGACGTAATGGTTGAGGATGGAGAAGATGACATACATCATCTGCTGGTAGTGACCCTCTGAGTTGGTACCCTGACAGTAAGGCACCGTCTCAAGAAATGCCTGCAGCATCTCCAACGCCCCGTCCATGTTGCCGCGGCGGATGAGCGCCGACATCTTGGCTATTGTCGTGGTACCTTTCACGGTGTTGGTACCTATGTAGTTGGGCAACAGGCAGCGGTAGAGGCCCACGCGTATTTCCTTGTTAGGCAGGTCGAGCGTGTAGAGCTCGGTCTCTGGGTCGTAGCCTTTTATGGTGACGTAGCCGCTCTGATAGAGCAATGGTATCACGGAAGTCATGCTCTCCGTGGGTGCGTCAAACTCCGACTTGTCGGCATCGCCGCCACCAATCTCCGACGGCATGACGTGGAACTTCTTGAGCATCTCAATGAGATATGTCGGCGTGCCGGACGAGAACCAATAATAGTCAAGTTTGCCTCGTGCCATGGCGTTGAGCAGGCTGTACGGGTTGAACACGTCGGGCGACTGATCGGCGAAGTGGTAACCGTCGTAATACTCGCGCAGCTTTGCGAGCGTTTCTTCCCTTGTCTTGTCCAATTTACCTGCAAGCAAGTCCACGTCTGCCGACATCTGAGTCGTAAGCTCTTCCATCGTTATTCCGCAAATTCCGGCATAGTCATCGTCCATGCTTATATTGGAGATGTTGTTAAGCTCGCTGAATATGCTCATTTGCGAGAACTTCGTTATGCCTGTGAGGAACACGAAACGCAGGTAGGGCTCGCATTTCTTCAAAGGGCTATAGAAATTGCGCATTACGTTGCGCAGCACTGGGAGTCTCTCGTCCTCATGCATCACATCGAGCAAAGGCGCGTCGTACTCGTCGATTAGCACCACCACCTGCTTGCCCGTCCTCTCATAAGCTGTGGTTATAAGGTCGTTTAAGCGGTTGTTGGCTCCTTCCATACGTCTGGTGATACCGAACAAACGCTCTTGTTCTTCAAGTTGATAGCCGAGATAGGTCTCCAACTCGTTCTTGTCGAGATGTTTTCCTCCCGACATGTCGAAATGCAGCACGGGATACTCCGTCCACTCCGTCTCGAGCTTTTCTATGGCAAGGCCCTTGAACAACTCTTTCTTGCCCTCAAAATAGCTTTTGAAGGTGGACGTGAGCAATGACTTGCCGAAGCGGCGCGGACGGCCAAGGAAGAAGTACTTGCCCGTGTTCGCCATTCGGAAGACATACTCCGTCTTGTCGACATAGAGCATATTCTTCCTTATGATTTCCTCGAATGTCTGTATTCCTATCGGGTAAAGTCTCAGGGTTGCCATATTGCGGTGTGCTTTAGTTTGTTTGCAAAGTTACAAATATTATTGGCATTGGCATCGCCGGCAAGGCAATTTCTTTGCCCTTGAAAGCATGCTTTTTTAGGGTCGCTTGCAAAAGAAGGCGCTCATTGAGGTGGCAGGCATGATGGCTTCCGTTTTGGGCATGGTCTGGCACAAAAAACAACGGCATCGGCCTTGCGGCGTAAACGTGTCGCGTTTATGCCGTAAGGCCGATGCCGTTTCAGCGCAAAGCCGTTGCCTTTGCGCCGTAAAGCCGAAGGCTTCGGATTTGCCGGATTTCTCCCAATGGCTTTGCCCGATTTCACCCAAGCCTTTTGATGCACCACGTGAACCCCATGGCGGTGCGAATGCCGTTGTCTTGGAAGTGGTTGCCGGGGTTCATGTGCAGTTCGGTGTCCACGCCTTGACTCAGCAATAAGTCGCGCTGGCGGTTTATGCAGTCGCTCACCGTTGCCATGATTGCGGTCTTGGAGCGGTGCTCGCGGTCGCCGAGACTGAGATAGACATGGGGCGAGAGCGATGGATGCGACTCGGCATAAGCGAGCCAATCCTTGTACCACACTGATGGCGACGCCGACACTATGGCACCAAAAGGCTGACGCGTGCCAGCCCATAGCGAGAAGAGACCCGCCAGCGAATAGCCGCCAAGCACCACGCGCGAGAGGTCGCCGTCGGCTTGGGTGTTGCCGTGCAGGTATTGTGATTGCTCTTCTGCGATGGTCATTATCTTGTCGAGAGTGGCTTGCGCGCCGTCGCCGAACGGTGTCTTGCCAAAGACGGGCGGTGCGGGCCACGGCGTGAGCTCCTCGTTCCACTTGCTTACGCGCATCGCCACGAGGCGGAAGGGCAGGGGAGAATTGGCGCGGAGATAATCAACCTCCGCCTCCAGCTCTTCCATGTCGTGGCTGTCGACTGGCTGCACGAGCAGCACCCTTGGGTTGTCGTCGGAGACGATGGTCAGATCCATGCTTACTTGTTGAGCTTCAGTCCGACCTGCATGCCGTTGACCGAGCTGATGACCGAGCCAAGCGTGCTTAAGGCAGAGTTGCCAGAAAGTGAGCTGATGACGTTGGCAAATTTCAGCAGCTTGGAGGCATCCATCACGATGAGGAGGTC
Source organism: Oscillospiraceae bacterium (assembly GCA_963635115.1). Taxonomy (GTDB): domain Bacteria; phylum Bacteroidota; class Bacteroidia; order Bacteroidales; family Bacteroidaceae; genus Prevotella. Next base: position 17,965 of record CAVHEN010000027.1, on the reverse strand, counting down.
GTTGCCGTCGAGCTGTGTGGTGCCTACGATTTGCTTCACCGTGCCACCATAGTTGAGCACCACGCTATTGTCGCTGATGGTGTAAGTGCCCGACGTGGTGCGCTTGCCAATGGCCTGCGTGAAGTTGCCGTCCTTGTCGAACGTCATGGTCATCATGCCCTTCTTTATTCCAGCCTTGCTGAGTTGCGATTGCAGCTTGTTCTCGATGGTCTGCGCTGCCACTTTGCCGCCGATGCTGCTCAGCACGTTGCTGCTGGTGAACACCACGGCTGGCTCAGTGTAAGTCCACGTGCCTATGATGCGGTCTTTCGTGGCGCCTTTCGTGGCGTCGAGGATGGCAGAGAGGCCAGAGAGCAGCGAACCGCTCTTGCTGCTGCCGCCGATGGCAGAGATGATGCCTCCGAGGAGGCCGCTGCCGCTGTTGCTTGACGATGACTCGGCGACCGACTTTGCCGTGCTCTCAGTGTTTGTCGTGTTGCCCGTCACTGAAGTCGCGCTGGTGGTGGCGTCTGTCGTAGCCTTCGTTGTCGTGGCCTTTGTGGTGGTTGCGGCTTTCTTGGTAGTCGTCTTTGTAGTCGTCTTTTTGGTCGTGGTCTTCTTCGTCGTCTTCTTCTTGGCTGTGGCGAGCGATTCCACTCCCGTGGTGTTGGCTACGGCTTCCGCAAGGGGAGCGAGTGCCAGGGTCATGGCTAATGCCATGGAGATAACAATGCTTGTTTTCATCTTATTTTGTTTGATTGAGGGCCTTCGCCCAATTTAACCGGCGGCAAAGTTACAAAAAAATATTATCTACATCTTTATCGTCTCCCATCTTTTATGTATCTTTGCATAAGATAAGCTGCGCTCGGCAATTTGAAAGCACGCTTTCATTGCGCTCGCTTGCGTTATCTTTGCATAAGATAATCAGCGCTCGGCAACCGGAAAGCATACTTTCGTTGCCCACGCTTGCATTAATAATACACAATCGACATTTAATGAAGGAATTTGAATTCTCCGAGGCCGAGGCCAGTAAGTCGGAAACCGCCATCCTTGTGGGACTGGTGACGCCGACGCAGGACGAGGCAAAGACAAAAGAATATCTCGACGAGCTGGAGTTTCTCGCCGACACGGCCGGTGCCGTCACGGTGAAGCGTTTCACCCAAAAGGTGGGCGGCGCCAACCAGACATCCTATGTGGGTAAGGGTAAGCTGGAGGAGATACGCCAATATATCAAGGACGAGGAAGACAACGAACGCGAGATCGGCATGGTCATCTTCGACGATGAGCTGTCGGCAAAGCAGCTCCGCAACATAGAGAATGAGCTCCACGTGAAGGTCCTCGACCGCACGTCGCTCATACTCGACATCTTCGCCATGCGCGCCCAGACCGCCAATGCCAAGACGCAGGTGGAGCTGGCGCAGTATCGCTACATGCTGCCTCGCCTTCAGCGAATGTGGACTCACCTTGAGCGTCAGGGCGGCGGCTCAGGATCGGGCGGCGGAAAGGGATCTGTGGGTTTGCGCGGACCTGGTGAGACGCAGCTCGAGATGGACCGCCGAATAATACTCAACCGCATGTCGCTTCTCAAGAAGCGCCTCGTGGAGATAGACCGCCAGAAGACAACGCAACGCAAGAACCGCGGCAGGCTGATACGCGTGGCTCTCGTGGGATATACCAACGTGGGCAAGTCGACGCTGATGAACCTGCTCGCCAAGAGCGAGGTGTTCGCCGAGAACAAGCTCTTCGCCACGCTCGACACCACGGTGCGCAAGGTGGTGATACAGAATCTGCCATTCCTGCTCGCCGACACCGTGGGCTTCATACGCAAGCTGCCAACCGACCTTGTTGACTCGTTCAAGTCGACGCTCGACGAGGTGCGCGAGGCCGACCTGCTGCTTCATGTGGTAGACATCTCACATCCCGACTTCGAGGAGCAGATACAAGTGGTAAACTCCACGCTGAAAGACTTGGAGTGTGCCGACAAGCCGACAATGCTCGTCTTCAACAAGATAGACAACTATAGCTGGACGGAGAAGGACCCCGACGACCTCACGCCGGCGCAAAAGGAGAACATCTCGCTCGACGACTTGAAGAAGACGTGGATGGCTAAGCTCAACGACGACTGCATCTTCGTGTCGGCGAAAAACAGGGACAACATCGACGAGTTCCGCGACGTGCTCTATAAGAAGGTGAGGGAACTGCACGTGCAGAAATATCCATACAACGACTTCCTCTATCCCGTGGAGGATTGACAAAAGAAAAACGTCATGGCATACAGGTCTTTAACAGAAGAGGAGATAAATATCCTCGACGACAATGGTTGTTGGGCTGAGGATTGGGGTAACGTCAGCGTGAGCGACGACTTTGTGCCTAAGTACATGCATCGCGTCATGCTCTATGGCGAGGTTGCCATTGGCTGCTTTGAAAGCAACGTCGAGGTGTCGCCAGGATTCCTCAAGCACTCGGGCATAACCAATGCCACGCTGCGCAATGTCAGTGTCGGCGACAACTGCCTCATAGAGAACATCGGCAACTATATCAACAACTATACCATCGGCAACGACTGCTACATCTCTAACGTCTCTACCATGGAGACCACCGAGGGCGCGACCTTCGGGCAGGGCAACCTCATATCGGTGCTCAACGAGGTGGGCGATGGCAACGTTGTGCTCTTCGATGGGCTCAATAGCCAGATCGCGGCGCTCATGGTGAAGTACAACCGCGACCGCGAGTTCTGGGCGGCCATGCGCCGGCTCATAGGTGAAGACATAAAGGCCACATCACCCGACAGGGGCACCCTGGGCGACGGTGTGAAGATAGTAAACACCAAGGAGATAACCAACACCGTGATAGGCAATGAGTGCGAGATAGATGGCGCGGCGCGGCTTAGCGACGTCACCATATTGTCGTCGCCAGAGGCCACGGTGTACATCGGCACTGGTGTCATATGCGAGAATTCCATCATAAGCCATGGCTCAAGCGTCATCAACTCCGTGAAGATGCAAGACTGCTTCGTGGGAGAGGCGTGCAAGATAAGCAATGGCTTTACGGCAGCGCAAAGCGTGCTCTTCGCCAACTGCTACATGAGCAACGGCGAGGCGTGCGCTGCTTTCTGCGGACCGTTTACGGCAAGCCACCACAAAAGTTCGCTGCTCATAGGCTCGCAGTTTAGTTTCTACAACGCTGGCTCGGCAACCAACTTCTCCAACCACGCCTACAAGATGGGGCCGCTCCACTGGGGCGTGCTCGAAAGAGGCACCAAGACGGCAAGCGGCGCCTATCTCCTCATGCCGGCCACGATAGGCACGTTCAGCGTGTGCTTCGGCAAGCTCATGCACCATCCCGACACGCGCAACCTGCCATTCTCCTATCTCATAGCCTATGGCGACACCATGTATCTCTCGCCCGGACGCAACATCACCACCGTGGGACTATACCGCGACATACGCAAGTGGCCAAAGCGAGATGTCAGGCCAAAGGGCACGCGAAAGAGCATTGTCAACTTCGATTGGCTCTCGCCTTTCTCCGTGGGGGAAATCATCAAGGGCAAGAAGATTCTGGAAGACCTGCGTGCTGCCTCGGGCGAGGACGTGAGCACATACAATTTCCACGAGTATGTCATCCACGCCTCTTCGCTGCGCAAAGGCATTAAATACTACGACATAGCCTTGCGCATATATATGGGAGCCGTGCTCAAGCGCGTGCTCAAGCGCGACCCGACGCTGGCTCCGCCCACTACGGAAGTGGGGCTGGGCGACTGGAATGACCTTTCTGGACTGCTGCTGCCCGCAAGCGAGGAGGATCGCCTCGTAAGCGACATAAAGAGCGGAGAGCTCGACTCCATCGACAGCTTGCTTGCGCGACTCAGGGACATCGACGATAACTACCGCGAGTACCAATGGGCGTGGACCTACCGCCTCATCCTCGACTACTATCATCTGCAAGGGCTCGACGAGGAGAGCGTGGCAAGCATAAGGCAAGACTACATCACCGCGAGGAGGACGTGGATAGCCGAGATACGAAAGGATGCCGAGAAGGAATACAGGATGGGCGACGTGGACAAAGAGGTGCTCGACAACTTCATCACGCAGCTCGACCACGAAGTCGACTTCGAGAGCTAAGCCTGTCGTTTTGCGGGAAACACACCATACAAGACATACATTTACACATTATATTATATGAGACATTTGAGGACACTTCTTTGCGCGCTTGCCGTAGTGCTTGCCATTGGAGCCCAAGCGCAGAAGAGTTACCATTACTCAACAGTGGCGGGCGACCCGATGCACGCTCGCGTCTACACCCTCGACAATGGATTGAAGGTGTACATGAGCGTCAACCATGAGACGCCACGCCTCCAGACCTATGTCGCCGTGAAGACTGGCTCGCGCAACGACCCGCCAGAGACAACGGGCCTTGCCCATTACCTTGAGCACCTCATGTTTAAGGGAACAACGCATTTTGGCTCAAGCAACGTGGCTGCCGAAGCTCCGCTGCTCGACACCATCGAGTGCCGCTTTGAGCGCTACCGCCGCATCACCGATCCCGTGAAGAGGAAAAAGGCTTACCACGAGATAGACTCCATTTCGCAGATTGCGGCAAGGTATAACATACCAAACGAGTATGACAAGCTGATGGCGGCGATAGGCTCGCAAGGCAGCAACGCCTACACATCTGAGGATGTCACGTGCTATGTGGAGGACATACCGTCTAACGAGATCGACACATGGGCAAAGGTGCAAGCCGACAGGTTCAAGAACATGGTGATTCGAGGCTTCCACACAGAGCTGGAGGCGGTGTATGAGGAGTACAACATCGGGCTTGGAAGCGATGGAGAGAAGCAGATGCAGGCGATGAACAAGAAGCTCTTCCCCAACCATCCCTATGGCACGCAAAGCACCATTGGCACGCAGGAACACCTGAAGAACCCTTCCATCACCAACATAAAAAACTACTTCTACCGCTACTATGTGCCCAACAACGTGGCGATATGCCTTGCCGGCGACTTTGACCCCGACAAGACCATTGCCATCATCGACAAGTATTTCGGCGACTGGAAGAAGAGCGACAACCTCTCTTATCCTCAATATGCGCCATTGCAGAGGCTGACGGCTCCCGTCGACACTACTGTGGTGGGCCTTGAGGCTCCAAACGTGTTCATGGCGTGGCGCACCGATGCGGCTGCCTCTGCCCAGCAAGACACGCTGTCGGTGATAAGCTATCTGCTCAGCAACGGCAAGGCCGGACTCTTCGACATAGACCTCAACAACCCGATGAAGGTGATGGGCGCGCAGGCCCAAGTGGCGCCAAGCCACGATTACGGAATGTTCTATCTCTACGGCATGCCCAAGGAGGGACAAGACACCAAGGAGGTGAGGCAACTCATGCTCGCCGAGATTGAGAAGCTGAAGAAGGGGCAGTTTGCCGATGACCTCTTGCCTTCGGTTGTGAACAACATGAAGTTGGAATACTACCAGTCGCTGAGGGCAAACGACAAGCGCGCCGACCGTTTCGTGGACGCCTTCATCAACGACAAGAAGTGGGACGACGTGGTCGGCTCTCTCGACCGCATATCAAAGATGACGAAGAAAGAGGTGGTTGACTTCGCCGGCAAGTTTTTCAACGATGGCTATGTCACCGTGTTTAAGGCCCAGGGCAACGACACCACCATCCACAAGATAGAGAAGCCACACATAACGCCTATTCCCACCAACAACGACAAGCAGAGCGAATTTCTGAAGGAGATTGTAAACTCCAAGCCGGAGCCCATCCAGCCTAAGTTCGTCGACTTCAAGCGTGACCTCACGGTGGGTCGCACCAAGAAGGGCCTCGACTATCTGTACAAGCAGAACACGAGCGACGACATCTTCTCCTTGACCTTTCACTACCCGTTCGGAAGCGAGAGCGACAACCAGTATGCCACGGCCGCCGATTATCTCGCTTATGTGGGAACCGACAAGCTGAGCAACGAGAAGATAAACCAACAATTCTTCAAGCTCGCCTGCAGCTACAACGTGAGTGTTGGCGATGATGCCATCGATATTTCCCTCAGCGGCCTCAACAGCAACATGCCCGAGGCGGTGCGATTGCTTGAGAGCATACTCAACGGAGCCAAGGCCGATAAGGAAAGCTACGACACATATGTTGGCATTGTGCTAAAGGCACGTGCCGACGCCAAGACTGAGCAACGCACAAGTTTCACGACCTTGAGGGCGTTTGGCGAGTACGGAACTTACAACTCACGCCTTAACATCATGAGCGAGAAGCAGTTGCGCGATGCCGACCCACAGGCTTTGCTCAACAAGCTGAAGAACCTCAACAACTATCGCGCCACGGTGATGTATTTCGGCCCTTCCGACATGAAGGCCGTCGACGGCATCGTCAGCGCGGCGCACTCAACGCCAAAGAAGTTCTTGGCTGAGCCCGAGTCTAAACCTTATTTGCACCAGGCAACGAATAAGACAGAGGTGTGGCTTGCCCCGTATGACGCCAAGAACATCTACATGACAATGTATCATAATGAGGGCAAGGCGTGGACACCGGAGAAGGCTGCCATAGAGCTTCTCTTCAACGAGTATTTCGGCGGTGGCATGAACGCCATCGTGTTCCAGGAACTGCGCGAGGCACGTGGCTTGGCTTATTCGGCTGGAGCCAACTATTCAGCCCCGTCGTCGCATCCTTACAAGGACACGGAGAGCTTTACCACCTACATCATAACGCAGAACGATAAGATGATGGACTGCGTCAACGAGTTCAACAATCTGCTCAACGACACGCCGGCGCGAGAGGCTGGATTCAAGCTGGCACAGCAGAGTTTGCTGAAGTCGCTTGCCACGGCGAGGACAAACTACGAGAACGTGTTCTGGAAGTGGATTGACGCCAAGAAGAAGGGAATCGACTACGATCTCCGCCAAAAGGTTTACGAGACTCTGCCAAAGCTCATGCTCAACGATGTGATAAACTTCGCCCGCGAGAACATAGCCAACAAGTCGTACCGCTATCTCATTCTTGGCAATGAGAAAGAGCTCGACATGAATGCGCTCCAAAAGTTGGGAACGGTGAGGAAGTTGAGCACGGAAGAGATCTTCGGATACTAAGACGCTTGTTACCCAGCCAAGCCGATAGACAATTATTAAACAATATATATTATACAATAAACATTTTATGTTATGGCTAAACCAGTAGATTTCAAGTATGCCCCCATGTTCCAGCTTGGAGAGGACAAGACTGAGTATCGCTTGCTTACCAAGGAAGGCGTAAGCACAGCTGAGTTTGAGGGTAAGACGATCCTCAAGGTTTCTAAGGAAGCATTGACCTTGCTCGCACAGCAGGGTTTCCACGACGTGGAGTTCATGCTCCGCAGAGAGCACAATGCACAGGTGGCAAAGATTCTCACCGACCCAGAGGCTTCGGAGAACGACAAGTATGTGGCTCTCCAGTTCCTCCGCAACGCTGAGACTGCCGTGAAGGGCATCCTCCCCTTCTGCCAGGACACCGGTACCGCCATCATCCACGGCGAGAAGGGTCAGCGCGTATGGACCGACTTCGAGGACGAGGAGGCACTGAGCCTCGGTGTGTACAACACTTACACACAGGACAATCTCCGCTACTCGCAGAACGCTCCGCTCAACATGTACGACGAGGTGAACACCCGTTGCAACCTGCCCGCGCAGATCGACATCGAGGCAACCGAGGGCGATGAGTATCGCTTCGTGATGGTGGCAAAGGGCGGCGGCTCTGCCAACAAGACATATTTCTACCCCATGACCAAGGCAACCATCCAGAACGAAGGCACGCTTCTCCCATTCCTCGTGGAGAAGATGAAGAGCCTCGGCACGGCGGCTTGTCCTCCTTACCACATCGCCTTCGTCATCGGTGGCACATCAGCAGAGAAGAACCTCCTCACCGTGAAGCTGGCTTCCATCAAGTATTACGACGAGCTGCCTACCACTGGCGACGAGACAGGCCGTGCCTTCCGCGACATCGACCTGGAGAACAAGCTCCTCGCTGAGGCTCACAAGATTGGCCTTGGCGCACAGTTTGGCGGCAAGTATCTGGCCCACGACATCCGCGTGATTCGCCTGCCTCGCCATGGTGCCAGTTGTCCTATTGGTATGGGCGTGAGCTGCTCTGCAGACCGCAACATCAAGGCCAAGATCAACAAGGACGGCATCTGGTTGGAGAAGATGGACGAGAATCCGACGGAGTTGATTCCTGAGGAGCTTCGCAAGCCGGGCGAGGGCGCCAAGGGCATCGAGATAGACCTCGACAAGGGTATCGATGCAGTGCGTGCCGAGCTGACCAAGTATCCCGTTAGCACACGCGTGAACCTGAAGGGTACCATCATCGTGGCACGCGACATCGCCCACGCCAAGCTCAAGGCTCGCCTGGACGCTGGCGAGGAGATGCCCGATTACTTCAAGAACCATCCTATCCTCTACGCTGGCCCTGCCAAGACTCCGGAGGGTTATCCTTGCGGCTCAATGGGTCCGACCACAGCCAACCGCATGGACCCCTACGTTGACGAGTTCCAGGATCATGGCGCCAGCCTCGTGATGATTGCCAAGGGCAACCGCGGACAGGTGGTGACGGACGCTTGCCAGAAGCACGGCGGTTTCTATCTCGGCACCATCGGTGGCGTGGCTGCCGTTCTGTCCAAGAGCAGCATCAAGAGCATCGAGTGCGTGGAATATCCCGAGCTGGGCATGGAGGCCATTTGGAAGATTACCGTTGAGGACTTCCCTGCCTTCATCCTCGTAGACGACAAGGGCCACGACTTCTTCAAGGAGCTGAAGCCTTGGAAGTGCAGCTGCTAAACAATTCAACAACTAAATAGGCGAGGGGCGGCCATGGTGGTCGCCCCTGCTTTTTATATCACAACGACGGAGCGAAGCTTATTGGTTCCGTGTGTCGAATCATGTGGAAGGAGACCATCGTGCAAGAATCCTCTGTTTGCCTTCGCGCCGCAACGGCGTTGGCTTTGCGCCGTAATCGCATTGCCTTCGTGCCGTAATCGCGATGCCTTTGCGCCGCAACCGCAACACGATGAAACTTGCCACTGCAAACCTTACCCTGCACGAGTCAACGTCACGCCAGTTTATTATCCCCTGAGCGAAGCTTAAATGCTGGGCAAAGCCTATTATACTCGGAACGAAAAAATATCACTATCATGGAGCAAAACTTACAGTGGACACCCGACAAGTCGCAACAAGAGATTCTTGACCTCAAGCTCGGACAGCACCTTGTGCTTGCGCCTCCTGGATGTGGCAAGACGCAGATTCTTGCCGAGCGCATTCGCCTGGCACTCGCCTGCGGAGTGAAGGCCGACGACATGCTGTGCTTGACCTTCACCAATCGTGCCGCGCGTGGCATGCGCGAGCGTGTGGACCTTAGGGTGGGGAAGGACAAGGCGCAAGACGTATTCGTGGGTAACGTCCACAGGTTCTGCTCACGCTTTCTTTTCACCAACAACATTGTGCCGGCGGAGAGCGCCATAATAGACGATGATACCATCGACAGCATTCTCGCCCAATACCTTAATGAGAATGAGGATGCGGCAAGACGCGATTTTGGCAAGAAGAGGGCGCATGCGCAGATCATGTTCTTCTCGCATTTCATGTACGACATCATCAATGGCGTGCCACGTGAGTTGCGCACTCATCCCGAGTGCGTCACGACAGCCGATCTCGCCGCCATGAAAGAGTTGGCAAAGGCTGTAGGCAAGCCTTTCGACGCGTCGCTCATGATTGACCTTTACGATCATGCCGACTTCTACCTTGACCTTGTTTGCCAGCCCGTGTTCCCACAGAACATGCGAAGCGTAGCCACGCAGTTGCTCACCAAGGCGAGGTACGCCCATGCTTACGTGGCTTATAAGCGGCAATATTGCTTGCTCGACTTCGAGGATCTGTTGCAACTCACCTACGACGCCCTTCGCAAGGATCAAGCCTACAAGCGGTATGCGTGGATTCAGGTGGACGAGGTGCAAGACCTTAATCCCCTTCAGCTCGCCATAATCAACCAGTTGCGTGCCGACGACGGATGCTTTGTGTATCTTGGCGATGAGCAGCAGGCCATATTCTCGTTCATGGGAGCGAAGCTCGCTACACTCAACAAGCTCAAGGATCAGTGCAAGGACGGCGTCCACCACCTTGGCATCAACCATAGGCAGCCGCGCAACATCGTGGAGATGCTAAACGATTACGCCATAGCCAACCTGCGTTCCGATCCGGCTCTCCTTCCCGTGCCGAGCGAGGCAATCGTTGCCAAGGATTCCAGCCTCTATTTGTGTCGTTCGCTGAATGCCAATGTCGAGATTGATGATGTGGCAGCGTTGACGCAGCGGCTCATGGCGGAAGACAAGACGAAGACCACTGCCATCGTGGTGAACTCAAATCATGATGCCGATGTGCTCAGCGAGCGCCTGCGTGAAGTCGGCGTCCCACATTTCAAGATATCTGGCACCGACCTCTTCTCCCTGCCCGAGATGAAACTCCTCGTGGCGCACCTCAGCGTTGTCAACAATGAGCTTAACTCCCTTGCTTGGGCGCAGATTTTGCAAGGAATGAAGGTTTGCGCCACGGCAGCCACGGCGCGAGGCTTCGTGCGCAAGCTGAGGATGTTTGCCATTGCGCCTACTGACTTGCTAAGCGGCGCGGCAGGCGAGCGTGACACTTATCTTAAACGATTCTTGCGTGCTTATGACGGTGACGACATCGTGGTGTTCGACACGGAGACGACGGGACTCAACGTCTTCGAGGACGATGTGATTCAGATTGCCGCGGAGAGGATAAGGCAAGGCGAGGTCGTTGGCAAGTTTTGCGTCCACTTGGAGACCCAACGCCCCATACCGAAGATGCTTGGCGACATAGTGAACCCTATCATCGAGGAGCGGAAGCACAATAAGCTCTATTCTCCTGCCGAGGGCTTTAGGGCGTTTCTCGACTTTGCCAATGGCGCGCCGCTTTTGGCGCACAATGCCGCGTTCGACTATAATATAATGTACTTCCGCCTGAAGGATTATCTCCCTGATGCCGATTGGAGCGCCCTGCATCCTGTGTGCTTCGACTCCTTGAAGCTCATTCACCTTCTTCGTTCCGACCTAAAGGCGTTCAAGTTGAAGTCGCTGCTTTCAGATCTTGGGCTGAAGGGCGACAACTCACATCTTGCCGATGATGATGTCAACGCCACCGTGTCGCTCGTGAACTATTGTTATGGCAAGGGATTGGAGATGGTAGGACGACAGGACGACTTCCTTGGCAAACAAACGGTCAAGGCCTTCGCCGCCAAGCTTAGGCGAAGCTATGCTGACATCTATTATAATGCGTGTGGGAAGCTCTATGACAGGGGCGTGTCAGGCAAGTCGGCACTGACAACTGAGATGAATGACTTGTATAGCTTCTTGACAGAAGAGAGGATCATCAAGCCTATCGGGAAGATTGATTACGTGCTGCGTTTCCTCGACAATGACGTGATAAACCAGGCTGAGGAACCATCGCTTAAAGAACAACTGGAGAACCACATCATGGAGATCACTACGTTTAAGGAAGCTGACATCTGCGGTTCATCGTCGCTCGACGACAAGGTGTTCGTTTCCACCATTCATAAGGCAAAGGGGCTGGAGTTCGACAACGTGATAGTGTTTGACGTGGTGGACGGTCGAATCCCCAACTTCTATAACCTTAACGATCCGAAAGCGCTGGAGGAGGACGCGCGAAAGCTCTATGTGGCGTTGTCGAGAGTCAGGCGGCGCTTGTTCGTGTTTTACAGTGGAATGTCGGTTTCCACAAGTTATCCGCGACCACAAGCCGTGTCGCGCTTCATGAAACCAGTTTCGGGGTTTTTCGAAACGAAAGGATGAGCGTAACGTCTAAACACAAAAACAGGCAGAAATCTCACGATTGCTGCCTGTGTATTGCGAATTACAATTAATTCCTCTTTAGTTTGAGCTCGATTGATGGTTTCCGCCTCACGGCGTCAACCAACCATCTTGCATCAATGTTTCCTGAAAAACTAAACTAATCTTTAACCTAAAAACTAAATACCTTTGAATCTAAAAAACAATCTATCAAAACCTAAAAACTAAAAACCTATATGAAAAATCTACTAACTTGTTCTGTTCTTTACATTGAGGTTGTTAACCTCTTGTTTACGTGTGCAAAGGTACGCATATAATCGATACCCTCCAAATCTTTTTGAAAGAAAACCGTGTCGTTTTCTTTATTTTTGATATAAATCAACGCGTTGTGCACGGACACACTTTCTTTTTCACTTTTGTTTTGTGTTCTTTTGATTTTGAAAGCAAACTTGCGATAGCCTTTTGAAACTTCATGCGGCTAATGGTAAGCAATGCGTATCCCGTGGCTTTATGGATGGCTTGGCAGAATAAACGAAAAAACCGTAGGCGCTTCACAGCGACTACGGTAACTAAACATGTATAAAGTTACGAAAAATATTATTCTATGTGGGTGGTGATGGATTCGAACCACCGAAGGCAAGAGCCAGCAGATTTACAGTCTGCCCCATTTGGCCACTCTGGTAACCACCCGTGCTTTGTTTCTCAAAAGCGAATGCAAAGGTAATGCTTTTGTTCGTACATTGCGAATAAAACCGACATTTTAACTCTTGTTTAACACTTTCGCGCCTGCGCGGTCTCTTTATTTGATGTCGCTTATGTTGAAAGGCGTCTCTTGGTAAACGTAATAGTCGATCCAGTTGCTGTAAAACAGCGTTGCCGCCGAGCGCCATCTCACCTTGTAGCCTCGCTCTGGGTCGTCGTCGTGATAATAATGCTGCGGCAACGCCACGTCGTCGCGTTTGCCCAAGTCGCGCTGATACTCGTTGTTGAGCGTGTTGGGCGCATATTCCAGGTGGCCGAGGATATAGAAGTCGCGTCCATGGCGTGAGCTGACGATGCTGACGCCCGCTTCCGGCGACTTGGCTATGATGCTGAGCTCGGGCACTTTCAAGATGTCTGACTGCCTAACCTCCGTGTGGCGTGAATGCGGCATGTAGAACATGTCGTCAAAACCGCGGAATATGGGCAGCTGCTCGTTGGATGGATACGTCTTGAATATGCCGAACTTTTTCATCGGGAGCTGATACTTGGGTATGCCATAGAAATGATACAGCGCAGCCATGGCGCCCCAGCATAGATAAAGCGTCGACTGCACGTTGTGGCGAGCCCAGTCCACTATTTGGTTGAACTCTTTCCAGTAGTCCACGTTCTCGTAGGGGATGGTCTCAACGGGCGCGCCCGTGACAATCATTCCATCGAACTTTTGTTTCATAAGCTCTTCCGAGTCGCGGTAGAACATCATCATGTGTTCCACGGGCGTGTTTTTCGACGTGTGGCTCTTGAGCTTCATGAAATAAATCTCCATTTGCAGGGGCGTGTTCGACAGCAACCTTATGAGATCGGTCTCCGTTGTCACCTTCATTGGCATGAGGTTGAGAATCACTATGCGCAGCGGGCGAATCTCTTGCGAGTGCGCGCGCGTCTCGTCCATCACGAAGATGTTTTCCTTTTTCAGGATGTCGATGGCTGGAAGTTTATCTGGAAGTCTTAAAGGCATTGCTTTTCTTTCTATTCTTTATTTCAAAGCAAAATTACGAAAATAATGATAGAAAGATGAAGAAAAGGCTATTAAAAAAAGTTGTTTGTGAGGCGAGGCGAATGCTTCGGTTCACAAACAACTTTTTTACCTATATAATATAATAATGTGTAGATGCTCAATCTTACCTTCTGCCGAAGCCTCCGCCGCCTCCGAAGGAACCGCCGCCAGAGTTGCCTCTGTTGCCGAATGATCCTGTGCTGCGTCCGCCGCCAAACGAGCTTGACGATGATGAGCGTGACGGAGCTGAGAAGGAGCGCGATGGGCTGCTCTGCTGTGGCTGGAACGTTCCTCTTGGCGTTTCGCTGCGGCTTCCAAACGAGCGGTTGCCAAACGAGCTGTTGCTTGATGAGCGCTCAGTGGGACGGTTCACGGTAGAGCGTGTGCTGCTCTCGCGTGGTGTGCCGAACGAGCGGTTGCTATTGCCGTTGCGGAGCGGACTGTTGTCTGAGTTGCCTTGCTCCCTCATGTTGCCAAACGAGCGGTTACCGTTTGAGCCGTTGCCGTTAGCGCGGTTGTCGAACGAGCGGTTGCCGTTGGGGTTGGTTCCAAATGAGCGGTTGCCGAACGAGCGATTGCTGTTTGAACGGTTGTCGAACGAGCGATTGCCGTTAGGGCGGTTGCCGTTAGGATTGAAGCCGCGCTGTGGAGCCTGTGCCCAACTGCGCTGGCCTGGCTGATAGACATAGCCGGCGCCGTAGCGTCCGTTGTCCCAGTTGTGTCTCATTCCTGGGTGTGGTCCACCGTCGCGAGGTCCGTCCCACATGCGTCCGTGATACCATGAGCGTCCGCCGTTGTGGAACCAAGAGTGACCGCCGGTGTAGGTCCACACGAAGTTGGGGCATCCGAAGTAGAAGAAGTCGCGGTGTGGGTATCGGGCGTAGATGCCGAAGTGCCAGAAGCCGTCGTTCCAATAGAGCGGGCGGTAGAAGTAGGAAGCGTCAACGTAGGCGCGATACTGCCAGTCGAGCAGGATGTAGCTCAGGTCGAGGTTCCTCTGCCTCCAGTAAGCTCCGTAGAGGTCGCTGGTGTTGTCGATACGCATCAGGTAGTCGAGGTTTATCTCGTAGGCAGCCTCATACTGCTGGTCGGTGAGGTTGAGCTCGTATGCCATCTTGTCAGTCAGGAAGAGAGCCTGATTGCGAGCCTGCTCGTAGCTCATGGCGGAGGTGCTCAGCGTGAAGGTGAGCAAGAGAGCGAGTGCTGTAAATAACCTTTTCATAGCTATACCGTTTTAAATTTGTCGTTCATGTTGTTTTTCATGTTGCAAAGTTAAGGTATAGTTTGCATAGTGAGCGTGGCTTTTCCCTATGTGGTGAGGGGGAAAACCCTACAAGCGATTTTCGTGTGGCAAAGACGCGACATTCGTGGTGCGATTCGGAAGGGTTGGCGATTTGCCTGTGAAAGGCATCCGGGGTTTATTCATAAAGCCATGCGTGACGCAGGACGGGCACGTTGCCATGCGTTTTGTTGCCATTCAGTGACGCGGACGGGCACAGGGCCCGCCCCTGCACGGCGCTTGTTTTGTCTCTCGCGAGTTCAAACCGTTTGCAGGGGCGGGCCCTGTGCCCGTCCGCGTCGCCGAATGGCGATAATGTTACCCTTCTTGGGCTTGCTCTATGGCGGCTGGCTTGGTGTCGCTGAATGTCAGCTCGTCTTTGTCCTCCGCCTTGTCTATGACGATGGTGTCGCCCTCGTTTGCCACTTCCGACAGGATCATCTCGGAGAGTCCGTCCTCGATGTAGGTCTGGATGGCGCGTTTCAGCGGCCTTGCGCCAAACTGAATGTCGTAGCCCTTGGTCGCCACAAACTCCTTCGCCTTGTCGGTGAGCGAGATGGTCAAGCCGAGCTCTGCCACGCGCTTGTGCAGTCCGGCGAGCTCAATGTCGATGATCTGCTTTATGGCGCTGAGGTCGAGCTGGTCGAAGGTGATGATCTCGTCGAGACGGTTCAGAAACTCAGGCGAGAACTGCTTGGAGAGGCTCTTCTGAATTATTGAGCGAGCATATTGCTTGTCCTTGCTGTCCATGTTGGCGGCGTTGGTTATGCCTCCGGCGGTGAATCCCACGCCACGGCTGAACTCCTTGAGTTGTCGGGTGCCGGCGTTGGACGTCATTATTATCACCGTGTTTCTGAAGTCCACGAGCCTGCCGTTGCCGTCGGTGAGCCTGCCCTCGTCGAGCACTTGCAGAAGGAGGTTGAACACGTTGCCGTGTGCCTTCTCTATCTCGTCGAGCAGCACGATGGAGTAGGGGTGCCGGCGCACCTGCTCGGTGAGCTGTCCGCCCTCGTCGTAGCCAACGTATCCTGGAGGCGCTCCCACGAGTCGCGACACGTTGAAGCTCTCCGTGAACTCGCTCATGTCCACGCGTATCAGTGCGTCTTTCGAGCCGAACATCTTCTCGGCGAGACGCTTGGCGAGGTAAGTCTTGCCCACGCCCGTAGGTCCGAGGAACATGAACGCGCCTATCGGGTGGTTGGGGTCTTTCAGGCCGACGCGGTTGCGCTGTATGGCCTTCACCATCTTATCTATGGCGCTGTCTTGTCCTATCACGGTCTGCTTCAGCTCCGCGCCCATGTTGCGCAGGCGCTTGCCTTCTGCCTCTGCCATGCGTTGCACGGGGATGCCCGTCATCATCGACACCACTGCCGCCACTTCGCTCTCGGTCACAGTCTGCCTGGTTTGCGCCTCGCCCTTCTGCCACTCTTGTTGCATGCGGCGCAACTCCTGCTCCAGCTCGGTTTGCTGGTCGCGGTAGCTGGCGGCGAGCTCAAAGTTCTGCGCTCCCACGGCTTCCTGCTTCTTTTGCTTCACGGTCTCGATCTCCTTCTCCTTGTCAGTGATCTCTTGTGGCACCTTGGCGTTTTTCAGATGTACGCGCGAGCCCACCTCGTCGATAATGTCTATCGCCTTGTCGGGCATGAAGCGGTCGGTGATGTAGCGGTCGGCAAGCCTGACGGCCTCTTTCAGGGCGTCGTCGGTGTAGCTCACGTGGTGGTGATCCTCGTAGCGCTCCTTGATGTTGAGCAGTATCTGCAAGGTCTCGTCCTTTGTCGTGGGTTCGACCATCACCTTTTGGAACCTGCGCTCCAGCGCGCCGTCTTTCTCTATCGACTTGCGGTATTCGTCCACCGTGGTGGCACCGATGCACTGTATGGCGCCGCGTGCCAGCGCCGGCTTCATGATGTTGGCGGCATCCATGCTGCCCGGTGTGGAGCCCGCGCCGATGATGGTGTGGATCTCGTCTATGAAGACAATGATGTTTTGGTTGCATTCCAACTCCTTGAGCAGGGCGCGAATGCGCTCCTCAAACTGTCCGCGATATTTCGTTCCTGCCACGATGGCAGTCATGTCGAGGCTCACCACGCGCTTGTTGAAGAGCATGGGCGACGTCTTGTGGTTGGCTATGAGCTGAGCCAGGCCCTCCACGATGGCGCTCTTGCCCACGCCGGGTTCGCCGATGAGTATGGGGTTGTTTTTCTTTCTGCGCCCGAGAATCTCGATGACGCGTTGTATCTCTTTCTCCCTTCCCACCACGGGGTCGAGCTTGCCCTCTGCCGCCGCCTTGGTGAGGTCTATCGAGAAGTTGTCGAGCACGGGCGTCTTGCCGTTGCCTTGTGGTTGCGTGGCTGTGGCTTGCTGCTTGGCGTTGCCTTTGCCCTGCTTTGCCGACGAGTTGTCCTCCTCGTAGTCGTCCATGTCCTCGTCGGGCAGGCCGATGCCGTCTTTCGTGGCAGGCTTGCTGAGCAGTCTCACGGCCGTGTCGTAGTCAAGGTTGTTCCTCTCAAGCACTTCCTTGGCCGCGTTGTCGGCGTGGTCGTGCAGCATGGCGAGCAACAGGTGTTGCACGTCTACCATTTGTGTATGTTGCAGGCGCGCCTCAAGCACGGCAAGCCTCAAGATGTTGCTTGCCTGGTTGTTGAGCACGAGCTCGCTGGTGTTCACGGGTTCGGCTATCTCGTCTTCGCGCGCTTTCTGCTCAAGCTCCTCCTTTATGGTCTGGCTGTTGATGTTCAGCTGCCTGAACAGGTCGGCCACGGGAGAGGTCTTCTCCCTCAGGATGCCGAGCAAGAGGTGCTCAGGCCCCACGTAGCTGCTGGCCAGGCGGGTCGCCTCTTCCCTGCTGAATGCGAGAATCTCTGATACCTTTGGTGAAAACTGACTGGTCATTTATGAAGTCTTCCTTTCTTTGTTTGTATTATCCGGTGCAAATTTACTCTTTTCAGTTAATATCTGCAAGTATCGTGCCAAAAAATCGTTAGGTTAGGCGGTCGTTGCGGTTACGGCGCGAGGGCGTTGCCTTAGCGGCGCAATCGCGACGCGGTTTCGGCGTAATCGCGATGCCATTGCGGCGCAACGCCGACGGGTATGCGTG
>CAVHEN010000026.1:0-41624 GCA_963635115.1 Oscillospiraceae bacterium | reverse complement strand
GATAGGAGTCAACTACGACAGCGCGAAGCGCACGCTCGGCGACTGGATAATAGAGAAAGCTTGAAATATTCCTTATAAAAACATCCCTTATGTTTGCCATGTTTTGAGCAAGACATAAGGGATGTTTTCATTGACGCAGTAAGTTTGCGACCTCATCTGGCAGCATCACCTTGCAATTCTGGGGGGCAGCGAGTGGCTCTTCTTTTAGGAAAAGGATGTATATCACATTCTTTCCTTGGGCAAATGGAGCGCGAGACACCTTTCTCTTCAGCTTTACCAAGAGCCTGTCGGCATAGTCGGGGGCAGTCCATTTACATTCTCCAACAAGTATCGTGCTCTTGTCGTAGAGGTCTTCCGCAACAACATCAAATTCAAGTTCCTCGTTGCCGACAGGAGTCTTTCTTCCGTCTTCAAAGATTGGAACCTTGCCCCACCAGCGTGAGGCGACACCCCATGTGCGGCCTTCTATTTCACTGCCGCTGACAGCCAACTGGCACAGTCTTTCCCAAACCTCGGCAACATGATTGTTGAATCCATCACTGATGAATTTCCTTGCGATGTTGCCACGTCCCAAGGCTATCATGGACTTGTTGGGTTCGATGAACCTGTAGTAGAATGCCATGAAAGGGTCTTCTATCCTATACAGAATCTTCCTTGTCTTCGCAGGATTCTCACCAAATGGCACTTCCTTCCTGAGGAAAAACATTTCTGTCAAATGTTTTATCGGCTTGGCAAGCTCTGCCGTTGTCTTGCCTAAGGCGTCGGAAATGCTTGAATACTTCTGTTTCCCACTGCCTACCGCAAGCATGATAGACGAATATGGCGCTATGTCTGATACCTCATCCAGGAAAAGACGCGTGGGCTCGTCATAGAGATTCCCCATGCCGTCTAAGATAAGCCCTTGGATGGCATCATCTAAGGAGTCGAATCTCTCTCGCTGGCTCCAGTACTGGGGAACTCCACCCCATACGGCGTACTCTTCCACAAGTTCCTTGGTGGAGGTGTTGATGATTTCGCGCCACCAAGGAAGCTTGACAGGACGCAAGATGAAAATGCGGTCGGCTCTTCCATAAAGAGGCTCTGAGCCTTGCAGGAGTCCGTGCATCATCCTTTGTGATGAACCACAGATGATAATGTTGCAGCGCAATTCATTGACCCCAGCAATGCGCTTGTCAAGGATTCGTTGTAGCGTGGAAGGCAAAGCCGGGTCTTTCTGGACAATATAGGGGAACTCGTCCAGAACAAGGGTGGCATTTTCCTTGCAACGATAGTTGAACGCCATGATGACGTCCTCCCATGAGGAATACGCGGGTTTGTCGAAGCCTGGGTATTCCGTGCCTATGGCTCGTGCCAACAGGTTTAGTTGGGTAGCCTTCTCGCTAAGGCTGGCTTCAAAGTATATGTCTCCACTCTTCAAGACCCTTCTGATGAGAGTTGATTTTCCAAGTCTCCTTCGTCCGTAGATGACAATGAAGTTTGAAGATTCTGATTTCAATGCTGCCTGCAGGGCTTCTTGCTCCTTGATTCTATCAACAAATTTCATATTAGTGTTTTTTGAATTACTAACCGCGAAATCACTAAACAATAATTATGTTGCAAAGATAAAATATTAAAGTTGCAAGGCAAGGATTCCGAAAAAGAATTACATATACTTAACATTTAAGAATTGATATGCGTTTTCCGTATGACGCGAAGGGGCGGTTTAATGCATGTGAGATGAAACGTGTGAAAGAAAAACACCCACACGAATCAGCATAGAGCCGAAAATAACTTTCAGTAAAGTTATGATTTCCCATCTATATATTGTATCTTTGCACCTGATAAGTTCGGAAAAGTGTCAAGTTTGACATAAATCGTAAGTTGTTGGTGTAATCATGAGGATGCAGGCATGATATATCGCGTGAACGCAGTATCAAAACCGGGAATGCCCCTAAGTGCCTACGAGGAAACGGACATATTCAAGGTTTATGCCAGTGACTGCGGACTATTGCGATGGTTAGTTGGGTTGCCAGGAAGTATCGTCATTGACCCGACGGCCAACTATACGGAGTTTAAGGGAGCGATGGCAGAGAATGCCGTACTGCAAAGCCTGTTGCCATCATATGGTTCCATGCCTTACTATTGGTCTTCTGAAGGGAAGGCTGAGATAGAGTTCCTGTTACAGCGAGAGGATGAGATAATCCCTGTGAAAGTGAAGGCCAAGAATTGTGTCAGTGGCAGAAGCATTGTAGTGTACAACGAGCGCTATCAACCAAAGAATCGCATTCGTTTCTCGTTTCTCAACTTGCAGCAAAACTGTGGAATGCTTGCTTGTCCGTTGCTTTTGGCTGAGTGGGCTGCGAGATGGTTGCTCAAATAATGGCGACAGCAACGGAAGAGAATGTCACTACGCTCATGCGCATTGTGTGATTGTGATTGAAATATCATGTTATGACATAGGATTTTAATGTAAAATTATTGCCGCGTTTTAGAATAGTTTAAGATATATTGCCTAACTTTGCAAAGAGAACGGGACGGAGCCGTGAGAGGTGGCTTTGCCCAATGTCTTAACTAAGAATCCATTCATTAACAATTTAATAATTTAGCTTATGAACAAACTTTTACGCTATTCACTATCGTTGGTCCTCGCTCTTGTGGCGAGTGTCACATTCGCGGCAGAACCATACAAGGTTTTGACATTCCCTGACGAAGGTACAGAGAGCAAGAGCGTACAAAACTACGCTAAGACTTGGAAAGCCACAATCGGAGAGGACATCTGGACTATCGAGAATTTCAACACGAATCAGGCAAAGTGGGCTTACATCAGATGCGGCAGTAAAAGTAAAGCCTCTGTAGCAACTATCACGTCACCAGCTATCGACAAGGCTATTGGCTACGTTGTTGTAACAATAGATGCTGTTACGAAAACTAACGTTAATTCGCTTAAGCTCCAGGTCTCTACAGACGAAGATTTTACTAACGTAACCGAAGAAGTGGTTGCCTCTGACATTGAACCAAGCGAGTTGGTATTCAAAACTTCCAAGGCTGCAGCCGGCAACTTCTACAAAATAGTGTTTGATTGCGCTAAAGGTGGTACAAATGGTTTTGTACAGGTGTCAAAGGTCGCATATTACAAAGAAGGTGATGCTCCTACCATCGTAGATATCTCTAACACTCCTGAGACGGCTTACACAGTGGCAAAGGCAAAGGAGCTAATAGATGCAGGAAAAGGTTTGGCTACACAGGTTTACGTGAAAGGAAAAGTCTCAACAGCTAGCACAAGCTTGAACGAGACTTACGGAAGCCTTAATTATTACATCTCGGATGATGGTACAACAGACAATGAGTTCGAGATTTATGGCGGCCTTTCTTTCAATGGCGAGAAGTTCACATCGGTCGATGACATCAAGGTTGGTGACGAAGTTGTGGTATATGGAACATTAACCAAGTACGGTACAACTTATGAGTTGAACAAGAACAACGTACTTATAAGTAAGAATGGAGAAACCACAAATATTTCCAAGGTTGCTGTAGATGCTGCAACAGAGAACGCTCCCGTCTACAATCTCGCCGGTCAGCGCGTGGGCAAGAACGCCAAGGGCGTGCTCATCAAGAACGGCAAGAAGTATGTGGTGAAGTAAACACCGACAGATAAACACCCTTCAGGCGCTTCGCTAAAGAAGGCAGGATGCAAGGCCGCGAAACATGCGGCCATCGGCATTCTCCATCGTTCTTTGGCGAAGCGTTTTTTTTGTTAATGCTTTGCAGGGGCGGGCCTTGTGCCCGTCCGCGACCCGCATGGTCTGATGTGTAGGGTTGATGTGTCCGCACGCTACATGGTCCGATGCATTGGATTGATGCGTCCGCAGATGCATTGGATTTGCCGATGCGTCGTGCCATGCGGGTTGCGGACGGGCACAAGGCCCGCCCCTGCACGTTGGTGCGATTGACTGTGGGATGATTGGATGGAGCAAACCCTTTTATTTACACGGACCTCTTTCCTCGCACGGATTTTAAAGATTTAAAAGATAGCTATGCAATTCGCTACGCGGTGATGTACCACTCGCTTGCAAGGCGTCCGCAAATAAATGTTGGGCATCCGTAATGAAAACGTGGGCATCCTGGCAATGAAAGTATGGTATGCGCAATCGGCGAAGCCGATATCTTTAAGATCTTCAAAATCCGTGTGGAACATGATGTGTAAATGGTCGTATGTGCCACCCGTGTGGAAAAAAACGATGCATCGTGCCATGCGGGTTGCGGACGGGCACAAGGCCCGCCCCAGCGCGTTGTTCATATTTTGTCGGCAATGCCCACGAGGTAGGTTGCCTCCTCGAAGAGGTCCACTTGCTGTGGCTCGGGCAGCGTGATGTTGCGGCACCAGTTGTTCGACCACTCGTATATCTCCTTCTCGAATGCCTTTTGGTCGAAGCCTTCGCGGGCGATGGCGTTGAAGAAGCGGTTCCACTTCTGCGCGTAGTAGTCGGCAAGCAGACCGCTCCACTCCTTGCGCGCGTACCCTTGCCAAGCTGGCGCCACCCATGTCGTCACCTGCAGGCGCGCCGCGTGCTCCATGTAGTCGGCGTCCTCGGGCGCCGCATATTGCCTTGCGGCATTGGTCCACGTGCTCAGCCGATAGCGCTCCTGCGTTGCGAGCAAGGCGTCGAGCCCTGCCATCACGTCGTTGAACTCCTTGCGATACTCGCTCAGGCGCGCATCCTTGCGCTCTGTGGCGTCGCAAATCTTCCATATCGACTTGCCCAGTCGGTAGCCGACATAGTTTTTCACCACGTCCACCACGTCGCATCTGAACAACGCGCTGCGCTTCATCTCCTCGGGCGCCGCCAGCATCCGCGCCACGAGTTGCCGCTCGCGCTGGTTTATGCTGTCGCGGCGTCCCACGCTCCGCTTGGGTATGCTCTGGTAGGGCAACTCGCATGCGCTGCTGCCCTCATGGTTGCAATAATAGAGCCGGTACATGTCGCGCCAGATGTCGGCGCCAAGCTTGTTGTCGGTGCCATAGCGTTGGCGCGCGTATTGTGCGAGCCACTGGTCGATGTTGGTTGGCACGTCGAGCCAAGCCTCGTCGTAGAGCAGCTCAAAGCACACGGAGTTGTTGTCGATGCCCTCAGCCGAGTTGCCGATGCCCACCAAGCGCTTGCCCATGTCTTTCAACGCCTTCGGCAGTTTGGATGCCACGCGGTCGAGGTTGCCGTTCAGAGGAGTATGCTGCCCCCAGTTGTCGTTGAGCAGCGACCATATCACCTTCTTCCTCGCCACCGACGCGGGGTGCGTGCGGAAGGTCTCGGTGTCGTCGGCGTTCAGGTCTATCACGATCATGTCGTCGTCGGGCACGCCGCCCAGGTACGCCGCCGTGTTGTCCTTGTCCTTCCAGTAGTTCTGATAAGAGAAGCACCAGCCCTGTATGACCCATTCCGCCTTAGGGTCGTTCTGGCGCAGGGTCTTGAACACGCTGCCCGAAATCTCCGTTAGGTCCTTGCGCGTTATCTCGGCAGGCGGGTCAATCTCGTTGAAGAGGTCTATGAGATAGTAGTGGGTCTTGTCGCCGTAGAAGCTGCGGTATTCGTCCATGAACGCCTTTGTTATCTCCCCGAACTTCGGATCGAGGGCATGCACCACGAGCGAGGGTGTGCAGGCGAAGTTCCATGCCGTGGGGCTCCACGTGTGCATGTCGGGGTTGCGCGCTTTCAAAGCCCGTGGCACGAATCCCGAGAAGCCCGGCACCACAGGCTTCATGCCAAGCTCCGTCTCGCGGTCGAGGATCATGCGCTGCATCTTCGCGTCGTTGTCGATGAAGCTTTGCGGCAGGCTCCTGCCGCCGGTTCCCGTGCCCAGCATGCTGAGCACGCGGTCGCCATTGCCATAGATGTTGCCCATGCGGTTCCACGCGAGAAAGGCGGGTCCGGTGAAGAAGTCGTCGAGCTCCGCGTCGGTGAGCCCGAAATGCTTCTTCCACACGGCTTGCCATATCTTCTCCTGGCCGGTCATTGCCAGCGGCATGTTGATGCCGTGCAGCGCCATCCAGTCTATCTCATACTCCCATCGCTTCCAGTCCCAGAACGCCGTGCTGTAGCTGAACGTCACCACGTTGAACGCCTGCCGCAGCGGCACCTTTGCCTCTACGCGGCGTCGCTTCATGTCGGGCAGGCGCTCCGGAATGCTCAGTTGTGCGCCCTCCCAAGCCATTTGGCAGTGGCATTGCTCCTTCAGATAGTCGTAGAGCCCTCGGCACATTGCCACCGCCGACGTGCCGCCGACGGTCAGTCGCCCGTTCTTTGCCTCGATCTCGTAGGTGTCGTTGCCTCGTTTCCCCGAATGCGTGAGCTCGCGAAAGGTCACCTTGCCGGCTATCGACGGCATTCGGCGCTCCACCACGCCGCGTGCGGCGTCTGCCGGTCCTGCCACGGCAAGCAGGCAACCTGCCGGCACCAGCAATGCCAACATGAGGGCAACGCGACGGGCAAGCTGCTTCAATGGCGTATAAAATGTTTTCATGATCTTGTTTTAGTTAGATGAATATGCTGTCAGGTTTCCGTGCGATATATCGCGAAACAAATTTACACAAAAACCGTCATCCAACCAAGACAATATAAATAATAATGAGAGCACCGCCCTATAAAATCGGCTCCATGCTGATTCTCGCGGGATCGTGCGTGCCCGACGACCGTCGGGCGTTGCGGCGCAAGGCCATTGCGGCTGCGGCGCAGAGCCATCGCGATTGTGCCGCGGAGCCATTGCGATTGCGTCGCAAGGGCAACGGGGGTACATGGCGCGATGTTTTCCCCTGAAAATCCAACATGGATCCGACCTCTATAAAGCGGTGCTCTCAATATTCCTGTTTGCGCTATGGCGCGGGGCGATAGCCCTTATGCGCCAGCCAGACCGCGAGAGCGGAGAAGTGCCTCGCCGTAGTTGTTCATTGCCTCGGCATACTTAGCCACGAGAGCGTTCAACTTTGCCATTGCGGTCTCCTTGAAATTTGCGTTCTTCATAATCTGTTATCCTTTCTACATTAAATAATTAAACATGTCGAGGCTCGCTTGCCTCATTAATATATATAAACCTGAATGTGTCTTTACACGCGGCAAAGTTAGCCTCAATTGCGATATGTCGGCTCTTTTTCGGCGCCAAATCGCCAAAACGCCGCCTTTTATTGACCAACGTCAAAAAATCGCCCTGCGGCTGCGTCCCTCGTGGTGCCCCCGGGTTTTTTGGACGGATGGGCGAAAGGCAGTAACTTTGCAACTGTCAAAAGGAATTCCACGACAAACAACAATTTCATTAACCATTTAAAGAAAGGAGAAAACAATGAGTGTACGTTACAAGAAGGAGACCGGAAAGAGCGAGGGTTCACCAGCTTACAAGAAGTGGTATGGCCGTGCGGTGAGCATGGGCCGCGTGCAGACCACCGACCTCGCCGAGGAGATCAGCCATTCGTCCACCGTGACGCGTGCCGACATCATGGCTGTGCTCATCGAGCTCACGCAGGTGATGAAGAAGCACCTTCAGAACTCCATGACCGTGAAGCTCGACGGCTTGGGCGACTTCCGCGTGGGGCTCAAGACCAAGGTCGCCGACACGGCGGAGGACTTCACCGCCGCCAACATCTACGGCTACCAGATTCTCTACCGCCCGGAGGTGAGGTTCGTGCCCAACGGCCAGGTCAGCGCCAAGGGCAAGCGCAGGGGATCATATGTGAAGACCATGCTCGATGGCATCTCGGCTGAGCTCTTGCCCACTGCCGACGCCACCGCTGCCGCCACCGACACGGTGTCTGACGACAACGCGTAGGCCATGCGAAACATGTTTAACCAACTAAAGAAAAGAAAGGAGGATTAGAATGAAGAAGGAAACTTGGAAGCT
Source organism: Oscillospiraceae bacterium (assembly GCA_963635115.1). Classification (GTDB taxonomy): domain Bacteria; phylum Bacteroidota; class Bacteroidia; order Bacteroidales; family Bacteroidaceae; genus Prevotella. The sequence continues at coordinate 33,761 of CAVHEN010000026.1, read as the reverse complement.
TGTTATCAACATGCTCATCTCGGTGCTCACCGCCATAGCCACCACCTTGGGACTGGCTTCGTGCTGCTAAAATGAAAAAGTCCGCCGCTCCTGTGAATAGGAAGCGGCGGACTTCTTGTCAGACAAGTAGGGACAATCGGGCTCGAACCGATGACCTCTGCAATGTGACTGCAGCGCTCTAAACCAACTGGGCTATGCCCCTGTGCCTTGAATTGCGAATGCAAAGTTAGGCATTTTCCGCCGCCCTGCCAAATTTTTTGCCGGTTTTTTCTCGTGGCAAGCGTTTTTTGTTTGTTTCGGGCAGATTCGCTTGTCCTGGAGGCACGTTCCGGCGTGGCTGGGCGCCATGCTTGGCGTGAGGCGAAAAAATGTCTGGCTATTGTTGCGTATGTCGGGGAAAATGATTACTTTTACGGCTGATAAACCCAAAAATAAAGTATCGATGGAATATGGTAAGAGGCTGACGCGCTCCATGAGCGACAAGTGGATAGCCGGCGTGTGTGGAGGAGTGGCTCACTACTTTGGCTGGGATCCAGCCCTGGTGAGGTTGTTGTACCTGATACTCACGGTCTGCACCGCCTTCTCGGGCTTTCTCATTTATATAGTATTGTGGATTTGCATGCCTGCCGACATATGATAAAAAACCTGCTTTTCGACATGGGCGGGGTCATCTTCACCCAGGTCACGGATGAGGCTCTCCGCCGGTTCAAGGCGCTTGGCGTCGACACCGATTATTATATGGGCGCCTATGGGCAAAAGGACTTCTTCCTCGACTTGGAGACCGGCAGCATAGACGCCGACGAGTTTTGCCGCAGGCTGTCGGCAGCGGTTGGGCGCAACGTGTCGTGGTCGGAGGCGCGCCATTGCTGGCTCGGCTTCTTCGGCGGCGTGGAGCTGCAGCGGCTCAACGAGCTCGTGGAGCTTCGCAACCACTACCATCTCTGCCTGCTGAGCAACACCAACCCCTTCATGATGGACTTCACCAGGAGCAAGGAGTTCTCGCAGATAGGCAAGCCGATAACCGACTTCTTCGACACTCTCTTCCTGAGCTATGAGATGAAGGTTTGCAAGCCCGACAAGGACATTTTCCTGCGCGCGCTTGCAGCCGATGGCATGAAGGCGGACGAGTGTCTCTTCGTGGACGACAGCGCCAAGAACACGGATGCCGCCAAGGCGGTGGGCATGCACGTGCTGACGGTGGAGACTAATGCCGACTGGATGCCGGGCGTGAGGCGCGTCTTGGCAGAGCTGAACGGCGAGTGAAGCAGCTATTCCGTGCTGATCAGCGCCACGGCATAGGCTGATATGCCCTCTTCGCGCCCGGTGAAGCCAAGCTTCTCCGTGGTCGTGGCCTTGATGCTCACTTGGTCCTCGTCGCAGCCCATCACCTTGGCGAGGCACGCCTTCATTGCCGGCACGTGGGGGTTGATCTTTGGCCGCTCGGCGCACACCGTGGCGTCGATATTGCCCACCTTGTAGCCCTTCGTGGCTATGAGGTCGACGACCTTGGCAAGTATCACCTTGCTGTCCATGTCGAGCGTGTCGGCGGACGTGTCGGGGAAGTGGTAGCCAATGTCGCGCATGTTGGCGGCGCCAAGCAGGGCGTCGCAGATGGCGTGTATCAGCACGTCGGCATCGCTGTGGCCCAAGAGGCCTAAGGTGTGGGGTATCTCTATGCCGCCGAGCACGAGTCTGCGTCCCTCGACGAGCTTGTGGACATCATAGCCCATTCCTATTCTGAACATACTGTGCGTGTGTCTTTTTTTGCGGTTAGGTTTATTTACAGATAGCGGTTGGGTTGTCATTTGATAACGGTTCGGCTATCTCTTGAACAAGTCTTTCAGGCCATCCATGTCGAACGTGAGCGAGAAGCGCAGCGTCTGGTCGAGCGGGTTCGACTTCGCCGTGGCTATGACGTAGCCCGCGTCGAGCTGGAAGGCGCTCATCCTGAAGCCCGCGCCCACGGTGAAGTATTTCCTGTTGCCCTTGTTCTCGCTCTCGTGGTGATAGCCCGCGCGAATGGAGAAGCGGTCGTTGTAGGTGTATTCCGCGCCCACGCTCCATTGTATCTCTTGCAGCTCCTCCTTGAATCCGCCCGGCGCGTCGCCGAAGCTTTTGAAGATGCCGCTTATGCTCGACACGTCGTAGTAGTCTTTCTGCACCCGTTGCTGGTAGCTCTCGGTGGTCTCGTTCTCGTTTTGCTTGGGGTAGGTGGGCACCAGCAGCTTGTTGGCGTCCACCGCAAAGCCGATGGCGTTGTATTCGTCGAGCGGGTATTTCAGGTAAGCGCCCAGGCGAAGGTTGGTGGGTATGAACTCGCTGTTGTCGCTGCCGCCAAACGAGATCTTGCTGCCGATGTTGGAGATGTTCATTCCCAAGCCGAGCTGGCACTCGTGCTGCGCTATCACGGGGTTGCTCTGATAGTAGAGCGCGAGGTCTGCGGCGAAGGCGGAGCCAGGCGACGTGTCGGAGGTGTAGTCGTAGGTAAGGTCGGAGTAGATCCACCTCACCGTGGCGGCTATAGAGAACTTCTCGCTGAGCATGAGCGAGTAGGCCACGTCGACCGACATCTCGTAAGGGTTGATGGTCATGCCAGGCTCGTTGTCGCTGTGGTTGCCCATGTCGACCTCGCCAAGCGAGAAATACCTCAGCGATCCCGACACCGCGGAGTAGTCGCCGATGCGGTAATAGCCGGCGAGATAGCCGAGGTTGATGTCGTTGACGAGCTGTCGCAGCCAAGGCGTGAAGTTGACGCCCACGCCCGCGCGGCTTATGGCGAACGGATATTTCGCCGGGTTCCAATATTGCGAGTTCACGTCGGCCTCCGTGGCTACGCCCACGTCGCCCATGCCGCCGGCACGCGCGTCGGGTGCTATGGTTTGCGATGTCACCGAGGTGTTGATGGGGTTGAACATGTCTTTCTTCTCCTGGCCGTTGGCGCTGAGCGAGGCAAGGAGCATGAGCAGACAGGCGATGTATAGTCTGGGTTTCATATTCTGTATTAATATTAATGATAACGCCTTGGCGGCTCAATTATTGTTTATCACGACAAGTTTCTTCGATTTTGTCGCCATTTGGCTGCCGTCGGAGGCGAGGCGTATGCGGTAGAGGTACACGCCGGTCTGCAATCGCTGGCCGTTGCTGGTGGTCAGGTCCCAGTCCACGGAGTAGGAGCCTGCCTGCGTGCCGCTCTCGCGATAGGTCCAGAGCTGGCGGCCGCTCATGTCGAACACGTCTATCGTCACGTCCACGGGGCATCCGGCGAGGCTGTGGCTCACTATGAACGTGGTGCTTGTAGAGGCGGGGTTCTTCGTCACGTCAACGCTGTAGATCCTTGGCTTGAGCGATTTCACAACGTTGAACTTCAGTTGCGCCGTCGAGCTGTTGTTCATCGTGTCCCAGGCGCGGAAGAGCAAGGTGTGGGCACCAGGCTCAAGCGTTGGCAGGGTGTAATAGGTGCTGCCCGAGGTGTGCGACCCGAAGTCGTAAGTGAAGTTGTCGTTGAGGTCGTAGGTCATGTTGGCGTCGCCGTCTATCACGAGCTCAAGGTTATGGCCCACGCCGTTGCCGGTGGCGTTGATGCCGCTGTCGTCGCTCAGTCGCGCGACAAAATAAGGACTTGTGTTCACCTCGTCGCCATTGACAAATTCCGGGCTATTGAGGTAGCAGAATATCTTTGGGCCAAGGGTGTCGGTCTTCTGCGTGTTGTTGTCGCCAAGCTCAATGGCGTCGGTGTAGCCATGGGCAATGGTGGCGTGGTCGTCGCTCATGGCGAAGGCGTGCAGCTGTCCATAGCCGCCGTAGTTGAGGTCGTAGGGCACCACGAACGAGACGTGGAACTTGCCGTTTGCCACGCTGTCGCTGCCGCTGAAGATGGTCTTCTGCCTGTCGTAGAAGGTGAAGACCGTGTCTTTCACCTCCGCGCTGGTGTTGCCGTGGCAGGTGATGAGCTGCTTCGAGTCGAGCACCTGCAAGCTCACCGTGCCTTTCATCGTGGTCTTGCCAACCACGTGTCCCGCCACGCGCGCCGTCTGTCCGGCATAGGCGCGTGCCGTTTGTCCGCCGTCCACCTTCATGCCGTTGATGGAGTCGATCGCCACGGTGCCCATTGGCTGGTTGAGTGCCACGGCAGGGTCGCCGAGCAAGGTGTATTGCAGCTTGTTCACGGTGGGGTCGCTGCCAAGCCTTATCACCTCGTTCTTGGCAAGGCGCTGCGCCTCGCCGATGGTGGTGGGCTTGCCGTTCACGGTGCCGAGCACGTATTTCATGAATGCCTTGTTGAGGATGTGGTTGTAGTTCTCATACACGGTGCGCGTGGTGCCGAACACCGCCACGGCGCCGCCATTGGCGTTGGTCATCGCCGTCACGCCGATGTTGTCTTCCACGCCGTCGAACGCCATGATGTCGCAAGCGGCAAACACCCACAGCGGCAGGTTCTTGTTGCTGAACGCCTTGAAGTCGGCGAGCGTGAGCACCTTCTCGTGCGCCACCTGGCTGGCACTGCCGTGGCCGTAGTAGTCCATTACGAGAGCGCCCTTTGCCTGTTGCCTCTTTATGATATCGGTTACCTCGGGATAGGAGTTTCCCGTCGCCGATGTCACCTCGTTGTAGGCGTCCCACATCACCTTGCGCACGTTGTATGCAGGGCGCATGGTTTGCAGCAGCGCGGCCATCTCGTTGGCGTCGCGCATGTGTATGTTGTCGTTGCCGTCGTCGCCCATCACCATGATGGTGTTCTCCCAGTCGCCGGCGTTAAGGTTGTTCACATAGTTTATAGTCTTGTCCACCATCACCATGGCGTCGTCTTCCGAGTAGGCGGGCAGGCGGCCCACTGCCACGTCGCCCATGTCGAGCTTCTCGATGGTCGATGTGAGGTTGGTGCCCTCACCGTCGTCGAGGTAAGTGAAGAAGCCGTCGTCGACATAGCAGTTGATGGCGTTGAATGAGTTCTCGCTCTCGTAGGCGAGGAGGAAGTCGTCGGCGTTCAGGCTCTTGCAGTCGGTGGTGAGCATGCGGTTGTCCCATACGCAAGGGCCGAAGAGCAAGAGGTATTTGGGCGCGTCGTTGTCTGATTGCGCGCGATCATACAGCATCTTGACGTATCTGCGGTAGGCGTTGGCGTCTGGCGTGCCGCTGGAGAACTCGTTGTAAAGCTCGTCGGCAGCCACTATCCTCACGCTGAGCGAGTCGTGTTCCTCGTGGAATTGCGCGAGCCGCTTTGCCTGTGCGAGCAACTTCCGCGACGAGGGAATGATTATCACCATGTCGGTCTCCTTGTCGGCGTGCAGGTCTTGGTTCGCCACCGCGCCCACTATCTGCGGCGTGGGGAATGAGGCTTTGAGGTCGGGTGCCGCGGCAGGCTTGTCCCATGCCGCCGACACGTAGTCGAGTCGCATTGGGCCGCCCGATAGCACCGTGAGGGTCACGGTGTCGGTTCTCGCCGCGCTCACCGGCATGGAGTAGGTGCCACTGGCCATGTTGCCATGGTCGTATTGGCTTCCTATCGACACGCTGAGCTTGCCTACCGTCTTGCCGTTAATGCTGACTTGCGTGGTTGTGTTGGTGCCAGCCGACAGGCGCACGGTGAATTTGCCCGTGGTGGCGCCGTCGGGATGCGCGAACGTCACGGTTTGGCTGTTGCCTGCCGCCACAGAGGTTGGGTCGAAGAGGTTGCGTCCGCCAGGATACCAGCTGTAGCCGTCTTCCTCGTGCAGGCTGTGGTAGAAGTCGGGCGAGGGATAGAAGGAGCTGATGAATGTGGCGGAGTCTACGCTGGCAGTGTCGGCGTCGCCCTCCGTCAAGAAATAATAGCCATAGTCTGAATAGGGGTTGCGGGTGCGCTGGCTTGTGTTGTTGTCGCTCCAGCTCACGGGGCCTTTGGCATAGAAAAGCCGCTTGCCGTTCACCGTGCATGTGGCTACTTCGTGCAGGTCGTCGGTGGCGGCGAGCTTGGTGCCGTCGAGAACTTCGTCTTGCAGGTTGCCGCCATATCCATAGACGCGCACGCGGCTCAAGTCGCTGAAGCCGGCACGGCTCACGAGGCTCTTCGTGAGCTCGTACACGCCCGATGCCGGCACGCGAATCTTAGTCCACTTGCCGCTTGCCAACACCGAGTGGTCGGCGTAGCGTCCGGCCTGCGGCGCGTGGCTTGCGCTTCGCGTGTTCGCCTTGGCGGTCGCCTTGGCATTGCTCATGCCGGTATTGTCCGCGCCGGCTTGCTTGAGAGCTTTTACGTTAGCCTTCTTGCTGTCTACCCTGAGCATGAAGCTCACGAGAAACTGGTATTTGCCGTCGCGTTTCACGATGGGGCAGAAGCTCATGCGCAGCATGGGCTGCTTGCGGTCGGTCACCACGCCTTGCGTCACCGTGGGCAACGCCAACGGCTCCGTGCCGCCGAGCTGGCGGTAACGCTCAAGGTCGAGCGCCGTCATGTCGATAAACTCGGGGTAGAGTATCGTGGCGGTGTAGAGGGAGTCGCCGTAGTTTGTCGGCAGCGGCATGGTATAGGCAAACGATGGCATGACGCTGTCAACGCTCACCTGGTCGGAGGTGAGGTTGAAGAACCGCTGGGCGTGAGCCGGAACTGCCGCGCACGTCAGCAAAAGAAACAGGAACAGGCCGATGAGCCTTGCCCTAAGAAAAAGTCTTGCCACTCTGCTATGTCTTATCACTCTACACTATGTCTTACCGCCAAGTCTTGTTTTACCACTCAGCTTAGTCTTCCCGCTAAGCCTTGTCTTCCCACTTTGCTTTGTCTTACAATAAAAAAGGTTCTACTTGCACCTGCATTCCAGCACCTTGCGCTCCTCGACCCATCCTTCGAGCAGGTCGCCGATGTGCACGGGGCCCACTCCTGCGGGCGTGCCCGTGAAGATGATGTCGCCTGTCTTCAAGGTGAAGTACTTGCTCACGTATGCCACAATGTCGTCCACGCTCCACAACATCTCGCAGGCGCAGCCCTCTTGCGCGGTCGTGCCATTGATGTCGAGGTGGAAGCGCAGCCGTTGCACGTCGGGCAGCAATTCCTTTGGCACCCAGTCGCCGATGGTGGCGGCTCCGTCGAAGCTCTTCGCCATGTCCCACGGCTGGCCATTCTCCGAGAGCTTGCGTTGCCAGTCGCGGGCGGTGAAGTCGATGCCGAGCGTCACCGCGTCGTAATAGCGGTGTGCGAAGCGCGTGGGCACGGTCTTGCCGAGCTTGCACACCCTCACCACGAGCTCCGCCTCATAGTCGACGCGCCCAATGTCGTCGGGTATGAAAAAGGGCTTGCCATTCTTTTGAAGGCTGGAGTCGGCCTTGAGGAATATCACAGGGCTATCTGTCTTCAATAACGTGTCTTTCAACTCTTTATTGTGTTCGGGATAGTTCATTCCCACGCAAAATATCTTCATCTTCTCAAGTTATTATAATATGTGTGCTATTTATCTTCTGCAAAGATAACGCAAAATCGCAAGAAAAGCGCCATGCTGACAAAGCGAAATCATAAAAGGCTTAAAAAAATAGGCAAGGCGTTATCACGGATAGAAAAAGATTTATTATCTTTGCGGCATGAACAAGCAACGGTTGCGTTTATAGTGACTCACCTTCCGACCTCCGATAGCAAGTAAATACTTTTATATACAAACAATAACACGAAAATGAAAAGAATCGTTTTAATCCGCCACGGCGAGAGCCAGTGGAATCTTGAGAACCGTTTCACAGGTTGGACAAATGTAGACCTCACCGAGAAGGGCAAGCAGGAGGCGCTCGATGCCGGCAAGCTCATGAAGGAGAAGGGTTTCCACTTCGAGATTGCCTACACTTCTTACTTGAAGCGTGCCGTCAAGACCCTGAACAACGTGCTCGACTCAATGGACGAGGACTGGATTCCCGTGGTTAAGACATGGCGCCTTAACGAGAAGCACTACGGCGCTCTCCAGGGCTTGAACAAGAAGGAGACCGCACAGCAGTATGGCGACGAGCAGGTGCTGCTCTGGCGTCGCAGCTACGACGTGGCTCCTCACGACCTCGCTGCCGACGGCACAGGCTCAGCTCTCGCTGATCCTCGCTATGCCAAGGTGCCTACACAGTATCTCCCCAAGACAGAGAGCCTCAAGGACTGCATCGCTCGCGTGATGCCTTTCTGGGAGTGCGAGATCTTCCCGAAGCTCAAGGAGGTCGATAGCATCATCGTGGCCGCTCACGGCAACTCGCTCCGCGGCATCGTGAAGCACCTCAAGGGCATTTCCGACAAGGACATCTCTGGCCTTAACATCCCAACAGCCACTCCTTACGTATTCGAGTTCGACGACGACCTCAACCTTGTCAACGACTATTATCTCGGCGACGCAGCTGCCATCGCAGCCAAGGCCGCTGCCGTGGCCAACCAGGGCAAGGCATAAGTCTTTATAAAAGAATAGCCCATAAAAGAAGGGGCTATGTTGATTCGTGTGGGGCATGGTTTGTCGACATGGATTTCCCGTTGTGCGATGGCGGCGCGAGGACAGTGCGATTGCGGCGTAAAGGCAATGCGGTTGCACCGCGAAGGCAATGCGATTGCGGCGCGAAGGCAAACGGAGGGAAATGTCACGATGATGCCTCACCCACATGAACCGACAGAGAACCATAAAAGAAGGGGGCGTGCCAAACGTTTTGGCACGCCCCCTTTCTGCTTTTTGTTGCCCGACGATTCAACGCCAACCTTTCGATGTCTTGGCAATGGCATAGGATTATTGCCATTGTAATTTTCTGTTAACAACATTGAAAAGTCGCCTTCGTAACTTTGCCGCAGTTTTAATCAATCACTTTATTTTATGCGAAAAAAGATTGTTCTTGCGGCAGCCTTGTCTCTTTGCATGCCAATGTTGCCCGTCTCGGCGGAAGGCGACAACGGCTCCAAGGCCATTGAGGAGAATGTGGCCGTTGGTCAGGTGACAGGCGTCGTAAAAGACGTTCATGGCGAGCCAATCATAGGCGCGAGCGTCGTGGAGAAAGGCACTCACAACGCCGCGGTGACAGATGTCGACGGCCGCTTCACGTTGAAACTCGAAGGCAAAGGCAGCGACATCCAAGTGTCGTATGTGGGTTTCACCACACAGACGATAAGGTCTGCGGGCAAGATGGTCATAACGTTGCAGGAAGACCAGCATTCACTTCAGGAGCTGGTCGTGGTGGGATACCAGAGCATGCGCAAGACCGATGTCGTGGGAGCCGTGGCGAGCGTCAAGGCAGGCGAGCTGAACACGTCTACCAACAGCATCGGCGAGAGCCTTGTGGGAAAAGTAGCCGGCGTGCAGATCTCGCAGGTCAGCGGCGCTCCCTACAACTCCACGAAGATAAGGGTTCGCGGAACGGCTTCCATCAACGCGAGCTCGGACCCCTTGTATGTCATAGACGGATACCCCTCCAGCGGCGACTTGCTACTCGACCCCGAGGACATCGCCTCGATAGAGGTGCTCAAGGACGCGGCTTCGGCGGCGATCTACGGTTCGCGTGCCGCTGGCGGCGTGGTCATCATCACGACCAAGCGCGGCGAGAGCGGCAAGGCGAAGGTGGGCTACGACTTCCAGCTCGGGGTCAACAGCCTTGCCCACAAGGTCAAGGTGCTCAATGCCAGCCAGTTTGCCAACCTCGTGGTCGACGGTCGCAACAACTACTACAAGCGCTTGCTTCAGAGCAAGGGCATCGCCTGGGACGAAAGCTACAAGGGCGACACCAACGCCCAGAGGGCCACTCGACTGGGCTCGTCGAACAGCGCGGTCAACATCCCCGAGTTCCTCTACGACTTCGACAACCAGAAGGTCATAGAGCCGCAATACGACACCGACTGGCAGGGTGAGCTCTACCGCACTGCCATTTCGCAGCGCCACCACATCACCCTCAATGGCGGTAGCGACAAGGTGAGATACGACCTGAGCGGCAGCTTCATGGACCTTGCCGGAATCGTGCGCACGTCGGAGCAGCGCCGACTCAACTTCAGGGGCAACATCGACGCGAAGATCACCGACAGGTTCACCGTGGGCGCCAACTTCTCTCATGTGTCCAACTGGAACCACGAGATAGACGAGGGCCGCTTCGACCACGGACCCATTCTTGGCGCGTTGATCTACGCTCCAATCTTCCGTTGCTACGACGACAATGGCAACCTCTCCAAGGGAGAGATGACCTCCTACGCGTCGCAGTATGGCTTCCAGCAGATTGAGAACCCCGTGGCGCTTGCCGAGGAGACGAAGATAAGGAGGAATGGCGACCGCAACACTTACAACTTCAACGTGGCTTATGAGCCGCTGAAGGACTTCATATTGAAAGCCAACTTGGGCATGTACACGTATTATGAGAAGTATGAGTACTATCGCCCCACGAGCCTCTCGTCGGGCGCCTACCAGCCCGGGACGCCACAGGCGCAAGCCGCTGCCTACGACATCTCCACGAGCGCGCACACCAACGACTACCTGGGCGAGTTCACAGCCAACTACAACCACTCGTGGTCGGGCGTGCACAACTTCAGCGGCGTGGCGGGTTTTTCGCTCCAGAAGCACGAGTACGACATCCTTGGCGCCAAGGGCACGGGGTATGAAGACGACCACATCACGGAGATCACGGCGCACGGGGCCGACCCAAGCGACATCTCGCTCTATGGCACTTCGAAGTCTAACTGGACCATGCTGTCGTATTTCGCCCGCCTCAACTACAACTACCGCAACACCTATTATCTCACCGCCTCTTTCCGTGGCGACGGCTCCTCCCTCTTCGGCCCGAAAAACCGCTGGGGCTATTTCCCGTCGGTGTCGTTGGCGTGGACGGTGTCCAATGAGCCTTTCTACAACTCGATGTTCGGCAACAAGTCGACCTTGAAGCTGCGCGCGAGCTGGGGTAAGAGCGGCAACAACAACATCGGCAACTACAACTACGAGGCGGTCATGAGCTCGCCCAAGGGAGCCATCTTCGGCAACGGCACCGTCTATTCGGGCGTTGAGCCCGGTGGCGTGAAAGACAACACTATAGGCTGGGAGTCGACCTCGCAATTCAACTGGGGCGCCGACCTCTCGCTCTTCAACAACCGCCTCGCCATCTCCGCCAACTATTACCTTAGCTATACGAGAGACTTGCTCTTCGAGCAACCAATCTCTGCCATTGGCGGTGCCAACTCCATCCTGACAAACCTGCCCAACTCCAAGATACGCAACTGCGGCATCGACGTGCAAGTCGACGGTCGCGTCATAGCGAAAGAGGGGTTGCACCTCAACCTCAGCGGCAACATCTCGGTGAACCGCAACAAGGTGCTCGACCTCGATGGCGGCAACACGCTCATTGTCAATGGCGCCGAAAGGTCATACAAGACCCACATCACGATGATAGGCCAGCCCGTGGGCATGTTCTACGGTTTCAAGGTGGCGGGCATGGTGAGGCAGGCAGACATGGCCAACATCGAGGAAGACAACAAGCACTACGACTCCACGACCCACTCCTTCCCAGCAGGCTATAAGATAAAGGGTCCCGCGCGCTCGCTGTCGCAGAGCCTGCCCCTGCAGCCCGGCGACATCTATTTCGAGGACACCAACGGCGACGGCGTGGTAGACGACAACGACAAGACCATCATCGGCAACCCGCACCCAAAGTTCACCTATGGCTTCAACATCAGCGGCGACTACAAGGCGTTCGACTTCTCCGCGTCGTTCAACGGCAGCTATGGCAACAAGGTGCTCGACGGCCAAGACTACTATCTCTTCAACATGGAAGGCTCCGGCAACCAGTATGCCATCGTCGACAACCGCTACAGGAGCGAGGACAACCCAGGCAACGGATGGATCTACAGCGCCTCACGTGGCGGCACGCAGAGCAACAGCACGCGCCTTTCCACCTTCTACCTGCAGAGCGGCTCGTTCTTCAGGTGCACCAACCTGACCGTGGGCTTCTCCGTGCCTTCCATCGCGAGGGCGACAAACAACGTGATAAGCAAGCTGCGCCTCTATGTGGCAGCCGACAACCTCTTCACCATCACCAACTACAGGGGCTACAACCCTGAGGTGGACTACAACAACGGCTCCAACCTCACGCCAGGCGTCGACTATGGCAAATATCCCTTGGTCAGGGCGTTCAACTTTGGCGTGCAGCTGATGTTCTAACATAACACACAAACAAGCAGAATACAACAATGAAGAAAAACATACTGTTACTTGCCTCGGCGGTCTTGTTCCTTATGCCGTCGTGCAGCGATTTCCTCGACGAGAAGAATCCAAACAAGGTGCCCGTCGACTCCTACTTCCAGAGTTCCAACGACGTGGACAAGGCGTTGAATGGCGCCTACCTCTCGCTGCGCAGCAGCTATTGCATGGGCGAGTCGAGCACGATGTTCACCGAGGAGCGTTCCGACAACACCGGCCGCCTCGACAACCAGTCGGCATCGGGCGAGCCATTCCAGTTTACCGACTTCTCCATCTTGCCCAGCAACACCTATCTCAAGAAATACTGGACGGGGCTCTACGCCACGGTCAACGACTGCAACTTCACCATCAAGGGTGCCAACGAGGTGAGCACCGACGAGACCACGCGTGCCAACCAGCTGGCGCAGGCGAAGTTTCTGCGCGCCCTCGCCTATTTCGACATCGTGCGCAAGTGGGGCGACGCGCCGCTCGTGACCACCTACTCGTCAACCAAGAGCGATATCACCGCCAACACCTTCAGGTCGCCAAAGGAACAGGTCTACGCCCAGATAGCCAAGGACCTTGAGGACGCCCTGGGCAGCTCTCTGCCCGACCGCCAGTCGGCTGGCAACCGCGGACGCGCCGACAAGGCATCCATCACGGCACTGCTCGGCAAGGTCTACCTCACCATGGCGGCAGTGCTCGACGACGGAAACAAGGCCACATATCTCGACAATGCCAAGAAGTACCTGACCCAGTGCTATGAGATGAGGGAGTTTGCCTCGCTTGCCGACATTCCCTACGCCGACGTGTTCGACGTCGGCAAGAAGTCTACCTGCCCGGAGATAATCTTCCAGATAGTCTACAAGCAGGGCGACAAGGACTACCACTCGTCCATAGCGGCCAACAACCAGTCGAAGGGCGAGACCATCAACTCGCAAGTAGCAAGCAAGGGAATGGGGACATTCGTGAACCCCGACCTTGTGAAGGAATACGAGGAAGGCGACATACGCAAGGCGTGGTCGGTGAAATATTGCAGCAACCCCGCCGCCAACGCTTGGTTCATCACCAAGTTTCGCGACACGAGCGACGAGGCGGGCACGTTGGGCTATGGCGGCAACGACTGGATCATCCTGCGCTACGCCGACGTCTACCTCATGCTGGCGGAGGTCAACGCGCGCTTGGGCAACGAGGCTGAGGCGGTGAAGTGGCTCGACGAGGTGAGGCAGCGCGCCGGACTGAAAGCCTACGCCGACGTGAAGGCCGACGCTTCCTACAAGGCGGTCTGCCCAAGCCTGATGAGGGCGATCCTGCACGAGCGCCGCTCAGAACTGGCGTTCGAGAACCAGAGGTGGTACGACCTGTTGCGCTTCTTCAGCACGGCAGACCTGGTGGAGTATATGCACGGCAAGAACTCAGCCGACTATGGCATCTCCAACCTCAGCAACTTCGGCGAGAAAGACATCTACTTCCCGATACCCTACGACGAGTGGAAGCTCAACCCGGAGAAGATGTACCAAAACAAAGGCTATTAAGAAGATATGAGAAAGCTGTTGTTATCCCTTATGATGCTTCTGTCCATGCAAGCCATGGCGCAGAAGCGGCACTTCCTGACGCCCGTCGAGCCCGACGACGTGATGAGCAAGAACTGGTATTTCTGCTTCATGCTCGACCGCAACCCGCGCATGAGGGCGCTGATAAACAAGGACCAGCAGATGGCGCGCCTCGCCAGCGAGCAGCGCCGCCTCCTGGAAGAGACGCGCTACGGCGAGCTGAGGGCGAGAGACTTGATGCTCTCTGATGAGACAGTGGAAAAGGTAGGCGAGAGGCTGCAGCACTTGTATGACCACGACAGAAGTTTTCGCTCTTTTGTCGACGATTCCATTCGTGCCACAGGCTGCTATCTCGTGACCTGCGCCGAGGCGGGCGGCGTGGCGAAGCGCATGTGGATGCACGACGCCAAGTCCATCAACCATGCCATCGACGTCTACGGCAACGGGGCGAAGCCAAACTATCCGCTTATCGACTCGGTGAGCCTCGACGTCGGCGGCTCCCGTTTCCTGAAAGAGATATTGCCCTTGGCAGCTGGCGGCGCGCTCATGGGCAGCGGCCAAGGCGCCATCTTCGCGTCGATACCCATGCGGTTTGCCAAGCTGCTCCTTGCCGCCAGCTACCGCCTGCAGGCAGCCGACTACGAGCCGCTGTCGGAGGGCGATAACTACGCCGCTTGTCATTCGATGGACGAGACGCTCTGGAAGTCGTATCCCTACACCGCCATCGTGGTCTTGGGCGTGGGTCCCGAGACCCGCACAGAGCACGTCACCGCCGAGAGCCTCATGCGCGCCGAGCTTGCGGCGCAATGCTGGAAGGCGGGGCTGGTGCCATACATCATACCGTCGGGCGGCAAGGCGCATCCTCACGGCACGCCCTACTGCGAGGCGGAGGAGATGAAGCGATACCTCGTCGACGTGTGCCAGGTGCCCGACAGCGCGGTCATCATGGAGCCGCACGCGCGCCACACCACCACGAACCTGCGCAACGCGGGCCGCATCATGACGCGCCACGGCTTCCCGCTCGACAGGCCAGCGCTGGTCGTCGGCAGCAAGTCGCACATCGACTATGTGGTCGGCAAGGGGTTTGCCGACCGACTGAGAAAGGAGCTGGGCTTCATGCCGGTGAACATCACCAAGCGCAAGAACGACTTCCTGGCAGAGTTCACGGTCAACGAGACCTGCCTGCAGCTCGACGACGACGAGCCTATGGACCCTTAGCCTGCGCTATGCCTTTGGCTCAGAGGCCCTTGATGAAACTCTCCACGGCATCGATGATCTTGCCAAGGCCGCTTGCCGTGGAGCTGTCGGTGTTTTGGCGGATCTCCTTCTTCAGCTCGCGGCTCACCTCGTGACTCACTTTCTTTGCTACGCTCTTGCCCATCTTGGTGCCTATCGACACCACGCTGTCGGACACCTGCGTGGCAAAGTCGTCGTCGTTGTCGGTCGCCGATGAGCCGTCGGTGTTGGCGTCGCTATCGTCAACGTCGTCCTCGTCGGAAGATTGGGTCGACGTGCTGCCGTCCGCGTTCATGGCCTTGGATATCGCCTTGGCAATGTCGTCCTCGTCGGAGGTGAACACCTTGCCGAAGATGCCGAGCGACGTGCGCACGGTCTTCTGCTTGGAGATGGAGTCGGGCAGGTCAATGGTTGTCGTGGACCAGAACAAGTAGTTGTGGTATTGCAGCATGTTGTCGATGGCGCTGTTGACGAAAGGCGTGGCGAACGCCTTCACCATGGCCGTGCCGAACGCCTTGAACGGGTTGTCGCTGTCGCCATAGCTCTGGCTGAGGCCCTTTTCCACGCCGCTGGTGATGTTTTCCTTCACCACCTGCATGTGCTCGTCTCTCGACGGGTTGCTCACAGCCATTGCCAGGAGCAGCGCCACCACTGCCGCGCCAATCCATGTCCACACCTTCATCGGCTTCTTTGCTGGCTGCGCCCCTTGGGCATTGGGCGCGGTGCCTTGCGTGCCGCCTTGGGCATATTGGGCATATTGGGTGGTGCCAGCCGTGGTGCCATCCGCGTTGGTGGTCGCATTGCCCGCCGCGTTGGCAGTGCCAGGCATGGGCGGTGGGGTAGTGGTGGCGCCGGCGCCATTGTCGGTGCTATCGTAGAAGAGCGTCCTCAGCTCTTCCACTTGCCATGCCGGAGTCCATTGTTCCATGCCCTCAGCCCAAACGAGCGTGGAGGCGTCGATGTGGCGTTGGCGCAGCTCCTCAATGGTGTAAGGACCTTGCTGCGCGCCGTTGACGATAATAAAATAGTTCATGTCGATAGTTCTTTGTTGAATGTCTTGCTCGATGCGCCATGGCAGGCGTATCCGGCGCAAAGTTATACATTTCTATATTATAAACCAACGATTCCGCATCATAAACCAACATTCAGCCGCCGCTTTTTCCCTGCCGTCGGCTTTGCGCCGCAAGGCCGTCGCGATTGCGCCGTGGGGCGGGCGCGGTTGCGGCGCGGGGGCGATGCGATGCCGCCGCGACCGCGAAGCCCGAAAGACAAGCTCGCCTTGCGTGAAAAAAAATAAAAAAACTTCGGAAAAACCGCCTCGTTTTAACAAAATATCAGTATCTTTTAGCCGATGATACTGGAGTGATTTGCTTTTTGTGCTTATGGGATTGTCAACTTGCTACGCAAGTCCTTGGATTTACTATTCCCTGGCTTGCTTCACATATATACTTATAGGCGTGTTCGGTGCCGTGGTGCGATGGTGCCACATGTGCCAGCCCTACGCCAGCCACGGCGACTTCTTCTATCCAGCCCGCCGCCATGTGGCGTTCTTCTACTTCTTCGTGTCGTTGCAGCTGCCCTACGTGCTGTGTCCGTCCGATCCGGCAACGTGGCTCTACGTGAGAATCTTCTGCATCGTCTATTACCCCATCTGCTTCGCGGTGCTCTTTTTCCGCTATTTCCGCATGCTCAAGGCGCTGCCGCCCGGCAAGAGCAGCCACTTCGTCGACTTGCACGACCCCTATTCCGCCTTCTTCCTGCCCTTCCTCCTGCTCGTGGCGATGTTCGTCGCCCTGGTGTCGGGACGTGGCGACGTGCTTGTGCGTTACCACAAGGAATTGGAGTACCTGATGGGCGCGCTGAGCCTGGCTCTCTCGTTCGGCTTCATGCGCGAGTGCTGGTTGCTCTCGCGTAGGCTCAACTGGTATGACGAGCAAAACTACTCCAACGACGAAGACTTCTCCTATGGCTTCGCCAGGCGCGTGCTCCGGGTGCCAGCCGTGGGGTTCGCCGTCATGTGGGCGGTGTTCCTCTCCGACAGCCGGTGGGTCTACATGGCTATGAACATCGTCATGACGCTCTTCATGCTTGCCTTTCTTTGCCAGATATTGCAACCCAACAAGTCGCTCTCCTCGCCCATGGTGGCAAGCGAGCTGGAGCGCATGGACAAGGCGTGCAAAGAGAGCCTGAAGAGCTGCGGAGCGCAGCCAGCCGTCCAGGACGACGGCATCGTGGACGAGGCTGAGGCGGCGGAGCCTTGCGCCGACGACGGCGTGGAGGAGTGCCCCGACGGCGTGGACGCCAAGGAGTGGGAGGCGGTGAAGGCCGAGGTGCTCGCCATCGTGAGCCGCCGCTACCTGGAGCCGAGCCTGAAGCGCGTCGACGTGATACACGACGTGGTGAAGTCGAAACACACCCTCGCCGGCACGTTCATCACCTGCGTGGGCTTCTACAGGCTGGTCAACGCCTTCCGCGTGCGCCACTACGAGGCGCTCACGCAGTCGCCGCCGGCAAGCTTGAGCCAGGACATGGCGGCGGAGATGTGCGGCTTCAAAAACCGGTGGGCTCTGTCGAACGCCAGAAAGCGCCTCACCGACTTCGACTATACCGTCATAGAGACCTATTTGACCGACTCCAACGGCAACACATAGCCGTTTTCGCACTCACGTTCACATAAAACGACGGAGGTTCACAACAAAAAACGCCCGTTCACAAGAAAAACCCCTCAATCACGCCCACGTATCCGATTTTATCATAACTTTGCACTTAGATGAAAACGCGTTAACAAACGCATATTATTAACCATGCTTCATACCCGCGATCACCCGCAAGGGGGACAA
This sequence comes from Oscillospiraceae bacterium, assembly GCA_963635115.1. Classification (GTDB taxonomy): domain Bacteria; phylum Bacteroidota; class Bacteroidia; order Bacteroidales; family Bacteroidaceae; genus Prevotella. Next base: position 16,010 of record CAVHEN010000026.1, on the reverse strand, counting down.
GCGAAAAGGAGCTTAAAAACGACTATCTTATGAGAAAGAAAATCTATCCGGTGCTGTTTGTCGCTGCTGCCTTGAGCCTCTCGGCATGCACCGAGGTCTTGGAACCAAACGTCGACTACGGCGGCAACACGTTTATCAACGACTATTCTTCCCTCGTGGAAGCGGTGAACAACCTTAATAAGACATTGCAGGAGCGCTTCAGCGCCCTCAACACCCTGCTTGAGAAGAACCTCGCCGACATAAAGGTGGCTATAGATGAGAACACGGGCGCAATACAGGTGCTGGACCAGAACACCCAGCAGGGCCTCACCAACATCAACGCAAGCATCTTCGACGGCTTCAAGACCGTCAGCGACCAGGTGGACGCCCAGGGCAGGGCCATCGTCTATGCCATGAACCAGAACGGCGACATGCTGTGCCTGCAGATTGAGAGCACGGGCAAGCTCATCTCAACGCAGATACTTGAGTCGAGCAACGCCCTCGTGAAGGCCATCAACGACCAGACCAAGAGCCTGGAGGAGCGCATCGCAGCACTCGACGCCACCGTCAAGGCAGGCCTCATGGAGGTGTATGTCAGCATAGACAAGAATACCGGCGCCATCACCTTGATGGACAAGAACATGCAGACAAGCCTCGCCACCATAGACGCCTCGCTGACCAAGGGCTTCACAGCCCTGAAGCAGTCGATAGACGAGCAGGGCAACGCCATCGTGACCGCAATCAACACGCAGGGCGAGCTCCTCGCGGCTCACATGGATAGCAACGGCAAGCTTTTGTCGACTAGTATCATAGGCTCAGTGTCCGCCCTCATCAATACTCTCAAGGACAACAACAAGGCGCTCACCGATAAGATTGATGCTCTCAACAAGACCGTGTCATATGGACTCGCCGACGTGAAGGGCAGCATCAATGCGCTCACAGGCAAGGTGGAGCTGCAGACCCAGGCTATAACCAAGCTCGACGGCACCCTCGCATCTGGCATGAGCGACATGAAGACCGGACTCGACAACATCAACAAGACCATCGGCGATGGATTCGTGTCAGTGAACCAGACCGTGACAAACACCGGAGGCAAGCTTGTGACAGCCATCAACACGCAGGGCGAGAAGCTCAAGATCGCCATCGACAAGAACGGCAAGGTGATCTCTGCAAGCATCGACTTGCTCAACGTCAGCACGAACGCACAGCTCGCGCTCTTGCTCAAGTATCAGGGCATACTGTCGACAAGGCTCGCCGACATCAACGCCAGCCTCGGCAAGCTCACTGACGCCGAGAAGGAGACAACAGAGGTGCTGAAGAAGATCCTCGAGAACCTCAACTCGCAACTCGCCACCAAGGGCATCTACACAGCCTCGGGCAAGCTCTACATGACAGCAGCCGCGTGGGACCTCGTGTCTTCCGACAAGACCTCTGAGCTCTACACCAGCGCGCAGGCTAAGGCAAGGATCGTTGAGCCTACTCTTACCGTGACCATCGACAACGCCAGCCACGCGCAACGCGGCCTCGTCTCTATCATAGCAAGCGACAAGGAAGCCCTCTACGCCGTCAACTATGGCACAGTGTCAGGCATTGAGACCACCGACAAGGTCTACGAGATCGTGAAGATGAAAGGCGGCCTGACGGGTTACAAGTTCACAGTGAGCGGCAACAAGAAAGACTGGGTAGGCTTGGTCAAGTACAAGGTGGGATATTCCTATACCGACGTCCTGGGAAGCCATTCAAGGAACGCCACCAACGAAAGCGAGACATTCACGGTGACTTACGTCTCGGACGGAAAGTTGATGGAGAACATCTACGTGAGCATCACCACGAAGTAACGGCAGGCTTACGCCACCACTTACCGAGACCGCGACGCATCGCCGTCGCTGAACCCAATTATTTTAACAAATGGAACCGTAATGAAATATCTGAAATACATGATGGCCACCGCCATGGCCTCACTCACCGTGGCGGGCCTCAATGCCCAGACCTACAATGATACGGTGCGCACCCACACCTGGTCCGTATACGCCCAAGGGGGAGCGAGCTTCTATCATGGCATGCGGGGAGCAAGCGTGAACGACTCGCGCCGCCCCGTGTCGCCCGATGCCGCATTGGGGCTGGACTACAACATAAAACCGTGGGTGAGAGTGGGCCTGAACCTTGAGTACACCATGCTCAAGGCCACGGGCAAGTACGTCGCGTCGAGGACGGAGAAGAAAGACGGATTCGTCATCACCGACCCGACAACGAAGAAGACGTACAACACCACGCTGGAGACAAAGATCGACCTGCTGCAGAACCGCTACAACATGCACTATGCCATGGCGGATGTCAACGTCGACTTCAACTTCATGGAGCTGTGGCACAACCGCAAGGCGCAGTGGTTCAACCTCTGGATCGGCACCGGCGTGGGCTATCTCCACGGATGGAGCCGCCACTCCGCCACGACCTCGTACAGCGAGCTGGCTGAGGCAAAGGGCGATGCCTACTACAACGTGTACAGCCACAACTACTTGAAGACCAACGTGGAGAAGCGTCAGGTAAACGCACTCTACGTTCCCGTCTCGCTGTCGCTGGAGTTTGACATCACGCCACGCTGGACATTGGGCTTGGCTGGGCAGTACAAGTACTTGCCGCTCGACCGCGAGCTCACGCCCAAGGGCATAGCCAGCGGAGGAATACTCTTGCGCTACAACTTCGTGGGCAAGCGCATGCCGACCAACAAGGCGCGCCTGCTCCAGGCACTCGCCGACCAGGAGGCAATGAAGGACAACTACGAGAAGCAACTCGCAGACAGCCGTGGCGAGAACGACAACCTGCGCTCGCAGCTCGACAAGAGCCAGCAAGACAACGCCGACCTGAAGGCCCTCGTGGAGGACTGCCAGAACGCGAAGGAGAAGGTTGCCGGCCACGAGGTCTACTTCAACGTGGGCAAGACCAAGATCACCGAGCAAGAGAAGCTGAGGCTCAACGACTTCATCAGCCAGATAAAGGCTATGGGCGAGTATAAGCTCACCATCATTGGCGAGGCTTCGTCCGACGGAACGTCGCCGAAGAACCAAAAGCTCAGCGAGGGAAGGCTCAACAATGTCGTGACATTCCTCAAGAAGCGCGGCGTGACCGACTACGACATCAAGCTCGAAAAGGCCGTGGGCGACAGCAATGGCTGCCCAGACCCGAAGTGCCGCAGGGTACAGATAATGGTAGAGTGATCCCAATGCACATCATACCTAATATACTCTTTGTTTAAGCCTGGCATTCATGGGTGTCAAAGAAGTCATAAGCCTGATATCCATGAGTGTCGATGAAAAAACCGCCGTGGCAGAAGCGTCTGCCACGGCGGTTTTCGTAGTATGCTCGGCATGAGCATTGCCTAATCCTCTAACCCTCTCCGTTAGCCTCAACCTGCATTCTCCATCCATCCATTTTCGGCTATTTCCATAAAGGCTTTTCCTGCCATTGCTCAGCCCCGGATGACTCTTGTATCTACTTCCGGATGGAATGGTGGCAACCACCCCGCTCTGCCCTTTAAAGCCGATTTGGTTTATCACAAAAGAGGGGACAAACAAAGCCTGATCTGACCTTCGCCCTTCTTTTTGAGCTGCGCCGCTTCGGGGCAGTGCAAGAGGGCGGGTACCTTTACTCTCTTACTAAAATGCAGAAAAGATTTGGGATCGGAGCACATTCTCACCTAAAAGTTTGGATATTATGGGGAAAGGGCGTAACTTTATAGCATGTTCTTAATAAATGGAGGAAGAATATGGATAAAATAAGGTATATAAACATGTGCATCGTAGAATTCGGGCATAAATTCGGTATGCCTTCCTACATATCATACAATTATCTCAAGAAGCATAAAGCACTTGACTTCCTCAATGATTGTTATGCAGCAGAGCATACATTGTCCCTGGAAGACGCACTCGACGATATGCAGATCATTAGCAGAAGACATGGAGGAGCCATCTGATGAAACTATATCATGGAACGAATGTTGATTTCTCTGAGATAGATTTCACAAGATGCAAGCCAAACAAAGACTTTGGAAGGGGATTCTATCTTACAGACATAAAACAACAAGCAATAGAAATGGCTGTAAGACGAACCAAATTCGAAGAAAAAGGCTCGCCAATAGTCCAAGTGTATGAATTCGACGAGGGTATTCTTGCGTCTAAGGATTTGAAGGAATCGCACCATGCTCCCTCGTTTGCCATTGCGGCGCAGGCGCGTGGTCTTTGCGCCGCAATCGCGTTGCCCTTACGGCGTGGTCGCGTTGCCTTTGCGGCGCAATCTACTGTGGCTTTGTCGACAACCCCATATCCACCCGAATCAACGCGGATTTAAATCTCAACTTTTAGTGGACTCTCATAGATCAAATCAAGGACATTGCTTGGGTTGCCCCGCCAACATGTCTTGCTTGGCTTGGCTGGCCTCGACAAGGCTGCGGCAAGAGGCACGTGGCAAGACGAGCGGGACAGAACGTTGATGATGGACGGGGGCAACGTGTGGTGACACAGAGGCAACCCATCAGCATAAACGAAAAGGCCAACCGCTTGAAATATAAGCGATTGGCCTTTCGTTGGGTTGTCGTACGCGGATTCGAACCACGACAAACAGAACCAAAACCTGTTGTGCTACCATTACACCATACGACAATCATTTACATCCTCGGAAGGCATGGCAAGCATGCGTTTTTCCTAAATGTGGTGCAAAGTTATACTTTTTATATAAAACAACCAAAGAAAAACCAACGTTTTTGTTTATTTTTGTCTAACTTTGCCACGACGTAGCCTGCGATTAACCCCTTAGGGGGGTGATATAAAAGACTTAAACCATGAGAAAACTATCCATATTCATTGTTGCCCTTTTGGCATGCGCCGCGTCGAGGGCGACAATTCGCTTGCCTCACGTGCTCAGCGATGGCATGGTGCTTCAACAGCAAGACTCCGCAAGGCTGTGGGGATGGGCCACGCCAGGCTCCACCGTCACAGTGAAGCCATCGTGGAAGAGCGGCAAGCCATACATCGCCAAGGCGCGGCAAGACGGCAAGTGGCAAGTGGCGGTGCCCACGCCTGCCGCCTCGCTCGCCCCGCAAACCATAGCTTTCGCCGAGGGCAAGGGCTCAAAGGTGACCCTGAGCGACGTGCTCATTGGCGAGGTGTGGGTGTGCGCCGGACAGAGCAACATGGAGTTTCCGCTCACGGGTTTCGACAACTGCCCGTTGAAAGACTACAACGACGTGGTGGCTGAGGCGCCGCGCTTCGATGCGATACGCTACGTCAAGATTCCATCGCGGAAGAGCGTCGCGCCGCTCGACGACACGCCGTGCCATTGGGCTGCCGCCGACATCGCCAACGTGGCGGAGTGCTCAGCCGTGGGCTATTTTTTCGCGCGGCAGCTGCGCCAGGCGCTTGGCGTGCCTGTCGGCCTCGTGCTTGCCAACAAGGGCGGCTCAAGGGTCGAGAGCTGGCTCGACGAGGACAACTTGCGAGCACACACCGACGAGACCACCGACTCCGTGGAGATGACCAGGAAATACACGCAAGACTGGATCATGCCCTTGCTTTGGGGCAACGGCACCTTCCACCCAATTCTCCCATATACAGTCAAGGGCATCATCTTCTATCAAGGCTGCTCCAACGTCGGCGCGCCCGGCAACCAGTATTCCGACCGCCTCGCCCTGCTCGTGGGCCAGTGGCGTCGCGACTTCGGCAAGGGTGACATCCCGTTCTATTTCGTGCAGCTCGTGCCCTACGCCGACGGTGGCGACCCCGACGGCACGCAGCGCGCGCTCCTTGAGGAGCAACAGGTGCGGGCTGCCCAAATCATCCCCAACAGCGGGCTGATATGCGCCAACGACCTCGCCTACACGTGGGAGGCGAACCAGATTCACCCAAGCAACAAGAAGCCAGTGGGCGACCGCCTCGGATGGCTCGCGCTCAACAAGACTTACGGCATGGCTGGCCTGCGCGCCGAGAGCCCACGATATGAGAGCATGACCGTGCAGGGCGACACCTGCTACGTGCGCCTTGCAAACACCTATGGCGGCATATCGCCATGGTCGGGCATAGAAGGCTTCGAGGTGGCAGGCGCCGACAAGGTGTTCCACAAGGCCAAGGCGGGGCTCTTCTTCAGCTCCGACGCGAGAAACAACAGCGTATATGTTTGCAGTTCGGAGGTGAAGGCGCCGGTGGCTGTGCGCTATTGCTTCCGCAACTTCCAAGTGGGCAATCTGCGCGGCAACAACGACCTTCCGCTCTTCCCGTTCCGCACGGACAAATGGTAAAAACACACGAATAAATCTTAAACTCATAAACTTAAACACATGAAAGTACACGAATATCAAGCCAAGGGCTTCTTCGAGAAGTATGGCGTGCCCGTAGACCGGCATTACCTCTGCCGTACTGCCGACGAGGCCGTGGAGGCTTACCGCGCCTTAGGCGGTGGCAAGGCAGTGGTGAAGGCACAGGTGCACACCGGTGGCCGCGGCAAGGCTGGCGGCGTGAAGCTCGGCTCAAGCGAGGGAGACATACGCGAGAAGGCCAACGCCATTCTCGGCATGCAGATAAAAGGTTATACCGTGGACAGGGTGCTCGTATCCGAGGCGGTGGACATCGCCGCGGAATATTATGTGTCAATACTCGTGGACCGCAAGTCGAAATGCCCAATGATGATGCTGTCGCGCTCAGGCGGCATGGACATTGAGCAGGTGGCGCACGAGACACCCGAGAAGATAGAGAAGATCATCATCGACCCGACGATAGGCATGGCCGACTTCAAGGCCAATGAGGCTGCGTGGAAGCTCTTCGACGACAAGGCGCAGGTGAGGCAGGCCGCCAAGATCTTCAAGGCCCTCTACAAGCTCTTTGTGGAGAAGGACGCGTCGCTCGTGGAGATCAACCCGCTCGTCATGCTCAAGGACGGCACGCTGAAGGCCATCGACGCCAAGATGACGTTCGACGACAACGCCCTCTTCCGCCACGAGGACGTGAAGGAGTGCTTTGAGCCCGACGAGGACGAGAAGAAGGAGCAGTGGGCAAAGGAGCACGGCTTCAGCTACGTGAACCTCGGCGGCAAGATCGGTTGCATGGTCAACGGAGCCGGACTCGCCATGGCGACGATGGACATGATAAAGCTCTACGGCGGCGAGCCAGCCAACTTCCTCGACATCGGCGGCTCATCCAACCCCGAGAAGATAGTGGAGGCCATGAAGCTCCTTATCTCCGACAAGCACGTCAATACCATCCTTATCAATATCTTCGGCGGCATCACACGTTGCGACGACGTGGCGAAAGGCTTGCTTGAGGCGCTGAAGGTGGTGGACACCAACATACCTATCGTCATCCGCCTGACGGGAACCAACGAGGCTGCGGGCCGCGAGATTCTCAAGGGAACCCACTTCAATGTCGCCACGTCGATGGCAGAAGCCGGACACAAGGCCGTGGAGATCTCCAACGCCAGGTGACGCGGGGAGTCGGGCAAGACATCAATAAAGAATTATTCAAGCTAATCAACGAAGCTAATTAATCAAGACAATGAGCGTACTTATAGACAACAATACAAAGGTCATAGTCCAGGGCATCACCGGGCGTGACGGCAGTTTCCACGCTGCCAAGATGAAAGAGTATGGCACCAATGTGGTTGGCGGCACGTCGCCCGGCAAGGGAGGCCAAGAGGTTGACGGCATTCCGGTGTTCAACACCGTGAAGGAAGCCGTGGCCGCCACTGGCGCCAACACGTCAATAATATTCGTTCCCGCCCCGTTTGCAAAGGACGCCATGCTTGAGGCCATCGACGGCGGCGTGAAGCTCGTGGTGTGCATCACCGAGGGCGTGCCGGTGCTCGATGCCGTGGCGGCGCAAAACTACGCCCGCGTGAAGGGCGTGAAGGTCATCGGCCCCAACTGTCCCGGCCTCATCTCCCCGGGCAAGTCGATGGTCGGCATCATGCCCACGGGCGTGTTCAAGCAGGGCCACACCGGCGTGATCTCGCGCAGCGGCACGCTGACCTACGAGGTGGTCTACGACCTCGTGGAGAGCGGCCTTGGCATCTCCACGGCAGTGGGCGTTGGCGGTGACCCCGTGGTGGGCCTCTACTTTGAGGACATGCTGCAGATGTTCCAAGACGACCCCGAGACCGACTCCATCGCCATGATCGGCGAGATAGGCGGCGACGCCGAGGAGCGCGCGGCACAATACATCAAGGAGCACGTCACCAAGCCGGTGGCGGTGTTCATCTCCGGCCGTCAGGCGCCTCCGGGCAAGCAGATGGGCCACGCCGGCGCCATCATCTCTGGCGGCTCAGGCTCAGCCGAGGGCAAGATAAAGGCGCTGGAGGCTGCGGGCGTTCCCGTGGCAGACGAGACGCGCATCTTGCCGGAACTGCTGAAGGCGAGGCTGTAGTAGCCGCGAGAAGCAGTCATGCCTTGCCACCTGTGGACGCTCCCGTGTACGCCAGGAGGCACGCAAATCATGAACAGCACATTGTGCGGAGGGCGACTACGCGTTGGCAAGCGCGTGGCCGTTCTCCGCGTTTCTATAATCACAAAGTATGACACAACCCAACACATATCCGACCGAACGGCTTTGGAACGCCAACTATATCAAGGTGATGACGACAAACTTCCTGCTCTATTTCGCCTTTTACTTGCTAACCCCACTGCTGCCGCTTTACCTCAGCGAGGAGTTCGGTGCCACGAAAGACGTGATAGGCATCGTGCTGAGCGGCTACACCGTGGCGGCGCTCATCGTGCGCCCATTTTGCGGATATGTCGTCGATAGCTTCTCGCGCAAGAAGGTGCTCATGGTTTGTCTTACGGCGTTCTTCGTGTGCTTCGCCGGCTATATCGCAGCCGGCACCATACTGATGTTCGCCATCTGCCGCACGCTTCACGGCGCGCCTTTCGGCGCGGTGACGGTGGCCAACAGCACCTGCGCCATCGACGTGCTGCCAGCCTCGCGGCGCAACGAGGGCATTGGGCTCTATGGATTGAGCAACAATTTCGCCATGGCCATAGCACCCTCCGTGGGCATCTGGCTCCACGATGCCATGGGCAGCTATGCCGCGCTGTTCTGGGTCGCCCTCGCCGTGGCGGGGATGTCGGTGGCGATAGCCGGCACGTTGCGCTTGCCGGAGAAGGAGATCGTGAAGAACAAGAGCAAGATCTCGCTCGACCGCTTCTTCCTGACGCGGGCATGGCTCCTCGCGATCAACATCGCCATGTTTGGCTTCTGCTGGGGCACGCTGAGCAACTATCTCGCCATCTACAGCAAGGAGACGCTTGGCATAACGGGCGGCACGGGCACCTATTTCGCCATTCTCTCCTGCGGATTGTTCCTCTCGCGCCTGCAGGGACGCAAGGCGCTGCGCGACGGCAAGCTCACCCACGTTGCCGCCGAGGGCATGTGCCTCTCGCTCGTCGGCTTCATCCTCTTTGTGGCGGTGCCACACCCGATTGCCTACTACCTTTCGGCGGTGTGCATAGGTCTTGGCAACGGCCATCTGTATCCGGCGTTTCTCAACATGTTCGTGGCAGTGGCACGGCACGACGAGCGCGGCACAGCCAACTCCAGCATCTTGACGGGTTGGGACCTCGGCTTTGGCATCGGGTGCCTGCTCGGCGGAGTGGTGGCAGAGCATTGGGGCTACACCGCCGCGTTCTGGATGGTGGCAGTGGAGAACGCCTTCGGCGTGATGCTCTTCTTCATGCGTGGCCGCCAGTTTTTCATGGCGAGGAGAAGGCGGGAGTGAGAGGGCGGCAAATGCCCCGGGAAGGCTTCGCGGGGCTTTCGCCCGTGAGGCGTTGCCACCCCTTTTTTTCTTTTTTCGGCTTATCTTCTTGCGTAGATTATTATCTTTTCATAAATTTGTAAACGGAAAGAAATAACGGGAACATGACAAAAACCTACCGGCAACATATCAAGACCATTCTCGCCACCGTATTCTGTCTCACCTATCACTTGCTTGCCTGCCACGCGCAAACGAAGCAAAGCGTCGACTCGCTGCTGCTCTGCATCGACAAGGAGATTGACCGCTCTTCCGTGTATGTGGGCAAGCGGGAACGGAGGATAAGCAAGCTGCGGCAAGAGCTGGCAAGCGCGACGACCGACGCCGAACGCTATCGCATAGCCTTCGGCCTTTACGAGCAATACGTGCCGCTTGTCAACGACTCGGCGATATATTTCCTGAACCATTGCGTCGCGGTGGCCTCGCGGATGAAGGGCCAGGAGTCGAACCTCTGCAAGTGCAAGGCGCTCATAGCCATAAGGCACTCCAGCACGGGTATGTACGTGGAGGCGTTCAAGGCGCTCCGCGGCATCGACACTGCCCATGTGTCCAGCTATGCCAAGGGTGTGTATTTCCAGGCCTATACCCATCTGTATGGCGAGATGGCATACTACAACCACGTTGCCGCCACGGCGAAACAATACTGGGACATGCAGGCGCGATACCGCACGCTGATGTATGCCAACTTGCCGTCGACCGACAACGCCGTGTTCCAATACCGACAACACGAGACCCTCAACCCCAAACAATGGCGCGAGTCGCTGCGCATCAACGACGAGTGGATGCGCCACGTGGATGAAGGCTCATACACCTACGCCCTCGTCACGCTCTACCGATACCTTGCCTACAAGCATGGCAACGACTCCACGCGCATGATGTACTGGCTGGCGCAATCGGTGCTCACCGACATCAGGAACGGTGTCTTGGACCAAGGCTCCATGTGGGAAATGGCGAACCAGCTGATGGTGGTGAACAACGTGGACAGGGCATACCGTTACATCAGCTACACCAGCAATTGCGCCACCAGGTTCGGCTCACGCCAGAGGCTGGCGCAGATAGCCCCGCTGCTTGCCGACTTGGCGAGGATGTACAAGGCCGAGAACGACCGCTACAACCGGCAGCAGGCCATGGCCCTCAGCGTCATCAGCGTGCTCGCCGTGGCGCTGCTCATAGGCTTCTTCTACGTTGTCAGGCAACGGCACAAGCTCGCCGTGGCGAGGGACGAGCTGGCAAGCTCCAACCGCCAGCTGCAGGAGCTGAACGTGAAGCTTGAGTCGCTCAACGGACAGTTGTCGGCGGCAAACGTGCGCCTCTCGACCGTGAACAAGGAGCTCTCCGACGCCAACCGCGTGAAAGAGGAATACGTGGGACAGTTTATGCGGCTCTGCTCCGACTATATCAACAAGATTGAGGCGCTGCGAAAGAAGGTGAACAACAAGATAAAGACCAAGCAATATGCCGAGATCTACGAGATGACGCGCCCGCAAGGCGACAAGGAGGAGCTGGAGACGTTCTACACCAATTTCGACTCCGCCTTCCTTCACTTGTTCCCCCATTTCTTCGAGTCGTTCAATGCCCTGCTTCGGCCCGAGGATCGCATAGAGCAGCCGCGGAAGGACTGCCTCACCACACCCGTGCGCATCTTCGCCCTCATACGCCTGGGCATAACCGACAGCAGCAAGATAGCCGAGTTCTTGCACTACAGCGTGAATACCATCTACAACTATCGCGCCCACATCAAGAAGGGTGCGCTCAACGACAAGGAGACCTTTGAGGACGACATAAGGAAAATCGGCACCTTCTGATGTGGGAAGGCGCCGATCGAGGAATGGTGGCAAAATAGAGTAAGGCTTATGTCATGACCTTACCCTAACAATGATTCTACGTCAGCCTCGCTTATGCCCATGATAATCGCGATTTGTGAGGCTGGCATGCCTTTCGAGGACAGGGCTTTGGCTATGCCTTGCAGCTGCTCGTCGCGTTGTTGCAACTGTTGGTTTTGTTGCTGCAGCTGTTGGTCACGTTGCTTTATTTGTTCGTCTTGTTGCAGCAGTTGTTCATCGAGTTGCTGCAGTTGCTCTTCACGAAGCTTTATTTGCTCGCCTTGTTGCAGCAATTGTTCATCGCGTTGCTGCAGTTGCTCTTCACGAAGCTTTATTTGTTCGCCTTGTTGCTGCAACTGTTGGTCGCGCTGTTGCAACTGTTCGCCTTGCTGTTGCAACTGTTCGCCTTGCTGTTGCAACTGTTCGCCTTGCTGTTGCAGTATTTCGTTTTGTTGCTGCAGTCGCTCTTCGTGTTTTCTTATTTGCTCCTCGCGCTTTTTTATTTCCTTCTCGCGCTGCATTATCGCCGTGTCGCGATCCTCAATAGCCTTGTAATACTCATCCTCGACATTCATGTCTTGCCGCATCTCCGAGTCGGCAGCGGCGGCAGTGAGGCGATGGAGCATGTACATCATGTCGGCGTCGTCCTCGTATTTACCCTCGTCGATGTTAAGCACCTGCTGGTCCGCGGAGTCTTTCTTCGATTGGTCGAAAACGCTAAGCACCTTCTCCAGACGATTGTTCACGCGCCCCTTGAGTCGGGGAATCTGCACTATGATGCTGTCGTGGGTGAGGCTCTCCACGAACGGTTCCTCCTTGCCGTCTGCCACCACGTTGCCGTTGTAGTCGTAGACATCGTGGTTGACATAGACCACGGGCTCAGTGATGTCGCCCACGCGATGGCCGAGCAGATAGACCGCCACCATGGGATAGGCGAATCCCTTGGGCGAGTCGTCGCGGATGTTTATCTTGTTGCTATACTGCGCGCCGAGATATTGGCGGAAGCGCAGCGTCTCCGTGTCGAGCCACGTCTTCTGCAGCTCTATCAGCACCACCCTGTCTTTCAGCTCCCCGTCCTCGGCGTCTCTCTCGCGCACCGTGGCTGCAAAGTCGATGCGGAACATCGAGAGGGTGTCGCGCGTGGCGTTGACATACTCGTGCGGACGCATCTCCACCTTCACGACATCCTTCTTCAGCAAAGCCGAGATGATGGTCTTGGATATGCGCTCGTCCGACATTATGTACTTGAACACTGAGTCGTAAATAGGGTTTGCCACATGCAGTATCATAAGCGTTGCTCGTTAGTATCTGTATACAGATGCAAACTTACACAAAATAAATGAATAATGCGTTGATTCTGAAAAGAAAATGCGCCGCATCGCCCTGAATTTGCCAAGAGCGAAAGGCTCGGCGAAGCATCGGTGAGGCTTGCCGCTGAAGGGGCGTCGGCTTTGCGCCGCAAAGCCATTGTCGCTACGGCGTGATCGCGCCGCCGTTCCGGCGCAAGGCCGATGCCTTTGCGCCGCAGAGGGAAAGCCGCCCAAACAGGGGCGTTTTGCGTGAGTTTTGAAATGACATTTCAAAACGGCAAGGCAAATGGCCTGTTTTCTTCAATTTTTCTTGCACGTTATGCTTTTCCTTCATACTTTTGCCGACGTAAGCTTACGACAAAAGAATGACTTTTTAATAATAAGAACGAAGAAGATGAAAAATGATATTGTAAACGGAACCTGTTACGCCAATCATGGCTTTGCCGTTGACGCCAGCGACTACGACGACGGCTTGTATGGCGCGCCCGATCCTGTAGCCCTCGATGCCGCGGCGGTGGTGGCAAAACTGGTGAAGCGTCCGTCGGGCAGCGTGAGATGGCGCGGCAGCAAGCGGTGCCTCGTGGAGCTTGTGGACCGCGCGGCTGAGGCTCGCGTGCTCACCGACGGACGTGGCGGCACCGCCTCTCGCGTGGCGCTCTGCCGCGAGATGTTCAGGGTGGTGGGCATGGTGCCGCCGCGCCGCCTGTCGTCGGTGGTTTATCGCATACGCAACAGGGTCTTGCGGCAGCCGCCATTGGGCGTCAGGGTGAGAGAGGCGCTCGGCGATGCCGCCAAGGCGCTGTGAGCCAAGCCTCTGCTATCTGTAACAATCTTATTAACAATTCAACAAGCAACAACACGATTATGGAAAATACGACTACAACAAGCACTACGACTGTCAACACCACCATTGCAACCTCCGACAAGCTCGACCCTCGCACGACGTGGCTCTCGCCCCACTTCCGGCTGATAGAGTTCACGCGGTCTGGCGTGGCCACCGACAAGGGCATCGACAACACGCCAGGCAAGGAAGAGATTGAAGCATTGCGCGCACTCTGCGACAACATCCTTGAGCCCATGCGCCGTCGCTTCGGCGCCATATACATCAGTTCCGGCTATCGCAGCAGGCGCGTCAACAACGCCGTGGGCGGCGTGATGAACTCGCAGCACATCCGTGGCGAGGCGGCCGACATTCTGCTCTCCACGTTTGCCGACTGGCGCGACGCCGTGAGGTTCGTGCAAGGCCTCGATTTCGACCAGATGCTGGTGGAGCCGCTCCACGGCTCAAAGGCGCGCTGGCTCCACGTGAGCTATTCCACGCGCCATCGCAACCGCCACTTCCTGAGCGTGGGCGAGCGCGACATGGCGGTGCGCAAGCTCTAAAAACAAGGCTAAAAACTTGCCATTTTGAACTTTTATTGCTATCTTTGCGATGATAGTAACTTGTGTGGATACGTATTCGGCTGGTTTTCAGCCGAATATGCTTCTGTATAAGGACTTTTGGCGTGCATGGAGGTTACGTGTAAACTGCATATAGGTCTTATTTTCACAAATCATTTTTAGCGCGATCATGGCAAGAAAACTATACCCTATAGGAATACAGACGTTCGAGGAAATCCGCAAGAAAGATTTCTTCTATGTTGACAAGACTGCATATGTCTACCGCATGACGCATACCAATGGCAAGTATTTCTTCTTGAGCCGCCCACGCAGGTTCGGCAAGTCGCTGCTGGTCTCCACCTTCCAAAGTTATTTCGAGGGCAGGAAAGACCTCTTCGAGGGTCTTGCCATGGAGAAGCTTGAGAAAGACTGGACAGAGTATCCCGTGCTGCACTTTGACATGAGTCTTGGCAAGCATATGGATAAGGAACAACTGAATCGCTACTTGCTGGAAATCATAGAGAGGCAAGAGGTGCGTTTTGGTTGTCAAAGCGTCAAGCCGGACGCTAACATCCGGCTGACTGATTTGATAACATCTGTTTACCAGAAAACAGGCAAACAGGTAGTCGTGCTTATCGATGAATATGACGCGCCGCTGCTCGACGTGGTGCATGAGCGAGAGAGCCTCGACGTGCTTCGCAACATCATGCGAAACTTCTACTCGCCTTTGAAAGGTTGTGAGTTGATGCTCCGCTTCGTCTTCCTGACAGGCATCACCAAGTTCTCGCAGCTCAGCATCTTCAGCGAGCTGAACAACATCAAGAACGTGAGCATGGACGAGGCATACGCGGGAATATGCGGCATCACCAAGGAGGAGCTCTTGACCCAGATGAGCGATGACATCGACTTGCTGGCAGATAAGCTGGAGTTGAGCAGGGAGGAGACAATATCCGAGCTGAAGAGAAACTATGACGGCTACCACTTCTGCTGGCCGTCGCCCGATGTGTTCAACCCCTTCAGCTTGCTCAACTGCTTCGCCGATGGCAAGACCGATGCCTACTGGTTTGGCTCCGGCACGCCCACATATCTCATCAACATGATGCGGAAATACGAATACCTGCCTACCGACCTTGGCGAACCGGTCTATGCCGACAAGAAGGACTTTGACGCAGCCACGGAGACGATGACAAGCATCATCCCCTTGCTCTATCAGAGCGGCTATGTCACCATCAAGGGCTACGACAGGATGAGCAAGCTCTACGAGCTGGCCCTCCCAAACCAGGAAATAGAGGTGGGACTGTTTGGCAGCCTGCTCCCCCATTACCTTGGCAGGAACTCCGTCAAGGGCAATACCACGATAGCCCGGGTCTCCGTCTTGATAAGGCAGGGCAAGATGGATGACGCCCTCCGGATGTTGGCCGACTTCCTTGAGACGATACCCTATTGCGACAATACTCATTATGAGGGGCATTTCCAGCAGATGCTCTACATCATCTTCGCTTTGCTCACCGATTACGACATCATAGTGGAACAACGCACGGCAAAGGGCAGGATAGACATCACCTTGGAGACGAAGACCGCCATCTACGTGATGGAGTTGAAATTCAACAAGAGCGTAGACGACGCGCTCCGCCAGATAGACGTGCGCCATTATGCCGACGCCTTCAAGCTGAAGGGCAAGCCCGTCGCGAAGGTCGGCATGAACTTCTCGCTTAAGGATGGCGTGAACTGC
>CAVHEN010000025.1:0-41960 GCA_963635115.1 Oscillospiraceae bacterium | reverse complement strand
GCGATTGCGGCGCGGAGGCATTGTGATTACGGCGCAAGGTCAACGCTATCATGTTTTACATGCAACGATTTTACGTTTTAAAGTATGTGACATTACGGTTTAAAGGCAAATGAAGGAAACAACTACGATGATATTTTCTCGCTTTAATTGACCTAGTATCTTACGCTTCACAAAAGACTCGTCTGCAATTTTTATACTTACATCAGGGAAGAATATATTTGATTTTGGCCTTTCAAAGTATCAGCATGAAGTTGATCTGCTTAAGCTCAGTTGTCGTTTTTGCATCAAAGTGTTGTAATTATACATTTTAAGTTTCGTTTCGTGAGAGATCAGAAGTTTTTTATTTCGACATATTAAAGTTATTTATACTTTTCAAGTTTTTCTTGATATATTTATGTAATTTTGCACACTATTAATTTTGTTAATGTAATTTTATAGCGAATGCGCAAAAGTGTATTGTTAGCCATCGCGCTTGCTTACTTTGGGGTTCATCCCATTAACGTAAGCGCACAAGACAACGTGACAGTTGTAATGAATGATGGCAGAGAGAGTAGCAATAGCATCAGTGGAGTTATTGTGTCTGCTGAAGACAATGAGCCGCTCGTTGGTGCTCAAGTGAAAATTGTTGGTGCGAATGTAGCTACTATTACTGATGTGAATGGTAGATTTACGTTCAAGACTGTGGCCTTGAAGAAACAGAAGCTTGCTGTTTCGTACATTGGAATGGAGCCGCAGACTGTCAATGCTGGGCACAACATGCGAATAGTGTTGAAGCCGGACTCAAAGACCTTGAGCGATGTGGTTGTCAACGGCTATTTCACACGTAAGAAACAGACCTTTACAGGTGCCGCAAGGACAATCACGAGCGATGAGATATTGAAAGTCGCTCCTAACAATATTATGCAGACCCTTGCCACACTTGACCCTTCGCTGAACATTACGCAGAACAATGCCATGGGTTCGAATCCGAACTCGGTGCCAGACCTCGTCATCCGTAGCACCACTTCCCTTTCGACAAGTAACGAGGTGGGTCTCAATGCGCCACTTATCGTGATTGATGGTGTCGAACAGAGTCTGCAGGCCCTTTACGACATGGACATCAACGACATTGAGCGCGTCGACATCTTGAAAGATGCCTCAGCTACCGCCCTTTATGGTGAAAATGCCGCAAACGGCGTTATCGTCATTGAGCGCAAGCGCGTGAGTCAGTCGCCCGTTCGCATTCGCTATACATTCACGCCAGAGGTGAGCTTTGCCGACCTCAGCAGCTACGACTATTGTAATGCCGTGCAGAAGCTCGAATTGGAACGCCTTGCCGGACTTTATGACAGCACGACAGGCAACCTTGACCAAAGCTACTTCGATAAGTTGGCATTGGTGAACAGTGGAGTGAATACCGATTGGATGTCGAAGCCTGTGCGTAACAGCTTCTCTCACAACCACTCGCTCTCCATCTCCGGACGCGGCTCAGGCCTCGACTACAACATCAACGCCAACTATCAAAATACGCAGGGCGTGATGAAGGACGACGGCCGCAAGAGCTACGGCATGAACATATACCTCTCTTACACGGCGGTCAAAGACCTTATCGTTACGCTTCGAGCTTCACACAATCAGCTTAACAGCAATTCCTCGAAGTATGGTTCGTTCTCCGACTATCTGTCGTGCAACCCATATGATTCGCCATACGATGAATATGGCAATTTGCGCAGCAGCTTGTCGTATAATCTGGACAACCCACTCTACGAGGCTTCGTTGAGCAGTTTCAGTAAGTCGCAATCCCGCACTCAGCAAATCTCGCTCGACGTTCGCTATAATATCCTTCCGACCTTCTATATCACCGCACAGGGCTCATATAATACAAGCCGTGGCACGAGTGATGTGTTCACATCGCCCGACTCGCACGAGTTCGAGACCGCGTCAGTCACTCAGAAAGGCCGTTATGTGCTTGGCAACTCAAGCTCTGACCAGTGGACAGGAAAGTTGGTAGCCAACTACATACACAACTTTGACAAGGACGGCACCATGCTCACGCTTAACCTTGGTGGCGAGATAAAGAAGAACAAATCGACTTCGAGCTCGCTTACGGGCACAGGATTCCTGAGCGACAACCAGAACGACATTGCTTACGCCACAACCTATCCCAATGGCGGCCAGCCATCGGGCAGTGAGGACTTGTCTACGAGCCTTGGCGGTTTCCTTGCTGCCAACTTTATGTGGAAGAACCGTTATGTTGTGGATGGCTCTTACCGTGTGTCTGGTTCTTCCAAGTTTGGTAGCGACCACCGTTATGCTCCGTTCTGGTCGGTTGGTGCCGGATGGAACCTGCACAACGAGGAGTTCATCAAGAAGCTGGGCTGGGTCAACACGTTGCGTCTCCGTGGCAGCTATGGCTACACGGGTAGCGTGAAGTTCAGCTCATATCAAGCAGTGACCACTTACAAGTACAACAGCGATTACCTTGGCTACACTGGCGTTGGCTCAATACCTATCAGCATGGCCAACCCCGACCTGAAGTGGCAAACCACGAAGAAACTCAACTTAGGTATCACGTCATCGTTCTTCGGCGACCGTCTGAACGTCAACTTCGACGTGTACAACGAGAAGACTATCGACATGCTCATCGACCGTTCGTTGCCGCCATCGTCGGGAACAACAAGCGTTAAGGCAAACCTTGGCTCGCAGACAAGCAATGGTATTGAGTTCTCGGTGTGGGGCAAGATCATCCGCACGAAAGACTGGGAATGGACGCTCTCGGTTAACGGTCTCCACTCAAAGACCACTATCAACAATATATCCGAGGCTATGAAACGCATGAACGAGCAGAACGCGTCGGGTTATTCAGACAGCAGCGTTACGGTAGCATCGTCTTCTCCATTGTACCAGTATCGCGAGGGAGAGTCGCCAACGGCAATATACGCAGTGCGTTCGGCAGGTATCGATCCAGCCACAGGACGTGAGATATTCATCAAGCAGGACGGCAGCTATACCTATACCTACGACTCGAAGGATCAGGTGGCATGCGGCGACACCAACCCTCTGTTGCAGGGCAGTTTCTCGTCAATGCTCCAGTACAAGAACTTCTCGCTTACTGCAAGTTTCCAATATCGCTTTGGTGGCGAGATGTACAACTCCACACGTGCCTTGAAGGTTGAGAACATCAATCCACGCAAGAACTGTGACGTGCGCGCGTTCACCGATCGTTGGACCAAGGCCGGCGACGTGAAGCCATATATCGACATTGCCAACGCCACAGGCACCAGCAGCATCTACACCGACCGCTTTGTGGAGAAAGACAACGAGCTTTGGCTCTCAAGCCTCTACTTGCAATACAACGTGCCAGCCACTTTCCTCAAGAAGATTCACGTGCAGAAACTTTATGTGGGTATTGGCACAGAGGATTTGTTCCGCATTACATCTGCCAAGTATGAGCGTGGTACATCGTATCCGTACAGCCGCAGCGTCAACATGTCGGCAAGCATTACTTTCTGATGGTCTGCGTTTAGAACAAACGAAATATTCGAAACAATAAAACAAACATAAAAATGTATAGGACACATTTTAACAAACATATTGCAAGACTGGCATTCGCAATGCTTATGGGCACAACGGCGCTTACGTCATGCAACGACTACTTGGACGTGCGGCCTAAGGGCGAAAAGCTCGAAGCCGACCAGTTCAGTACTGCTGAAGGCATTGAGGCAACAATATACGGTGTTTACGGTTCCCTGCAATCAAGCTCACTCTACGGCAAGGAGCTTTATTGGGGAATGACCGACATCATGGCTCAGGACCTGAACCACAACAATGAGTCGGCAGGTTCGGTGGCACTGTCAAAATACCAGTACGAGACTGACGACAACTTGCGCAGTCGCTTCTCTAACGTCTGGACGACAGCCTATCAAAGCATTGGCTATGCCAACAACGTGCTGAAGAACCTTGAGCAGAAATCGAAGACAGACTTCCCACTTCTTAACCTTTACAAGGGCGAGATGCTGGCAGTGCGCGCTTATCTCCACTTCGACCTTTTGCGCCTGTTCTGCTCCACCGACCAAACCAAGACGGGTATCCCATATACCACGACCTACGAGGCCAAGATAAACGAGTTCAAGAAAGTGGGCGAAGTCTATGACCTTATCATTAAGGACCTGCTGGAGGCTGAGCAGCTTCTTTCCGAGGAGAAGGACTTGATCGTTTATCCCCGCAACAACGACCAGTACTTCAAGTTCCAGACATACCGTGAGACCCACTGCAACTACTACGCAGTGCTTGGCATACTTGCCAAGGTCTATTGGATGAAAGGCGACATGACAAATGCCGCCAAGTATGCGCAGATGGTTATCGACAGCAAGAAGTTCCCCTTGGCAGAGCCTACAGAGATTCAGGATTTATTTGCCGGCAAACTGTCGGACAAGGAGACATTGTGGGGTCTTTACTCTACAAGTTATGTTAAGACATGCCAGAGCTTCTTGTATCAGTATCAGTCTTACCAATCGTACAATCCCTACACCGATGCTTCCGGTGCGACTCATCCTATGCCATACGACAGGGTCTACTCAGAGGACGTGGACGCCACCGTGCAGGACTATCGCATGCAGTGGTTTGATAAGGGCAACCAGACGGTTTGCTTGCACAAGAATGTAGATTACTATACGATAGGCGGACGTGGTAACGACCCTGACAATTGGTCGAACCGCATCAGCGGCATAAACATGCTGCATATTTCCGAGCTTTATATCATTGCCGCGGATGCATTGCTCGGTACTGACTACACCAAGGCGCTCAGCTATTACGAGGCAGAGACAGCGTCGCGAGGCATTCCGGCATTGCACGACGGCCAAGTCCTTACAGAGGAAATGATCTTTAATGAGTATCACAAGGAAATGTTCGGCGAGGGTCAGGTATGGTACAACATGAAGCGCCTGAACAAGGACATACAGTCTAACACCGAGCTGAGGACCATTCCGGCAAGCGAGGATATCTACGTGCTGCCGATACCGCAGGACGAGTATAACTACAGAAACTAATCAAGGAGGACATAAAGCATGAAAAACACGATATTCACACTTGCCCTTGCAGCCGTTGCCATGCTGACGGCGAGCTGTGAGCAAGACTACAAGTTGTACGATACCAATCAAGTTGATGCCGTGTCGTTCAACTACTACAACTCAAGAGGCGTTGCCGATTCTGTCATAACCTACAACTTTGGCTACGACATCGCCGAGCAGCACGAGATATCCATCCCCGTCACGCTGATGGGCGTGCCCAAGGCTAACGCCCGCAACATCGACATCAAAGTGGTGGCCGACTCCACCGACATGGTTGAGGGCGTGAACTACACCGTGTCGCGTGCCGAGATTGGAGCCAACGCCGTTCGCGACACAGTGAAGATAATGTTGTTGCGCGGAAAGGACGAGGAGATTCAGACAAAGCAGAAGAAGCTGCGCATCGAGATTGGTGTCAACGACCAGCTCCGTCCCACGGGCATGAAGGCTTTCACGCTGAAGTATTCCGACTTCCGCATCACCCAGCGTCCGGCTTGGTGGTCCACGTGGTCGCCACTGCCGTCATACTCCTTCGAGAATGCCCAGCTGTTCTTCAAGTATTTCAACGAGCTCATGCCAAAGGCCAACAAGGATGTCTACGATGAGATGATAAAGAAGTATGGCGAGTATTTCGTCAATGCCGGCTCAACGGGCGGCCCCTTCGCCTTCTACGAGCCAATCATAACAAAGTATGTGCTCATCCCAATGTACAACGACCATAAGGACGACGTCAAGTGGCAGAGCATTCCATCATTCTAATGGTTTCAAGAATAGATAAAAGATAGAAAGATGAATAGAAGACATATATTCTCAGCATTGGCACTTGCCGCTTGCCTGTCTGTTGGCATGACATCATGTATCAGCGACGACAGCACCGAGGCCACAAAGCAGTTGACCCAAATCACCATCAAGGACGAGAACGCCACGACAATGCCAGAATACAACGTGTATCTTGGCAACGACTGCACGATAGACCCGCAGGTGTCTTATTCGGGCAATGCCTCCGACTTGAAGTATGAGTGGAAGGTCGGCTCATATTCCAACAACACGAAGGGCGCGCTCACGTCAGTGGGCACCGACCCCACGTTCAACTACAAGTTCCAGTCGGGCGGCACCTATTATGTGCATCTCTCAGTTACCGATGGCTCCGTGGGCAAGGTCATGGAGTATAAGGTCAACGTGAACCGCACATTCGAGAAGGGCTACCTGCTCACGTCAACCGACGCCGACGGAAAAGGCAACCTCTCCTTCGTGAAGATTCTTACGCCAGAGGAGATCGCCGAGGGAACGAAAGAGGTTGTGATGGAGCACTGCCTTAACAAGGTGAACGAGGAAGTGTCGGAAGACGGCCTCGTAAAGGCAATCGTTGCCACGCAGAGCATTTGGGACGGTCGCACCTCAACGCCGCTGACCCGCGTGTTCGTGTCTACCCAGACGCGTTGCTACTTCCTCGACCCCAACAACTTCAACGTGATCTCCGACATCGACTACACGGAGGCCGTGCCCGGTTTCAAGGCATCCAATTTCGTGCCCGACACCTATGCGCCATACGCCTTCGATGAGAGCACCGGCAACTATGTGCACCTCAATACCCAATACATGTACTCGTATGTCAAGTCGTCATACAAGGGCATGAAGGCCGACGACTTCATCGTCTCAAAGTACAACGTATGGGGCTCGGTATACTCTTCGACATATTTCATGGACTATGCCAACAACAAGGGTCTGGCAGCCGACATGAACACAGGCCTCTTCGAGTCTCCAGGAGAACTGCCTGCCGACCAGAAGATCCTGACCATATTCTCCTACTATGGCTACACGTCCGACTACCAGTTGCCAATATTCACGTTGGCTAAAGAGGATGGCACGGGCGACATCTATATATGGGAATATGCCGTGGGTAGCGTCTGGATGGGCACTGAGACCTATTTCCGCTCGCAGAAGATTGCCACCAACGAGAACACGGCTGTCCCGGCGCGCGGCACCCAGTTCGTCGTGTCGTTCAACCAGAAGCGCTACTATTACGCGTTGGGCAACAGCGTCTACGTCTTCCTGCCCGATGTGGAGAACAAGTCGTTGCCGCAGAAAAACCAGGCTGCCCTGAACTTCGGCGACAACGAGGAGGTGACATTCCTTGACGTCAACTCCAGCAACGACCAGCTCTTCGTCGCCACTTACGACAAGACGACCCAGCGTGGCAACTTCTACATCTACAACTGCAAGGACGTGCGCACCGACAACAGTGCCAACGTGAAGCCGGTTGAGGAGCACAAGAGCTGCGCCGGACGCATATCATACATTATATATAAGCCGAGCGTACAGCAGTAAAAGTCATCGGTGATGATTAAACAACTAATGATAACCTGTGCAATGGCAGTCGCATCTGTTTGCGCTGCCACTGCACAGACTCTGAAATTGGCAGGCACGTTGCAGGGCAGCGTGCCCGCTGACATGAAGCTCTATGTCATGCCCGTTGGCACGGCGGTAGACATGCCCGACTCCGTGGCCATCGCGGGCGGCAAGCTCACGGCGGAGACCAAGGTGTCGCCCTACGGCATCTACAAGCTCGTGGGCGTGGTCAACCGCACCCAGCTCATAGTGCCGTTCCATGCGGTCGGCAAGGCAAACGCCGCGGCAAGTCTCGACCTGTCGTTGGCAGATAATGGCAACATCATATTCCGCGATGCTGATGCCGACACCAAGGCACTCGTGGCTTTCAACGACGTGAACACGGAGCGCGGCAAGCGCATGTGGATGGAAGGCAAGGCCATGGCGGCTGAAAGCCTGAAGGCTCTCGTGCTTGGCTATACGGCTTCTGCCGACAGCATCATAAAGGTTCACCAGCCGTCGCCTGTCACTTCGCAGTACCTGCGCCTGTGGGCATCCACCACATCGTTCGAGAACATCGAGAGCCTGAAGTTTGCCACGGGGCGCGACCTGTCGTCGCTCTCCATCGACCTCAACGCCGAGGCCTCGCGCTTGCTTGGCGAGATAGACTGCGAGATGTCATCGGCTTTCGACTCCGCTCCGCGTGTCTTGCTGGCTACGATTCCGCAAGGCAGCCTCGCCCAGCGCATAGCCGCAATAGAGGGCGCCGTGAAAGACGCGAGCCTGCGCCGGCGTGCCGAGGACGTGCTGCTCGACCGATATGTCACCAACTTCAACTACTCAGCCAACTACGAGGAGGGTTTGAAGGAGCTGACCGACCTGACCGAACGCTTCAACCTCAACCGCATGTACGTCAACAAGTTCAAGGTGCGCAAGTCGTCGATAGCAGGCACGCCATTCCCCGCCAACGTCAGTCTCTACGACCTCAATGGCAACAAGGTAGACTTCGCCAAGTTTCGCGGCAAATACGTCTATGTTGACCTTTGGGCATCGTGGTGCGTGCCATGCGTCAAGGAGATTCCCCACCTGAAGCAACTTGAGAAAGACTTGCAGAACGCCGACGTGGTGTTCCTCTCCATCTCGATAGACAACAACGAGGGAGCTTGGAAGAAGAAGGTCGCCGCCTTGGGGCTTGAAGGCAACCTGCTGATAAACAAGGACAACAAGCTCTGCGAGTCGCTCAACGTGAACGGCATTCCCTTCTTCCTTATTTATGACAAGGAGGGGAAGCTATACAAGTATAACGCTCCACGTCCGAGCGACGTGCGCACAAAACCCTTGCTCGAAGGTTTGAAATAACCCAATCACCAAAGAGGCAGTGCCTATCCAACGAGGTCTATGCTGAATCTCGTGCGGGGCAAGGATTGTCGACAATTACATCAGATTTCACCGCGGTTTTCACCCTGTCGCGATTGCGGCGCAAAGGCAACGCGATCGCGGCGTGAAGGCATCGCGGTTACGCCGTAAAGGCAACGCGATTGCGGCGTGAAGGCAAACGCGAAAATCTGGCACGACAATCCTTATCCAGCACAGTCAGGCAAGGATCCGCAGGTGGCACTGCCTCTTTTTTTTGTGCAACCAAAGACGTTTCGCCAGCAATGTATGTAAAATTGTCATGCAGGAGGCTGACAAACTTGTCACACATTTTGTGTAATGACTTTTTGGCACGGTTTTCGTATATAGCACAATGGACGACGAAAAGTCCAAGCAACACGAATTGTTAACACTTAAAAGATAGAACAACTATGAAGATTAAACCATTAGCAGACAGAGTGCTGGTACTTCCTGCACCAGCCGAGGAAAAAGTAGGTGGAATCATCATCCCTGACACAGCAAAGGAGAAACCACAGCGCGGCACGGTCGTGGCTGTAGGCGGCGGCACCAAGGACGACCCAATGGTGCTCAAGGAGAACGACACCGTGCTCTATGGCAAGTACAGTGGCACTGAGCTGGAGAGCGAGGGCGTGAAGTATCTCATGATGCGCCAAAGCGACGTGCTGGCAGTGGTTGAGGACTAATCGGAATAAACAAATCAATAAGAAAGGATTCATATTATGGCTAAGATTATCACATATAATACCGAAGCTCGTGAGCTTCTGAAGAAAGGCGTTGACCAGCTCGCCAATGCCGTCAAGGTAACACTCGGTCCTAAGGGCCGCAACGTCGTGATTGAGAAGAAGTTTGGTGCTCCTCAGATCACCAAGGACGGCGTGACGGTTGCCAAGGAGGTTGAGCTTGAGGACAAGTTCGAGAACACTGGCGCACAGCTCGTCAAGAGCGTGGCTTCCAAGACTGGCGACGACGCTGGCGATGGAACGACAACGGCTACGATCCTCACTCAGGCCATCGTCACCGAGGGCTTGAAGAACGTCACCGCTGGCGCAAACCCAATGGACCTGAAGCGCGGCATCGATAAGGCTGTGGCTAAGGTTGTTGACTATATCAAGGCTAACGCTGAGGTTGTCGGCGACAACTACGACAAGATCGAGCAGGTGGCTACGGTCTCTGCCAACAACGATCCTGAGATTGGCAAGCTTCTCGCCGATGCCATGCGCAAGGTCTCCAAGGACGGTGTCATCACCGTTGAGGACAGCAAGACTCGCGACACTTCTATCGGTGTCACCGAGGGCATGCAGTTCGACCGCGGTTATCTCTCAGGCTACTTCGTCACCGATACCGACAAGATGGAGTGCGTGATGGACGATCCTTATATCCTCATCTACGACAAGAAGATCAGCAATCTGAAGGAGTTCTTGCCCGTGCTGCAGCCAGCAGCTGAGAGCGGCCGCCCATTGCTCGTCATCGCTGAGGACGTAGACTCAGAGGCTCTGACAACGCTCGTTGTCAACCGTCTGCGTGGCAGCCTGAAGATTTGCGCCGTCAAGGCTCCTGGCTTTGGCGATCGTCGCAAGGCAATGCTTGAGGATATCGCCATCCTTACCGGTGGTGTCGTCATCAGCGAGGAGAAGGGCTTGAAGTTGGAGCAGGCTACGCTGGAGATGCTTGGCTCCGCAAAGAAGGTCACAGTCAACAAGGACAACACCACGATCGTGGGTGGCGCCGGCGCCAAGGAGAACATCCAGGAGCGTGTCAACCAGGTCAAGAACGAGATCGCCAACACCAAGAGCAGCTACGACAAGGAGAAGCTGCAGGAGCGTCTGGCAAAGCTCGCCGGCGGCGTGGCAGTGCTCTATGTGGGCGCCAACTCCGAGGTTGAGATGAAGGAGAAGAAGGATCGTGTGGACGACGCGCTTTGCGCCACACGTGCCGCAACAGAGGAAGGCGTCGTCGTAGGTGGCGGCACGACCTACATCCGCGCTCAGAAGGCTCTTGAGGACCTGAAGGGCGACAATGCCGACGAGCAGACTGGTATCAACATCGTCCGCCGTGCCATTGAGGAGCCTTTGCGCCAGATTGTCGCCAACGCAGGCGGCGAGGGTGCCGTGGTTGTCGACAAGGTCCGTCAGGGCGAGGGCGACTATGGTTACAACGCTCGCGAGGACAAGTATGAGGACCTCCGCAAGGCAGGCGTCATCGACCCAGCTAAGGTTGAGCGCGTGGCTCTTGAGAACGCCGCTTCCATCGCTGGCATGTTCCTCACCACCGAGTGCCTCATCGTGGACAAGCCAGAGGAGAAGGCTCCTATGGCTGCCCCACAGCCCGGCATGATGTAATCTGAAACGTCATAACCGACATATAAAAACAATCCGCGCATGGTTCTCGTGACCGTGCGCGGATTTTGTTGTTATCATCTTTTCATGCTTTGGCTCGTGCCTTTCTTCCTGCACGCTTTCTTCAAGGCGCATCCATAGCACGGGTCGCCAGCCTTCACGCTCAGCGTTTTCCTGATGCGCCAAAGGGCATAGGCAACGCAAGCCGTCAGGACGGTGCCGATGATAATGTATTGTAGCGTAATCATTCTAAGTGCTTGTTTGTGGTGCAAAATTACGAATAAAATCTTGGTTTTGCAGTTTATTGTAGCTAACTTTGCAATGCTTTTATGGTTCGCCCTTAATCGGGCGATTAAAAGGGAACCATGTCAGAATCATGGACAGTCCCGCTGCTGTGTGTGGCATTATGGGCAAGCACCATGTCACTGAGAGCATCAGCCTTTGGCAAAGCCGCAGTTTGCTTTGCCATGGCGCATGGTCTTGGGAAGACGCTTGTTTTCAGCCACGAGCCAGAAGACCTGCCTATCAGCGTTATCGTTTTCAAGTTCTCGAGGAAGGATGAGGAAGTATGTTTGTTGTTTATCACTGATACTGTGCTCAAGCATGTCGTGGGCGCAGCACGACAGTTTGCGCGTTCACCAAATAGCTGGTGTGGACGTGGTGGAGTCGCGTGCCCATCGCAACCTGACGAGCCCCGTGCCTCTTCATGCTTTCTCCTCCAGCGACATGCTGAAGCTCGGCGTCACCGGCATCACCGACGCGCTTGGCCGCATGCCAGGTGTCACCGTGCGCGACTATGGAGGCGCCGGTGGCATGAAGACGGTTTCGGTGAGAGGGTTCAGCGCGAAGTACACGGGCGTCGTGTACGATGGACTTGCCCTATCCGATTGCCAGACCGGCGAGACCGACCTCTCCAGATATTCCCTGCATAGCGTCGACTATGTTGGCTTGACAGTGGGCGATGGCATCGACATCTTCCAGCCGGCTCGCCAGAGCGCTTATCCCGCCTTGCTGACGATAAGGACGCAACTCAACGCGCCAACCGATTACAAGAGTCACCTTGTGAGTCAAGTGGAGTTGGGGAGCTTCGGCTACGTGAGCCCTTACGTCAGGTATGCCAAGCGGTTGTCTTCAAAGGTGGACCTTTCGGCATTGGCAGAGTACACCTATTCGGAGAACGACTATCCTTTTACCATTCGCAATGTCACGGAGGTGATCCACAAGCGG
The DNA here is from genome assembly GCA_963635115.1 of Oscillospiraceae bacterium. Taxonomy (GTDB): domain Bacteria; phylum Bacteroidota; class Bacteroidia; order Bacteroidales; family Bacteroidaceae; genus Prevotella. Next base: position 29,629 of record CAVHEN010000025.1, on the reverse strand, counting down.
CGCACCAATTCGCGTATGAACAGTGGGCACGGCGAGGTTAACCTCAGGCTCACGCCATCGCAATACGCTTCCGTGATGCTCAAGGCATATTATTACGACAACGACAGGTTGTTGCCAGGCATCGTGAAATACTACACCGACATCAGCGGGGAGTCGTTGCGCGACCGCAACTTCTTCGCCCAGGCCGTCGGCACGTTCACCAATCGGCGTGGCGACTTGAGCCTGAAGGTCTCGGGGCGTTTCAATTGGGTTGCGAGTATCTATCGCGACGAGGTGTATTCGGGTGGAGTCAACGACGCAAGCTATTGGCAACGCGAGAGCTACGCCACGGCGAGCCTGCTCTATGCGCCAAGCCGCTATTGGACATTCGATGTCTCGGCAGACTACGCTTTCAACAATCTCAACAGCAGTCTCGCCACGGATACGCGGCCTTATCGCCATTCGCTTTGGCAGAGTGTCACGGCGAAATACGCCAACGACAGGCTGACAATGCTTGCCCGCCTGCTCGGCACCGAAATCTTCAACAACGCCCATTTGCGCGAAAAGGCGCGCGACATGGGCCGCTTGTCTCCTTCCCTCTCGTTGAGCTACAGGCTTCTTGAGGGTAAGGACGTTTATGCCAGGGCGTCGTACAAGAACATCTTCCGCGCCCCAAACTTCAACGAGAGCTACTATTACCATTATGGAAGCACGACGCTCGACCCCGAGTCGACCGACCAAATAAACCTCGGACTTACGCTTGGTGGACATACGCCGGCGGTGGGCGGACAGCTGCTTATCGACACATATTATAATAGTATAAGGGATATGATAGTGGCGGTGCCATACAACATGTTCGTGTGGACCTGCGTCAACATTGGGCGTGTGCGGTCCATTGGCGTGGAGCTGACCGCCAACGGCAACGCGGCCATCGCTCGTGGACACTCGCTGACCTTTCAAGGCACATACAGCTTTCAGCGTGTCACCGACCGCTCTGACAAGTCGTCGGAGTCATACGGCTACCAGATAGCCTACATCCCTCAGCACAGTGGCTCCGTGAGTCTCGGCTGGGAGAATCCATGGGTCTGCGTGAGCTTGCACGGCTCGGGCATAAGCAGCCGGTGGCCCAACAACTCCCACTACGACGGGACGCTTGTGGCAGGCTATTGGGACACCGGCGTGACACTTTGGCGAAGTTTCCGCTTGCTTGGCTGTGGATGGACGGCTCGCCTCGACGTGAAAAACATCTTCGACAAGCAATACAGCATCGTGAGCCATTACCCTATGCCTGGCAGATGCTGGACAGTGAGCCTGAAGTGCGCGATTTAACCGTCAAGACCAGGACTTGTTTATGACGCGAATTATTAATTTAATCAATAAAATCATGAGAAAAAACTTATTTAAGTTGAGCCTTGTTTGTGTCGTGGCTCTTTCGTTTACAGCCTGTAAGGATGAGCCTAACCACGTGCCGACTTCCACCGACGTGGTGTCAACCAGCAACGGCCTCTTCGTCGTGGGCAGTGGATCAAACTATTCTGGCATAGACGGTGACCTCACTTACTATGACTACACCAGCAAGAAGGAAACGCTGAATGCCTTCAAGGCAGCAAACGGCAGGACCCTCGGCACCAATCCTAACGCTGGCATCACCTATGGCAGCAAGGTTTATCTCACAGTGACAGAGGAGAATGTGATTGAGGTGCTCGACAAGAACACGCTCAAGGAGATTGTCAAAATCTCGACCACTGACCAGCTTGGCGCAAAGCAAGGCCTGAAGCCTCGCCAGCTCTTCGCGATGAACGGCAACGTTTATTACACCACTTACGGTGGCGATAACGGTTCTGTGGCTGAGATCGACACGACCGCATACAAGGTGACTCGCAGCTGGACCGTGGGCTCTTATCCCGAGGGCATCACTGGCTCACCGGCTGATGGCGGCGTCCTGCTTGTTGCCAACAGCAATTACGCCATGGGCAATGGAACGCTCTCTTGGATTGACCTTTCACGCGACACCAACTCTGGCGTTACCACAAAGGCTGTGGAGGGAATTAAGAACCCAACGCAAGTGTTCATCTCTCAAGGTCAATATTATGCTGTTGACCTTGGCCAATATCAGACGACTGCACCTTATGCTCAATCAGGCACAGGCTTGAAGAAGGTTTCTACAAGCGGTTCCGAGTACACGTCGGAGACTGTTGCCCCAGCCACGATGGCTGCACTTGTCAACAACGTTTTCTACACTATTGATGCTTCTTATGGCGCAAGCACGGTGTCGTATAATAAATATGCGGCTGGCAAAGTGACCACTCTCTCAGGCGTTAGCGTTGATTCGCCATGCGCCATAAACGTGGACCCCGTGTCAAAGCATATATTCATTGCCTCCTACAACTTGGTGAAAGGTTGGCCAAGCTACACCACGAATGGCTATGTGTGTGAGTTTACGGAGGACGGCACAGCCGTAAGCAAGTTCCAATGTGGCGTGTCGGCTTGCTGTATCTTCTTTAACACCAGCTTGTTGTGGCAATAATAAGAAGGCTTCTCTGGCTTTTCGCCCTTCCGCTTCTGCTATGCGCATGCGGAGGGCGGACAGCCGTTGACAAGCATGCCGCCCAGTCACAATTCAGCTATGCCAAGCTGCTTACCGTGAATGCTAAAGACAGTACGGTCTGTGTGGCAGACCCTTGGCAGAGCGGCAAAGCCTTGCAGACCTTGAAACTCGCCAAGCCTTTCAAGCGTGTTGTCGTGTTTACCACGTCCCATTGCCAGCTCATGGAATATCTTGGCGTGGCAGACCGGATCGTTGGCGTTTGCGATTCCAAGTATATCTTGATAAAGGACATTCAGAGGCGGCTTGCGCTCGCGAAAGGCGCGAAAGGCAAGATAGAGGATTGTGGCAGTTCGATGAGTCCCGACGTGGAGCGCATCATTGCCTTGAAGCCCGACGCCATCATTCTCAGTCCCTATGAGGGCATGAACCTCCAGAAGATAGAGCGGCTGGGCATTCCCGTTGTTCTCGCCGCCGATTATATGGAGACATCCTCGTTGGGTCGAGCCGAGTGGATGCGCTTCTACGGCAGGTTGTTCGGGCAGGCAAGCCGGGCAGACTCGTTGTTCCATGTGGTTGACTCCACTTACCAGAGCATGAAGGCGTATGCCGCCAAGCTGCCAAAGGGCAAGAGCGTGCTGACCGAGCGCAAGACCGGCGCCGTGTGGTATACGCCTGGAGGTAAGAGCACTGTCGGCGTGACGATTCGCGACGCCAACGGAGGCTACGCTTTCGCCAATGACAATCACAGCGGAAGCCTTGCGCTAAACTTTGAGACAATCCTGTCGAAGGCAGGGCAGAGCGACGTCTGGGCGTTCAAGTTCAATGGCTCGCGCCCGATGACCAAGGCCGATCTCTTGAGAGAATTCAAGGGCTACGAGGCGTTGAAGGCTTTCCGCAATGGAGAGATATATGAGTGTAATTGCACGGTGACGCCTTATTTCGAGGAAGTGAGTTGGCGTCCTGACTATCTTCTGCGCGACATGATAATACTCCTTCATCCCGACGCCAAGCTCGGTAAGTTGAGATATTATCAGAAGTTAGGTTGAATACCGTTAAAAGAAATTAGATGTTTAAGCCCTATGGGTGAGTTCTTGTCAAGTCAGGGACGGCCACAGTGGCAGTCCGCGTCGAGGAATGAGACACGTGCTTTGCCGTCCGCCTCGCGAATGGCGAAATGCCTCTTGCTGGTCGTCGTTTGCTTGCTCTTGTTCCTTGCCTCGCTGTTTCATGGCAGCGTCGACATCCCTGTAAGTGATGTCGTGGATGCCTTGCGTGGCGAGGGAACCGACACGGCGAGATACATCGTCGTGCTCTCTCGCTTGCCACAAGCCATCACCGCGCTTTTGGCAGGCGGCGCGCTTGCCGCGAGCGGACTGCTGTTGCAAACGGCGTTTCGCAATCCGTTGGCGGCTCCCGACATCTTTGGCGTCACGAGTGGAGCCTCGCTTGCCGTGGCGTTGCTCACGCTTGCCCCAGGGCTGGTGGCATCGGGCGTCGTAGGATACCTGTCGTCGGTCACCGTGGCTTTCATCGGTGCCATGGCGATAACGGCGCTCATATGGTTTCTAAGTCGGAGGGTGCGCAGCTCGGTGATGCTCATCATCGTTGGCATGATGGTCGGCTATCTTTGTTCGAGCGTCATCACCTTGCTCAACTCCATGGCAACAGACGAGGGCGTTCACGGTTTCGTGGTGTGGGGCATGGGCGACTTCTCAAGCGTGGGCATGGGCGACATGTGGCTCTTCGCGCCATTGACATTGTTTGCTACGCTTTCCACCCTTCTGCTGGTAAAGCCTCTCAATGCCTTGCTTCTTGGTCCACGTTACGCAGAGAGCATGGGCGTGAACGTCAGGAAGACCCGTAACGCCCTCTTGCTATTGACGGGCATCCTTACGGCGTCGGTTACCGCTTTTTGTGGCCCGATTGCGTTTATTGCCCTTGCCGTGCCTCATGTGGCGCGGCTTTTCACGCGCACCACCGATCACCGCACGCTTCTTCCCATGACGATCATCATGGGCAGCGCGATAGCCTTGCTGTGCAATGTCATCACGACCCTTCCTTCAAACGGCACCGTCTTGCCCCTCAATGCCGTCACGTCCTTGATAGGTGCGCCCGTCATCGTGTACGTGTTGTTGAGGCGGAAATGATGCGGTAGACTTTCTGCGCGATCTCGTTTATTCAAATCGAATAGAAGTATTCACAAAATGGCAAGCTTTGGTATTGAAAACTCCCAATACTTACCACTGTATTATTATTTAGGTCTTTCGTCAATGACGACCTCAGCGTCCCTGTAGAGCAAAGGAATGTCATTATAATGTATTCTTATCTTAGTCCCATGATTATGATGTGTCCTTGCATCAAAATCAAAGAAGACCTTTCCATTGCGTATAGCGGTTATGAACTTTTCTTGATCAAAGTGAGAAAGTTTAAGGACGTAATTGTACAAGAAGAATACTTTGTTCTTGTTACCAACACTTTCTCGTTTGACATCAGCTCTTACGTAAAAGCAATTGATAAGTTTTGTACCAGCTTTATGAAACAAGTCGTCAAATCCCCAATAAGGTCGAATCTCAAAATCATTAATGTTGCCGACTTGCGAATTAATGTTTTGCAACCATTCCATATTGTCTTTGTCGACTTTCGAACTGTCAAACATAATCTCAACCTTTCGCTCCGAGTCATTTACAACGGCTTTAAATCCCCGATTAGAGAAAGTCGAGGTATTTAGAGTTGCTCTAAAAGACTTTTCGTCTTTTTTATATCTGTCTCCGGCTAGTTTAGAAGGCCATCCATATTTTGGTAACAATATATTGTTTACCATCTTTAAGGCTCTAGGCGAAGGCTCCATGTGGAAAAGCGTCAGAAGTGAAGTCGTATTTGCTCGTTGGGCTTTTAACTCCCATTCTGCCGCATTCGGGATTGGAAGGTTGTTTTCAGGAATGTGTAATAAATCTTCTAGGGTATTCCCTACTGCTCCGTGGTTATTACCACGTTTGTTCTCAATCCAGCCTTGTGCATAGATATCCTTGAAGTCTTGTATAAGTTCCTCTTTGCTTATGGTTCTTAATATTGTTGGCATATTTGTTATTCTTAAAAGTTATCAAATAAACTTGGTTGTATAAATTTGGCTACTTCGCTTTCTTTCTTATTGCGTTCTAGTCTTTCGTATGCCTTTTCACAGTAAATTTTAGACTTTTCTATTCCTATAAAATCACGGCCCAACCCTGTTGCTACAACAGCGGTCGTGCCAGATCCCATGAAAGGGTCAAGTATTAATTGAGCCTTTGTTGACGATATTATCCTGTAAATAAGTTCTACAGGAAATGGTGCTGGATGCCAGTTTTTTTGTTCTTGTTTGATATCCCAGACATCTCCATAGCTATTACTTTTAGGTGCTAATTTGAAATCCTTCTTAGCTATAAGGTATATAACTTCGTAAGTTGGAAGAAAATACCCGGCGTTAAAGTTTATCCCTCCCTTCCTCTTCCAAATAATAATCTGTCTTAAAGGAACATCATAAACAATGTCTCTCCTATCTTGAAGTATGCCTGCTTGTACGCGCCATTTGTGATTGTAGAAGATTGCCCCGTCATCTTTGATTATTCTAACAAGTTCCTCTAAAACGTTATGTTGCCATTTAGCGTAATCTTCAGCGGGCATACAATCGTCATAGTTTTCATAGCCCTGTATAAGAGCTGCGTTTGCCCATTTGCCACCTCTTCCATCTTTCATGCCGTTGCCTGTAGAATTCTTTAGATTATAAGGTGGTGACGTAACAACCAGGTCAATGCTTTTATCAGGCATTCCCCTTAATATGTCCATACAATCAGCATTGATAATCTTATTTCTATACTCCTCAAGCATTTTTGTCGCAAAGGTAAATAAAAATCCCGATTTTTAAGTTCTTTAGTTTAAAAATTAGTGTAAAATATTTATGACGTGGTATGGCCTTTTGATTCTTTGTTGAGTATCGATACAATATATTATGATGTATTTCACATGGGCACACATCTGCATTATATTCGTCATTGCACCGTAATGGCGACGGCCTTACGGTGCAATGGCGATGGCTTTGCGGTGGAATCGCAGTGGCTTTACGGTGCAAAGCCGATGGCCTTCCATCGTAAAGGCGAAGGCTGATTAAATGCGCTCGCTAATGCGTTGTTTCATAGACTTTTATCTCGTTCTCCGAAACCTTGCACAGGTGGCGGATGAACTCCTCCTTCTGCTTGGGTGAAACGATGAGCCTGTCGTGGGCGAAGTTTATTTCCAGCCTGTCGAGTGAGGCAGCGGGTGACGACAGCAACGTGCGGGTAGGCTTGATGGACTCAATCCCGTTTATGTTGTAGGTGTGTTGGAAAATCCCGTCTTTCACGATGAGGCTTGAGTCGCGAATGACGTATTTGATGTTGAACATGTAGAGCGATACGGGAACCCCGATCAAGGCGGCCAAGACGATGCTTTCAAGCACGTCACCCGAAAGGCCAATAGGCACGACAGAGGCGATGATGACGCCATCGATGAGAAGCAAGAGCCAAAGGTCCACTTTTGAGCGATATGTCTTATCCATGGGCTTATAGAATTGGAAGGTTTTTAGTACTGAAAAGGAAAGCACTGGAAACAATAAGGGCGGTCATGGTAACACATGATCGCCCTTATCGTTTGCTAATATTAATATGCGCTCTTGAACTCGTCGAGGAAGCGGGTGTCGTTCTCAGAGAACAGCCTAAGGTCGTTGACGCCGTACTTGAGGTTGGCGATGCGCTCCACGCCCATGCCGAAAGCATAGCCTGTGTAGACCTCAGGGTCGATGCCGCAGGCCGCCAAGTCGTGTGGGTCCACCATGCCACAGCCGAGAATCTCAACCCATCCGGTGTGCTTGCAGAAGTTGCAGCCCTTGCCGCCGCATATGGTGCAAGAGATGTCCATCTCGGCACTTGGCTCGGTGAAGGGGAAGAACGATGGGCGGAGGCGAATCTTCGTGTCGGGACCGAACATCTCGCGGGCGAAGGTGAGGAGCACCTGCTTCAGGTCGGTGAAGCTCACGCCTTTGTCCACGTAGAGGCCTTCCACCTGGTGGAAGAAGCAGTGGGCGCGGGCAGATATGGCCTCGTTGCGGTAGACGCGTCCCGGGCAGAGCACGCGGATAGGCGGCTCGTGGCACTCCATGTAGTGTGCCTCGTCGCCAGAGGTGTGCGAGCGCAGCAGTACGTTCTTCGTCACGTCGTTCTGGTTTTGCGAGATGAAGAAGGTGTCTTGCATGTCGCGCGCCGGGTGGTCGGCAGCGAAGTTGAGCATGGTGAAGACGTGCTTGTCGTCGTCAATCTCCGGGCCATGATAGAGCGTGAAGCCCATGCGCTGGAATATCTCGATGATCTCGTTCTTGACAATGGTGAGCGGATGGCGCGTGCCAAGGCTGATGGGGTAGGGCGTGCGGGTAAGATCCAGGCTTTCCTCGCCAGTCTCCGTGGTCTCCACGGTCTCGCGAAGCTCGTTGATCCTCTCTGTTGCCAACTTCTTCAGCTCGTTGATCTTTATTCCGAACTCCTTTTTCTTGTCCTTTGCCACGGTGCGGAACTCATCCATGAGCTCGTTGATCTCACCTTTCTTGCTCAGGTATTTTATACGGAGCTTTTCCACGTCTTCCGCGTTCTTGGCGGAAAGTTGTGACACTTCCTTCAGAAGGTCGTCTATCTTGTCTAACAACATTATGGTATAATTATCTAATCCTAATAGTCTTGTCCTACATTAATTGTTGTGTGCAAAGTTACTAATTTTATCGCATAAAGGATATTGTATCTTAAAAATTATGCGTAATTTTGCGCCCGTTAATTACAATGTTATGAGAAAATCATTACTTTCTATTGTTTTACCGTTTCTCATTTTCATGTTTATAGCTCCTACGGGATGTACCGACAAGAAGCCCCGTCAGGAGAATGACACGACTACAGATTCCGTCTTGACAGACACGTCTTCAGTAGACTCCACTGAGGCATTGATAGAGGAGACCCCAATGCCCAAAGCGGCCGACGAGCTTTTCGACGACTTTATATTCAACTTCGCGGCAAACCGCAAGCTCCAGAAGGCGCGCATCGTGTTCCCGCTGAAGGTGTACAGAAACGGAAAGGTGGTCAGGGAGATACCCATGAACCAATGGAAAATGGAGCACTTCTTCATGCGCCAGCAGTACTACACGCTTATCTTCGACAACAAGCGCCAGATGAATCTCGTGAAGGATACGTCGGTAAGCCACGTCGTGATAGAGAAGATCTTCTTCCGAAAGAAGCTCGTTCAGCAGTTCCTTTTCAACCGTGTCAATGGTCAGTTCATGATGACTTCGCTCAATTATAAGCCATTACACGCCAACGAGAACGCGGACTTCCTGAACTTCTACGACCATTTCTCGCGCGACTCGGCGTTCCAGGTCGAATCGATGGCGGAGGAAGTGGAGTTCACCGCCCCTGACCCCGAGAACGAGTTCTCTAACATCAATGGCATAATGATGCCACAACAGTGGCCCGATTTCAAGCCTGCCATTATTCCGCGCGACAAGATATACAACATCATCTATGGCCAGGAATGCACCGAGAGGAAGCGTAAGCTGTTCGTCATAAGAGGCATATCCAACTCCTTGGAGATAGAAATGTCGTTCAGGAAAAGCGGAAACAGGTGGATGCTCGTCAAGTTTAACGCTTAACAGAATTAACAGAGAATGCTGATAGAGAAAGACCACTCGCTGCTGCGCGACAACACTTTCCAGATAGACCAAAAGTGTGACGAATACATAGTGTTTGCCAACGAGGGCGAGGCCGTGGAGCTGGCAAGGAGCTTGAAAGAGCCGTTCCTCTTGTTGGGTGGCGGCAGCAACTTGCTGCTTACGACCGATTTCCATGGAAAGGTTGTCACGCCGGAGAAGCGTTTCGACATTGCCGTGGAACTGCGCTATGGCAGCGGCAATGAGCCGTGCCTGAAATGTTGGGCTGGCACCACCTTCGACGATGTGGTGGACTATGCCGTGCGCCATGGCTATCACGGCTTGGAGAACCTGAGCTTGATACCTGGCGAGTGTGGCGCGTCGGCGATACAGAACATTGGTGCCTACGGCGCGGAGATAAAAGACGTCTTGCTTGAGGTTGAGGCCGTAGAGATAGGCACGGGCAAGGTGGTCAAGATAAAGGCGGAAGACTGCGGCTACAGCTACAGGCAGAGCAAGTTTAAGCACGAATGGAAAAACAAGTACATCGTCGTGTATGTCACTTATCAGCTTCACCGAGCCTTCAAGCCTGAACTTGATTATGGCAACATCAGGAGCCAGCTTGCCGCCAGCGGAATAGAGGAAAACCAACTGACAGGCGAAATCCTTCGCGACATAATAATCGATATCCGCCAGTCTAAGTTGCCCGACCCAGCGGTGAAAGGCAATGCCGGCAGTTTCTTCATGAACCCCATCGTGGACGGGGCGGAGTTTGAGAGGCTGAAGGCGTCGCACCCCGACCTGCGCTATTTCGAGGTGCCACAGCCCGACGGCGGAATGAAGTACAAGATTCCGGCGGGATGGATGATCGACCAATGCGGATGGAAAGGCAAGTCGCTCGGCAGGGCGGCTGTGTACGACAAGCAGGCACTAATCCTCGTGAACAATGGAGGCGCGTCGGGCAAAGAAGTCGTGGAACTGATGAAAGCCGTGCAGAAAGACGTGCACGACAAGTTTGGCCTTGAGATAAACCCCGAGGTCAACATCATTTAAGCGCATAAGAAAAAGGAAACTATGCTGACTCGTGTGGGTTTAGGCTTGCAGGGAGGGCAGGTTTCACCGCAATGCGATCGCGGCGTGAGGGCATCGCGATTGCGGCGCGGAGGCAATGCGATTGTGCCGTAAAGCCAACGCGATTGTGGCGTGAAGGCAAACGAGTGAAATCCGGCACGATGATTCCTACCGCATGAATAGGCAGAGCTAAAAAAGAATATAAACAATATGAGGTTGACGTTTCTTGGAACTGGCACGTCCACGGGCATTCCCGTGATAGGCTGCAAGTGTGAAGTCTGCATGAGCAAGGACCCGCGTGACAAGCGTTTCCGCACGGCGGCGCTCTTGGAGACGGATACCACGCGCGTGCTTATAGATTGCGGTCCCGACATTCGCATGCAGCTGCTTCGGGTGCCATTCAAGAAGATCGATGGAGTGGTGCTCACCCACGAGCATTACGACCACGTGGGCGGGCTCGACGACTTGCGCCCTTACTGCTATGCCTTTGGCGACCTCGACATTTACGCGAACGCACGCACCGTGAAGAATGTTCGCCACAATTTCCCCTACTGTTTCGCCGAGAATCCTTACCCTGGCGTGCCGTCGTTCAACCTCAAGGCGGTGGACAAGCATGAGGAATTCCACATTGGCGACATACCTGTCGTGCCAATAGAGGTGATGCACGACAAGATGCCTATCTTCGGTTATCGCTTTGGTTCACTGGCTTATATCACCGACATGAAGATGATAGCCAACGAGGAGATGCCCTATCTTGAGGGAGTTGACACGCTTGTGGTCAACGCGCTGAGATGGGACAGGGTGCATCATAGCCACATGCTCGTGAAGGATGCCGTGGCGTTCTCAAAACGCATTGGCGCAAAAAGAACCTATCTGATTCATGTCACTCATCAGATAGGATTGTTTGAGGACGCCAACGGACAGTTGCCGGAGGGCTTCCAAATACCATACGACGGTATGGAGATTACCGTTTAAACTTGCGATAGAGCTTCCAGCCAAGCATTATGCCATCCAGCAAACCGGCTCCGGTGCTCACCAAGCCCGCGATGCGTTGTGAGGCCGTGGCTGGTTTCGACAATGCCGCAGGCTTCTTGAACAACGAGTGCCATTTCTCCTCTATCTTGGCGCTGTCGGCCTCGATGTCCTTCAGCAAGGCGGCTTTGCGCAACCTGATTTCCTCTATCGACTGGTAAGACGTTACCGTTGGAAAAGTTTCTTTCATCTTCGACTTTTATTAGTTGTGTGCCTTCCTGCCAATCAGCTCAACAGGAGTCCGGACAGGAAACGCACCAATGGCTTTTCGATCCAGCTCTTCCTGAAAATGATGAACAAGAGGAAGACAAGGAAATACACGCCTGCCACAATGGAGAACGCCGCCACCGGTCCCAAGCTGCTTGAAAGGGCGGACACCACGGCGAAGCTCAGGAAAATCAACACGAACACGAGAAGCAGACCAAGGATGGCAGTCATGGCTATTGCCGTGAGAATCCTCACGGTCTTCTCCACGGTGCCAAGCTTGATATACTCCTTTTGAAGGCCAGCGTAGTGTTTAAGCACGTCTACAAGCTGGCCGATAGTCTCAATGTTCTGATCGTTGGAAAACATCTAATGCGGTGTGTTTAAGCCTTTTCGTCCTCAACGGCCTCCTTGATGTCGTCGACAAGGTCCTCTGCGTCGCTGCGGTTAAGCTTGATGTCGTGCTTCTTGCAGAAGTCGTCCACCGTGTCAGCGATCTTGGAACGAACGTCAGAACCCTTCTCTGGGGCAAGCAGCAAACCAACGGCTGCGCCTGCGATAGCGCCACCAATGAACGTGGCAATGTAACCAAATGTCTTCATAGTAAAATCCTTTCTTTAGTAAATTTCCATAGTGCCAACGGGTCGCAAAGACCTTTGGCTTTTCTATTTGCAAACTTAGTGGTTTTTTCTAAGATTACGGCGTTTAAAGACGATAAATGTTGTCAAGGCAGTCATAAATTATATTAACCGATTGAAAAATACTTTATTAGCGGCGACTTTAACAAACTTTAGGCATGGCGGAATGCGCTCTTTATAAACTTTTTTGTAATTTCGCAATTAAAAGTATATTTCCCAACAAAAAGGCGAATCTAAAATAATCACATAAAAGAAGCATGAGAAAATATTTGGTAATGGGCGCCGCCCTTTGCGTGGCAATCGCTTTCACAAGTTGTAAATCGCAGGAGAGTGCATACAAGAAAATGTATGAGAAGGCAAAGGCCCAGGAGGAGCAGCAGACTGCCGCTTCCAACACACAGGAGCAGGCCACTGTCACCCCTATGGTCACTAAGCAGGCAAACGAGACCACGGTCAGCAATGTCGACAATACCCCAGTGCGTTCAGAGGACGTGACGCTCATCAGCGGCTCGGGCTTGAAGCAGTTCAGCGTCGTGGTGGGCAGCTTCGGCTTGAAGTCTAACGCCGAAGGCCTGCAGGGATTGCTGAAACAGGGCGGTTACGACGCGCAAATAGTGTTCAACCCACAGAACAACATGTACCGCGTGATTTCCGGCACTTACGACAACAAGAGCCAGGCGGTGCAGAGCCGTGATGCCATCCGTGGCAGCAAGTTCAACAAGAACAGCGATTCTTGGCTTTTGTTTAAGAAATAAATGCCGCGAATCCTATCCATAGACTATGGCAAGAAGCGCACAGGGTTGGCAGTGACCGACCCTTTGCAGCTTATTGCCAACGGTCTGACAACGGTGGAGACGAAGGACTTGCTCGGCTTCCTGCTCAAGTATGTGAAAGACGAGGAAGTGGAGCAAATCGTGATAGGGAAACCGATGCAGCCAAACGGCCAGCCGTCGGAGAATCTCGCAAGGGTCGAGGCTTTCGTGAATCGTTGGCGAAAGGTCTCGCCGTCTGTGCCGATAGTTTTTTACGACGAGCGTTTTACCTCGGTGCTTGCCCATCGCGCCATTATCGATGGAGGCGTGAAGAAAAAGGCAAGGAGGGAAAACAAGGGCCTTGTGGATGAAGTCAGCGCGACGATCATCCTTCAAGACTATATGAATTCAAAACGATGATATTACCGATTTACACTTACGGGCAACCAGTTCTGAGAAAAGTTGCCCAAGATATACCCACCGACTACCCCGAGCTCGACAAGCTCCTTGCTGACATGTATGAGACCCTGGACGCATCGTCGGGCGTTGGCCTCGCTGCGCCACAGATAGGCAAGGCCATTCGTGTGGTGGTTATCGACTTGGACGTCTTGAAAGAAGACTATCCGCAATACGCCGGCTTCCGCCACGCGTTCATCAACGGCCACATTCTTGAGGCCGACGAGAAGGCGGGCACCGTGTCGATGGAAGAGGGCTGCCTCTCCATACCAGGGCTTAGCGAGGACGTTTCGCGCCCCAAGCGCATCCACGCCACGTGGCTCGACGAGAACCTCCAGCAGCACGACGAGTGGGTCGACGACTACTTGGCAAGGGTGATGCAGCACGAGTTTGACCATCTTGAGGGCGTGCTCTACATCGACAAGGTATCGCCTTTCCGCAAGCAAATGAACCGCAACAAGCTCAAGGCGATGGCTCAGGGAAAGTTCCGCGCCTCTTACCGCACCAAGCCCATTCGCAAGTAAGACGTTTACAACACAAGCAAGACTTTATTATTAGATGAAAAGCAGGATAATCATTCTCATCGTGGCATTGCTGTCTGTGGTCAAGGCAAATGCGCAGTACAATGTTGACCGTCTCATCATGAACGGCGAGGTGGCGTTGCATTATGATGATTACGTGCTTTCCATCCAATATTTCAACAAGGTGTTGGCGCTCAAGCCATACCTTTGGTTGCCATGGTATGATCGTGCCGTGGCAAAGTTTTATCTCGACGATTACATCGGCTCGGAGAGTGACGCCTCGAAGGCCATTGAGCTGAATCCCTACATTGAGCAGATATTCGACCTGCGCGCCATCTCACGCATTCGCCAAGAGAAATACGAGGATGCCGTCGGCGACTACAACCGTGCCATCCGTCTCAATCCGTCGGTCTCTGGCTTTTGGGTCAACCGTGCGATATGCCGGATGAACCTGCAAGACTATGACCAGGCATTGCTCGACGCCGACACGATTATAAAGCGATGGTCGAACATCTCGACCGCCTATTCGTTGAAGGCGGAAGTTTACCTTGAGAAGAAAGACACCACGCAGGCGGACCGATGGTTGTCGCAAAGCCTTGACATCAACCCTTACAACGCCGACGCTTGGACCACGCGGTCGTACATAGCCCTGAACCGCAAGCAATGGCACACCGCCGACACTTGTCTCGGGAAGGCTATCCACCTCCGCCCGAAGGTGGTTAACAACTATGTGAACCGGGCTTTGGCAAGGCTCAACACCAATAACCTCAAGGGCGCGCTTGCCGACTACGACATGGCGATAGACCTTGACCCCAAAAACTTCCTCGCTCACTATAACCGTGGACTGCTGAGAGTGCAGCTTGGCGACGACAACCGCGCCGTGGCAGACTTCGACTTCGTGGTGAAGATGGAGCCAAGCAACTTCATGGCCATCTACAACCGCGCGTTGCTCAACGACAAGATCGGCAACCTGCAGGCGGCGATCAGAGACTATACCAAGGTGATAGAGCAATTCCCGAACTTCTGGACCGGCCTGTCGGCGAGGGCCAGCTGCTACCGTCGAATTGGCATGACAAACCAAGCGGAGATGGATGAGTTCCGCATTTTCAAGGCGCAGAACAACAAGCACCTTGGCATACAACAGCGATGGAGCAAGGCCAAGCTGCGCGAGGTTCGCAAGCGCTCGGAGATAGACATCTCGAAGTATAACGAGGTGGTGGTAGAGGACAAACGCAAGGTTGAGCACACTTATTCGAGCGGAATCCGCGGCACCGTCCAAGACCGCGAGGTGGATATAGCCTTCTTGCCCATGTATCAGCTTTCATACTTCTCTTATTCCAACGCCGTGGAGGGCTATCAGGCTTACGACACCGAGGTGGATCATTTCAATGCCAAGTGCGATCCGCTGCGCAAGCTGAACCTCACCTGCAACGCGATGCGCGAACAACTCACAGCCGTGCAGTCGAAGCAGATATTCCAGCTGATAGACGCCCTCACGGCGGGCATCAACGAGGAGAAAGACCGCAAGACGCGTGCCTCGCTCTTGCTGCAGCGTGCCGTGGCTTATTCTGAGGCGCAAAACTACAGCGACGCCATCTCCGACCTCGACGACTACCTCTCCGTGGACACGGCGTCTGCCATGGGCCATTGGGAGCGCGCGGTGTGCCAGCAGCTGCTCAACAGCTATGAGGCCTCGAAAGGCACAAAGACGGCAATGAAGCTCTCGCAGGTTGAGGGCGACTTCGCAGTGGCCATACAGTTGCAACCCAAGAACGCCTACACATATTATAATAGGGGAAACCTCTTTGCCGCGGAGAAGAACTACGCGCGTGCGATAGCCGATTACACCCACGCCATAAGCCTCGACCCCAACATGGCGCAGGCCTACTACAACCGTGCCATTGCCCACTTCTACTCAGACGATCTCAAGTCGGCGCAAAGCGACCTCAGCCATGCCGGCGAGCTCGGGCTTTACAACGCCTACGCGCTGAGCAAGAAGATGACCGAGGCGCAACCTAAGAAAAAGCAATCGCCCGCAAAGAAATAAGCGTTTTTACTTATCCTATTAAAAAATAAGTATTACTTTTGCAAGCGATTTAGATAAACTAATTTGTAGCATGGTTAAAATCACATTCCCCGATGGCTCCGTCCGTGAATACGAGAATGGAGTGACGGGTCTTCAAATCGCAGAGAGCATCTCACCTGCTCTCGCCCGCGACGTTGTATCTTGCGGGATTAATGGTGAGACGACAGAGCTCAACCGTCCTATTAACAGCGACGCTACCATTGAGCTTTACAAGTTTGACGACGAAGAGGGTAAGCACACATTCTGGCACACCTCAGCCCACTTGCTTGCTGAGGCCCTGCAAGAGCTTTACCCTGGCATCCAGTTCGGTTTTGGTCCAGCCATTGAGACTGGCTTCTTCTACGATGTCATGCCTCCAGAGGGAACAGCCATCTCCGAGAACGATTTCCCGAAGATTGAGGCCAAGATGAAGGAGCTCGCCAAGAAGAACGAGCCCGTGGTTCGTCAAGAGGTGGCAAAGACCGACGCCCTCAAGGAGTTTGAGGCCATGGGGCAGCAGTATAAGGTGGAGCACATCTCTCAGGACCTTGAGGATGGCACCATCACCACATACACACAAGGCAACTTCACCGACCTTTGCAAGGGCCCGCATCTCTTGTCTACGGGCGCCATCAAGGCAATAAAGATTACGAGCGTGGCAGGCGCCTTCTGGCGTGGCGACGCCAAGCGCGAGCAGATGACGCGTATCTACGGCGTGACGTTCCCCAAGAAGAAGATGCTCGATGAGTATCTCGTCATGCTGGAGGAGGCCAAGAAGCGCGACCACCGCAAGATTGGCAAGGAGATGGAGCTCTTCATGTTCTCCGAGCGTGTCGGTAAGGGTCTGCCAATATGGTTGCCAAAGGGCACGCAGCTGCGTCTGCGCCTGCAGGACTTGCTACGTCATGTGCTGAAGCCATACCATTATCAGGAGGTCATCACCCCGGGTATCGGCTCAAAGAACCTCTATGTCACATCAGGCCACTACGCCCATTATGGCAAGGACGCCTTCCAGCCAATACATACACCGGAGCCCGAGGAAGAGTACATGCTCAAGCCGATGAACTGCCCTCACCACTGCGAGGTATATGCTCGCAAGCCACGTTCATACAAGGACCTGCCTCTCCGCATTGCAGAGTTCGGCACCGTGTTCCGTTATGAGAAGAGTGGTGAGCTTCACGGACTCACCCGTGTGCGCACGTTCACGCAGGACGACGCCCACATCTTTGCCCGCCCCGACCAGGTGAAGGCTGAGTTCGAGTCAATCATCGACATCATCCTCAAGGTGTTCAAGATCTTCGGTTTCGAGAACTATGACGCGCAGATTTCGCTTCGTGATCCTAAGGATACCGACAAGTACATTGGCTCCGACGAGATATGGGAGGAGAGCGAGAACGCCATCCGTGAGGCATGTAAGGAGAAGGGACTCAACACCCATGAGGAGATTGGCGAGGCGGCTTTCTATGGTCCAAAGCTCGACTTCATGGTCAAGGACGCCATCGGTCGCAAGTGGCAGCTTGGCACGATACAGGTAGACTACAACCTGCCTGAGCGCTTCAAGTTGGAATATACCGCCGAGGACAACTCCAAGAAGACGCCTGTGATGGTTCACCGTGCGCCGTTCGGTTCTCTTGAGCGCTTCACCGCCGTGCTCATCGAGCACACCGCTGGTCACTTCCCGTTGTGGCTCGCCCCCGACCAGGTGGCAATCCTGCCTATCTCCGAGAAGTACAACGATTACGCCAAGAAGGTGCAAGACTATCTCGACTCCGTGGGCATTCGCGGTTACATCGATGACCGTAACGAGAAGATTGGCCGCAAGATTCGCGACAACGAGCTGAAGCGTGTGCCTTACATGCTCATCGTGGGCGAGAAGGAAGCCGCCGACGGTCTTGTCTCCATGCGTAAGCAAGGCGGTGGCGAGCAAGCCCAAATGCCAATGGAGGAGTTCGCTAAGCGTGTCAACGACGAGGTGAAAGAGCAACTCAAGGCCCTTGACGAATAATCAAGTTGCTGGGCTTCTGTTGAAGGGTCAGCGTTTGAGCGTCTCGACAACCGCGACATAACGCTTTCGCGATTGCGCCGTAAAGGCGTCGCGATTGCGTCGCGAAGCCAACGCGGTTACGCCGCAACGCCAATGCGATTGTGCCGCGAAGGCAAATCGACGTTTGCCGCGACGAATCCGCAAGGCGAGTCAACGCAGCGCCCAAGCTTTTAGAAGCAAGATAGCTTTTTAGCAAACAATGATAGGGGAGGTGCCAGCAGGCATCTCCCTTCTTTGTGGACATAAAGAACCCCGAAAGTTATATGAGAAATAACTTTCGGGGTTCTTGAGTTATATGCGCGTACCTTTCGGGTTTACTTAGCGGTGTCTTTTGAGCTTCTCTTCTCCCTGTGGTAACTCCGATATTCATCGAGAGGAATCTCCACGTCGGGCTCTTGCAATGTGCCTTCGTGAGGCAAACGGAAACGCAAGTAGCGGATGTTCAAGCCTCGTTCCATCCACATCCCCTCGTAGTAAGTGTGGATGTCGAGAAGCGGTGAGCCCAGCAAGCCTTCCGGCGTGGCGTGGTACAAGTCCTCCGTGCAATAGTCGACAGGCAGGTTGTTCTTCTCCACCAAGAATCGAGTGTAAGTGAAGAGAAAGTTGGAATCCGTCTTTACGTTCACGATGCCTCCATCGACGAGGAAACGGCGATAGCGCTCCATGAAGTAAGAAGACGTGAGGCGCTTGCGCGGGTTCTTCATTTGTGGGTCGGAGAAAGTGAGCCAAATCTCCTGCACTTCGTCTTGCGTGAAGAACCTGTCTATTATCTCAATGCTTGTCCTTAGGAAAGCCACATTGTCGAGCTTCTCCTCCAGAGCCTGCTTTGCGCCGGTGTACATGCGTGCGCCTTTGATGTCGACTCCAATGAAGTTGACGTCGGGATACCTCCTCGCCAGGCCAACCGCATATTCGCCCCTTCCGCATCCAAGCTCAAGGACTATGGGGTTGTCGTTCTTGAAATATTGCTCACGCCAATGGCCCTTCATCTCGAATGGCACGTCGCTTATGACTGAGAATGGATATTGAAAGACGTTCTTGAAAGTCTCCATCTCAGCGAACTTCTGTAGTTTCCCTTTTCCCATGATGATGTTTAGCTACGACATTTGTTCAATCATGCTGCTGCATGACGAAGCCGTAAAAGTCTCAATTTAGATCTCGGCGATACACTCAATCTCCACGCGTGCGTTCTTTGGGAGGGTCTTTATCGCCACGGCTGATCGGGCAGGGAAGGGGCTGGCGAAGAACGTGGCGTACACTTCGTTCATCTCTGCGAAGTCGCTCATGTCGGCGAGGAAGACGGTGGTCTTCACCACGTGCGCCATGTCGGTGCCCTCAGCCTCAAGTATGGCCTTGATGTTCGAAAGGCTTTGGCGGGTCAGTTCCTTGATGCCACCCTCGGCAAAGTTGCCTGTCGATGGGTCCACGGGCAGCTGGCCGCTGACGAAGATGAGGTTGCCCGTGCGAATTGCCTGACTGTAAGGACCGATGGCTCCAGGAGCCTTGCTTGTGCTAATTGCTTTCATATTGTATCGTTTTAATGTGTGTCTTGTGCTATTTGTGGATGGAATCCACTGTTTGTTGGTATGCAAAAGTAATTGTTTTCTTTCATTCTGCCAACATTAATCGCAATAATATTGCTACCTTTGCAATCGAAAAGAAAAGCAAGGTAAGGTAAAATGATTTCAGTAGAGCAATTAAATGTAGAGTTTGGCACTCGCCCTTTGTTTCATGACGTGAGCTATGTCATAAACGATCACGACCGCATAGCGCTTGTGGGCAAGAACGGGGCAGGCAAGTCTACGATGCTGAAGATCATCTGTGGCATACAGAAGCCGACGTCCGGCACTATCGGCATTCCCAACGATTGCGAGATAGGCTATCTGCCGCAGGTGATGAAACTGTCGGACGACACCACCGTCATCGAGGAGACGCGCAAGGCTTTTTCAGGCCGCAACAAGATGCAAGAGGAGCTGAAGAAGATGGAGCAGGAGATGGCGGACCGTACCGACTACGACAGCGACTCCTACATGCAGCTCGTGGAGCGCTTCACGCAAGAGCATGAGAGGTTTCAGCTCATGGGAGGCGACAACTACGAGGCGGACATAGAGCGCACGCTCACGGGACTGGGCTTCGAACGCACCGACTTCGACCGTCCCACGCGCGAGTTCTCCGGCGGATGGCGCATGCGCATCGAGTTGGCGAAGATATTGCTGCGCAAGCCCGACGTGCTGCTCCTCGATGAGCCCACCAACCATCTCGACATTGAGTCCATTCAGTGGCTGGAGCAGTTCATCCTCAACTCGCCTGCGGCGTTGCTTCTTGTCAGCCACGACCGCGCATTCATAAACAATATCACTAACCGCACCATCGAGATTACGTGCGGACACATAGAAGATTACAAGGTGCCCTACGACAAGTATCTGGTGCTGAGGCAAGAGCGTCGCGAGCAGCAGATTCGCGCTTGGCAAAACCAGCAGAAGGAGATTGCCGACGCCAAGGCTTTCATAGACCGCTTCAGATACCAAGCCACGAAAGCCGTGCAGGTGCAGCAGAAGGTCAGGCAGCTTGAGAAGATCGTGCCGATAGAGATCGATGAGGTCGACAACAAGGTCATGCACCTGAAGTTCCCGCCTTGCTTGCGCTCGGGCGACTATCCCGTCATCTGCGACGAGGTGGGCAAGGCTTATGGCAACCACACCATCTTCTCGCACGTCGACCTTACCATAAAGCGTGGCGAGAAGGTGGCGTTTGTCGGAAAGAACGGTGAGGGAAAGTCAACGCTCGTGAAGTGTATCATGGGCGAGATACCTTTCACCGGCAAGCTGAAGATCGGGCACAACGTGGAGATAGGCTACTTCGCCCAAAACCAGGCGCAGATGCTCGACGAGTCGCTTTCCATCTACGACACCATCGACGAGGTTGCCACGGGCGACATGCGATTGAAAATCAACGACCTCCTTGGCGCGTTCATGTTTGGTGGTGAGGTGTCGGAGAAAAAGGTGAAGGTGCTCAGCGGAGGCGAGCGCTCTCGCTTGGCGATGATAAGGCTTCTTCTCGAACCTGTCAACCTGCTCATACTCGATGAGCCTACCAACCATCTCGACATGCCGTCGAAAGACGTGCTCAAGGAAGCCATCAAGGCGTTCGATGGCACCGCAATCATCGTCAGCCACGACCGCGACTTCCTCGATGGCCTCGTGTCGAAGGTGTTCGAGTTTGGCGGCGGCAAGGTGAAAGAGCACCTTGGCGGAGTCTACGACTGGATAAGAAGCCAGAACGCCACGGACGTGACGTCGCTTTCAAAGTCGGCTCCCGTGGTTGAGGCGCCCGCAAAACAAGTGGAAAGCCCGAAGGCAGAACCGGTTGAGCGCGTAGAGTCGTATGCGGAGCATAAGGAGCGGCAGAAGAAGATAAGCAAGGTGAAGAAGGCCGTCGCCGAATCGGAGAGGAAGATAGCGGAGATGGAATCGCGCCTCAAGGAGCTTGACGCGCTGCTCATGGACCCTAAAAACGCGTGCGACATGAAACTCGTCACGGAATACACCACCACCAAGGAGGCGCTCGACAAGGAGAACGATCATTGGCTGGAACTGTCTGAGCAGCTGGAAGATCTCTAAGGCGCTTCACAACATCGTCAATCACTTATATTCTAAATCATATTATGAGAATAGCACATTATTTACCCATCATCATGATGGCCGTGGCACCAATAATTGGCGCTGAGGCAAAGAGCAATGTCTCGAAGTCGGGACTTGACCTTACCAACCTCGACCGTACGGCGAAGCCAGCAGATGATTTCTATCAGTTTGCCACGGGCGGATGGCAAAAGCTTAACCCGCTTCCCGCGGCATACAGTCGTTACGGCTCTTTCGACATGTTGCAGGAGAGTGTCAACAAGCAAGTGAGCTCTATCCTCACGTCGCTGACCAAGGCAAAGTTCGCCACGGGAACCACTGAGCGCAAGTTGAGCGATTTCTATAAGCTCGCTCTCGACACTGCACGCCGCAATCGCGAGGGCTTGGCACCAGTGGAGCCATTCATGAAGGAGATCGAGTCGGCGAAGGGACACAAAGGTATTCTTGCCTTGCAACTCAAATACGCCAAGATCGGCCTTGGCCAGCCATACAGTTCTTTCTTCGGCGCTGACGACAAAAACGTGACAAGAAACGTGTTGCAGCTTTTCCAAGGCGGCCTCACGCTCGGCCAAAAAGATTGGTATGTCAACAACGATGAGGCTACGGCGAAGATAAGGAACGCCTATAAGGAATATCTTGTCAAGATGTTCGGGCTTTACGGTTTCGACGCCAAGGCCGCCGCGAAGAAGGCTGCAGCCGTCTTCCGCTTTGAGACAGAGCTTGCTCTTATCTCAAAGAGCAACACTGAGCTGCGTGACCCGCAAGCCAACTACAACAAGATGACGCTCAAGGAGTTTGAGACTAACTATCCCAATATCCACCTCACGCAACTCGCAAAGGCGCAAGGCATCGACGAGAGTTGCATCCAGGAGATGATCGTTGGCCAGCCGGCATTCTTCAATGGCCTCGACAAGCTCGTGTCCCTTCTCACCGTGGGGGAATGGAAAGCCCTGATGGAATGGGACTTCATCTCGGCGTCTGCCACTTACCTTTCCGACAATATCCGTGAGGCTCACTTCGACTTCTTTGGCCGCACCATGTCTGGCCGCAAGGAGGATTATCCTTTGTGGAAGCTCGCTACCAACACCGTCGACAATGCCATGGGCGAGGCTCTTGGCAAGATGTATTGCGAGAAGTTCTTCCCCGGGTCGTCAAAACGTATGATGGAAACTCTCGTTGGGAACCTTCAGAAAAGTCTTGCCGAGCGCATCAAGGTGCAGACGTGGATGAGCGATACCACGAAAAACAACGCGCTGAACAAGCTCTCGAAATTCTATGTAAAGGTGGGCTATCCTAACAAGTGGACTGATTACTCCAAGCTTGACATTGATCCCGCGAAGAGTTTCTTCGAGAACATTCTCGCAACACGCGTCTTCAAGGTCGAAAAGGCAATAACCGACAAGGCCGGCAAGCCCGTTGACCGCGACGAGTGGCAGATGACTCCGCAGACCGTGAACGCCTATTACAACCCCACCACAAACGAGATTTGTTTCCCCGCAGGAATCTTGCAGCGCCCGTTCTTCGACCCCAAGGCAGATGCCGCCTTCAACTATGGTGCCATCGGCGTGGTCATTGGCCATGAGATGACCCACGGATTCGACGACCAAGGCCGCCAGTACGATGCCGACGGAAACCTTCACAACTGGTGGACAGCGCAGGATGCCAAGAACTTTGACGAGCGTGCCACAATGTATGCCAACTATTTCGATTCGATCGAAGTGTTGCCAGGCCTTCACAGCAACGGTCGTTTCACGCTTGGCGAGAACCTTGCCGACCACGGAGGTCTGATGGTGTCGTTCAACGCGTTCAAGGAAGCCACTAAGGACAAGCCTTTGAAGACCGTCGATGGCTTCACGCCTGAGCAGAGGTTCTTCATTGCCTACGCTGGCGTATGGGGACAGAACATCACCGAGCAGGAGATTCGCAACCGCGTGAAGCGCGACCCACACGCCTTGGGCGAGTGGCGTGTCAATGGCGCGTTGCCACACATCCAGGCTTTCTACGACGCTTTCGGCATAAAGGAAGGCGACAAGATGTATTTGCCCGAGAGCCAGCGACTCCAGCTTTGGTAAACACCGCAAGGAGCTCATGTGTCAACGCCTTTTTATGGCGTTGATACTCTGAAATATATTGCACGAAATCACAAATTGACGTTTATTTGTGATTTCGTGCTTTTTTGTTTTTGAGTTAAGGGAAGAATTTGCTACCTTTGCGAGGTAATAAACACTTATTTAACAAGAGCATACCACGCTGTCAATCGGCAAGGGCGCGACCATAAGACATGAAAGACGTTAAAAAGATAGTGCTGACAGGAGGACCCTGCGCGGGGAAGACCACAGCCTTGGTGAAGATCATGGAGTATTTCTCAAGCAGAGGCTTCAAGGTCTTTACTATCCCCGAGATACCTACCATCTTTCTTCAGGCAGGAATGGACTATCTGACGAAGAACCAAGAATGGTTCTACGAGGGCGAGAAAGACACCTTGAAGACCCAACTCGCTTTCGAGGACTATTTCTCCGCGATGGCACAGACCATCGATATGCCAGTCGTCATAGTTTGCGACCGTGGCGCCCTTGATATTTCCACGTATCTTCCTCCGGAGATGTGGGAGAAGATAACTGGCCTTTGCAATGTCACCAACCAGCAACTTCTTGATCGCTACGATGCCGTGTTGCATCTCGTGTCGGCTGCCGACGGAGCGGAGCAGTATTACAATACCACGACCAACGAGGTGCGAACGGAAGGAATAGACAAGGCAAGGTTGCTCGACCGCAAGGTTGTGCAAGCATGGACAGGGCACCCCCACCTTCGCGTCATTAACAACCATGACAACTTCGACACCAAGATAAACCGCGTGCTGAAGGAAATAAGCAGCGTGCTTGGCTTGCCGCAATCCATAACGGAGGAGCGGAAATACATAGTCAAGGTTAATGACGGCTACATACCCAACACCATTGTAAGCGACATTTGGCAGACTTATCTCGTCTCTGAGCCAGGCTCTGAGGTGCGCCTCCGTCGTCGCATGTGGGAAAAGGGAAAGTTCATCAACGTGCACACCACGAAGCGGCGAATCAATGAAAACGAGGAAATAGAGACCGAGCGCCAGGTGAGCAACGCCTTGTCGGAGTCGCTTCTTGCCCAAGCCGATCCCTATCGCCACACCATACACAAGAAGCGCACCACATTCATCTATGAGGGACAATACTTTGAGCTTGACGAATACCTCGACAGGCTCCAAGGACTCGTAATACTTGAGACCAAAGGAATGACGGAAGGCGAAACCGTGAAACTGCCGGAGAACATAGAGATCGTGAAAGACATTACCGGTGACAAGAATTATTACAACTATAATCTCAGCTTAAAATAATGCACGTCGTCATTGCGGGAAACATAGGTAGCGGAAAGACAACCCTGACAAAGATGCTGGCAAAGCACTATGGCTGGGACGTGAGGTTGGAGAGCGTGACATATAACCCATATCTCGAAGACTATTATAAGGACATGCCACGCTGGGCGCTCAACTTGGAGGTTTATTTCCTGAAAGAGCGCTTCAGGGACTTGCTGGAGATCAACAGCTCTGCCAAGCCCGTCATCCAAGACCGGTCAATATACGAGGGCGTGTATATTTTCACGTCCAACAATCACGACATGGGCAATATGTCGGATCGCGACTATGAGACCTACATGGGGCTCTTCAACTCCATGATGATGGTCGTGGAAAAGCCAGACCTCATGGTTTACCTGCGCGCGTCGGTGCCGCATCTCGTGGACAACATCCACAAGCGCGGACGGGATTACGAGCAAAACATGAGGCTCGACTACCTGAAGAACCTCAACGACAGGTACGACAGGTTCTTCCAAAGACAGTATAAAGGGCCCAAGATAACGATTGACGTGGAAAACCTCGACTTCCTGCACAGCAAGGAAGACTTCGCGACAATCACATCTGCCATAAACAAAAAGATAGACATGAGCAACAGAAGCTTGTTCATATAAAAACAGACTAAGGATATGCATATTGCTATTGCGGGAAACATAGGAAGTGGAAAGACCACGTTGACAAAACTCCTTGCCGCTCGATACGGATGGACACCACGTTTCGAGCCAGTGGACAACAATCCTTATCTTGAGGATTTCTATCACGACATGAACCGGTGGGCTTTCAACCTGCAGGTTTATTTCCTCAACAAGCGTTTCAAGGAAGTGGTGGAAATCTCCAAGAGCAAAGACACCATAATCCAGGACCGGACAATATATGAGGACGCGTGCATCTTCGCGCCCAACCTTCATGACCAGGGCTACATGTCCGACAGGGACTTCGACAACTATACAGACCTCTTCCGCTTGATGATGTCGTTGGTGAAGAAGCCACAGCTCATGATCTACATACGCTCGTCCATTCCGACCCTCGTCAAGCACATAGAAAAGCGTGGGCGCGACTACGAGAAGTCTATCCGAATAGACTATCTCACGGGCCTGCAGAAGCGCTACGACGATTGGCTTGCCACATACGATGGAGAGCTCATAACCATCGACGGAGACAAGATCAACTTTGAGGACAGCCAGGAAGACTTCAGGAAGATCACCGACATGATAGACGCGAGCCTTTATGGACTGTTCCCAATAGGCTCGGCTGACTCGGGGAAGTAACCATTCATCGACCTTTTTAATACCATAATGATATGGAATTCAACAACTCAAGCATCAATACCATTGCCACTGGCAAGGGCGGCGGTAAAGACATACTGACTATCGGGCTGAAGGAAGCGTATGCCTCCAAGCCCAATTGCCAGCGATACATGCGCCAAGAGTATGAACGCGGGAAAGACCTCGACAGCAACTATATATTCAAGTTCATAGCCTTGAACGACGACGCTGAGAAAGGCGCCGTGGTGGTTACCGAGTGGGAAGACTGCCGCAACTTGACCGACTGGTTGCAAGAGGGACACTCCGACGACGAGAAGAAAAAGCTGTTCCGACAAGTGGCAAACGCCATCGGCTACATCCACTCTAAGGGCTTGGTGCATGGTTGCCTCAACGCCGTCAACATCTTCATCACTCGCAAGGGCGATGATGTCAAGCTCCTCACCTTCAAGGTGCGCTATGCCGACAGCTTGAAACAACCCAAAGAGAGCCTCATGTATGTGGCTCCCGAGGCAAAGGATGGCACTGTGGGCATCGACGCCCGCGCCGACATCTATTCGCTTGGCGTGTTGCTCAAGGCGCTTGGCTTGGTTGCTGAGTATCATAACGTGATAGAGAAATGTTGCCGCTTCGGCCGCAACGAGCGATTCGACAGCGTGGACACGTTGTTGGATACCATAGACAAGCATCGCTACAACCGCCCGGCAGACGAGCTCACGAATGCCCAGCCAACGATATCGAGCAACAAGAAAATGGCGGTCATCCTTGCCATAATCGGTGTGCTCATCTGCGTTGCGGTGGCGCTCCTCGTGGCACAGTCGGGTAGCGACCAAAGCCAAACCACCCAACCGACAGAGCAAACAGATTCCACGACCCAAGACGACAAGGACGCGAACGCGCAAGGACAACCCGTACAGACCTCAGAATTTGGGCAGGGCGACAACGACTTCCTCAACGAACTCGTGCCACAGATGCGCATCGACCTCGACAAGATCTACGATTCCGGCGACGACCAAGCCACCGTCAAGTCGCGTGTGGCTGCTTATTACAAGGGCTTGCGTCGGGTGCTGAGGAAGCAGCACAAGACAAGCGATCAGCTTGATGCCTTCGACAAGGCCTTTGCTGACTATGTCAACCAGAAGAACCAATGAAGACAACAATATTATCGGCTTTGATGCTGTGGCTCCCGTTTGGAGCCATGGCTCAAACCTCAAATCCTCTCCGCGACAGCTTGAAGGTTGCCTCGGAGAGGTTGGCGTATTATCCCGACTCCGTAGACTTGCGCCTGCGCAAAGCCTCATGGTATATAGAGCTTGAGGAGTGGCAGAGCGCGAAAAACGAGTACGACATTGTGTTGCGCCACAACCCTGCCAATATCGCCGCGCTTTATTATAGGGCATACGTTAACGAGCGGCTCGGTCGATATAAGTTCGCTCGGCTGGATTACCAAAACCTGCTGACCATGGTGCCAGGCAACTTTGAGGCTCGCCTTGGCCTTGCCTTGCTCAACGAGAAAGACAAGCACTACACCGAGGCTCTCGATGGCATAAACCAGCTTGTGGACGCTTATCCAGATTCTGCCGTGGTGTGGGCGGCACGTGCGGGCATTGAGAGCGAGCGCGGCATGTTGGAGTTGGCGGAATTCGACTATGGCAAGGCCATCAGCTTGGATCCAAACAACAACGACTATATCCTCTCGCGCGCCGACCTACGCATAAAGCTCGGCGAGTTTCAAGATGCCATTCAAGACCTCGACACGCTCGTGAAACTTGGCACCCCAAGGGTCGCCTTGAAAGAATGGTATGCCAAGGCGCTGAGCAGGAAGAAGAAATAATGCCCTCGCCTTTACGCTGAAATCGCATTGCCTTTCCACCGCAAAGGCACCGCGATTCCACCGCAAGGGCAATGGCTTTACGGCGTAAGGGCAATGCTATTTAAGTGCGGAATCTAATTTGTTGTTAATCAAAGGATTAACAATTAGAATCATAGTGCGGGTTTCCTTGCGATGGATACGATGTCACTATTCTTGGTATGCACATTGGTACCCTATGAGCTAAAAACCTTCTTGTAATCCTCTCCTTCTTCAAATAGTCCTCTTGTGCTATATTGATGTTGTCGTAAGGAATTGAAGGATTCTCACCACAGTCAACCAATACAAAACCTTTTGCCAATCTTAAGGTCACCTTGCTTAGGCCCTGTATAGGTTGAATGATCATCCAGTTGTGTCGTCCCTGTAGGTTCCACAATGTTGGGCAGACAAAATCAGCTCCACCTTCCTTTACTCCTCCATTGACAGTGATATTATGGTCTCGACTTCTTTCTCAGAAAGTCCTGTGGCTATAGCTATGGTATTGATGTCCATTCCAATGGCAGAAAGTCGCTTTGCTGTTTCAGCCTTTTCATTTTGTATGCCTTCCGCTCTGCCTTGTGCCATGCCTTCGGCTCTGCCTTGTGCCATGCCTTGTGCCCTTCCTTCCGCCAAGCCGTCTTGTTTAGCGCCTTCAAGCACAGACAAGGTGTCGCGGTATTTTCTCAATCCCACGTCGTATTTCATGCGCTCCTGTCTTGAAAGAGAAGCGACATCAGCAATCTGTTCCAATCTCTTGAACACTGAGCTTTTCGCTGCCCACGGCAATCTTGTTAAGGTTTCCATATTCTTTAGCACGTATATCCATTTGTCGAAATCTGTATCACACTCGTCTGCCTCCTTGGTGAACAAGGGAAGTTGCATGAATGTCATCCTTGCCTTGTCGGAGAACACTTTCCCGCTTTTCCTATCGATTAATCCCACGTCCGTGCGAAATTGCTTGTCGAAGTCCATTGGGCAGAAGTTCAGGAAAGCCACGAGATACACCGCGTCAATCTTGTATTGCCAGTCGGCACCCTTCTCACCTTGTCTGGCGATGGCTTCGGAAACATAGTAGACGCTCCTGTTCTTGAAATAGGGTTGCGACTTGTTTTGCATCTCAACGATGATGTTCTCGTTATTGTCCGTTTCGCAATAGATGTCGTAGATAAGCGAACGGTCGTCCTCAAAGAGGGCAGGCTGCTCCTTGTCGAGGAACGTGATGTTCGTGATACGCTCCTCGCCTGCCAACAGGCTGTTAAGAAAGTCCAATATCAACGGCTTTGATATCTCTTGCCCGAAGATTCTCTTGAAGCCGATGTCTGTGAAGGGGTTGATGAATCTTGCCATAATCTGCGCCTCTTTGTAGTTGCTTTGCAAATGTAGGTAAAAATCCTGAATTATAAGCCTTGCAAGGGAAAAAACGATGAAATATATTTTTATCTCGTCCCTATTTGCGTTGTCTTTGCCATTGTAAGCGGGCATTTGCCCTCGACG
>CAVHEN010000024.1:0-42148 GCA_963635115.1 Oscillospiraceae bacterium | reverse complement strand
GGCAATGGCGCTGCGCCGCAAAGCCGAGGCCCGTTCGTTCACCGGCAGAAGCCAAGGAGGAAAAGCAGGGGGAGAAGCTTGCGGAGCTCTTTCAGCGAGGCTGAGATATGCGCCTCCACCGTGCGCTGGCTGATGCCAAGCCGCTCGGCTATATCGGCATTCGACAGCCCTTCCTCCCTGCTCATGATGAATATCTTGCGCCGCTGCATCGGCATGCGCTCAACCTTCTGGCGCACCTTCTCGATAAGCTCCTTGTATTCCACGTCACGCTGCGGATCGGCACCATCGCCCACCTCGTCGGCTCGCGAGTCTATCGGCAGGGTTGTAATCGTAAGTGAGCGGCGAATGAAGTTGATCGACTCATTGTATGCCATCGTGAAGACATACTTGCTGATATCATCCACATGCCTTAAGCGGTCGCGCTTGGCCCACAACCTCAAAAACAGGTTTTGGGTCAAGTTCTCCGCCTCTTCCTCGTCGTGGCACATGCCCGTGATGAAATACTTCACCTTGGGGTAAAGCTTCTCAAAGAGGCGATTGAAGACCTCCCTGTCGTCATGTGCCAAGGCCCGGGCGAGCATGTTATCTTCTTTGTCTAATATCATGTCAAGCAGACTAAATAGTCATCTGAATCTTACGTTGTCGGCAAGCCTCAACTTAAAAATGTGCACAAAGATAAGATATTTATTCGAAAAAGGCAAGCGAATATAATAAAACTTAAATCTTTTACTTGCAACGACTTACAAACGGGAGCAGCGCATCATTCGGGCATTTTCATCTTCTCGCCGGCCAAAAGGCAAGCATTAACGCCACAAAAGAAACAAAATGGCAAAAATAACGAGAAATAGCTTTGTGGATAGAGCAATAATGCTTATATTTGCAAACTAAAAACAATCGTCTTTTATGGAAGAAAGCAAATACATACGTTTCGACTGGGCCATGAAACGCCTGCTCAGACAGAAAGCAAACTTCGGAATACTCGAAGGGTTGCTTACCACCTTGCTCGGCATGAAGATCCATATCCAGCACTTGCTTGAGAGCGAAAGCAACCAAGAAGACGAGAACGACAAGTACAACCGCGTGGACATGCTCGCCGAGAACGACAAGGGCGAGCTCTTCCTGATAGAAGTGCAGAACAACACCGAATACGCCTATTTCCAACGCATGCTTTTCGGCACTTCCAAGCTGGTGACCGAATATATCAAGAAAGGTCAAGGCTACGACAAGGTGCGCAAAGTGTACAGCGTGAACATCGTGTATTTCCAGCTCGGCAAAGGCACCGACATCGTATACCACGGCAAGACCGAATTCCGCGGCATACACAATGGCGACGTGCTTGAACTGAGCCCGTTCCAAAGGCAGAGATTCAATGTCGACACCGTCAGCGACCTCTACCCGGAGTATTATATATTAAAGGTGAACGACTTCAACCGCGTGGCGAAAAACTCGCTTGAGGAATGGGTCTATTACCTCAACACTGGCGATGTGCCAAAAGGAGCCAAAGCGCCTGGCATGGAGGAAGTGAAGGAGCAACTGACCATTGACAGGATGAACAAGATGGAACGTGACGCCTACTACAAACATCTCGACAACATCGTCATCCTGCGCGACAACATCTTTACAGAGCGCGAGGAAGGAAGACTGGAAGGCAGAGCTGAAGGAAGAGAGGAAGGAAGAATGGAAGGAAGAATGGAAGAGCGCAAGGCAAACGCAAAAAAGATGAAGAGCCTTGGCATTCCAGCGGACACCATCTCCCAGATAACCGGACTGCCTGTTGAAGACATCGATTGCCTTTAAACACGGCAACACATCTTATATATTACCATGTGAAAACACATTTCATGAAAAAATAATGGAAAGACCAACTCTTACCAACAAGCAGTACATACTGCCGTTTATTCTCGTAACCACCCTCTTCTTCCTGTGGGGCTTCGCCCGTGCCATTCTCGACGTGCTCAACAAGCACTTCCAGAACGCGCTCGACATCTCAATGTCGCAGTCGGCTCTCATTCAGGTCACCACATATCTCGGATATTTCATCATGGCCATCCCCGCCGGCTGGTTCATCAACCGGCACGGCTACCGCACCGGCGTCATCTTCGGCTTGATGCTCTTCGGCGTGGGCGCCCTGCTCTTCATCCCTGGCGCCGAAGCCGGCACTTTCTACGCCTACCTTGGCGCGCTCTTCATCATTGGGTGCGGCTTGGTGTTTCTTGAGACATCGGCGAACCCTTATGTCACGGAGCTTGGCAATCCCGCGACCGCAACGAGCCGCCTCAACTTCTCACAGTCGTTCAATGGCCTGGGATCGCTTTCCGCAACATTCATCGTGGGACAGTTTCTCTTCACCGGAGACAACGAGCGAGGCAAGGTAGTGCTGCCCTACGCCATCCTTGGCGTTGTAGTGCTCATCATAGCCGTGGTATTCTCGCGCGTCAGGCTGCCGGAGATTAACCACAAGGCCACGACCGAGGACAACGAGCAAGGCACACGCATCGTGAAGCTCTTCCGCCACCATCCCATGTTCGTCTTCGGACTGTTCTCACTCCTCGCCTACGAGGTGGCAGAGATAAGCATCAACAGCTATTTCATCAACTTCGTGACCGCAAAAGACTGGATGAGCGACAACACGGCATCCATCGTGCTTACCGCGGCATTGGCGTTCTTCATGCTCGGACGCTTTGGCGGCAGTTGGATCATGCGAACGGTGAAGGCTGAAAACATGCTCCTGGCGTGCGCAACGGGAAGCGTGATTAGCATCGGACTCGTGCTCTGCAACCTCGGCAAGTTGTCAATGATAGCCTTGGTGTGCAACTACGTCTTCGAGGCGATAATGTTCCCGACAATCTTCTCGCTCTCGCTGCGCGGCTTGGGCAACCTCACCAAGAGCGCTTCGTCGCTGCTGATGATGACACCGATAGGCGGATGCGGATTCCTGCTGATGAGCCTCATAGCCGAGTCCACGCAGATGATGTCGCTGCCGTTCGTCATACCCTTCCTCTGCTACTTCCTCGTGTTGCTCTTCGCCCTTGAGCTCACACGCAAGGGCAAGGGCCATGACCCCGTGCTGACGCTTTAAGAGGGCAAACCTTGACCTTGCCGATTTTGCAAAACCGACATTGCAAAAACACAAGGCAAGAACCACGCAAGGCGCTATATTAGCTTTTTTAATATTCGGCAACACAAAATAACCGTCGAGAATATGGGAAAAGGAAATATATGTGGTAAATTTGCAGACGAAAGAGAGAAAGAGATTCTCGCCTTGAATAAGGATTAAAAAGGAAAACAATCATCTTTTAAACATTTAATAAAATGGTTAACTACAAAGATTTGGGTCTCGTCAACACACGCGAGATGTTCAAGCGCGCCGTAACTGGCGGTTATGCTGTACCAGCTTTCAACTTCAACAACCTTGAGCAGCTTCAGGCTATCATCACAGCCAGCTCTACACTCAAGAGCCCTGTCATCCTTCAGGTTTCAAAGGGCGCACGCGCATACGCCAACCCTATCCTGCTCCGCTACATGGCACAGGGTGCCGTGGAGTTCGCAAAGAGCCTCGGCTGCAACCATCCTGAGATCGTGTTGCACCTCGACCACGGTGACACTTTCGAGCTCGTCAAGGACTGCGTAGACCTCGGCTTCTCAAGCGTCATGATCGACGGCTCAAGCAAGCCTTACGAGGAGAACATCGAGCTCACACGCAAGTGCGTGGAGTACGCTCACGAGCATGATGTCACTGTTGAGGCAGAGCTCGGCGTGCTTGCTGGTGTTGAGGATGAGGTTGCTTCTGAGGAAAGCCACTACACAAAGCCTGAGGAGGTTATCGACTTCTCAGAGCGCACAGGTTGCGACAGCCTCGCTATCTCTATCGGCACAAGCCACGG
Source organism: Oscillospiraceae bacterium (assembly GCA_963635115.1). GTDB lineage: Bacteria > Bacteroidota > Bacteroidia > Bacteroidales > Bacteroidaceae > Prevotella. The sequence goes on along the minus strand of CAVHEN010000024.1, from coordinate 38,264 downwards.
CGCTTACAAGTTCAAGCCCGAGCAGTGCACACGTGACCCGAAGACAGGCCGTCTCGTTCCTCCTCCATTGGCATTCGACGTGCTGGCCGAGATCGAGAAGAAGCTCCCTGGCTTCCCAATCGTGCTCCACGGCTCTTCTTCAGTGCCACAGAAGTATGTCGACATCATCAACCAGTTCGGCGGCAAGCTCCCCAACGCTGTTGGTATCCCAGAGGATCAGCTCCGTCAGGCTTCAAAGAGCGCCGTCTGCAAGATCAACATCGACTCAGACTCTCGTTTGGCTTACACTGCTGGTGTGCGTCAGACTTTCGCAGAGCATCCTGAGTACTTCGACCCACGTCAGTATGGCAAGGTGGCTCGCAACTACATGATCGAAATGTACGAGGAGAAGATCAAGGACGTCCTTGGTTCTGACAACAAGCTCGCCAACTGCGACTAATCAACCATTCGGTCTCCACACAATGGAGATGAAAGCAAAACAGAAACAAGTCCCGTAGGGACGACAATTATAGCGTAGGGGTAACCCCTACGCTTTTTTTATGTCGCCCCTACGGGACTTATTGCTCGTGATGTCTCTACCGGGCAGCAATGAACGACATTGCACTGCATATTCGCGAAGCTCCGATTACCTTTCCTGTATGTAGAGTTTTCCGTTTACGATAGATGCCTTTACCTTCTTCATCCTGTTCAGGTTGTCGACCACCTCGTCGAGTGTCAGGTCACGTTGCAACATGAAGTGCATGCGGTATTTGGTCAGCTTCGAGTCAGCTATAACTGTCTTTACACCATACGATTGGCTAATCCGCACAAGTATGTCTTGCAGCGAGGCATTGTCGAAGTAGAAATAGCCGTCCCTCCATGCCACTTGCTCCATGGTGTCAGCCTCATAAACCTGTATAGGGCGACTGGCCCTCAGCAACGCCTCCTTGCCGGGTGTCAGCTGCACCTTGTCCTGCCCCTGCCGGTTGGAGAACTCCACGCTGCCTCTCACCAGCGTCACTTTCACAGTGGCGTCACTCTTTTCCGTGGCCCTTACGTTGAACTCGGTGCCGGTGACCAGCGTCTCAGACGAGGCTGTAGCCACTATGAAGGGATGCTGCTTGTCTTTCTTGACGATGAAATAAGCCTCGCCGTCGAGCGTCACCCGTCGTTCGGGTCCGTCAAAGCTCTTTGGGTACATGAGCCTTGTGTCCGGGTGAAGGTAAGCCAGACTGCCGTCCGGGAGCACCATCTTGCACGAGTGGCCCTTGGAGACATTCAGGCGAATGGTGTCCACATGCGCGAAAAGGCGTTCCAGCTCTTTGCTTTCCACCTGCTGCTCCCCGGTCTTCTCGTCCACGGCGGTGTTTATAGGTTCTGACGATGAGCCGGTAGCAGCTTTCTGACGCGCTACCAACCCATTGTCGGTGGTGCTCAGCTCCACCGACGTCTCTTTCTGCAAGGAAGGCAGGTTCATTACCAGCAACAGGGCTATGGCCGCTGCGGCACCGAGACATACCTTTATGACCATCGATGGCAGGTGTGGCTTTTTGTTATTGTGTTTTTGGTGGAAATCGCGGAGCTTTTTCTCGACTTCATCATCAGTAATAGACAGGTTTTCTTTGTTCAGAATGTCCGTGATGATACCGATGTCCTCCATCGTCTCCATATCGTATTCTTCTGTGTTCATGCTCTTTTACAATCTATACATAATACGAAGAGGTATGTGAAACGGTTATGCGTATCTCGCCATTTTTGTGTGCGGAACAACGTTTTTTAACGTTCTTGTGAGTTTCCTCTCAAGTCTCTTATCTGTTTTAGCGCTTTCACGATGTGCTTCTTGACCGTGGCTACGCTGACCTGCAGGTCGGCGGCAGCCTCGGCGTATTTCATGTGCTGCACGAAGCAGCGCGTGAAAATGGCGAGGGTTACAGGTGGCAGCGTATCCAGCACCCGCTTGATTATCTCCTCCCGTTCCTTCATCTCTTGGATATGTTCTTCGGTATCATACTTCTGCGAGCTCGCCATGGCATAGTCGATGAATCGTTGTTCCGTCTTTCTGCGCCGCAGGAGGCTTATGCATTTCGCCCTGAGAATGGTATACAGGTACGACTGCACGGTAGGGATGTTTACGGAGTCAAAATGCGCCCAAAGGTACTCGAACACGTCACCGACAAGGTCACAGCATTCCTCATCTTCCGCCACATAACGTTTGGCGAAGATGAATAGCTGCTTGTAGTATATCCTGTATATGTAATCGAACTGGTCCTTTTGAGCCTTTATCTCCATGCTTTCTCTTTCCCATTGCAAAGTTAAGTAAAACTTTGCTTTTCTTCACGAATTTTGCCTTGCGAATGCCAGTTTCACAAAAAAATCGCGCGAAAACCGAGTTTTTTGCTATAAATCGTCACTATTTTGCAAAAAAGCGTAACCTTTATTACAACCTTAGCGTAATACAAAAAAAGCAGAATCATAGAAAAGTTTATAAATTAAAGAGAGAATTTATGGTGAGAAACAGAATGGCTACCGTGTTGCTTATCTCATGGCTCGGATTGCTTTCGGCATTCGGACAGGGAAAGCAAATCACGATGAACTTCAAGAACGAGAGCCTTTCTTCAGCCTTGAAGAGATTGGAGAAGGTGAGCGGTTACAAGATTATGTTCACCTACGAGGATGTAGAGGGATATAATGTCAACGCCAAGGTAAAAGATAAGGAGTTTGACTATGTCATCCAAATGTTGCTGAGTGGCAAGCCTCTCAGCTATAGCAGCGAGGGCAAGTTCGTGAACGTCACCCTGCGCGACACCCAAGGTAATTTCGACGATAACAAGCGCGAGCTCCACGGCACGGTGGTGTCGCAGGAAGACGGATTGCCCATCATTGGTGCCACGGTTAAGATCATGGGCACCAAGGATGTTGCCGTCACCGATGCCAACGGCAAGTTCTCGTTCTCCAATTTGCCTTACGGCGCCAGCCTGATAGTTTCTTACCTGGGCATGGAGACCAAGAACGTGCGTGCCAAGGACGGCATGCGCGTCTCCTTGAAAAGCGACAGCAAGCAGGTGGCGGAAGTGGTGGTCAACGGCACGTTTACCCGTAAGGCCAACACCTTTACCGGCGCGGTGACCACCGTGAAGGGCGAGGAGCTGCAGCGTGTGGGCAACAACAACGTGCTGCAGAGCTTGAAGAACATCGACCCGTCGTTCATGCAGATAGAGAACCTCAGCGCAGGCAGCAACCCTAACGCCTTGCCCGACTACCAGATGCGCGGTTCTTCCACCATCTCCAGCGTGCAGGGCGAATATGCCTCCAGCGCCAACCAGCCTCTCTTCATCCTCGACGGATTCGAGACCGAGCTGACCAAGATCATGGACCTCGACATGAATCAGGTGGAGAGCGTCACCACCCTCAAGGATGCCACCGCCAAGGCCATCTACGGCTCGAAGGCCGCCAATGGCGTCATCGTCGTGGAGACCAAGAAACCCGAGCTTGGCAAGATGCGCATCACCTACACCGGAAGCCTTGACATCGAGGCTCCCGACCTGAGCAGCTACAACCTCTGCAACGCCGCCGAAAAGCTGGAGGTGGAAAGGCTGGCTGGCCTTTTCTCGTCAGACAATGCCGTGTCGCAGGTTTCCCTCGACACGCAGTATGCCAACAAACTGCGCGAGGTGCTTGCCGGGGTCAACACCGACTGGCTGGCACAGCCCGTGCGCACCGGCGTGGGCCAAAAGCACTCTCTCTACATGGAGGGCGGACAGCAAAGCATGCAGTATGGCGTGAACCTGAGCTACAATAACATCGAAGGTGCCATGAAGGGAAGCAATCGCAACACTTTCTCGGGCGGCATAACCCTCTCCTACCGTCTGGGCAACCTCATCTTCCGCGACAAGCTTACCATCGATTACAACAACAGCAACGAGTCGCCCTACGGCTCTTTCTCACAGTATTATCAGATGAACCCATACAGTCGTCTCTACGACGACAAGGGCAACCTACAGAAGGTATATTCTTATACCAACAACTCGGGCGAAGCGGGAATGTACTACAACCCACTCTACAACACCACGCTCAACACCATCGACCGAAGCACCTATACCACCATCACAAACAACTTCTACCTGGAATGGCAAATCAGCCAGGCGTTCCGCATGACGGGCAAGTTCGGCATCGTGAACAAGAACACCACGTCCGACAACTTCAAGCCTGCCAACCACACCGACTTCAATTCGGTGAGCAATGTCAACCGCAAGGGTAAGTACACTAAGGGCAACGGCACCTATACCGACATCAGCGCCGACCTTGGCTTGCAATATACCAAGCAGGTAGCCAAGCACTTGGTGTTTGCCAACGCCCAGCTGAGCATGGCGAGCAACAAGTACAACAATATCACCTTCGCCGCCGAGGGATTCCCCAACGACTTCATGGACGACATCACCTTTGGCAACCAGTATGCCAAAGACGGCAAGCCATCCGGCACGGAGGGCATCTCGCGCACCTGTGGCGGACTCCTCAGCGTCAACTATTCCTATGACGAGCGTTATCTCTTCGATGCCAACTATCGTCTCTCAGGCTCTTCCGAGACGGGCAACAACAACCGTTGGGGCTCCTTCTGGTCGGTAGGCGGTGGATGGAACATCCACAACGAGAAGTTCATCAAGAACCTGAAGGTTGTGGACCGCCTCAAGTTGCGTGCCTCGTTCGGTTACACCGGAAGCCAGGGCTTCAGCTCTTATGACGCCATGGCCACCTTCCTCTACTACAGCAACACAAGCTACAATGGCAGCGTGGGTTCTTATGTAAAGGGCCTCGCCAACGAAAGCTTGCGCTGGCAGGAGAAGTATGACACCAACCTGGGTCTCGACTTCGCCCTCTTCCACAACCGCTTCTCGGGTCGCTTCGACTATTATGTCTCCAACACCAAGGGCATGATAACCAACGTGACCGTGCCTTACACCACAGGCTTCTCTACCTATGTGGCGAACCTTGGAGAGACAGAGAACCGCGGCGTGGAACTCTACCTCAACTATCGCGCCTTTTCAGCCAACCAGGGAAGAGACTACATCAACGTCTTCGCCAACATTGCCCACAACAAGAACAAGCTCAAGAAGATTTCCAACTCCCTGCGTGCATGGAACGACTCACAGGACGCGAACATGACCAAGAACAAGGCCACCTCGCCATCGGTGAAATACTACGAGGGCTGCTCCATGAACGCTATCTGGGCTGTGAAGTCGCTCGGCATCGACCCGCAAAACGGCAAGGAGATCTTCGTCAAGAAAGACGGCTCCGTGACCTATGACTACGACATCGCCGACCAAGTGGTATGCGGTGACACGCAGCCAAAATACAACGGCAACTTCGGCGTGAACGGCGAGATAAAAGGATGGGGATTCAATGTATCCGCCAGCTACCGTTGGGGCGGACAATACTACAACACCACTCTCGTGAGCAAGGTGGAGAACGCCTCGCTGCAATACAACGTTGACCGCCGCGTGCTCACCGACCGTTGGCAGAAGCCCGGCGATATGGCTCTCTACAAGAGCATCAAGGACCAGAGCACCACATATCCCACGTCAAGGTTCGTGCAGGACTACAACCTCTTCACCTTGGCGTCGCTCACCCTCTACTACGACTTCCGCAACTGCAAGTTCGTGAAGAACTCCTTCCTGGAGCGCCTCAAGGTGAGTGCGTACACCAACGACCTCTTCGTCATTTCATCAGTGAAGACCGAGCGTGGCACCACCTATCCTTTCGCCCGCACCTTCTCGCTCTCGGCGCAAGTCACGTTCTAATTACACATTATTATATTATATAAAGAAAGACAACGATATGAACAACATATTCAAGACCATCCTCTTTTCAGTAGCGGCAATGGCTTCGCTCACGTCGTGCAACAACTGGCTCGACGTAAGCCCCAAGTCACAGATCAAGGAGGATGACCACTTCAGCCGCGAGGGCGGATACAAGGACCAGCTCACCGGCGTGTACACAGCCATGGCGAGCGATGACATGTACGGACTCAACATGGGCATCGGCTTCAGCGAGGTGCTCTCGCAGAACTACGACGTGGATGCCACCGGCGAGTGGCGCTATGCTGCTGCCTACGATTACACCAACTCCAGCGTGGAGAGTACCATTAGCACCATTTGGAAGAGCACATACAACGCCATTGCCAACCTGAACATCATGATTCGCAACATCGATAAGGCCGACTCCACGATATTCTCCGAGAACAACTATTATACCTATCGTGGCGAAGCCTATGGCCTGCGCGGTTTCCTCCACTTCGACCTGATGCGTCTCTTTGCCTGCGCCCCGGCGATGGACAACAACGCCAAGGGCGTGCCTTACGTAACCGAATACAGCACCAACGTAGCGGAGCAGAAGACCATCGGTGAGACCATGCAGCTTATAGTCAACGACTTGCTCGTGGCCCACGATTGCCTGAAGCACGACTCGCTCAAGATTGGCTCTTCGCCCTATTACGCGCGTAGCAGACGCATACCATACTTCAACTACTATGCCGCCACGCTCACCCTGGCACGCGCCTACTTGTGGATGGGCGACAAGCAGAACGCCCTGAAGTATGCCAACGAGATCATTGACGTGGCAGAAGCCGACCTCTACAGCCCACCATTCTCTTGGGTTCACTACACCACCATGCAGAGCAGCAAGATGAACGAGGTGGACATGGCTTTCTCCTCCGAGCAGATTTTCTATCTCTCCATGAACGACTGGGAGGACACCGCCGACAAGTACTTCACCTCATCAGGCGGCACGAGTGTCCTCACCCCATCCGACACCAAGGCGCAAGACATCTACGAAGTGTCAAAGGGCTACGGCAACGACTACCGCTACCTGAAAGGCTATGAGCAGGACGGCAGCCAGCGCTACATGTGCAAGTTCTGGCATGTTTCAGGCAGCCCCTACAACGACAAGTATCCCATCCTGCGCATGACCGAGGCTTTCTACATCGCGGCAGAGTGCCTCAAGGAGAGCGACCCAAAACGTGCCGTGGAACTGCTCAACGAGGTGCGCGAGAACCGCAACCTGAGTCTCTTCCCACTCGACTACACCACCATGACCGCCGACGACATCCAGAATGAGATATACAAGGAATACCGCAAGGAGTTCGTGGGCGAGGGCGGCCAGCTCTTCTTCTACTACAAGCGCCTCAACGCGCAGGAGATAAAGGGTGCCTCAGTGCGCCCGGACAAGGGTGTATACGTACTGCCTATCCCAAGCAACGACCAGGAGTTTGGCGGGTACACCAACTAATTTATAATTTGTAATTTATAATTTGATATGAAGCTACGCAATATGATATTGGCAGCGATGGCAGTGCTTGGCATTGCCTCCTGCTCCAACGACGATTTCCTATACCAGGACCAGGCGCGCGTGCGCCTCGCTGGTCCGAAAATATACACATCGGGCACCGACTCGCTCAACTTCTCTTTCGTGACCGTTGCCAGCGGTACCGACAGCAAGACCCTCAACGTGGATGTCTACGTCATGGGCACGGCGACGAACCGCGACCGCACCGCATCCATCAGCATAGACTCGCAGAAGTCCACTGCCACCAGCGACATGTATGAGGTGCCGACCTCCGTCACCATTCCCGCCGACAGCACCCATGCCGTGCTTCCCGTGGTCATCAAACGTACGGATGCCATACTCACCAAGTCGGTTTACCTCTACATCCAAGTGGCAGAGTCGGCCGACTTCGCTCCTGGCGTGAACGAGGAAAACCACCTCATGCTCATCTGGAACGACAAGATCAGCAAGCCAAACAACTGGGACGACCTCACCGAATTCTTCGGCGAATACAGCGACACCAAATACCGCTTCATGCTCGAGACCCTCACAGGCGTTGGCGAGCTCAATGCCGACACCATGTCGTGGGCATTGCTCATGAGCTACCGCATCAAGTGCCAAGGCGCATTGGACACCTACAATGCGGCACACCCTAACGCGCCGCTGACCGACGAGAACGGCAACCTGGTATCATTCAACTGATGCCTCGTGGACAGAGTGACATTAAAAAAGAACAAAAAAGAAAGAACTCAACGATGAAGAACACAACAATATGGATAATGGCACTGTTGGCAACAGTGTTCTGCCTCTCGGCATGCTATAGCGACGAAGGCAACTACACCTATCTCTCCGACGAGGAAGCGGGCAAGATAACCTTCGACACGGTGGGTATTGCCAACCGGCTCGTGCTGCAGTATAACCTCAACCCCGGCGACACCATCGACTTCGAGCCCAACGTGATATACAAGCATCCGGAGCGCCTGCGCTACCGCTGGTTCGTGCTCACCCTCACCCAGGGCAGCTACCTGCCTGTGCAGAACGGCAACACCATGGAGTATCCCCCAGCCGACACCATAGCCTACGACAAGCATCTCCATTGGGTGGTGGACCTCGATCCCGGCACCTACCGCTTCTACTTGATGGCAGAAGACACCGTCTCTGGCATGAAGGGCTACTATCAAGCTCAGATGGGTTACGTAATCGTGAACCAGAGTGGCAAGCAACAAGGACTCTACCTGCTCACAGAACGCGACGGTAACACCGACATCGAGATCTTCTCATCCGACCTGATGCTCATCTACGGCTCGGGCACCAACTGCCATTACGGCTACTACCACAAGCTCAAAGGCAAGTACCTGGAGGGCAAGCCGCGCTGGATCAGGGGCACCCACACAGGCGGCAAGCTCAAGGACGGTTACCTCGTGGCAACCGACAAGAACCTCTACCGACTCAACTCCGTGGGCCTGGAGACGATGAACGACTGGAGCACGATGTTCTACGACACACCCGACACGTTCGACCCACAGTGTGCTTGGCTCAACTCGAATTTGAACTGTGAGTTCCTCATCAACAACGGCAAGCTCCACGTGCTCTACAACGGCAAGTCCAACGACCGAAAGTTCTCCTCGGCCATCGCAGGCGACTACGAGGCATATCCCTACTTGATGTACACCACAACCGCTTCGTGGCGCCCTGTGACCGGAGCCATCAACTCCTACAATGTCATCTACGACAAGAAGCACCACAAGTTCTCGCCCTACTACGGTTCTGCCTCGGCTCTCTCTTCGTTCAAGCGCACCAGCTCTGATGCCTATGTGGACGCCAACGCAGTGCCTGACAACGTGAAGGCCGTGTTCAACGGTGGTGGCAACAGCACCTGCGTGGTGGCAGAAGATGCCGACGGCACGACATGGCTCTACCGCTACCTGTTCTACAACCGTGTGGACAACGGAGACCTCTCTGCCTCTGGCGCACGCAGCAAGCTTGACCTGAGCAAGTGTAAAGACATAAAGAATGCCAAGCTCTTTACAGCCAGCACAGCCGGCTATGCCGTATACTATGCCACAGACAACGCCGTGTACAGCTTCTCAATGTCGAGCGGCGACGAGAGCTCGAACACCCTCTACACCTGTGAGACGGGCGAGACCGTGACCGCCGTTTATGCCTACGGAAGCGTTGGCGGCGGATGGCCTACCTACAACTGCATCCTTTGGATAGCTGTTTGGAACGAGAACACCAAGGACGGCAAGCTCATACAGTATGAGATGGACAACAACTACGGCGTGGTGCAGAGCTACTGGGGACCGATGTTCGGTGCCAACGAGAACCCCGTCGTCACCACCGGCTGGGGCAAGATCGTGAGCATGACCTGCCTCGATGCCGAATAAACATATTGAACAACACATAAATCTCTCTCAACAAAAAAAGAAGAAATGAAGAAAAAACTGTTTCTGGGTATGGCAGCCGCCATGGTTGCCCTATCAGCCAATGCCGGCAACTACAAGGTGTCCGGCAGCATCAAGGGCGTTGCCGACGGCACCACGATGGTGCTCATGCCCGTAAGCCACGACGATGAGAAACCCATAGCCGAAGCCACCGTGCAGAACGGCAAGTTCGCCTTCTCGGGCACCGTATCGGAGCCTATCTGCGTGAGCCTGCGCATCAAGGACACCTATGGCGGCGTGCAGCTGATGATCGACAACGAGGATGCCCACGTGGAGGCAACAGCACAGAAAGATGGTCGCAGCGACATAGTCTATTACCGCTATACCGACAAGAAAGTGACAGGCTCGCCGCTCACCGACAAGCTCTACCAGTTCACTGCAGTGCGCGACAGTCTCGACGGAGTGCGCAACGCCTTCGAGGAGCGCTATCGCGAGCTTAACAATAAGTTGGGCGAAGCCCACAAGGCCAAAGACCAGGCCAAGGTAAAGGAACTGAAGGAAAGCGACGAATATAAGGCCATGGCCAAGGAAGACACCGAGTTCTTCTATGCCGTGGACAAAGCCTTCACCGGCCGTATGTTAGCCAACAAGGACACCTACTGGGGCCCACTGCTGATGATCAACTTCACCAGCTATCTCTCTCCCGACATGCGTTCGGTCTACGAAAAATTCTCTGACACCGCCAAAAACTCCTATTATGGCAAGAAGGCCAAGGATGAGCTTTATCCCGCAGGCGGTTTGGGGCAGAAGGTGCCCGAGTTTACCGTCACCGACGAGGCTGGAAAGACACATACCCTGGCTTCCCTGCTGAAGGGCAAGAAATATCTGGTGCTCGACTTCTGGGCAAGCTGGTGCGGACCATGCCGCCGCGAGATTCCCAACGTGAAGAAGCAATATGAGCTTTACAAGGACAAGGGCCTCCAGGTGGTGAGCATCTCCATCGACAAGAAGGCTGCCGACTGGAAGAAGGCCGTGAAGGAGGAGAACCTGCAATGGCCCAACTTCCTCTCGCCCGACGTGGCAACGCAGTATAAGGTGCGTGCCGTGCCCACCATGTACCTCCTCGACAGCGAGGGTCGCGTAGTGGCGGAAAACGACGATGCCCGTGGCGAGAAGCTCGCCGCCAAGCTTGCCGAGCTCTTCAAGTAAGCACGAACACACACCATGCCCTCATCGGGCATGACGCTGCAAAAGGCGCGTGAAGACACTATGTCTTCCGCGCCTTTTTTCGAATACCAAGGGCAAGCCAAGGACCGGCAAATGGCACATAATAACACTTATAGTCAACAAAAGGTTTAAAACCGTTTGCGAATAACCGTTTTTTTCATAAATTTGCAACATTAACCCACCACGACGCAATCCACAGAGCGATGACGGAACACGATACCACAAAAGTTCAAGTCTCTATCGCCTCGACAATTTACTAACGCTGGAGAGTGACAGCCGGCACAAAAACTTGAATAGCAATGATCATAAGAAGGTTCTTTACATCCATGTTGTTGTTAACAAGCGCAGCGATAATAAGCTTCGCCCAAGCCCCGTCCTCACCATCCCTCTCCGACGCCATGGGCAAGTTTCTCAACGCCTGCCTGACCGCCAACCAAGGCACGGCGCAAAAAGACGCCGACAAGACCCAGCAAGCCATCGACGCGCTGACGAGCCTCAACATGGCATCGCTCAGCGAGAGCCGGCTTGCCCCCGTCGACGGCTCCGACTTGTTGCCTCTCGACGGCCACTTGGTCTACGATGCCCACTACCTCGACTCGCTCATCGTGTGCCAGTTTGAGACCGGCGTGGTGAACCTCAACCCCGCGATGCTGCTGCGTGGCGACGACATGCCCGACGTCTGCTACGCCAACAAGGTGATGAAGCCGCACGGCAAGGTGACCTTCCGATGCAAGGGATCGGGCGCGAAAGAGCTCGTGGTCGTGGCGGAGCACAATGCGGACATCAGCGTGAAAGTGGACGACGAGAAGAACGACATCCACCTCGCGGCGTCGCAACGCCATGGCGCGGGCACGGCATGCGCACAGTGGAAGATGCCACGGTTTTCCACTTTTCTTGTCACCGTGGAAAACAACACCGATGCCGCCATCAGTTTCGTGGTGGCGCTGAACCAATAAGAACCGGCACATAAACCTCCCATCATGCGAATCGTTTTCTCGCTAATCCTCTTATGCTCTGTGGCGTGCGGCATGTCGCAGACCCCGATTGCCCATTACCAAAAAGGCGATTCCTTGGCGGCGCTCGGGCTGTATGATGCCGCCGTGAAGGAGCTCAGGAAGGCGGAAAAAGACGAAGGCAAACTGCTCAGAAACCGTAGGCAATTGCTCTACGGCCGCCTTGCCTATGCCCATCAGCAACTTGGCGACTACCGCAAGGCACTCACCTATTATGAGAAGCAACTTGGAGCCATCGGGCCATCGTCGCCAAGCCGCGGCAACATCCTGCTCAACATGACCGACCTCTACTTGCTCACGGGCGAATACCAAAAGGTGGTCGACGTCCTCGACCGCCTGCCGGGCGACAACGCCAAGAAGACCATCAACATGGCGTCGGCGCTGTGCCGCATGGGGAAGGCCGACGACGCCCTGCAGTTGCTCGACGAGGTTGCCGCGAGGACGACGCCGTGCTCTACTGCCACAATGAGGCAGACCAACGTGGCGGCGCTGCAAAACAAGGCTTTCGTCCTCGACATCGCGGGCCGACACGAGGAAGCTTACCAGCTGGTGCAAGCCGTGTTGCCACGACTGGAGACAAAAGAGGAATATTACCAAGCCTTGGGCAATTTCGCGCTTATGGAGTCGGCGCTCGGCAAGGGCGACGACGCCTTGCGACACATCGACCAAAGCATCGCCTGGCAGAGGGCGATGCTCGGCGATGCTCACGACGACGTGGCGATTTCCCTGCGCAAGAAGGCGGAGATACTCTTGGCGGCTGGCAAGACGGCGGAAGCCGAGGCGGCATTCAAGGAGTTTTTCGGCATTGAGCGACAAAACATAGAAAAGAATTTCGCCTTCATGACCGAGAAGCAACGGCGCGACTACTGGAACTCTAAGAAGGACCTCATTGCCGAGTGCTACGCCTTGGGTGGCCAATGCCCGCGCTTCCTCTACGACGTGGCAGTGTTCTCGAAGTCGGTGTTGCTGCAATCCAACAAGGACATCTACCGCCTCGTGTCTGGCGACAAGCGGCTCAAGGCGGAATATGAGCGGCTGCTGGCGTTGAGGAGCAAGGGCGCGAGCCTGAGCGGACAGCGGCGAGACTCCATCGCGAACATCGTGGAGAGGAAGGAGCGCGAGCTCATGGCGCGTCTGCCCAGCTTGCAAGGTTTCGCCAGGCAGATGCGCGTCACGGGCGGCGACATCGCGCGCGCCCTGACTCGCCCATCCGACCGCGCCGTGGAGTTCGTGAGGGTGAACCGCGGCGACACCACGCTCTACGCCGCCCTGATGATCGACCCACACGGCAAGGCTACCTTCATACCCATTGCCACCGAGCAAGGGCTCTACGCCCACGCGTTGCACGGCGACTCCCGACGCGGCACGTTGAGGGAGGCGGTGCAGTCGCGTCGCTACAGTGACAAGGACAACATCTATACCGACACCCTGCTGGGCCGCACCATTTGGGACCCCGTGATGAAGTGCGTGCCGAGGAAGGGCCGCCTCTTCTTCGCCGCCGACGGCCTGTTCCACCTCTTGGCGATAGAGTACCTCAACTTCGACCGCCCCGACTGCGAGCTCTATCGCTTGTCGTCCACTCGCCACCTCTGCGAGAGGCGCAAAGGCGACAAGGCGCCGTCGATGCTTCTCCTTGGCGGCATCGACTACGACGGCGCGAGCCCAGCGATGCCGCAAGACGACCCCGACCGCTCCACCAGCCTGATGCTCGCCACGGACAAGATGCCGCCTGCCGTGGGCGGAGGCTATGGCTACCTGTCCGGCTCACTGGCTGAGGTCGACACCATTGCCGCTTCTTACAAACGTGGCAAGGTAACGAAGCTCACGCGGAGGCAATGCGAGGAGCACGCGGTGAAAGCCATGATGGGGAAACACGGCATCGTGCACGTCTCGACGCATGGCTACAGCACCGACAACGCGGTGGCGACGCCCACCGATTACGACAAGGACCGCCTGCGCGAGGACCTCTCGATGCGCCGTTGCGGCATACTGCTCTCGGGCGCCAACACGCTGGCTCTGCAAAACGACTCCAACCGCCACCACGAGGACGGCGTGCTGTCGGCGCAGGAGATCAGCGACATGGACCTCAGCCACGTAGACCTCGCCGTGCTCTCGGCTTGCCAGACGGCGCTTGGCCACGTCACCTCGGATGGCGTCTTCGGCATGCCACGCGGACTGAAGAAGGCCAACGCCGGTGCCGTCTTGGTGTCGCTATGGGAGGTGAGCGACCGCGCCACGCAGCTCCTCATGTGCCATTTCTATCAAAACATGGAGCGTGGCATGAGCAAGCGCGATGCCCTGGCAAAGGCGCAGAGGCAGTTGAGGGCGACCGTGCTGACAGAGAAAGAGACCGTCAGCGCGTTCAGTCCGGCAACGTTATCCACCCGACAGGAAGAGCAGACCGTCGTCACCTCGTTCGACAAGCCGCACCTCTGGGCTGCCTTCATCCTCATCGACGGCATATAATCCACTCTCCAACGACAAAACAAAACAAACACATACACACCATGAACAGACTATTATCGCTGCTCCTTTTCGTGACACTCCAGTGTCTCGCCACCACCGCCCTCGCCCAACCCAACGCCCCAGCCGGCAGCGCCAGCGGCCCCACGGACATGGCAAAGGGCAATGGCCCCGCGGGCATGGCGAAGACCAAGGACGTGTCTACCTATGACCTGCTCATCTTTCAAGACAAGAACATAGGCAAGGACATCACTCGCAAATACAGCGCGCAGCTTGAGGGCCTGAGCCAAGACGTGCGCCGCGGCTACCTCATGGACCTCTTCGGGCAGAGCCTTGCCGCCGCCAAGCAGGTGGCAAGCACGTCGCTCGTGAGCCTGGTGTCCACGGGCATCAGCATGATTGGCGAGATGGTGAAGTCGAAGAAGGGCGACTGGCGCACGGCAGTGGCACGCGAGAACGTCTTCGTGAAGACGCTGCCCATGATGGAGAACATCGAGGACTTCTACAGCGACGTGTCGTTCTCCGGCGCGCTCGACCCCAGCTCGCTGTCGTTCAAGGGCTTCGGCTGCCTGCAGAAGCGCGACAACGACACCGTGCTCTACATGGTGTGCCACCTCGACACCACCGAGTATGGCGTGGGACGCATACTGAGGCACTCCAAGTTTGAGATGACCTTGGACACGTTGGTCTTCAACCCCTACAAGTGCGACCTGCCAAACGACTCCACCATGCCCTACTCGCGCCGCGACCCGTTCTCCTTCAGCACGCGCACCAACCTCAACCTGCAAATCAGCCTCAACGTCATGTCGTCGTGGATCAACCAAGCCATACAGTTGCAGCGCGACCAGACGCTCGGCCAGTTCGTCGTCAACGTGCCCATCAACGAGAACACGCTCTGTGCCGACTCCATATTCCGCTTCTACCGCGGCTCGACCAAGAACAAGGCCATGTGCGACATCACGGGCGAGAGCTTCATCGTGCCGCGAAGCTACATCGGCGTGCGCGACGCCAACGGCAAGTTCCACGACGCGTGGGGCACGGGACAATACAAGATGTCGATGACGCTGAGGGAGACTTGCTCAAACACCGACGCGTTCGACAGGAACTGGAAAGCCGACTGGAAGGCTCGCAAGAGCAAGAAGGGCCACAAGCTCGACATTGGCAAGGCCATGCGCCAGTTGTGGGACGCCAACGGCAGCAAGTGGATCATGTCCATTGTGGAAGCCCCGGCTAACATGCTCACCCAAGACTTCCTCTCCAAGATTGGCTTCGTGCAGTCGCAGGCCATGGGCAGCGCGTCTGCTGCAATGGGCGCCAATGCCGCGATGGGCGCGTCGAGCGCAGCCGGCAATGCGTCTGCCAACACTGCTGCGCCGGGTAACACAGGTGCTCCGGGCAATGCTGGAGCCGCCGGCAACACGGGTGCGCCAGGCGGTGCCGCAGGTCAGAACCCTGCTCCGCAAGGCGCGAGATGACCCTCGGGCTCCATGCCTATTCATGCAGGCGGGAATCATCGTGCTTGATTCCCGTTTGCCGTCACGCCGCAATCGCGTTCCCCTTGCGGCGCAATCGCAACACGGTCGCGGCACTATCGCATTGCCTTTGCGCCGCGACCGCGCAAACACTAAAACCATACCACACCGCCTATGAAAAAGCTACTTATCGCAATCGCACTTTTGCTCACCACGCACGTCGTGGCAATGGGGCAAGACGTCAAGGTCAGCGTCGAGACGCAAAGCGTGTTCGCCAACGGCCAGCGCATAAGGTCTGCCATAGCCAACCTGCTGGGCAACAAGCCGTCGACCGACGGCACCGCGGCTGCGGTAGACACGCTTTCGCGCTACCTCATGAAGGAGAAGAAAGACGTTGGGGTCATCTACTCGGCTTTCGGCAAACTGGGGCTTTACGCCTACTGGGTGGCGACCGGAGAGACGAGCCGCGTAGACCATGAGGAAATCTACCAGCTTTTGTGGAAGACAAGGAAGGTCAGCATCCTGCACGACGTGGCTTACTACGTGTGTTGCCAAGAGCTATTGTCGCATTGCACGCAAAGGCGCATCTACAACGCGGCGTCAAACGTGGGCAAGTGCTTGCTCGAATGCACCAAGACGCAAGCCGGAGAGCAGTCGGATGTCTACATCGAGACGTTGGGCAACCTGGGGACGCTCCTCTCGCTTGCCACAAAATACGAGGAGGCTGACTCTTGCTGGGCGATCTGCCAAAGCCGCATGGAGAAGGCGGGCAACACGGGCGAGGAGTATCTCAACGTGCTCGACGAGCGAGTGGACTGCAACCAAACCATGAACCGCACAGCCAAGGCCGTCGCCTTGTCGGGGAAGTTGGTCGCGGCGACGCCACGGCAGTCGCAGTCGTATCTGCAAGTGGTGCTGCGCCATGCCGCCCTGCTTCACGACGAAGGCGACTTCCAAGCCATGTCCACGACGTTGGGGCAGGCCCTGACTGCCCTCGAAAAGGGGACAGACCATGAGCGCGCCATCGAGATGAACGTCTTCCCGCTCCTCGCCAACGCCACCGACGCGTCCTATGCGCGCCGCATGCTCGACTATGCCAAGAAAGCCTACACCAAGGGTGACCTCGTGGCGGCGGCGGTGCTCGCCAAGGGCCACATCGCCATGGGGCAGGCAAGCAAGGCGGAGCCTTACGCAAAGGAGGCGGAGGCGATCATGGACTCTTATGTGGCGGCAAAAGACACGGCGAGCATGGAGATGGCAATGCCCGTGATGGAGGCGCTGATGACGAGCACATACCAATACGACAAGCTCATTGGCTATTGGCAACAGGAGGCAAGCCGCTGCCTCAGCATGGGACGCGTAGGCCACAACCTCGCCATTCAATACTTGTGCATGACTGCCGAGATTCTCAGCATGCAGGGCAAGTATGCCAGGGCCAACCAGATATTGGACGGACTGCTGGCGAAGCCTTCCCTTTCCGCCGACCAGCGCAAGCAGTTCTACTATTCCAAGGCGCAAAACCTTCTGGCGACAGGCGACTTCAGCGCCGCTGTCAAGCTCGGCGAATGGCTGCTCAAACGGGCTTCTTCCGACAGCGAGGCGCTCAGCTACAGGCAGAACCTGATAGTGGGACCGCTGCTAAGCGAGCTTGACCTTCGCCGAAACAACCTCCAAGACATAGCCGACGCCGACAACGGCACGCTGCTGGCAAGGCTCAAGGCGGAGAGCGCCAAGATGCTCTCGCAAGCCGACTCCATCTACGGGCAGGCGCACGCAAACTATATCGACGCGCAAATGCTATCGATGGCGGCACTCTATTTCGACAACGACCTCGACGGGCTCCGACGCGAGGCGCAACGCTGCGAGCAGAACATCCGCAAGCTCGGCAACGAGCTGCAGCGCAAGGAGAAGCTGCAAGCCCTGGCTGCCGACTTCTTCCTGACAAAGGACTACCGCCACGCCCTCGACCTCGCCGGCGACAAAGACGACGCTGACGTGCTGACGGCGTGGTTCGACTATTCGCTCAAGGCGGAGTGCAACCTCAAGCTGCGCAACGTGAAGGAGGCGCGACAATATTATATTAAGTTCGCGCGAACAATTATAGACGACACCAAGCAGAGGTTCGCCACCATGCCCGAAGCCACGCGCGACACCTATTGGCGCATGTACAGGCAGTGGATCTACGACGCGGGCAAATACATGGACGGCACAAAGGCGGACCCAAGCTTCGCCGCGACGCTTTACGACCTCGCACTCTTCTCCAAGGGGTTGCTGCTCAACTCGAAGCTGGAGACGGAGAGAATCATCAAGGGCAGCAACGACGAGAGCGTCAGGAAGATGTACGACCAGCTCGTGGCTATGCGCGCAAAGATGGAAAACGACCTCACGATCACCGACGCCGAGAGGCAAGACCTCGCCACGCAATCGTCGCAACTGGAATATCAAATCCTGACCAAGTGCGGCAAGTATGGGGAGCTATCGCGCTATCTCTCAACCGACTGGAAGGCGATTCAGCAGAGGTTGAGCACCGACGCCGTGGCGATAGAGTTTGTCAACTATTGCGTGGACGGCGAGCCGTCGGGCAGCAAGGACGCCAACTCTAATGCCGCCGCCAAGTCGCGATATGCCGCCCTCCTGATAAGGAAAGACCGTGAGGCGCCGGTCTTCGTGCCGCTCTTCAGCCAAGAGCAGATTGGCGACTCCGTGTCGGGCGCATCGCTCACGGCGGAGATGGCAAGCCTCGTGTGGAAGCCCATCGCGCCTTACCTCAAAGGCATAAAGACCATCTTCTTCTCGCCTTCGGGCTCTCTCAACCTTCTGCCCGTGGAATATCTGCCCGTGGACGGGACGAGCCTCAGCCAGCGCTACGACGTTTACCGCCTGTCGTCCACTCGCGAGCTGCTGGTCCAGCGCGAGCCGACGCGCATTGCCAAGGCCGTGGTGTATGGCGGATTGGAATACGACGCCACCGTCAAGGAGGTGGGCGACACTCGCGGCGAGCGCACTTTCAAGTTCCCTTATCTCGATGGCACAGAGAAGGAGGCGCGCCAACTGGAGGATCTCTTGGCTGAACACAACATAGTGTGCGCAAAATATCACGACGACGAGGGCACGGAGACATCGTTCAAGCAGCTCTCCGGCACCGACTTCCAACTGCTCCACGTCGGCACCCATGGCTTCTACAAGCGGATGGGAAGCCACTTCCTCGACGCGGTGCCCTCGCTGCACCTTGGCAACGTCGCCAAGGTGGAGGACCGCTCGTTGTATTATTCTGCCTTGATAATGGCGGGCATAAACCATGCCCATGTCGCCGGCGACCTTGCCGACAAAGACGAGGGCTATCTCTCGGCAAGGGAGATATCGCTTGTCGACCTTAGCCACGTGTCGCTGGCAGTGCTCTCGGCTTGTCAGACGGGACAAGGAGACGTCACGGGCGAGGGCGTGTTCGGACTGCAGCGTGGCTTCAAGCTCGCGGGGGTCAAGAGCCTGGTCATGACCATGTGGAAGGTGTCAGACGAGGCAACCTCCAAGTTCATGCGCTTCTTTTATACCCACCTGCTCAATGGCGCAAGCAAGCGCGAGTCGCTCGTGAAGGCGCAAGCCGAGTTGCGCGAGTGCGACGGTGGCAAGTTCGCCGCGCCTCAACATTGGGCTGCCTACGTGTTGCTCGACGGAACGGATTAAGCCAGCAACCAATCGCGCATATTAAGACAACAAACCACGTATATGATGATAAGAAAGCTCTTGCTCGCAATTCTCCTTTTTGTCGCCGGCTTGCAGGCGCACGCCCAGACAAAGGAATCGGACGCGCTCTTCGCCAAAGGCGTAAGCCTTTACAACAAAGGCAAATACGAGGATGCCATCACTGTGTTCGCCAAGTGCGACTCCATCGATGCCTTGACCCTGCCGGCGGAAAGCAGCCGCGCAGGCTATGGCAAGGTGTGGATGGGAGCGTGCTACCACAAGTTGGGCGACGACACGAAGGCCAAAGAGCTCTCGCCCTACTATACCGCCCCGCCCGTTGACCGAAGGCTCACGGTGGAATCGGACAGCCTCTTCGACGCGGCTGCCCCACTGTATCTACAAGGCAAGGGGAAAGAGGCCGCGCCAATACTGAAACGCGTCATGGAGCTGGAGCGCAAGATTCTTGGCGAAAACTCCGTGTGGTACGCCAACACCATGGGGATCTATGCCAACGCACTCGCCCGCTCAACGGGCGATTTCGATGAGGCAAGGGGTTACATGGACAAGGCTATGAAGGTGTTCAAGACCTACAAACTGTACGAAAGCCTCATCGGTGCGAACGACTTGCTCAACGCGTGGTATCTCGACACGGGCGACTACACGACGGCAAAAGACTTGCTGATCGTCTCGCGCGACTTGCGCATGACGCATAATTTCCCAGAGTCTGAAGTCGCGCTCGTCAACGCCATGATAGCCGAGTGCGACGTGTTCACGGGGAATCTACGTGAGGGCCTCGACAGCATCACGTCCATCGCCAATAGATATGCCGACCAGCTCGACATGGGCAAGGAGTCGTATCTCTATGGTCGCTGGACATACGTCATGGCCTCAGCCAACTATGCCTTGGGCAACGATCAAGAAGCTTTCGACAAGGCTACCAAGGCGAAGCCGATACTTGAGAACAACGGCGACAACTATTCGTTCGCACATTTCCAAAATGACGTATGCATTGCTCTGTCTGCGTTGAATCTAAAGAAGGACAACGCCATCGAACTGCTCAAGCAAACCAAGGACAACTATATCAATACTGACTTTGCAGCAACAGGAACCTTCACCTCCATGTTAGGCATATACTACAACAATGTTTACGATTCACTAACGAAGGAGGAAAGGTTGGAGACAACGACCAAGCGATTATCATTGACAGAGCAGGTGTATGGCAAAAGCAATGCCTTATACCTGTCAATACTATCGGCAACCATCACCCGCCACATGGACTTTCCCAATTCTGACACCATGATGGCAAAAGCTAACGCATACGTCAAGGAAGCCGAGGAAATAATCAATGGCATGGACAGTGTGCCCACGCATATCATATCCAACGTATATATAAACAAGGCATTAATAGACGACACTTACTACAACAAGACCGACGACGCTGAAAAGGACCTGCTTGAGGCATTGCCCATCATAGAGAGACACGGCGGTAAAGATCGCTCCTACTATTCTGTCATGAACAACTTGGCAGCACTCTATCAAAATTCTGGGCGATACGAGGAGGCATTCAACCACTACTTACAGATAGAGGCGTTCTACGAGAGGACGGGCGAAACCACAAACGAGGACTACCTAAAGACACTACAGAACATAATATCTTATTGCGAATCGGTGGGCGACACGGACAAGATAGACGCATATATCCAAAAGGCGGACAAGATTGCAGAAAGCGCAGAAGGCCTACGAAACACTTACTCCTATATAGGCATACTTGGCTCTAAGAGTTCGCTGGCCTTCAATAAAGGCAATGTGGAGGAGAGCAACCGCATAGTGGACGAGGCTTTGGCTATCAGCAAACAGATAAACACCGGATCAGCGGACGAGGGTTCTTGGGTTTTAGCTCCAATAGCAGTCAACTACTATTTGTCGGGGAAATATGCCGAGGCAATAAGCCTGACGAAGAAGATTTTATCAGACTTCACGACCGCTTACGGCAACATTGTCAATTCTAGTCTGTTACCAGTGGAAGGCTACTTGGCCAGAATGTACATGTTTGAAGGGAAACTCACCGAGGCGAAAGACATCATTACCAAGGTGATGGCAGAACTGCCACACCTCAACGTGGAGCCGAGAACCAAGGCCGAAATGCTTTATATAAACGCTGACATAAATATAAGACTCAATAATTTTAAGGAAGGCATTGCAGACACAAAACGACTCAACGAGCTCCTTGCCAGCATCATTCGCAACAACTTCTCGTGGATGTCGTACAAGCAGCGCACCACGTTTTGGGACAATTGCTCCTATTGGTTTCAATACAATTTACCGCAGTTCTTCTTCCGCTACCCCAACGACGAGGTCAGCTACTTAGCCTACGACAACGCATTGCTGAGCAAGGGATTGCTGCTCAACTCGGAGACCGCCATCAACAAGTTCGTAAGCGAGTGCAAGGACAAGCAGGTGCTCAGCCTCTACAACGAGATAAGGGCTGACAAGGCGCGCCTCGACCGCATGACGCAGGCTGGGCAGACGGGCGACGACTACGCCAAGCTGGCAGCCGAGACCGAAGGCAAGGAGCGCCGGCTGCTATCCATGTCGAAGACCTACGGCGACTACACCAAGCGCCTCACCGTGGCGTGGACCGACGTGCGCCAAAGCCTGAGACCAGGCGAGGCGGCGATTGAGCTGATGAGCATTCCGCTGAACGCCGACTCCACCATGCTCTCGGCGCTCGTGCTGCGCCACGACAGCAAGGTGCCGCGCCGCGTGGACCTCTGCACCGAGAGGCAAATAGCAGCCATAAGCCAAGACAGCCTCTACCTCTCCGGCCAGCTCTACCGCCTCGTATGGAAACCGCTCGAAAGCGCGCTCGAAGGCGCCACACGCGTCTACTTCTCGCCCGCGGGAATGCTGCACGCCGTGGCAATAGAGTACGCGCCCGACGGTCAGGGAGCACTCGCCGTGGAGAGATACAACCTCTGCCGACTGTCGTCCACGCGAGAGATTGCCCTTGAGCAGCAACGCCCCGACAAGGAGCGCGCGGCGCTCTATGGCGGACTGGAATACGACGCCGACGTGGAGACGCTGAAGGAGGTGAACCAAGCCTACGCCTCTGAAACCTACCGCCCACGCTCAGCCTTCGACGACAGTTCACTGCGCGGTGGCGCGATGCCTCTCGACGGCACAAAGAAAGAGGTGGAGAACATTGCGGCGATAATGGAGGACGCCAAGGAGAAACACGAGATCTACTCCTCGTGCAAAGGCACGGAAGAGTCGTTCAAAGCCCTGTCGGGCACCGACTACACCTGCCTGCACATCGCCACCCACGGCTTCTACGAGCCCTCCAACGGCGACAACAATCGCACGCGACAGATGTTCAGCTTCATGGTCAACGACAACTCCATTCCCATGGAAGACCGCACCATGACGCGCAGCGGACTGCTCTTCGCCGGCGCCAACGTCACGCTCCACAACGAGACCATGCCCAACAGCCTTGAGGACGGCATACTGACATCGCAGGAGATCACGAGCCTCGACTTCCGCAAGGTGGACCTCGTGGTGCTCTCGGCTTGCAAGACGGCGCTTGGCGACATGTCGGGCGACGGCGTGTTCGGCTTGCAACGCGGCTTCAAGAAGGCAGGGGCGAAGACGCTGCTCATGAGCCTCTGGAAGGTGGACGACACCGCCACGCAGATACTAATGACGCAGTTCTACACCAACTATCTGCGTGGCGAGACCAAGGGCAAGAAGCGCGCCTCGTTCGTGAAGGCACAGCATTATCTCCGCACGTGCGACGGTGGCAAGTACGACAACCCAATATTCTGGGCGGCGTTCATCTTGCTCGACGCGCTGAGCTGACCGCCCGCGCGCTGAGCGAGCGGCACGGCGTGCTGAGCGTGCGGTTCGGCTCGCAGAATCAGCCTATTGCGACCGCGCCGCAAGGGCAGCGCGATTACGGCGCGAAGCCCGTGCGATTACGCCGCAAGGGCAATGCGATAGCAACGCAAACGCGGCGCCATTGTGGCGCAAAGGCAAACGAAGGATTCCTGCACGATGATTTCCGCGCAGGCATTCCCCTACCCCCGAAAAGGCATCGGCTTGACGTTAAGAGCCGGTGCCTTTTCTCGTTCATGCCGCCTCAGAAACGGCAAGCCACCGCCTTCTTATGGGCTGAGCACCACGCTTTTTTCTTAATTTGTGTTTCATTCACCCCCCCCGATGCTTAATTCATGTTAAAGGAATGCAAAAAAATATATGTTACATTTCTATAATATTTGTCATATATACTATTTTTGCACTAACAAAAGTAAAATCAAAGCTAAACATCTAAAAATAAACAAGCGAAATCATAAATAACCCAAACGTACATAAACACCAAAACAACCCAAACAACAAAATTTAGTTAATCGCGAGAAGAAGGGGTGGTAGCACCTCTTGTCATTATTCATCTATTAATTTTTTCTTTTAATGAACAATAAACTAACTCAACTCAATCATGCCCTGAAACGAATTGGCATGATGATGGTGATGATGCTCCTTGCCGTAATGGTATACGCGCAGGACATCAAGGTCTCCGGCACCGTCACCGACTCATCTGGCGAGCCCATCGTCGGCGCTTCAGTCGCGGTGGTTGGCACCAAAGGCGGCACCGTCACCGACATCGACGGAAAATTCTCTTTGCAAGTGTCTCCACAGGCAACGCTCCGCATCACATACCTCGGCTTCAAGAACGAGGAAGTGAAAATCGGCGGTCGCAAAGTGATAAACATCCAAATGAAATCTGCCGACACTGAGCTCAACGAGGTCGTGGTCGTGGGTTACGGCACACAGAAGAAGGTGAACGTCACCGGCGCCGTGTCGATGGTTGGCGCCGACGTGCTCGAAGACCGCCCCGTGACCAACGTGTCGCAGGCGTTGCAGGGCGCAGTGCCAGGCCTTAACTTCTCTACCAACACCAACGGTGGTATGCTCAACAACACCATGTCCATCACCATCCGCGGCACAGGATCCATCGGCAACGGCTCCACCGACGCGCCGCTCATCCTCATCGACGGCATCGAGGGCGACCTCAACGCCCTGAACCCCAACGACATCGAGAGCGTGTCTGTCTTGAAAGACGCCGCCTCGGCATCCATCTACGGTACGCGCGCCGCATTCGGCGTGATCCTCGTCACCACGAAGAGCGGAAAGAGCGGAAAGGTGCGCATCAACTACAGCGGCGACGTGCGTTTCTCTACGGCAACGCAGCTGCCTAAGATGGTCAACTCGCTGGAGTTTGCCAACTACTTCAACGTGGCAAGCAAAAACGCCGGAGGTAGCGACCAGTTCAGCTCTGAGACCATGGAGCGCATCAAGAAATACATGAACGGCGAGTACACCGATCCTTCACAGTCGGAGTATTATGGCGTGATAGCCGGAACCAACAACAACTGGAACCTCTACACCGCCTCGTTTGCCAACACCAACTGGTTCGACGAGTTCTACAAGAAGAACGTGCCCTCTACGCAGCACAACCTCTCTATGTCGGGCGGCAACGACAACGTCAACTGGATCATCAGCGCTGGCTACCTGCTCAACAACGGTCTCATTCGCCACGGACACGACGAGCTCGACCGCTACACCATGAACGGCAAGGTGGGCGCACAGCTGGCAAAGTGGGCAAAGGTGGAATACTCCACCAAGTTCATGCGCTCCGACTATACCAAGCCTCAGTACCTCTCCGGCTTGTTCTTCCACAACATCGCGCGCCGCTGGCCGACCTGCCCGACGATAGACCCCAACGGCTACTATCCCGACGGCATGGAGATAGCCGAGCTTGAGAACGGCGGCACGACCGACACGCGCACCAACCAGTTCACGCAGCAGCTCAACTTCATATTCACCCCGCTCAAGGGATGGAACATACACCTCGAAGGCTCCATGCGCAACGAGTTCTACAAGAGCAAGACCAACGTCTTCCCCGTGCTCTCATACCACGTCGACGGCACCAGCTGGACACGCGACTCAGGCTACGGCACCGTGGCAAGCGTGAGCGACTATCGCTCTGAGTACGACTACTTCGCAGCCAACGCCTACACCGACTACACACGCAGCATTGGCTTGCACAACCTCAAGGGCATGCTCGGCGTGAACTTCGAGAAGTACAGCACCAACAACGTGTCGGCTTCGGGAACCAACCTCATCACCAACGACTTCCCCTACCTCAGCCTCACACAGAAGAACCCACGCGTGAGCGACGCCTACTGGCACCGCGCCACAGCCGGCTACTTCGCGCGCATCAACTACGACTACGACAGCAAGTACATGATGGAGTTCAACCTCCGCTACGACGGATCATCACGCTTCACCAACGACAACCGCTGGGCTTGGTTCCCATCAGTCTCAGCCGGTTGGAACGTCGCCCGCGAAGACTTCTTCAAGCCTCTCGCCAACACCGTGCAGTCGCTCAAGCTTCGCGCCTCTTGGGGTCAGCTGGGCAACACCAGCTCAAGCTACGACTCGTTCTGGGCTTGGTACCCATTCTACCAGCAGCAGGCGGTGGGCTCGCAGAGCAGTTCTTGGCTCATCAACAGCCAGCGCCAGAACACGGCGTCGCTCCCCGGCATCGTGAACAGCACCATGACATGGGAGACTGTTGAGACGTGGGACGTCGGTGTCGACTTCTCTCTCTTCAACTATCGCCTCACTGGATCGTTCGACTGGTACAGGCGCACCACCAAGGACATGATCGGCCCTGCACCCGTGCTCGGCTCCGTGCTCGGCACCGACGCTCCTCGCACCAACAACTGCGACATGCGCTCCACGGGTTGGGAGTTTGAGATTCAGTGGCGCGACCAGATCGCCGACTTTAAGTATGGCGCGAAGTTCAACATCTCCGACGCAACGTCGAAGATACTGACCTACCCCTACGAGGGCGACTTCGACAACCAGAGCATCTACAGCTACTACAACGGCAAGCAGCTCGGAGAGATCTGGGGTTACGAGACTGAGGGCATAGCCCAAAGCAACGAGCAGATGACCTCATGGCTGGAGAACAACAAGCCCAACTGGGGCAGCAACTGGCAGGCCGGCGACATCATGTACAAGGACATCAACGGCGACAAGGCGGTTACGGCTGGCGCCAGCACGCTCAAGGACCACGGCGACCTGAAGCGCCTTGGCAACACCACGCCCCGCTACAACTTCGGCCTCAACCTCAACGCCGAGTGGAAGGGTATAGACTTCTCCATCTTCTTCCAAGGCGTGATGAAGCGCGACTGGATGCCAAGCTCCGGCGACGCTTACTTCTGGGGCGCACAGGGCAACATGTGGCAGAGCTGCTGCTTCAAGGAGCACCTCGACTACTGGAGCGAGACCAACACGGGTGCCTACTACCCAAGGCCTTACCTCAGCGGCGGCATCACGAAGAACCAGCGCGCGCAGACTCGCTACATGCAGAGCTCAGCCTACATGCGCTGCAAGAACATACAGTTTGGCTACACTCTCCCACAGAGCATCACCTCGAAAGCCGGCATGAGCCGCGTGCGCGTCTACGCCTCTTGCGACAACCTCTTCACCATCACCAGCCTGTCGAGCATCTACGATCCTGAGGCCATCGACGGCGGATGGGGCACCGGTAAGCTCTACCCATTGCAGCGCACATGGGCAGTGGGCCTGAACGTCACATTCTAAAGCCATAACCCTTTAATAAACACAGACAACATGAATCTTAAGAATATAAAGAAAATGCTATTGGGCGCGGCTGTCACCACGACCGCCTTGGGCATGACCTCATGCAACGACTTGCTCGACATGAAGCCGGTAAGCCAAATCACGCCTGAGGCTTACTACAAGAACGCTGACCAGCTGGCCGCCTACCTCAACAACTACTACGACAGCTACCTGTACATGCCTTACTCGGGTTCCATGTCGCACCTCTGGGGACAGTGGAACGAAGGCAAGGCCAAGTCTGACTGGGACACCGACATCTACTGCTGGGGCAGCGGCAACACCACGCTCTTTGCCGACGACCACTGGGAGGTTTCCTCAGGCAAGGTGCTGCAGAGCTACTACAGCGGCGTGCGCGTCTACAACTACTTCATCAACACGGTCAACAGCCAGATAGAGAACGGAACGCTGAGCAAGACCGCCGAGGTGAACAACTACCTCGGCGAGGGATACTTCTTCCGCGCGCTGGTCTACTACCGCATGATGGCGCTCTACGGCGACCTGCCCATCATCACCGAGGTGCTGAAAGACGACGACGCAGCCATCGTGGAGAACTCGAAGCGCGCGCCGCGCAACGAGGTGGCACGCTTCATCCTGAGCGATCTCGACAAGGCCATAGAGCTGTGCTATCCCCGCGTAGAGTTCAACGGCCAACGCGTATGCCGTGAGGCGGCGCAGCTCATCAAGAGCCGCGTGGCTCTCTTTGAGGGAACGTTCGAGAAATACCACCGTGGCTCAGGCCGCGTGCCGGGCGACGCCAACTGGCCAGGAGCCAAGATGTCGTACAACCAGGGCAAGACTTTCGACCAGGATGGCGAGGTGAAATACTTCCTCCAGCAGGCGAAGGACGCCGCGCAGCAGGTTGCCGACAACGCGCTGCTCACCGACAACAACCACAAGATCGACCCCGTCTACGGCGACAAGGACGCCTGGAACCCTTACTTCAACCTCTTCAGCAAGCCATCGCTCTCCGACGTGCCTGAGGCAATCATGTGGAAGCAGTACGACAAGGAGCTGGGCTACGTGCACCTCACCGGCCACTCAATGGTCACCGGCCAGAACACGGGCTTCACACGCTCGTTTATCCAGACCTTCCTCATGCAGAACGGTCTGCCTATCTACGCCAGCAACAGCGGCTACCACGGCGACGTGACGCTCGACAACGTGAAGGCCGACCGCGACGAGCGACTCCAGCTCTTCTTGTGGGGCGAGAGCACGCCGACCTACACCGACCCGACCTACGCGTCTGTGGTGAAAGACCAGCCTCTGCCCGTCTACATCGCTGCCGACGAGACCGACTCGAAGCACATCACCGACGACAACCAGGAGATTCGCTGCATCACCGGCTACCAGCAGCGCAAGTATTACACCTACGACGCTGCGCAATCAGCCTACTCTGAGCAGTCGACCACCAACGCCTGCCCAATCATGCGCACCGCTGAGGCACTGCTCAACTACATGGAGGCAGACTATGAGCTCAACGGCAAGCTCGACGGCAAGTCGCAGGGATATTGGCGCTCGCTGCGCACCCGCGCAGGCGTGAGCACCGACTTCCAGAAGACCATCGACGCCACCGACCTCTCGCAGGAGATGGACTTCGGCAAGTATTCCGGCACGAAGCTCGTGGACAAGACCTTGTACAACATTCGCCGCGAGCGCGTCACCGAGCTCTTCTCCGAGGGCTTGCGCTTCGCCGACCTCGTGCGCTGGCGCGCGTTCGACAACATGCTGACAACGAAGTGGATACCTGAGGGCGTCAACTTCTGGGACAACATGTACACCCACTACAACGCCAATATCAAATGCAACGGCGAGAGCGACGCCGTGGTGTCGTCGAAGAGCCTCAGCAAGTACTTGCGCCCATACAGCAAGTCGATGCTGTCTACCAACGAGCTGAAGGACGGCTACAATTGGCACGAGGCTTACTACCTCTACCCGATTGGCGTGACCGACATGCGCACCGCCTCTCCCGACCGCTCGCTTGAGAACACGAACCTCTATCAGAACCCGTACTGGCCGACATCGGCTGGCGGACACGCTGAGAAGTAAAAGCGGCAGGCTCTTGGCAAGGCAGCACTTGCCAAGAGCCGCGACCCCTGCGGAATAAACATCACAGGAGGCAAACACCAATGACCGGTGTTTGCCTCCTGCTTTTTTTGCCTTGCCCCGCGCCCGCCACCGTCGTGGCGAAGGGGTTTCGGCTCCGCGCCGCAACGGCATCGGCGTTGCGCCGCAAAGCCACCGCCCTCACGCCGCAATCGCGTCACCTTTGCGGTGCAAAGCCGATGACCTTTCAGCGCAACGCCGACGGATATTCAGAGCGAACCCGATCGCAAGAAATCGGGCTCGCATGCGCCGTGCATTTCCATCTTTTGTCGCCTTTTGGCTGCCTTAGCCGCGCTTGTTATCCTAACGAACGTTAAAAACAGCGGCTTTTGCTCACTTTTATAGTACTATGTATTGCATGGTACCTAAGTATTACCTATCTTTGCAGGCGTAACCATAAACAGAAAAAGCAATGAACATCGACAATGCCAAATCACAGATGCGCAAGGGCATGCTCGAATACTGCATCATGCTTCTGCTACGCCATCGAGCCTCGTATGCCAGCGACATCATAGCGAGGCTGAAGGAGGCGAGGCTGATAGTGGTGGAGGGCACGCTCTATCCGCTGCTGACGCGCCTGAAGAAGGACGGGCTGCTCAGCTACGAGTGGCAGGAATCCACCCAAGGCCCGCCACGAAAATACTACGCGCTCACCGCAGAGGGCGAGGCTACGCTCAGCGAGCTCGACAAGGCGTGGCTGGAGATTGCCCACACCGTGGGAGTGCTGAAAGACATTCAACCCAGCGAGGACACCGAGCCAAACGCGCACGCCAAACAGGACGAGGGCGCAGAACCAAACGAATAACACCAACAAAACCAGAAAACACCCATGAAAAAGAACATCAACATAAACCTCTTCGGCACACTCTATGCCATCGACGAGGATGCCTGCAAGCTGCTTGAGGACTATCTCGAAAACATGAAGAGCTACTTCGCCAAGCGCGAGGGGGGCGACGAGATTGCCGACGACATTGAGCACCGCGTGGCGGAACACCTCTGGACGCTGAAGGAGCAGGGCCGCGATGCCATCGACATCGAGGCGGTGAAGCAGATAATAGGCAGCATAGGCAACCCCACCGAGGTAGACGGGGCGGGCGACGACTCCACGGACATAGCGACGGCAAGCGATGCCGATGCCGAGGAGACAGCCGGCACTCAAGGCGCGAAAGCGGAGAGCGCGGAGGCAACCGACCATCAACGCGGAGACGGAGACGGCAACCATGGCAAGGCAGGATGGATGGACCGCGTGCTCCGCCACGTCAGCACCCACCGCTTCTACCGCGACGGCAAGGACAAGGTAGCCGGAGGCGTGGTTTCCGGCTTGCGCCACTATTGCGGCGGGGGCGACATAGTGGTGTGGCGCGTGTGCACGGTGCTGCTGGTCATAGCGACGTTCACGCTCAACCAGATGACGCTCGCAAGCGGCCTGCACCACATCTTTGGCATGATCTTCACCCTGACGCTGATTCTCTATGTGGCGCTTTGGCTGCTTGCGCCAGTGGCACGCACGGCGGAGGAGCGCCTCTGCATGACGGGCGAGGAGGTGACGCCGGAGGCGATAAGCCGCACGCTGATAGCCGAGGCTGACGAGGACAACAAGCCTGCCGCAACGCGCCAACGCGGCAAGACAATAATGTCGCGGTTGGTGGAGATCGTGCTGTTCTGCGTCAAGTCGGCGGCGCTAGTGGCGTTTGCCGTGATGACGGCTTTCGCGCTGGCCTATCTCGTGTGTGGCGTGGTTTACGCCATCGTGGGCGAGCCGTTCCTCATGCTTTTCAACGTCAACCACGATGACCTGCGCGTGCTGACGTCCATCCCGCTGCTCGGCATGTACTGGATCATATCTGCCGTGTGCTGGCTTGTCGTGGCGCTGCTGCCGCTGATGGCGATCGTGCGCTCGTTCAGGACAGGTGGCAAGCCGCTCAGCTTCGCCGCCCTCGCCACGCTCATTGGCTCGTGGGTCCTTGCCGTGACCATCGGCATATTGCTGTTCGTGCTCTTTGCGATACACGCCGAGAACGAGAGCAACATCTTGGAGCGCCAGCGAAACACGCGCAACGGCGTCTACCTAAGCCGCTGGACGTGGGAAGAGCTTTACGCCTCGGGATGGAAGGTGAGCGAGGCTGGCAACGTGAAGTTTGGCGACTTGTTTGACAACGGCGAAGCCGACCCGTTGCGCCTTGGCAAGAACCCCTTCTGCGTCAGCCCCGACAACGAGGGCAAGCCGCTGACGCTCTCGGCGAGCCGAAAGCAGAGCGTGGTGGCGGGCGACTACACCCTCGAATGCCTGTCGAAGTGCACCGCCATGGATGCCACGCTCAGCGTGTGGAGCGGCGACAAGTGCCTTGCCATGCTTCGTCTGGATGGCTATGGCGCAGCCGAGGATCGCCTGCTGAAGGACTTCGACTGGAAAGCCAGCCGCGCTGTGCCACTCCTCCGCGAGCAAGGCGACAGCACAAAGTGGGCAGACAACGTGAGCCAGGGCAACGACAACTGGCACTACCTTGCCTCGAAGCCGTTCCACCACGACGGCGGCACCCTGGAATACCGCTTGCACATTGGCAAGCACGACGTGAAGGACGCCACGGCAATGGGCGGCGAGGTGCGGATGGCACACGAGACCCTGAGGAAACTATAAGCGACGACATCTATCAAGCCAAAAGGGGCAACACTCTCTCGAAATCGAGAAGAGCGTTGCCCCTAACCTAACAATTTACTTAATCGTGATTATCGTGAATCCACGGTTACTTGTTGAGCGTCACGCTGATGGTCCATGTCTTTGACTTGCCGTTGGCAGCCGTCACGACATACTTGTGGGGTGAAGACCAGTCGGCAGGAACGCCGAGCTTTGGCGAGCCGTCAGCAGGCGACATCACGGCTGCGGAAGCAATCTCGACGCCAACAACGATGTTGTTGATGTTCACGTTGGCTTTCTCCGTGTCGGTGAAGTTTGACGGGGCCTTGAAGGTCAACGTGATCGTGCCCGCGTCCGTGTCGATCACTTGGCCCGTTCTCTGCAACTGTTTGTTGATGACCTGATGCTCACCGCTCACGTTGAGCGTGTTGTCGTTGATGTAGCGATACCACGCGTATCCGCCGGTGATGTCGTTGCTTTCGTATGTGGCCAGGTCGTCAAGGTTGCTCTCCAGGCATGAAGTGCAGCTGAAAGCCATGACAAACATGGCGATTATGAATTTTACGAATTTCATATTCTCTTGGTTTTGTTGATTATAAATACGACTTTTTACCATCCCTCGTTCTGGTCGTGGTCAAGGTTGTAAGCCTCACGAGTCTCAAGGAAGCTCTGTGCGATTGGGAACAGATAGCGCTTGGTGGTGAACATGCGGCTTGCGCTGTTGTTGAGCGTGATCTGGTTGATCAGGAGCTGGCTGCGGTCGCGGTTGATCTCAATCTTGTAGACAGGGCGGTCGAGGTCGTAGATGACGTCGCCTGCCTCACGTCCGTGGTTGGCATATCCGCCATACTTGCCCCAGCGCAGATAGCTGAAGTAGATGTCGCCGTTCTCGTTGGCCATCTCCACACGACGCTCGCGCATGTAGTCTTCCCAAGCCTCTGCCTCGGTCGTGGCTGTAGACGCGGCAATCTTTCCGTGCTTCACGCGTGTGGCGTTGAGAGCCTCGACAGCCTTCGCGATGTCCTTCTTCAGGAGGTAAGCCTCGGCAAGGTTCATGTAGGCCTGGCCCGTGCGGCACATCACGTAGTGAAGCTTCACGTTGCAGTTGAAGTAAGCGCGTGGCTCCGGATTCTCGATATTGCACTTGCGCCAGTAGTAGCTGGAAACGGTGTTGTACCATCCGCCGTCCTCCTTGTCGCGCACACCCATTGAGAGGTTGCCCTGGAGCTTGGTCTCGATGTCCTCTCCGCACCATGTCGCGCCGTCGTATACTATAGATGTGGCGAAGCGTGCGTCGCGTCCGCTGTACATGAGGTCAGAGATTGTGCGTGTGGCACCGTCTTTCAGCTTGTCGTAGCGCAGGTTGGTTGGATATGCCGTGTTCAGCTGGCTGAAGTCCTGTGGGCTGGGCATGCGGCGCTCGCCTGTTGCATGCTTGTATTTGTCGATCTGTCCGACCTCAGTCACAGAGTTCGGGTCAAGGTTCTCCACATTCTTCTTGTATTGTGAAGTCTCATACCAAGGCAGGGCCTTGCCTGTCTCCTCGTCGGTCACAAGATACTGGTCCACCAAGTCCTGTGTCGGGAAATAGATAGCCCATGACTCAAAGGTCTGGCCATTGGGGTTCTTGAGACTTGTTGCTCCGGCACCGTCGGTATTACCCTTTCCGATGTTAGGATATGTGCGGATAAGCTCATCGTAGTTGCCAATCTGGGTGTTGGCCTTGAGGCGATAGTAGCCCCAAAGGATCTCCGCGTTGGTGTCGTCGGTCTCGTTGAACATGCCGCCGTAGTTGTCGGTCAAAGTGCAGTTGTCGGTCACGTCCTTGGCATAGGTGATGACCTTGTCGAGATAGGTGGAGTTCTTGGTGTAGGCGTAAGCCTGCAGGCAGGCGCTGCTCAGCAGCACCTCGGCGGCGTATTTTGTAGGCTCGCCGGCAGATGCCTGCGTGGGCATGGCGGGGATGGCAGCCTCAAGGTCGTCGATGACATACTTGTAGCTTTCCTCCACGTTCTTTGTCATGGCTATCTTGGCCTTCTCCTCATCCTCGCTGGAGATCACCGAGACCATCGGCACGAAGCGACCCATCTTGCGAGCCTGGTCGAAGAACACGAGGCCGCGAAGGAGACGTCCCTTGGCAATGACCTCAGCCTTCTCGCCTTCAGTCAGCGTGGTTGACGCCTGTGCCTTCTCGATGATGAGGTTGCAACGGCGGAGCAGGGAGTAGCGGTTGATGCCGAAGTCGCTGCTGCGGCTCAAGCCAAGCTCCGTGGCAATGTTGTCGATGCCCTCGTTCACCGACGAGCATTGGACGGAATTGGGAGTGCGCGCCTCCCAGGACACACAGTTTCCGTCGCCCGTGAACATCGTCATCACACTGTTGTAGGTGGCGTTGATGAAGGCGTCGGCGGTAGACTTTGAGCCCCACACCGTAGCGTCGTCGAATGTTGTCGTCGGATGGGTGTCGAGCGTATCTTGGCAGGATGTAGCACCCAAGGCGAGGATGCCAAACATACCTATCTTTATTATATTCTGTTTCATAATCATTTAAAATCCTAAGTTAAGTGTGAATGCAAGTACTCTCTCAACCGGGTATCCGTAGCCCTCCATTGAAGAGTTCTCTGGGTCAAGACCGAACTTCGTGGCCTGTGAGATGGTGAAGATGTTCTGGCCAGAGATACCGACCTTGGCGCGTGTGAGCCAAGCCACGTTGCGAAGGAGCGAATGCTTGAAGTCGTAGCCGAACTGGAAGTCCTTCATGCGAAGGTAGGCACCGTTGATGAGCCAGAAGTCGCTGGTCAAGTAGTTGTTGTTTGAGTTGAGGTTGGTGTCTGCCATCAGGCGCGGATACTTTGCGTCCCTGTTTGATTGCGACCATGTGTCGGTCTGGTATTTGTAAGCCACGGGCAGGGTGCCTGTCTGACCTGTCTTCATGGCGGCTGAGCCAGGGAGGTACATGCCAAACGACGTTGAGCCTTGGAAGAGCATGCTCAGGTAGAAGCCCTTGTATTGGAAGTTCAGGTTGATACCGAACTGACCGCGAGGCATCGACGACTTTCCGAGACGACGATAGTCGCCACTGTCGATCATACCGTCGCCGTTGGTGTCTTCGTATTTGATGTCACCTGCGGTGAGGTAGCCAGAGTTGAGCGCGCTTACGTAGCCAGGGCTGTTGAGCACGTCCTCAGCGCTGGTGTAGTAGCCGAGGTTCTTGAGCATCACGCCATAGTAGCCCTTCTGCTGCTGTGTGCGTGTGTATGGGTTCATGTAGGAGCTCTCAGACTCATCGCGGTTGCGTGCCCACAACTGGTCGAAGTAGGTGAAGTTGCCCGAGATGTCGTACTTCAAATCGCCGATCTTGCTGCGCCATCCGAGTTGGAGCTCCCAACCTGCACGGCGGAATTCGCTGTCCGACTTCACCTTTGGCATGCTAATGCCGATGGCGGTGTTGAGGTAGCTCTCGCCTGTGGGCGACGTGAGGTAGCCCTTGGTAGAATAGTAGAAGTAGTCGAGCGAACCGTAGAGGCGGTTGTTGAGCGACGCGAAGTCGAAGCCTATGTCTGTCTGGCGTGTGGTGTACCATGTGAGGTCGGGTGAAGGCAGGCTGCCCTCAGAGAAACCTGGCACATACTTGTCGTTGATTACATAAGCCTGGTTGTTCAAAGAATAAGATGTGAGGTAAGCGAAACGGCCGGCGCTGCTGTCGAGACCTGTCTCACCATAAGAAGCACGAATCTTCAAAGAGTTGAGGATGTTCTTCTCCACGAGGCTCTTCATGAAAGTCTCCTCGGTGACGACCCATCCAAGGGCTCCGCTGTAGAATGCGCCCCAACGATGGCCCGGAGCGAAGTAGTCGGAACCGTCGTAACGGATGCTTGCCTCGGCGTAGTACTTGTTGGCGTAGTTGTATTTCACCTGACCAATCCACGCGGCGCGTCCGAGCTCCGACTCGCTGCCGCTGTTCTGCTGGTCGTTGGCTGGACCAACGTTCATCTGGTCGATTGGGAAAGTATAGTTTGTACGTGTGGCAGTGTAAGAGTCTCCCTTCTCATAGTACTGCTCGAAACCGCCAAGGGCAGAGATGCTGTGCTTGCCAAACTCCTTGGCATACTCCAGGAATGCCTGGTTGGTATATGAGTAGCCTGTGCCAGATGCGTGGTAGAGCTGCGGGCTGTTGGCATACTGAGGCACGTTAGATTCCCAGTCGTACTGTCCGGAATCCTTGCGCCAGTTCTTCTGCGACTCGCCATAGTAGCGATAGTTGCTGGCGAGGCGAACCTTCAGACCGTCGACCCAAAGGCAAGACCAAATGAGCTCGCCCTTGCCATTGATCACGTTGACGATGCTCCTCTGATAACCAGCGTCGCTTGCGGTCTCAGCCACGGGGTTGTCGGTCATGTTGTATGGCAAGCCAAGGCTGTTAACGCCAGGCAGCAACGGCGACTTGTCGTTGATGTGTGAGAACACATAGTAATAGCTGCTGGATGTTGACGTGTAAGGATGCTCCTGATGCTGACGGTAACCGTCGATGGCAGCGTTCACTTGCAAGCCAATCGCCTTGATGTTAGCGGTCTCAGCCAAACGGAAGGTCGTGCGCTTCATCCAGTGGTTGTTGCTGCGGTAGAGCGAGTTCTGGTCGATGTGTCCCAACGACATGTAGAACTGGTGGGTCTCGTTGCCGCCGGTGAGCCTTACAGTGTGCTTCTGCTGCGGTGCCCAGTTCTTGAGCACGAGCTTGCGCCAGTCGGTGTCGTTGTAGTTGAGCAAGTCGGTGCCGTCGCGCATGGCTTGGATGGCCTCGTCGCTATACGGATGGTTGGACTTTCCGTTCAAGAGGTCGTTGTCGCTGGCGACGTTTGCCCATGTGGCACGGTCGTAAGAGTGCATCTTCTTAGGCCATATGCCTGGCTGCGAGTAAGACAGGTTGAAGTCGTAGTCGACGCTCACGCGGCCGCTCTTGCCTCGCTTCGTCACGACCTGAACGATACCGTTTGAAGCTCGCGAACCGTAGACTGCTGTTGCGGAAGCGTCCTTAAGGATCGACATAGACTCGACGTCGTCGGGCGAGAGGTTGCGGAAGTCTACCTCAGAGCGCACCACGCCGTCGATGACATACAAAGGCGTGCCACCACCACGGATGCTGATAGAAGGAGCTGAGTTGATACCACCGCCGCTGGCCTGGACGATAAGACCGGGAGAACGTCCGGCAAGACCTTGTGCGATGTTAGTAACAGGGAGGTTCGACATCTCATCAGCCTTCACGGTTGACACGGAAGCGATCAAGTCGCGCTTCTTTGAGCTGCCATAACCCACAACGACGAGCTCGTCAAGGGAGTGGGCATCTTCGGTAAGTGTGATTTCAGTCACGCGGCCAGACGTGAGCTTCACCTGCTTGGTGTTGAAGCCTACATAAGTGACGGAGACTGTGGCTGATTGCGATTTAGTGTTAAGAGTAAAGTTTCCGTCGATGTCGGTGACGGTGACGTTCTTTGTGCCGTTTTCCGTTACGGTTGCGCCAATGATTGGCTCACCGTTGGCGTCAACGACCTTACCAGAGAGTTTCTGGTTTTTGTTCTGCTGTGTCGCTGACGATGTGGTGTTTGCGACAACAGTGGGAGTAGTCAGGGTGGTGTTAGACGATTCCGAATTACCCCCCCCAGGCACGCTTAGGCTTTCTGCGACAAGTGTGGTGTGCGTACCGAAAGCCAAAAAGAATAAAAGCGCGGCTTTGTCAAAATTCTTCATGCTGTTTGTTTTAAATTTAGTTGTCTACGAGAATCGAGCTGCTTGCATAATTCCGTTAGTTTTAGTTTTTTACACTGCCATCTCACATGGCAATGCGCAACAAGGACGCATCCTTGCATTGTAATGTTTGTTTACCTTGGGTTGTTTCTATAAGCGTTTAAGATTAATATAACAGGATTAGATTTCTTAAAATATTCATGGCAAAGATAGTAAAAAAAAGATACGACACAACAATTTCCCGTACTTTTTTTTACTTTTATCGAGAAATAATGACAATCTGTAATTTCTATGCCCCAACGATTGCCATCAGGTTGGCACGCACAGATTCGTTCATACGGGTTGATTCGTGCAGGTACTTTGGCCATCCAGATTCATTATTCCCACATCGCTTTCGGATGGATATTTATCGATGGTAACCATCCGAAAACGCGCAGGGGCGGGCCCATCAAGGCATACTAATGAAATCGCGGAACGAACAATGTGCAGGGGCGGGCCCTGTGCCCGTCCGCAGCCCGCATGGCATCCGCTTGAATAA
>CAVHEN010000023.1:0-43966 GCA_963635115.1 Oscillospiraceae bacterium | reverse complement strand
TATCTTTGCATAAGATAAGCGGCGCTCGACAATTTGAAAGCAAACTTTCATTGCGCTCGCTTGCGTTATCTTCGCATCACAAGATGGCAGTAGCCTTAATCATGGACGGTACTGGGCAAAGTACGTCTAAGAAGATAAGTGATAATGGTTGGGTAATATGGCTGAAAAAAACAATATACCGCAGTTTGTGAATAGTGATTCTTTCATGGCAGACAAGAACTATGTGAAGTGGTTGTCCGACTTGAGGAAACGCTTCCGCATGGCGCAGCTTAAAGCTGCAGTCAAGGTTAATACCGAAATGCTCAAATTCTATTGGAGTTTGGGCGAGGACATTTGCGAGAAGCAAAACCAATATAAATGGGGGCAAAGGTTATTGACCGGCTTAGCCTTGACATGCGCTCGGAATTTCCTAAGAGCGAGGGCTTTTCCAGAGCAAATCTTTACCATATTAAACGTTGGTTTACGTTCTATTCCAGCCAAATTGAATTTGTCTACCAAGCTGGTAGACAATTACTGAAAGTGGATAATGCCAATACTCCAATCCCGGAAATATTGCTTTGTGTGCCTTGGAGGCATCAAACGGTTATAGTGTCAAAATGCGACACCATAAATGCCGCCTTGTTCTATCTCAACAAGGTTGTTGAAGGCAACATGAGCCGTACAGAGTTGGAACATGTAGTAAAGGCTCGACTATATGAACATACAGGCAAGGCCTTGAACAACTTTGATGTCACACTGCCGCAACCTCAAAACGCATTGGCAGCAGAGATAATAAAGGACCCATATAAATTGGATTTCTTCTCTTTGCCGAGCAAGTTCAATGAAAAAGACTTGGAGAACAAGTTGGCCACAAACATCACTCGCTTTCTTTTGGAATTGGGCAAAGGATTTGCGTATGTAGGCCGGCAGATGGAACTTGACACGCCAAGCGGCAAATCTTATTTCCCCGACATGGTTTTCTATCACACTCGACTGAAATGTTATGTGGTGGTAGAACTGAAAATCGTGGATTTTATGCCTGAGTTCATTGGAAAGTTGAACTTCTACGTTTCGGCTGCTGACGAGCTACTTAGAGGCGAGGGAGACAACCCGAGCATTGGCATTCTTCTTTGCAAAGACAAGGATTCGTCTGTCGTGGAATGGTCTCTGCATGGCATCACCACTCCTTTAGGTGTGGCAAGTTATCAGTTGCAAGAGGTCTATGAGCGGACTTTGCTTGAAATAAAGCAGGAAGCCTCTGAGGAAGAAGGGTAAGATTGTTTGAAATCTGCCACAAGTTGTGGCAGATTTTGTCTGCTATGTTGGGTGATTGTGGACGTGCTCTTTCTAAGCTTTACCGTGTTTAGCCATCCACACGCTTATGCAGAAGCCCCGATGGCACTCATGGCACCATCGGGGCTTTATTTCGTTTTGAGATTATCACCTGTTATGGCTGCAGCGTAAAGCCAACTACGAGATAAGCCTTCTCGCTGCTGGGGTTGGCTGCAATCTGCGCGAATATAGGAACACTGAACGACTTGGTGATCTTGATGTCCTTGGTGGCCTTCAGCGACACATTGGTGACGGCGAAGCCTGTAGGACGATTTCTCGTTACATCATTAGCATCCGTGTACTGGTGCCCATAGTAGAAATCGGTGGCGTAAGGCACGATTCCTAAAGCGGCCTCCCACTCGCAACCGCCCAACTTGAACGGAGCCTTTGCCTCGAAGTAGGAGGAGTAAGCGCGCTTGTTGCTCTTGTTGTGTCCGTCCGCTCCAGCGAAGTTGGTGTACCAGTTGAGTGACACGGGGCCGAAGTCGTAACCGAGGTTAGCCTCAAAGACGTGTGCGGTCTTGTGGGAATCATACTCAAAGTAGCGCCCGTCTCCTGAATTAAACCAATAGTCAGTCACGCCGATGGTGAATCCACCTGTGGAGTAAGCCAGAGTGAGGTCGAACTCCTTGGTGTCTTCCCAGTTGGAAAGGCCAACGCTTCCCCATGCGGTCAAAGACAAACCCTTGTAACCAATGCCGAGAGTAGGCTGCAAAGAGACGTTTCCCAAGTCCTGACCACGCCAGATATACTGGCTTACAATATCAGCGGCAACGGTTGTTTCCACCTTGTCCTGAGCCATGGCCGCAGGAGCAAAAGCCACTAAACCAAGTGCCAAAGCACACATCTTCTTCTTGTCAAAACACTTCATAATCACTCTGTTTAATCCTGTAACAATCTATATAAACTCTCTCTCTTTGCTTTTTATGAAGAACGAAAAGCATAAGGATTCTTCACTTTTCGTTCTTCACTCTTAACCTGATTAGTTGTAGCAGCTCTCGCCGTGCTCGTAGATGTCGAGGCCTTCCTCCTCAATGCGCTTGTCAACGCGGAGACCAGCAATCTTCTTGATACCCCAGAAGAGGATGATACCTGTAACGGCTGCCCAAGCATCGATGCAGATGATACCGAAGAGCTCTGCTCCGAAGAAACCGAAGCCACCACCGTAGAAAGCACCGCCGTCGACGGCGAAGAGGCCTGTCATCAAGGTACCGAAGATACCGCAAACGCCGTGCACTGAGCTTGCACCAACAGGGTCGTCGATGTGGAGCTTGGCGTCGATGAACTCGATGGAGAACACGAGGATGATACCTGCCAAGAGGCCGATGATGGCTGCACCGAGCGGACTGACGAGGTCGCAACCTGCGGTGATGGCTACCAAACCAGCCAAGATACCGTTCAATGTCAGTGAGAACGAAGGCTTGCCATACTTAATCCAAGAGGTGAACATCGTGCCGAGACCACCGCATACAGCAGCCAGGTTTGTGGTGAGGAACACGTGGCTGATAGCGACACGGTTCACTTCGCCAGAGGCTGCGAGCTGAGAACCAGGGTTGAATCCGAACCAACCGAACCAGAGGACGAACACGCCGAGGGCGGCTGCCATCAGGTTGTGGCCAGGGATGGCGACGCTCTTGCCGTTGCGATATTTGCCGAGACGAGGGCCAAGGCAAATGGCACCCACCAAGGAGAGCACGCCACCAACGCTATGAACAATGGCAGAACCAGCAAAGTCGTGGAAGGCAGCACCGAAGGTGTTCATCATGAAAGAACCAGCCTCGCCGTTGCAAAGCCAACCGCCACCCCATGTCCAGTGACCTTCGACTGGGTAGATAATCAATGAAATAAAGAACGAATAAACCACATACATGGAGAACTTGGTGCGCTCTGCCATGGCACCAGACACGATGGTGGCGCTTGTGGCACAGAACACAGTCTCGAACATCAAGAAACCCTCTGTGGGAAGATCGCCGTGATAGAACGACAGGTCACCGAAGTTGGGCAGGCCGATGAAACCAGCGCCATCGCTGCCAAACATGAATCCAAATCCTACGAACCAGAAAAGAACAGAACCGACCATGAAGTCGACAAAGTTCTTGAACAAGATGTTCGCTGTATTTTTACTGCGAGTGAAACCCGCCTCACAAAGTGCAAATCCCGGTTGCATGAAAAAGACCAACATGGCTGCCAAGAGCATCCACACGGTATCTACTGATAATCCTAAATCCTGTACACTCATAATCTTTTTACTTTAAGTGTTGTTTAATTCCGAAAACAATCTCTCTCGAATCTGTAACGTTCGATAATGCTCTATTACTTCTCCAGCTCGGCATTATAAAGGGCGATGTCGCCTCTCTCACCTGTGCGGACCCTCACGGTGTCCTCCACCGGAATCACAAAGATTCGGCCATCTCCAATCTCGCCTGTGCGAGCAGCCTCTGAAATGGCTTTGATAGTTTTCTCCACGTTCTTGTCTCGAACGACAACGTTCATCAGCACGCGCTCAATGCTACTCGTGTCGTACATCACGCCACGATAGATACGAGCCTGTCTCATCTTGCCCTCTCCCCTTACGTCGTAGTAAGAGAACCACTCAATGTCGGCGGCAAGCAACGCTTCCTTCACATCCTCGAACTTGGTCTTGCGGATGATTGCTTCGATCTTTTTCATCTTAATCTCTCCTATTTGTTAATTACACTTTGTGTGTTTCTGAGCGCAAAGATACGACACTTTGCTTAAATAAACAAACGTTTAATTACATAATGGTAAGTTAAAACCGCTTGTACTTTCATGGTGTCACGTTTGCGAGCAATATAGCTTACAATGTGTCGTAAAATAGTGTACGTTTGCTTACACATTTAAAGATATAGGCGAATTTTAGATGATTCGAGGCTTTTCAGGCGTCATCTTTCTGTCATCTATACATATTATAAATGTATGAAAGCCGTCTTTCCTATTTAGTTTGATCATGCTAAGTGTGTCAACTTTTTATGAGATGAGTCGCCAGACAAAAAAGTTGTGTCCATATCTGCAGATTAAAATGGCAAAAAAGCTTGCGAAAATTTGTCTTTACGGAATTAAATCCGTAAGTTTGCAATGACAGTTCTCGCCGCGCTTTCCATTAGGACAGTGAACCAAGGCGGCAGGGCTTCGTTAGTATATTATGGGAAAGATCAACACTTCTTTGCGCCACGCCTTCCGCGCCTCGCTCCCGATAATGGCGGGCTACGGTTTCCTGGGCATGACATACGGCATCTACATGCACGAGCTGGGCTTCTCGTTCGTGTATCCCATGCTGCTTGCCGTGACTGTGTATGCCGGCAGTGCTGAGTTTCTATTGGGCAACATGCTGCTTGGCAGCTTCCATCCCATACAGGCTTTCTTGATGGTGTTGATGATAAACGCCAGACACCTGTTCTATGGTTTGTCCATGCTCGATAGGTACAAAGGACTTGGCTGGAAGAAGTTTTTCCTCATCTTCGGAATGTCCGACGAGACCTTCGCCCTGACAAGCTCCACAAAGATACCAGCGGAAGCGGATAAGGGTTGGTTCCTGCTTTGGATCACGTGGCTTGACGAGGCATATTGGGTGGCAGGGGCGACATTTGGAGGAATCATTGGCCCGTATCTCAAATTCGACTTGACGGGATTGGACTTTGTGCTTACCGCCATGTTCACCGCGATTTTCGCTGACAACTGGCTGAGGGAGAAAGACCACACGAGCAGCTTGTCCGGACTTTTCATCTCCGCCTTTTGCCTGCTGCTGTTCAATGCCGACAATTTCATCATCCCGAGCATGGTGGTGATTCT
Source organism: Oscillospiraceae bacterium (assembly GCA_963635115.1). Lineage (GTDB taxonomy): Bacteria > Bacteroidota > Bacteroidia > Bacteroidales > Bacteroidaceae > Prevotella. Next base: position 38,845 of record CAVHEN010000023.1, on the reverse strand, counting down.
TCTGTTCCTTACCATTTACAGAAAACGAAAGGAGGTCGTGCAATGAGCATCACTCAGCAAATCATAATGGTTGCCGCGGGCGTGGTGGCGACAATGCTCACGCGTTTCATTCCTTTCATGGCCTTCCGCCCCGACAAGCCGACACCCAAGTACGTCATGTATCTGGGGAAGGTGCTGCCAGCATCGGTCTTTGCCCTGTTGGTGGTGTATTGCCTTCGCTCTTCCGTTTCGATAGACTGCGCGGGAACCATCGCGCATTGGCACGTGTTGTTCTCGCCGGATGCGTTGTCGCAATTCATCGCCGTGGCATTCACCATCCTCATCCATGTGTGGAGACGGAACATCATGCTGTCGATAGCAGCGGGAACCATCTGCTATATGATACTGTTAAGATTGTGTTAACCACGAAATAACTTAAACTTAAAAACATGCTTAAACCATTACGCTCATTATTATTGTTGTCGGCCGTGGCGCTTGCGTCGTCGCATGCCGTTGCGCAAACCACTCTTGTGGAAAAGGGCAAGCCCAAGGCGCGAATAACGCTTGCAGTTGACAACGACGTCAACCGCCGCGCCGCACAGTTGCTGCAGCGCTTTGTGCGCGAGACATCGGGTGCGCAACTGCCCATCGTGGCCAATGCCAAGGCAGGAAAAGGCACGGTGGTTATAGGTGAACCTACGGAAGAGGCGCACGACGACGGATTCCTGATAGACTGCCACGATGGAGAGTTGCGCATAAAATCGGCGGGCGGCAAGGGCGCCATCTATGGCGTTTGCACGCTGCTTGAGCGCTATTTGGGCATGGACTACTTGGCTGCTGACTGCTACACGCTCACGCCCTCGGCCGACGTGTGCATTCCGGAGGCGCACCATGCCGAGACACCGGCGTTCCGCTATCGCCAGACGCAAAGCTACGGATGCGACGACCCTGTCTATTACGACTGGTTCCGTTTGGCAGAACCCAAAGAGATATTTGCTGACAATCTGTGGGTGCACACCTTCGACAGGCTTATGCCTGCGGCTGAATATGGCAAGACACATCCGGAATACTACTCGTTCATAAACGGTGAGCGCCGACCTGGAAACCACAGTCAATGGTGCCTTACCAATCCGGCGATATTCGACATCGTGGCGCATCGCGTAGACTCCATATTCAAGGCCAACCCAGGAAAGACGACAATAAGCGTGAGCCAGAACGACGGCAACGACACTTATTGCCAGTGTCCGGAGTGCAAGAAGGTGAACGAATATGAGGGCTCGCCATCGGGCAATTTCATTCGTTTCCTCAACAAGTTGGCAAAGCGCTTCCCCGACAAGGAGTTCTCAACGTTGGCTTACCTGTTCACCATGCACCCGCCAAAGCATGTCAAGCCTCTGCCAAACGTCAACATCATGCTGTGCGACATCGACTGCAAGCGTGAGGTGCCGCTGACCGACAACGCTTCGGGGCAAGACTTTGTGAACGCCATGGAAGGCTGGGCACGGATATCCAACAACATCTTCGTGTGGGATTATGGAATAAACTTCGACAACGTGGTGGCTCCATTCCCGAACTTCCACATACTGAAAAAGAACATGCAGTTGTTCAAGCGCAACCACGCCACCATGCTCTTTGAGCAAGTGAACGGCACGCGCGGCACCGACTTTGCCGAGATGCGCGCCTACATGATTGGCAAGCTGATGTGGAATCCGGAACTCGACGCCGACTCGCTGATGCAACATTTCATGCGCAAGTATTATGGCGCCGCAACTCCTTATCTCTACCGCTACCAGCAGATGCTGCAAGGAGCCTTGCTCGCGTCGGGCACGCCGCTGTGGATATACGACTCGCCAATAACTCACAAGCACGGCATGCTAAACGCAAACCTACGCAAGGCTTACAACGAATTGTTCGACGACGCCGAGCGCGCCGTGAATGGCGACTCGCTGCTTACCGCCCACGTGCAGATAGCACGCCTGCCGCTGCGATACAGCGAGCTTGAGATTGCCCGCACCGAGACGGGAGGCGACAAGCAGGCCATTGCCGCTCAACTTGACACTTTCCGCTCACAATGCGCACGATACGACATTCCCACGCTTAACGAGCGTAACAACTGCCCCGCCGACTATTGCGATCTTTACAAGAAGCGCTTCTTGCCAACAAGTGCCGTAAACAAGGCGGCTGGCGCCAAGGTGCAGTGGATAAAAGCTCCTGCCGAACGCTACCGCCCAATTGCTGACAAGGCCCTCACCGATGGTTTGTATGGCGGCACGACATTTGTGGAAAGCTGGGTAGGATGGGAAGGTGTGGATGGCGAGTTCGTGCTCGACATGGGCGAACAGAAGACCTTCAGCAGCGTGTCTGCCGATTTCCTCCACCAACTTGGCGCATGGGTGCTATTGCCCAAGAGCGTGAGCTATGCCTATAGCACCGATGGCAAGACGTTTACGCCCATGGGCAAGCATGAGTTCGCTGAAGACCGCGACGTGGCAGTGAAGTTCGTTGAGGGTAGGGTGGTGTCGCCACAACCCATAACGGCGCGCTATGTGCGGGTTCACATAGAGTCTATCGGCCTGTGTCCGTCGTGGCACTATGGCGTGGGCTACCCGGCGTGGGCGTTTGTGGACGAGGTCGTGGTGGAATGACCTTTACGCAAAGCAAAGGCAGGCTTATAGGAAGGAGTCTATAAAGCTGATGATGGCCTGGAGGTCGTCGGGGCAAAACCATCGGGTCTCGGGGTCTTTCTTGAACCACGTCAGCTGCTTGCGCATGTAGCGGCGCGTGTTCGACTGTATTTGGCGTATTGCCTCATCGAGGGTTATAAGCCCGTCGAGATAGTCGAACGTCTCCTTGAAGCCAACGGTGTTGAGGGCGTTGGCGGATCGCTTGTCGTAAACCGACAGAGCTTCCTCAATGAGACCTTCGTCGACCATTTTCAAGACACGCGCGTTGATGCGCTCGTACATCTCCTCGCGTGGACGGTTTAGTCCAATCTTAACGATGCGGAAAGGTCGTTGCTTGACGGTGCCTTTCCGGAAAGATGTATAGGTGCGGCCAGACTGGTGGCAGATTTCCAAGGCATGGATGACGCGTCGCGGATTGTTCTTGTCCACTACCGCCCAATATTCAGGGTCCATCTTATGCAATTCGTCCACGAGAGAAGTCAAGCCCTCGTCTTCGAGACGCTGCTTCATCCACATGCGTGTCTCGTCGTTGATGGTCGGTATGTCGTCGATGCCCTTGCACACCGCGTCAATGTACATCATGCTTCCGCCCGTGAGAAGGAGGTTCTCGTGACGCGTCCCGTCCTCGTTGCCACAAAAAAGTCGCCCTATGAGGGAGAGGCAGTCTTCCTCATAGAGCGACGCACTATAATAATCGTCGACGTGGTGGTTGCCGACGAAATAATGTCTTGCTTCTTCTTGTTGCCGTGGGGTGGGTGCGGCGGTGCCAATTGGTATCTCCGCGTAGATCTGCCGCGAGTCGGCATTGATAACGGGTGAGCCGAGGCGTTTGGCAATGGTCAGCGCGGCCTCGCTCTTGCCCACGCCCGTTGGGCCGAGAAGAACAAACAGTGTATCCAAGATTATCTGATGATGCCGCGTTTAGATGTTGAGATAAAGTCGATGATGTACTGAATCTCCGGTGTCACCTGCAACTCGCTCTGCACCTTCTTCAGACCCTCGGCGATGATGCCCTCGCTGTAGATGAGGCGGTAGGCATTGTGGATAAGGTCAATCAAGTCGTTGCTGAAGCCGTGACGGCGCAGACCCACGAGGTTGACTCCGCAATATTTCGTAGGCTCCTTGCCGGCAATGATGTATGGCGGAATGTCTTGGCTGAAACGGCAACCGCCCTGAATCATGACGTATCCGCCAATCTTGCAGAACTGGTGGCAGAGCACGGTGGCAGAGATGATGGCATTGTCGTCGACTGTCACCTCGCCGGCAAACTTCGTGGAGTTGCCTATGATGCACTTGCTGCCAACGACGCAGTCGTGGGCGATGTGCATGTTCTCCATGAGGAGGTTGTTGTTGCCAACCACGGTCATTCCCTTCGAAGCCGTGCCGCGCGAGATGGTGACGTTCTCGCGTATGCTGTTGCCGTCGCCTATGATGCACTGGGTGTCCTCACCCTTGAACTTCAGGTCTTGTGGCTTGGTGGAAAGGCTTGATCCTGGGAACACCTCGTTGTTGTTGCCTATGCGTGCGCCATAGTTGATGGTCACGCTGTTGTGCAACACGTTGTTGTCGCCAATGACGGTGTTCTTGTCGATAAAGCAGAACGGGCCAATAACGTTGTTGTCTCCAAGTTTCGCATCCGGGTCAACGAATGCCAATGGGCTTATCTGATTCATGGTATAATTCTTTGCGATAAATAAGTTTATTCGAACTTCATTCTCACTCTTCGTTCTTCGTGATTTGAGCGGTGAACGTTGCCTCCGACACCACGTGGTCGCCTACGAACATGTAGCCTTTCATGGAGCTTATGCCGTGGCTCACCGGTCCGAGAAGCTCTACGCGGAAGAGCAATGTGTCGCCAGGTACCACCTTGTGCCTGAACTTCACGTCGCCGATTTTCAGGAAATAGGTCGACCACTTCTCTGGGTCTTGAAGTTGGCTGAGCACAAGCAATCCTCCGCACTGCGCCATAGCCTCGATTTGCAGCACGCCTGGCATGACGGGCTCTTGTGGGAAGTGTCCCTGGAAGAACGGCTCGTTTGCCGTGACATTTTTCACGCCAACGATGGTTGTCGCACCCATTGCGATGACCTTGTCGACGAGCTGCATTGGGTAGCGGTGTGGCAAGAGCTGGCGGATGCGGATGTTGTCCATGAGGGGTTCCTCATTGGGGTCGTATATAGGCGCTTGCACCTCGTGCTTGCGAATCTCCTTGCGCATGAGCCGCGCGAACTTGTTGTTCACCGTGTGGCCAGGACGCGTGGCGATGATGCGGCCCTTGATGGGCTTGCCAATCAGCGCCATGTCGCCGATGATGTCGAGGAGCTTGTGGCGCGTGCACTCGTTGTCCCACTGCAACGGGCGGTGCTGGATGTATCCAATCTTTGTGGCGTCGATATGTGGCACGTGCAGGAGGTCGGCAAGCTTGTCGAGCTGGGCTTGCTCCACTTGTTGCTCATAGATGACGATGGCGTTGTCGAGGTCGCCGCCTTTTATGAGGTTTGCCTCAAGCAGGGGCACGATGTCGCGGACGAAGACGAAGGTTCTCGCCGGCGCAATGTCTGAGGCATACTTGTCGATGCTGTCGAGGGTGGCAAACTGCGAGCTGATAAACTTCGAGTTGAACGAGCACATCGCCGTTATGGAGAAGTCCTCGTCGGGGAGGATGGTTATCACCGACTCGTTGTCGTCGTCTCTGACCTCAATCTTCTTGCGGATGATGTAATAGTCTTTTGGTGCGCTTTGGTCAACGATGCCCACTTTCTTGATCTGCTCGACATACATGTCGGCTGCACCATCGAGAATAGGGAACTCGGGGCCGTTGACTTGTATGAGGCAGTTGTCTATGCCGAGGGCGTAGAGCGCCGACATGCCATGCTCCACGGTGGAGACTCTCGCCTCGCCTTTCTGGAGCACCGTGCCACGATTGGTGGCAACAACATTCTCGGCTATTGCCTCTATGATGGGTTGACCGTCGAGGTCGATTCGCTGTATCTTGTATCCTGTGTTCTCTGGCGCGGGGGTAAAGGTGACGGTAAGGCTCAAACCTGTGTGCAAGCCCTTACCGAAAAGAGAGAAACTGCCGCCCAGCGTTTTTTGTTTTTCCGCGTTCATAAGTCTTATTTCTTAGAGTTCTTTAATTCAGCAACCTCTTTCTGCAGTTCGTTGAGTTGCCTGTAAAGGTCAGGCAACTTGCTCATCATGGCATGGCTACGGAAGAATGCCATCTTGCCCACTGGCGGGGTGCCGATAAGCATCTGGTTGCTTTCAATTGACGAAGGCGCTCCTGACTGCGCTCCAAGCATCACGCGGTCGCCTATTGTGATGTGGCCGGATATTCCGACTTGGCCACCGAACATGCACCACTGGCCCACTTTGGTTGAGCCAGCCACACCCACTTGAGCCGACATCACGGTGTTCTCGCCTATGTCGGTGTTGTGGGCAATCTGCACGAGGTTGTCGAGTTTCACGCCCTTCCTTATGATGGTCGTGCCCATTGTTGAGCGGTCCACGCACGAGTTGGCGCCTATCTCTACATCGTCCTCAATGGTGACGATGCCAATCTGCGGTATCTTGTCGTATTGGTTGGTCTCCTGGTTTGGCGCGAAGCCGAAGCCGTCGGCGCCAATAACCGTGCCCGAATGCAGCACTACGTTGTTGCCGATGTGGCAACCGTGGTAAACGCAAACGTGAGGGTAGAAGACGCAGTTGGCGCCAATCTTGACGCCTTCCATGATGGTGACGTTGGGATAAATCTGGCAACCATCCCCAATTTCCACGCCATCGGCTATATAGGCGAAAGCGCCGATGTAGCAGTCTTTACCAATCTTGGCCTTTGGCGAGACAAAGGCGAGAGAGTCGATGCCCTGCTTCTTGGGGGCGCTTGCGGCATAGAGCTGCAAGAGCTTTGCCACGCAGTCGCGGGCGTTCTTCACGCGGATGAGCGTGGTCTTGACAGGATGCTCAAAGTCGAGGCTGTCGTCGACAAGAACAATGCTCGCCTTGGTGTTATAGATATATTGGATGTATTTTGGGTTTGCGAGGAAAGAAATAGAGCCTGGCACGCCTTCTTCTATCTTGGCGAAAGTGTGCACTGTGGCATTTTCGTCGCCTTCTACTCTTCCCTGAATAAACTGGGCTATCTGTTTTGCAGAGAATTCCATGTTGTGCTTCTTTTGAAATGTTTCTGCAAAAATAATGAATTATTTTCTAACAGTCGGATGATAGCTTGATTATTTGTTTTTTTTATTATACAAACGGCGTGTAGTTGCACACTTACACGCCGTTTGTGAATATAAAATGGGTATCCGATGATTAGTGTGGGCTGAGGTTTGTCGTTGCGGATTTTCAGCGTGATGCGTTCGCGGCGCAAAGGCAATGCGTCTGCGGCGTGATGCCAATGCGATAGCGACGTAAAGCCAACGCGATTGTGGCGCGAAGGCAAACGAAGGAATCCGGCACGACGATTCTACCTCACAAGAATCGGCATGGAGCCAAATCAATGGTGGCAAAACGACAGGGTGGATGGTGCTGTCGTTAGTGGTAATCAGAGTTTTTCAAGCTCAGCCTGCATTTCCTGCTGCAGCTCTTTTGCCTTCAGCTTCGCGGCGTTGGCAAAGTGCTCGTCATGGCCTGCGTAGATGATGCCACGGCTGGAGTTGACGAGCAGACCGCAATCCTTCGTTATGCCATACTTGCACACCTCTTGCAGGCTGCCGCCCTGTGCGCCAACGCCAGGCACGAGGAGGAAGCTGTTGGGAGCCACACGGCGGATGTCGCTGAACATCTTGCCTTGTGTGGCGCCTACCACGTACATCATGTTCTCCTCCGTGCCCCATTGCTGGGTCTTGCGTATCACCTTCTCGAAGAGAGGTTCGCCGCTATTGTCCTCCGTGAGCTGGAAGTCGTGGCTGCCCTTGTTGCTCGTCAAGGCAAGCACGATGACCCACTTGTCCTTGTATTCGAGGAAAGGCGTGATGCTGTCCTCTCCCATGTAAGGAGCCACGGTGAGGGCATCGACATTGAAGCCCTCGAAGAACGACTTGGCATACATGGCAGAGGTGTTGCCGATGTCGCCGCGCTTGGCGTCGGCGATGATGAAGTGGTTGGGATATGCCCCGCGAATGTAGCTTATGGTCTTCTCCAAAGCCCTGATGCCGTCAATGCCATAGCACTCATAGAAAGCCAAGTTTGGCTTGTATGCCACGCAATAAGGCGCGGTGGCGTCGATGATGGCCTTGTTGAACTCAAAAATGGCATCCTTGTCGTTCTTCAGGAAGTCGGGTATCTTGTTGATGTCTGTGTCGAGACCTACGCAGAGGAAAGTCTTCTTGGTGAAAATCTCCTTGACAAGTTGTTGTCTATTCATAGTTAAGATGAAGTGTGTTTAATGGTTATTTGTTGTTTTCCACGTTTGGTGGAGCCACGGCATCCTCTTTCTTGCGATTTGCGAGCCTGACGAGAAAGTCCGTGCACTGCATGGTTTTCTCGTCTTCAGAATAATCCTCTTTCTTTCGAGTCCAGAATCTTGCCATTTGCTTGTGGTTTGTGTTGTCTTACAGTTCGTTCTCCTTGAGCTTTTCCGCGTTCTCCGCCACCGTGAGATGGTCGATCATGTCTTGGATGTCGCCATTCATGAAACCTTGCAGGTCGTGTATGGTATACCCGATGCGGTGGTCGGTGACCCTGCCTTGTGGGTAGTTGTAGGTGCGGATCTTTGCCGAGCGGTCGCCCGTTGACACGAGCGACTTGCGTCGGTTCTGAATGTCGCCAACATATTTGGCGTGCTCACGGTCGTAAATGAAAGTGTAGAGTCGGCTCAGCGCGCGCTCCTTGTTCTTTGGCTGGTCGCGCGTCTCGGTACACTCGATGAGGATTTCCTCTTCCTCGCCAGTCTCGGGGTTCTTCCAAGGATAGCGCAAGCGCACGCCAGAGCTCACCTTGTTGACGTTCTGTCCACCGGCACCGCTGGAACGGAACGTGTCCCATTTGATTCTGCCTTCCTCGATGTGCACTTCAAACTTCTCAGCCTCGGGCAAGACAGCCACCGTAGCGGCGCTGGTGTGCATACGGCCTTGGGTCTCCGTGGCAGGCACGCGCTGGACGCGGTGCACGCCAGACTCGTATTTCAGAGTGCCGTAGACGTTGTCGCCACTCACGGCGAAGTCTATTTCCTTGTAACCTCCCACGGCGCCCTCGTTGAACGATGTCACGCTGACGCTCCAGCCCTTGGTGTCGCAATAGCGCTTGTACATGTTGAAGAGGTCGCCGGCGAAGAGAGCAGCCTCGTCGCCACCCGTTCCGGCGCGAATCTCCATCTGCACGTTCTTGGCGTCCTCAGGGTCTTTGGGCACGAGCAGCAACTTGATTTCCTCTTCCAGTTGTGGTTGAAGCGCCTCGTTGTCTTGCAATTCCTCCCTTGCCATTGCCTTCATGTCGGGGTCGCTCTCGTTGACGATTATGTCTTTCGACTCCTTTATGGCATTGAGGCAAGCAATGTATCGCTTGCGGGCATCCATGATGTCGCCAAGGTCCTTGTATTCTTTTGTCAACTTGACATATCGGTTCTGGTCGGCTATGACCTCGGGGTCGGTAATCAGTGTCGACACCTCCTCATAGCGTGCCTCAAGCCCGTCAAGCTTTTGCAGTATCGTGTTTTTTTCAGCCATTAGTGTCTATTCCTTATGCCATTAATAGTTGAACTCTCCGTATTCTGATTTTATGGTTAATGAACGCTTGCCCTCCTCGATGTGGCCGACCACCTGCGCGTCGATGTTGAAGTGCTTGCTGATGGCGATAACCTTGTCGGCAACTTCCGGACGGACGTAGATCTCCATGCGGTGACCCATGTTGAACACTTGGTACATCTCCTTCCAGTCGGTACCCGAGCAGTCGTGGATGATCTTGAACAGAGGTGGGATGGGGAACATGTTGTCCTTCACCACACGGCAATTGTCGTTTACGAAATGAAGGACCTTGGTTTGTGCTCCGCCCGTGCAATGAACCATTCCGTGAATCTCTGGGCGCATGTCGTCGATGAGCCTCCTTATCACGGGCGCATAGGTGCGCGTCGGCGAGAGCACGAGCTGGCCAGCGTCCACGTCGAGGCCGTCGATCTTGTCCGTCAGATGATACTCACCGCTATAGACGAGCTCGTTTGGCACAGCGTGGTCATAGCTCTCGGGGAATTTCTCGGCAAGATACTTGGCGAAGACATCATGGCGCGCGCTTGTCAAGCCGTTGCTGCCCATTCCGCCATTATAGCGATCCTCATAGGTGGCTTGCCCTGTTGAGCTCAAGCCGACGATGACATCGCCAGGTTGAATGTTGGCGTTGTTGATCACGTCGCTGCGCTTCATGCGGCATGTGACGGTTGAGTCGACGATGATGGTCCTCACGAGGTCGCCCACATCGGCAGTCTCGCCTCCCGTTGCCCAAATGCCGATTCCCATCTCGCGCAATTGTGCGAGAAACTCGTCGGTGCCGTTGATCACTGCTGATATCACGTCGCCAGGCACAAGCATCTTGTTCCTGCCTATGGTGGACGAGACGAGGATGTTGTCCACGGCGCCCACGCAAAGCAAGTCGTCGGTGTTCATCACCACGGCGTCTTGTGCGATGCCTTTCCACACGTTCAAGTCGCCAGTCTCTTTCCAGTACATATAAGCCAAGGACGACTTTGTCCCGGCTCCGTCGGCGTGCATAATGTTGCAATAGTCAGGGTCTCCACCGAGAATGTCGGGGATGATCTTGCAGAAAGCCTGAGGGAAAATACCCTTGTCGATGTTCTTTATGGCGTTGTGAACATCTTCCTTTGCGGCGGACACACCGCGCATCATGTATCTATTGTTCATATCTCTTGTTATTTATTCCAGAATTCCCAACTTGCAAAGGCTTGCAGTAACAGCATTTCCAGTCCGTTTTTCACGACAGCGCCCTTCTTCTTGCCCTTGGTCAAGAAAAGGGTCTCGTCGGGATTATAGATGAGGTCGTAGAGCAGGGTGTGGCTGTCCATGGCGTCATAGGGCAGGTCAGGGCACTCGTCGCTATGGGGGAACATTCCACAGGGAGTGCAGTTGACGATGACATTATATTCTTTTATCATCTCGGGGGTCAGGTCTTCGTATTTTATGGCTCCGCCCTTACCCGTGCGGCTCACTTTCAATGTCTCCAACTTCAGGGACCTCAAACCGAACTCGATAGCCTTAGACGCGCCTCCTGTGCCTAAGATCAGGGCCTTCTTGTGGAAAGGCTCAAGCAGGGGCTCAATGCTGCGCGTGAATCCGATGACGTCACTGTTGTAGCCTTTCAAGACCGTCTTTTTGCCTTTGTGCTCTATCTTGATGACGTTGACCGCTCCTATCTCGTTTGCCTCCGGACTGAGGCTGTCGAGGTAGCTTATCACTTTCTCCTTGTAAGGTATGGTGACGTTAAGCCCACGAAGCTCGGGGTTGGTATCGAGCACTTCTGTCAATTGCTCAATGGAAGGAATCTCGTAGTTCTCGTAAGTGGCATCTATGTTCTCGTTCTGGAATTTCTCATTGAAATAGCTTATGGAGAAAGAGTGTACCAGTGGATAACCTATCAGTCCGTATTTGTCCATGTGATGAAGAATGTTTGTCGTGTAGATTGTACTTATTTCTCGGCAAAATAGATAGTGCAAATGCCAAAAGTCAGTCTTCGGAAACTCACCTTGCTAAATCCTGCCCTTTTGAGGATTTCCATCATACGCTCTCCTTGAGGGAAAGCCTCAATGGTGGCGGTGAGGTAGCTGTATGCGCTTTGGTCTTTGCTTATAAGCCTGCCATAAATGGGCAGGATGGAATGCGAATAGATGTGGAATAGTTGTCTCATGGGGAATGAGACAGGAGTGGTAAGCTCGGCGATGCTCAAGTGTCCGCCTTTTTTGAGGACCCTGCACATCTCCTTTAATCCTTTGTCAAGGTCTTGGAAGTTGCGTATGCCAAAGGCTGCCGTCACGGCGTCGAAACTGTTGTCTTCAAAAGACATTGCCATGCAGTCTTCCTTCTTGAACGACACGACGTCCTTCAACCCCGCCTTTTCCACTTTCCGCCTTCCAATCTCCATCATGCCTTCAGAAATGTCGGCCCCTATGAGTTTGGTGGGCTGAAGTGTTTGCGCTGCGAGAATGGCGAAGTCGCCAGTGCCCGTGGCAATGTCGAGTATAGACTTGGGATGGAATGGCGCGAGAAGGTTGATGGCCTTCTTGCGCCAACCCTTGTCGATGTCCCAGGACAGGCGGTGGTTGAGCGTGTCATAAGTGGGAGCGATGTTGTCGAACATCGCTTCCACCAATTTGCCTTTCTCCCCTTGCTTGTCGTAGGGCTTTATCTTCTCCTGGTCGTACATTTATTTTCTTGTGGCAAGCCAAGCGTTGACGTTCTTCTCAATTCTTGCCGCGATGTCGCCCTCCTCGGCAGCCTTGTCGAAACTCTCACCCGTGATATGCTCGTAAAGCTCAATGTATCTTTCTGATACGCTCTCGGCATATTCGTCGGTGATCTCAGGCATTGTTTGTCCAGGCTCGTTCATGAAGTTGTGCTCAATGAGCCATTGGCGCACAAACTCCTTTGAAAGTTGCTTCTGTGGCTCGCCCTTTGCGAAGCGCTCCTCGTAGCCATCGGCATAGAAATAGCGGCTTGAGTCGGGAGTGTGGATTTCGTCGATGAGATAGAGCTTGCCATCGCGCTTGCCAAACTCGTACTTGGTGTCTACCAGGATGAGACCGTGCTTGGCTGCGATTTCTTGTCCACGTGCGAAGAGCTTGCGTGTCCAATCCTCAATGACGGCATAATCCTCTGCCGACACGATGCCTTGCTTGATGAGCTCTTCCTTGGAGATGTTCATGTCGTGACCCTCGTCGGCTTTTGTCGTCGGAGTGATGATTGGCTCAGGGAAACGCTCGTTCTCGTGCATGCCCTCAGGCAACTTCACGCCGCAAAGCTCACGGCAACCGTTTTTGTACTCGCGCCATGCAGAGCCGGTGAGGATGCCGCGGATAATCATCTCCACGCGGAAACCCTCGCATTTCAGGCCCACGGTGACCATTGGGTCAGGTGTGGCGAGCTTCCAGTTGGGGCAAATGTCAGAGGTGAGGTCAAGAAACTTAGAGGCTATCTGGTTGAGCACCTGGCCTTTGAATGGGATGCCCTTGGGCAACACAACGTCGAATGCCGAGATGCGGTCGGTAGCCACCATTACGATGAGGTCGTCATTGATGTCGTAAACGTCACGAACTTTACCGTGGTAAACACTCTTCTGTCCATCGAAATGGAAATCAGTCCTTGTCAATGCTTTCATTTTGAGTATTATTTGATTTTAGCGAAGCTATTTTCTTGTCGTAAGCATCGTAGGCATTAACTATCCTTGTCACGAGCTTGTGTCTCACTATGTCTTTCTGGTTGAGGTTGACTATTGATATGCCATCAACGCCATCCAGTATTTGCAAGGCTTCCTTCAATCCGCTCTTTTGCTGCTTAGGAAGGTCTATCTGCGTCATGTCGCCGGTGATGACCATCTTCGTGTTCCATCCCATTCGGGTCAGGAACATCCTTATCTGCGCAGGTGTGGTGTTTTGCGCTTCATCGAGAATGACCACGGCATCGGAGAGGGTTCGGCCACGCATAAACGCCAAGGGAGCTATCTGTATCACGTGCTTCTCCATCATGTCCTGGAGTTTGACGGCAGGAATCATGTCCTCAAGCGCGTCGTAGAGGGGTTGGAGATACGGGTCTATCTTGTCTTTCATGTCGCCTGGGAGGAATCCGAGCTTTTCTCCAGCTTCCACGGCGGGGCGGCTAAGTATTATCTTCTTGATGTCCTTGTCTTTCAGTGCTCTCACCGCAAGGGCTATGCTGAGGTAAGTCTTTCCTGTTCCCGCGGGACCCACGGCGAATATCATGTCGTTTTTCTCGAAGGCGTCAACAAGAGCTTGTTGGTTCTCGGAACGGCTCTTTATGGGTCTCCCCGATATGCTGTAAACCAAGACGTCCTTTGTAGCGTCAGCCTTTGTCTTTTGTCCCTTGGCTATGTCGAGGATGTCTTCTTCGGTAATGGTGTTGTATTTGAGGACGTGCTTTCGCATGTTTTCCACGTCTTCCTCCACCTTTGCCATGTCTTCCTCGTCACCGAGCACTCGCAGCACGTTGCCCCTTGCCACAATGCGGGTCTTGGGGTATAGCGACTTGATCATTTGCAGATGACCATTGTTGACCCCATAAAATGTCACTGGGTCGATGTCTTCAAGTACGATGTGTTTCTCTATCAATGTGCTATTGTTGTGCTTAACTTGATTAACCAATCAATACGTATAATTATGGTGCAAAATTACTGCTTTTCCTTGATATAACATCAATTTTGCCCTCCAACTAATAAAAAAAAGTACGGGCCTTGTCAGAAAGTGACAAGGCCCGTAGCTTATCTAAGTGTAATTGATGCTTATCTTAATCCCTTTCCGTGGCAGTTCTTGAACTTTTTGCCACTGCCACATGGGCAAGGATCGTTTGGTCGCGGCATTTTCTCGCGGACGATAGGCTCGTGTTTTTGTTGCTGTGCCGCACTCTCACGAGTGTCTTGCATGGCGGCGCGACGCTGAGCCTCTTCCTGCTCGTCGAGGTCCACCTTTTGCTCGTTGTATCTCTGCTGGTGCTCAACAGGCTTTGCCTCCTGCACGGGGGCTTGCTGTATTGGAATTTGACCGCGTGTGAGGAACGAGGCGATGCGATTGTTCATGTCGTCGATCATGGAATCCCACAGCTTGGCGCTCTCCAACTTGAAGACGAGGAGAGGATCTTTCTGCTCGTATGAGGCGTTCTGCACTGAGTGGCGCAGCTCGTCAAGTTGGCGGAGGTTCTCCTTCCAATCGTCGTCGATGATGTGGAGCACTACGAACTTCTCAAACTCTTTCACGATGTTCTTGGCCTCTGTCTCGTATGCCTCCTTGAGGTTGACACGGAGTTGTACTACTTGACGACCATCGGTGATAGGTATGAGGATGAACTGGTAAATGTTGCCTTGGTTCTCGTAGACATCCTTGATTACGGGGTATGCGTCAGATTGTATGCGGTCGGTCTTGCGCTTGAAGGCTGCCATTGCCTCTTGGAACGCAAGCTCCTCAAGCTCTCCACGCTCGGTGTCCTCGAACTGCTGCTCAGTGAAAGGAACTTCCATTGCGAGTATCTTCAGGAATTGCTCCTTGCATCCCTCATAGTCGTTTCTTTCTATGATGCTCACCACGCGGTCCCAGATGATGTTGGTGATGTCCATGCCGATACGCTCGCCCATGAGGGCGTGGCGGCGCTTCTCGTAGATCACGGTGCGCTGCTTGTTCATCACGTCGTCATATTCGAGAAGGTTCTTACGTATGCCGAAGTTGTTCTCCTCAACCTTCTTTTGGGCACGCTCAATGCTCTTTGAGATCATTGGGCTTTCAATGCGCTCGCCATCCTCGAAGCCGAGACGGTCCATGACCCTTGCTATACGCTCTGATCCAAACTTACGCATGAGCTCGTCTTCGAGTGATACGTAGAACACTGATGATCCTGGGTCGCCCTGACGTCCTGCGCGACCACGGAGCTGGCGGTCAACGCGGCGGCTCTCGTGGCGTGTCGTGCCGATGATGGCAAGACCACCAGCCTTCTTCACTTCTGGAGCAAGCTTGATATCGGTACCACGACCTGCCATGTTGGTGGCGATTGTCACGGCACCAAGCAACCTTTCCTCGTTGTGGATGAGGCTTTCGGCGCTCTTGCCAACGAGCTCAGGGTTTGAGTTCTTCTTCTGCTCCGTAGCGGCGTTGATAAGCGATTGCTGGTAACGAACGGCAGAAGGCTTGTCGGTGAACGCCTTGCCATCGGAGACGATGTAAACTTGTCCCATGGTGCTCTTTCCTGCCTCTGCGACAATCAGTGCCTCCTTTTGGTGCAACTTGGCGTTGAGCACGTGGTGTGGAATCTTTCGCATGGTCAACATCCTTGAGAGCAACTCGGAGATCTCCACTGACGTGGTACCTACGAGGCAAGGACGTCCGCTTACGCGCATTTCCTCAACTTCCTCAATCACGGCGGCGTATTTCTCTCTCTGGGTCTTGTATACACGATCCTCAAGGTCTTTGCGTGCTATTGGCCGGTTGGTAGGAATCTCAACCACGTCGAGTTTGTATATGTCCCAAAACTCGCCAGCCTCTGTCGATGCCGTACCGGTCATACCGGCGAGCTTGTGGTACATGCGGAAGTAGTTTTGCAGTGTGATGGTAGCGAAGGTCTGTGTGGCGGCCTCAACCTTTACGTGCTCTTTTGCCTCGACAGCCTGATGCAGTCCGTCGCTCCAACGGCGGCCTTCCATTATACGGCCAGTCTGTTCGTCGACGATCTTCACCTCGCCATCAATGACAACATACTCGTCGTCCTTGTTGAACATGGTGTAAGCCTTGAGCAGCTGCTGCAATGTGTGCACGCGCTCGCTTTGTACGGCAAAATGCTGGAGCAAACTATCCTTCTTGTCAAGACGCTCTTGGTCGTTGAGATCTTTCTCGTTCTCCAATGCGGAGAGTTCTGAGGCAATGTCGGGCAACACGAAGAGATCCTTGTCGTGTACTTGGTTGGCGAGCCAGTCGAAACCCTTGTCGGTAAGGTCGGCTGAGTTCATCTTCTCGTCCACGACGAAATACAATGGCTTTACAGCCTCCGGCATGCGGCGGTTGTTGTTCTCCATGTATATTTCCTCGGTCTTCTGCATTCCGCTCTTGATGCCTTCCTCTGAGAGGTACTTGATCAGGGCCTTGTTCTTTGGTAGGGCCTTGAACGAGCGGTACAGGCTGAGGAATCCTTCGTCGAGAAGTTGTTGAGCCTTGTTCTTGTCGGTTTCTTGACGACCTGCGTTTATCTTCTGGCGTGCGTCGGCAAGCAGCTCTGTGGCCTGTTTGCGTTGCACCTCATAGAGTCTTTCCACGAGAGGCTGATACTCCTCGAACATCTGGTTCTCACCCTTTGGCACGGGACCAGATATAATAAGAGGTGTACGTGCGTCATCAATGAGCACTGAGTCAACCTCGTCCACGATGCCGAAGTTGTGGCGACGCTGCACGAGGTCATCGGGTGAGAGGGCCATGTTGTCGCGGAGGTAGTCGAAGCCGAACTCATTGTTTGTACCGAAGGTAATGTCGGCTTGGTAAGCCTTGCGACGATCCTGTGAGTTTGGCTGGTGCTTGTCGATACAATCCACCGACAATCCGTGGAACTCGTAGAGAGGTCCCATCCATTCAGAGTCACGCTTGGCGAGGTAATCGTTCACGGTCACCATGTGTACGCCGTTGCCAGTGAGGGCGTTGAGGAACACGGGCAGCGTTGCTACCAATGTCTTACCTTCGCCAGTTGCCATCTCGGCAATCTTGCCTTGGTGGAGCGCGATGCCGCCGAAGAGCTGCACGTCGTAGTGCACCATGTCCCAGTGTATCTTGTTTCCGCCGGCTGTCCACTCATTGTGGTAGATGGCGTTGTCGCCGTCTATGGTTATGAAGTCGTTCTTTGGGTTTGCTGCAAGCTCACGGTCGAAATCTGTGGCAGTAACCACGGTGTCGGCGTTTTGCGCGAAGCGGCGTGCCGTGTCCTTCACAATTGCGAAGGCCGTTGGCATGACCTCGTTGAGGGCCTTCTCCAACGCCTCAAGCATTTCCTTGTCTTGCTTGTCTATCTCGTTGAAGATGGGCTCGCGCTCGTCAATGGGCGTGTCCTCAATCTTGGCGCGCAATTCCTCGATTTTCTCCTTGAAAGGCTTTGCCGCGTCTTGTACATACTTTTGAATCTCCTTGCTCTTGGCACGGAGCTCATCGTTGGTGAGCTTCTCTATCTCTGGTGAGACCTCTTTGACCTTTTCAACGAGTGGTTGAATGAGGCGCATGTCTCGCTTGGACTTGTCGCCAAAGATGGATTTTAAAAACTTGTTGAAGTTCATATCTTGTCGTTCTTTTTTCTATTTGGGTGCAAAGTTAATAAAACTATTTGATAATCAATATATTTTAACCTGCAAAGATTTATGGCTATACATCTTCCATTAATAGGAGGGAAGAGCGATGCCTTTGGGGTTAAAACAATGGGGCGACACTGCATGCGTTTGGCGCACGTATACGGATCGTCTTGGCTACGGTTGGCGCAATGCGGTCAACCGTGACGGGCTCTTTTATCCGCTCGTGCTTGATGCCGTCACCGAAAAAGATTATAGGGAAAGGCACCACTCCTGCGCGGCTCATTGAGGTTTGTTGTGTGTTCTCGTTGAGCAGGCGCCAGCCGGGTGCCACGTTTATGATTATGTCACCGCTGAGGATAGGATTATATCCTGCGCGTATTTTCTGTATGTCGCTATTGCCCGATTGCAATCTTTCGCTGGTGTAGACATCAGCAACGCCTGCGCTCTGCATGAGAAACTCTTGCGAGCGCGTGAGCAACTCCGGCATGGAGATGCGTTTCTGTTCTATGAGGCGATGGTCGAGGTATATCTCATTGCCGTATTCCTGCTCCACGTATCTGCCCGAGCCGTAGATGGCTCCGAGGTACATGTTCAGCAAGCTCGCGGTGCGATTGATATAAAATGTGCCTGTGGGTATTCTGTATTTAGAGAGGTCGGAAGGCCTTTCCTCGTTGTAGCCTGTGGATGTCACCACAAAAAGCACGTGCTGGAGGTTTATGCGCTTCTCGATGGCGTTTATCAACCTGCCGAGCGTGTAGTCGAGTTGTTGATACACGCTCTGCATCTCCTCTTGCCAGTTGTGCACGGGCTTGCCGTCAGTCTTGGTTGCGGAGAGGGCTATGTTGATTATATCGGAAACGTCATCCTTACCGATGTTGGTTGAGTTGATGGCCGCAAGAGCCATGTCTACCACGTTGTCGTTGTCTTGACGGTTCTTCTGCTTGCGATATTGCTCGCCAAACCCTTCGTTGTAGTTTTTCACCCATTTGGGCAACGCTTTCTCGTAGTAAGACGATGTTGTCCATAAGCCGTCTTGCCCCAGCCAATAGCACCCGTCGGCGGCATGGCCGGCGAGAAGTATTGCTGACTTGCTGTTGGTGGCAAACGAGTATACGAGAGCTTGACCATTGGAACTCACTTTCAGTTCGTCGCCAATGGTGCTCGTTCTAATCTTGTCGGCAGAGTAATAGCCTTTCCCGTCGTCTACGCTGCTTGTTGGTCGCAGTGATTTGCGGTCGAGCCAACTGTCGCCAATGATGCCGTTGAAGAATGGAGTGGTGCCAGTGGATATGCTTGCCGAAGCCGAGGAGCAATCCACGGGGAAGAAAGGATATGTGGCTCCGTCGTAGACAAGACCTTCGTCAAGGAGACGCTTGAAGCCATATCGGTTATAGAAGTTGCTGAACGCCTCAACATAGTCGGACCTAAGTTGGTCAATGGTGACATTGACGACAAGGCGTGGTGCAAGCTCGAAAGCCTGCATCTCTGCCGTGGTCAGCGCAGCTACCAAAAGTGCTAAATATCGCATTATTTCTTAGTTCCTGTTTTTTGTGCTGAGTTAATCAAGCGGTTGATGATACATCTGTCTAGCAAACAACATGCCAATATCCACATTCCCTCCGCATAATTTTGCAAGAAAACTCCGAAGGAGAGAAAAACTATAATAAAGATAAAGAGCAAGTTCCAATAGAAATGCAATTCCCCCTTATACGATTTTCGACAGGTCGAATAGGCAAATACGACAGACAATGGGTTGAGTATCAGTATCTGAAGGTTAATCCTTACCGTGGGGTGCTGTGAGAATATCATGGCAAAGAGCACTATTCCTGCCAGCCCTGTCAGGGTGAGCAAGATGGCGTCGTAGAGCCAAAAAGTTTTTTTGCGCCTGTATTCTAAGGTTGAGAGACAAAGTGTCAGCACGAGTAATACCGTGAAAAGTACCGTGGGTGACACGACCGACCAAATGCCGTTGTCGTCAGGTTGTTGGCTTGGCTCAATGATTTGCTCGGTCTTGGCAACCAAGGGACGTGTATGCCCTGCCTGGTCGACAACTACAGCCTTGTCGAAATCTTTTCTCAGGGTGTCGGGTATGAATTGTTGTTGGGCGAGCGTGGTTTTCCTGTCTGCCCCAACTCCGAGAAGGAGATCGCAGCCGAAAGCCATCCAGCGGTGGTCGCTGTTCCATTGGTGAATCATCTGCCTATATGATGATTCCACGGAAGTGTTCGGTTGGTATTTCACTTTGCCCGAGAGGTTCCGTGTTATTATGTCGCGGGCCCTTGTGGTGCAGTTGTCGTAAAAGTAATTGTAACGGTATGTGCGCTTGGCGGGGTCGTAGTTGTCTTGTATGGCCTTGACTATCGCGAGTTTCTCTTGCCTTGAGAGGTTGAGCCTTTGCTGAATGATGCCGCGCCCTTGATAGCCATAAGCCATGAGAAAGCGGTCGTAGTTCTCAATGCCCATCTGATAGTCGGTGAGCCCGAATACGAACCTTATCACGAAATATTTCTGCCTAAGGTCGAACATCCCGTAATTAATGGCGTAATCGGCGTGGTGCAACCTGTCCTCAAGTCTGATTGCGGTATGGCCATAGAGACTCCAAATCTGGTTTCCAGGCGAGCAGGTCAATAGGCTTATGTCGACGCTGTCCATCTGCTCAAGAGGCGTCAACTCTACCGTTGCCGATGAGTTTGTGGCAAACGAGAAAAGCAACGTGAGCAGTGCTATGGTTTGCTTAAAATATCTCATATATTTTTTCACAGTGCAAAAATACCTTATTATTTCGACTTTCGTGCGTTTATATTGTTTTTTTTCAATACTTTTGCACTTGATTTTTAATAAAAGAGATAAAGTATCACTAAAATAACGAACGCATTGAAGACAAAAATCAATATTTTGGCGGGGCTCTTGCTTCTTGCCTCCTCGCAATTGGCATCGGCGCAGAGCGGCACTAATTCTCCTTATAGCCAGTTTGGTCTTGGCATGCTTACCGACCAATCTGCTGGATTCAGCCGTGGCATGGATGGAGCAGGAATTGCCTACCACGCACACAACCAGGTCAATTATCTCAACCCTGCCTCTTATTCTTCGTTAGACAGTCTAACATTCATCTTCGATGCAGGCTTGTCGGGGCAGTTGACCAATTTCAGCGAGAATGGAGTGAAGAAAAATGCCAAGAACGCCAACTTCGAGTATATTATCGCCGGCTTTCGTGTCTTCCGTCACTTCGGTTTGAGCTTTGGTTACTTGCCTTACAGCAATATAGGCTATTCTTATTCCACTTCTCAAACTCTCAAAGATGACAACTCTACTACTGTGACTGACGGCTACAGTGGTTCAGGTGGTCTTCATCAAGTCTATCTTGGCTTGGGATGGTCCCCGTTTAAGGGCCTTTCCATTGGTGTCAATGGTGGCTATCTCTACGGTAATTACACCAAGAGTCTCACCAACACTTTCAGCAATACCTCGGTTAATACCATCATGAAGACAGCTACTGCCAGCGTGCAAAGCTACAAGGTGGATTTCGGCATACAATATGCATTGCGTCTGTCAAAGAAGGACGAGGTGACGATTGGTGCCACTTATTCGTTGGGACACAAGATTGGCGGCAAGCCAACATTGGACGTTGTTTCCATCAACCCAACTACAAATGTCGCGGATACTGTGTCTTATCCTAAGGATGGCACAAGGCTTCATCTTGAGATGCCTGCGACTATTAGTGCTGGATTAATGTACAACCATAACAACTCTCTCAGGATTTGTGCCGACTACACTCTCCAGAAGTGGGGCAAGGTCGAAGAGCCGAAATACAGTTCCAATAATGGCGTGGTGTCTTACACCATGGGCTCCGGAATGTTTAAGGATCGCCAAAGGGTGACCTTGGGCGCTGAATATTGCCCAGGCGAATACAATCGTCATTTCTTCAACAGGGTTCGTTATCGCGTTGGCGTGTCTTATGCCACACCTTATTATTATATAAATGGTCAGGACGGACCAAAGGAGATGAGCGCGAGCCTTGGATTCGGCATCCCAATCATGAACAGCTGGAACAATCGTTCCATCCTCAATATCAGTGGGCAGTGGGTGCGTCGCACGGCTGCCAGCTATATCACGGAAAACACGTTCCGTATCAATATCGGACTGACGTTCAACGAGCGTTGGTTCGCAAAATGGAAGGTTCTATAAACAATGATGGACGAAACTTGCCATCATAGCAAGAAATCGAGAGTTGGCAATATGCATATTATTATAATATGTGTATTGTTAGCTCTTTTTGTATCTGCATGTCAAGAGGCCGTTGAGCATACAGCTCCTGCCATAAGGGATAGAGACTCTGCTTCGGTCATGACTTCTTGGGGTGTCAATACGCTCATATCCGACTCTGGCGTCATAAAGTATCGCATCGTGACCGAGCGATGGGATGTCAACGCCGTCCGTCACCCTTCACGTTGGACTTTCGACAAGGGGTTGTTTCTTGAGCAATTCGACGAGAAGTTCCATATTCAGGCTTATATACAGTGCGACACGGCCTACTATTACGACCAGTCGCACCTGTGGGAGCTTCGTTCGCGCGTCAAAGTGCGAACCAAGGATGGCTTGCGTTTCTCCTCCGAGCAGCTGTTTTGGGATGAGTCGAAACATGAGCTCTATTCTTATGTCTTCTCTCGATTGATAACACCCGAGCGCACGCTGCAAGGCACTTTCTTCCGTTCCGACGAGCGCATGACCCATTATATAGTGACCAATTCGCGCGGCTCGTTCCAGAGCACCGACTTTGGCGGCTCTACTGCAGGCTCCGATTCAGCGAAGGCGGCGCAAGACAGCGCGTTGATGAACCAGAGGCAGAAGGCAATGCCTGTGAGAACGGTAAGCGAGTGATAATGAAAGGAAGTTTATAATGGCTGAAGTTGACATATCATCAATCATTGAGATTCTAATCACGATGGTACTCTCCGCCTTTTTCTCGGGCATGGAGATAGCTTTCGTGTCGAGCAACAGGATGTTGGCTCAGATGGACAAGGAAAAGAATGGGCTTTCGCAAAAACTCATCAGCTTTTTCTATCGCCATCCTAATGGCTTCGTTTCTACCATGCTTGTCGGAAACAACATTGTGCTTGTCATTTATGGTATTCTTTTCGCGAGGATATTCGACTCAACGGTATTTTCCGGTGTCGATGTTGGGTGGAGGGTTACTCTCGATACCATCCTCTCGACCTTGATAATGCTCTTCACCGGCGAATTCTTGCCAAAGACCTTCTTCAAGAGCAGTCCTAACAAGTTGTTATCCTTCTTCGCGCCAGCAGCGGCGTTGTTCTACGTTGTCTTGTGGCCAATAAGCAAGCTGGCCACTTTCCTCTCCCGTGTCATGTTGCGGTTGGTTGGAGTCAGAATAGACCGCGAGGAGTCGGAGCAGAGCTTCACGAAAGTGGATCTCGACTATCTCTTGCAGTCGTCGATAGACAGCACTCCTAAGGGCGACGAGGTGGACGATGAGGTCAAGATATTCCAAAACGCGCTCGACTTCCCCGATACCAAGGTGCGCGATTGCATGATACCACGCACGGAGATAAACGCCGTAGACATGGACGATTGCGACGTGGATGAGCTGAAACAGAAATTCATCGAGAGCGGCAATTCCAAGATAGTGGTTTATAAGGGCGACATCGACCATGTGGTGGGATATATCCATAGCTCGGAGATGTTCAGGAAGCCCAAGCATTGGCAGGACTCTATCCGCAAGATGCCGTTTGTGCCTGAGACAATGGCGGCGCAAAAGCTAATGCGCATATTCTTGCAGCAGAAAAAGAGCTTGGGTGTGGTCGTCGATGAGTTCGGAGGCACGAGTGGTTTGGTGTCGCTTGAGGATATTGTTGAGGAGATATTCGGCGACATCCAGGACGAGCACGACAGCGACAACCTCGTGGCGAAAAAGCTCGACGACAACCATTACGTCTTTTCAGGACGAATGGAGATTGACACTGCCAACGACCGTTTCGGGTTGGAGTTGCCTGAAAGTGACGAGTATATGACGATTAGCGGTCTCATACTGCACGAATACCAGAGTTTCCCGAAGCTCAACGAGGTTATCGACATCGGGCGCTATTCTTTCAAGATATTAAAATCTACCGCTACGAAGATAGAACTTGTCAAACTAACGGTGCAAAACAAGTCCTAAAGCGCATTTTCTTATAAAAAGATGTGTGATATTGTTGAATAATTAGTAAATTTGCACTCTAAATGAATTTGTTGAAAATAATAAAATAAAAATAAACGTAAAAACAAAAAATGGCAGCATTAGGAAAAATCAGAAGTAGAGGCGTTACCTTGATCGTCATCATCGGTTTCGGTCTCTTTGCCTTCATTGCCGAGGAGGCTTTCCGCTCCTGCGAGTCTTCGCGCAACAACGCTCGACAGCAGGTCGGTGAAATCTTGGGAGAGAAAATAAGCTACGAGGAGTTTGCCAAGCTCGTCGATGAGGCTCAAGGCGCCATGAAGGTCATGGGCCAAGAGAACTTGACTGACGAGCAGCTCAACCAGCTCCGCGACCAGGTTTGGCAGAGCTTCGTGCAATACAAGCTCATTGAGAACGAGTGCGACAAGCTCGGTCTTATTGTCACCGATGGCGAGATGCAGAACGTGCTCAACGAGGGCACCAACCAGATGCTTCTCTCCACTCCGTTCGTAAACCGCCAGACTGGCCGCTTCGATGCCAACCAGCTCAAGCAGTTCCTGGCTCAGTACAACCAGCTCAAGGCTTCCAACCCACAGGCCGCTGATCAGTATGAGGCAGTTTACAAATATTGGAACTATCTTGAGAAGAGCCTGCGCCAGCAGCTCCTCATCCAGAAATACAATGGTCTGTTGTCTCACTGCTTCCTCTCAAACCCTGTTGAGGCCAAGATGGCGTTCAAGGAGTCGAGCGAGGAGAGCAACATCCAGCTCGCTTCTTATCCTTACAGCAGTGTCCAGGATGCCAAGGTGAAGATCTCCGACAGCGACCTCAAGGCCAAGTATGATGAGATGAAGCCGCGTTTCCAGCAGTATATCGAGAGCCGCGACATCAAGTATGTTGATGTCCAGATCACACCTTCTGCAGCCGACCGCGCAGCCTTGCTCAAGGAGTTCAATGGCTATGCCAAGAACCTTGCTGCAGCCGCAGACCCAACAGAGATCGTTCGCAAGAGCACTTCATCCGTGGCATATCTCGGAATACCTGTTGGCAAGGAGGCTTTCCCATCCGACATAGCTGCCAAGCTCGACTCTATGAGCGTTGGCCAGACACTCGGTCCTGTGGAGACGAAGGGTGACAACACTTTGAATGTTATCAAGCTCGTGGCTAAGCAGCAGCTCCCCGACTCAGTGCAGTTCCGCGCTATCCAGATCGGCGGCACTACAACTGACGAGGCTCACACTCGTGCCGATTCTGTTTATAAGGCTCTTGCAGCCGGTGCCGACTTCGCTACCATCGCCAAGAAGTACGGTCAGGAGGGTTCTGAGCAGTGGCTCACCTCACGCCAGTATGAGTACACCAACACGATGGACAACGACACCAAGAACTATCTCCTCTCTCTGTTGACAATGGCTCCTAAGGAGATGAAGAACATTTCCACAAGCCAGGGCAACCTCATCGTCGAGGTGCTCAACCGCAAGAACATGGTCGACAAGTTCACAGCGGCTGTCATCAAAAAGACTATTGATTATTCTAAGGACACTCGTAGTGCCATCTACAATAAGTTCAGCGCTTTCGTAAGCGCAAACCAGTCACTCGACGCTATCCAGAAGAGTGCTGCGAAGAGTGGTTACAATGTTCAGGAGCTTCGCGATGTCACCACCGCACAACACTATCTCGCTGGCATTCGCTCAACACGCGATGCCATGAAGTGGCTCTTCGACGCCAAGCAGGGCGACGTTTCTCCGATGTATGAGTGCGGTAACAATGGCGACAACCTTCTCGTTGTAGTTTGCACAGGCATTCACACCATTGGCTATCGCTCACTCGAAGACCCACAAGTCAAGGAGATGGTCAAGGCTCAGGTGCTTCGCGACAAGAAGGCTGAGCAGCTGATAGCGAAGGCAAAGGGTGTCACAAGCATTGCGGCAGCCAAGGCAAAGGGCGCTGTCATCACTCCGGTGAACCAAGTCACGTTCTCTGCTCCTGTATTTGTCAGCGCCACTGGCGCGAGCGAGTCTGCATTGAGCGGTGCCGTCTATTCTGCCAAGGCTGGTAGCTTCTTCTCTCGCCCAGTTAAGGGTCAGGGTGGTGTCTATCAGTTCCAGGTCGTAAACCGCACCAAGAACGCAACTAAGTTCAACGAGCAGCAGCAAGAGACCTCCCTCCGCCAGAAGGCCATGCAGTATGCTGGCAACTTCATGAACGAGCTTTACATCAAGGCAAAGGTGGTCGACAACCGCTACTTGTTCTTCTAAGACATAAGATAATAGATAATTTATTATATATTAGGCTGATACTTCTTGAAAGTGTCAGCCTTTTTTTAGTATGCACGGCATGGGCATTGCCTAACGGCTGTGTTGAATCGTGTGTGGCTAAGGTTTGCAGAAGCAGGTTTCATCGTAATGCGATTGCGGCGTGAAGGCAAACAAAGGATTCTTGCACCATGTTTCTCTACCACATCATTCGCTATAGCGCCTAAATCGGTTCTCAGTGAACTTTTAATACATAAAACACTTGGTAACTCAGAAAATTTGTCTAACTTTGCTACCATAATGGTTCCTCTTTAAATCGTTGTCTTGTTGAGCTTTTGCGACTATAAGGATACGCCTTTTTATTGAGTAGTTGTTACTTTCCCCATTGTTTTGGGTTGTGAAACTTTTGACATTAATGATTCGAATAATAATCAAACACTGATAATTTATGGACAACAAATTGTATGCTCTTATGAAGTCTGCCGTTCTTACGGTGCTGCTTCTTGTACCCCTGTTTGCCCATGCCGACAAGAAGGCGTGGGTGGAATACCAGGCTGATACACAGACACTGACGTTCCACTATGACGAGAACATGGAGAGTGTGACCGCCACCGCGAAGACGGACCTCGACAGCATGTCGTCGTTTGATAAAAGTATACCCAAGTGGCTGTATGATGACAATACATACAATCCCAGGGCACTGGAGATCGTCAAGGTCGTGTTCGACAGCAGCTTTGCAGATGCACGCCCGACAAGTTGCGCCAACTGGTTCAACGGCTTGTCCAGACTTGCGACGATAGAAGGACTCGAATATCTGAATACTTCCAAAGTTACCGACATGAGTGACATGTTCTACTGTTGCCGCAGTTTGACATCGCTTGACCTTTCCCATTTTGACATTGGTAATGTGACGAACATGAAGGCTATGTTTGAACTGTGCTCGAATTTGGTAGAGATTAATCTCACCAGTTTCGATATTAGAAAAAAGAAAGTTGCATCCGCTGTAGACTATATGTTTCGTTATTGTTCCAAACTGAGAAACATTATGGTGTATGACGATCATTTTTATATTGAAGAGTGGAACACCATGGCGCTGACTTTACCCTGTTCTGAAATGTTTGAAGGTGCAGTTAGCCTGCCTGGGTATGATGGTCGATACACAAGTGGAAGAATGTGTAGAGACCTCGCTCGAGGTGGATATTTGAACAATGTGAATGTGACTCCTACCAAATGGGTGGAATATCAGGAAAGTACAGCAACGTTGACTTTCCATTACGACCGTTTCGAAGGTTACACAGACGCTACTGGCAAGTATGACTTCAATGAGATAGACACTGTTCCTGCATGGAGAGGCAAGGAAATCACGAATGTGGTGTTTGACAAAGGAATGAAGAAAGTTTTTCCCGTCACTTGCTACCACTGGTTCTATGGCATGGACAAACTCAAATCTATAAAGGGACTCAATTTCCTGAACACTAATAATGTGACAAACATGGCGGGGATGTTCTCTGGCTGTTCCAAACTTGATTCGCTTGACCTCACCAGTTTCAATACCTCCAAGGTGACAGACATGTCTGGGATGTTCTATCTATGTGTGTCTCTGAAAAGCATCGTTGCCGCCGACACCTTCGCCGTGGCTGCCCATACGGAAACCACCATGATGTTTGAAAGCTGTGTCAGTCTGCCCAACTACAACGACCAAAAAGTGGATGGATCAATGGTGAAGGACATCACCTTGGGAGGCTATATCGATTACAACAGCGTGGCTAATTCGGCATGGGCGGAATATCAAGCTGACCAGCGCACACTCACATTCCATCATAACAAACTGCGTTCCTATTCCACGGCTACGGAAACATTTACCGTGGACCCGAGCGATGAGTACAACTTTACGCAATGGGCTACTAAGGATATAAAAAAAGTGGTGTTTAGCAAGGGTTTCAGCAATGTGCATATGCAAAACTGTAACTTCTGGTTCATAAATCAGTCTTCTCTCCAAGAGATAGAGGGAATAGAAAACCTCAACACTTCCGAGTTGACGAGCATGGAGTCCATGTTCAGTTATTGTACTGCATTAACCTCATTAGACTTCACGCAGTTAGACTTGAGTGGCCTTAAAAACACCAGAAGGATGTTTCGTGGAAGTACAAATCTAAAGAACATCTATGTTTCAGAAGGATTCTCGTTGCCCAATGTGACAGAAGGTTTGGATATGTTCAAAGAGTGCTATGCACTGCCCAATTTCAACAGCGGCAATGTCTCGAACGACAAGGCAAACTATGTGGACGGTTATCTCACCCTGCGCCGTCAGTTCACAGTGGGAGACACTCAGTATAATGCGGATGGATATGGTGACAATACCACATGTTATGACGACATACGTCTTGACAAGGACAACGTGATGTCTTCCGGCTTTGCATTCAAGTTGGGTGAAGGCAATACCATCAGCTATCACCGTGATATGAACGATTCATGGGAAGCACTGTGCCTGCCGTTTGCTTTTGATGCCTCTGCCACGAATTGCAAGTTCTATGAGATAAGCAATGTGGGGACAGATGCGGTGACTGTAAAAGAGATCACAGGCGAGGTGCCTGCCGGCAGACCTGTGCTCGTGTACTCCGAACAGGGTTCTTTCAATATTTCAGGCAAGGCCGATTCTGTGATAGTGCCCAGGCCCATTGAGGATACAAATATGACCGGTACGTTTGAGGAGGTAGAGGTGTTGTTGCCCACTCAATATGCCATATCAGGGAATAAATTCTTGAATGTCTTTTTTTCTTACCAGCCATCTCGTAGTACTATCATCTCTCCTTATAGTGCCTACCTCGTCATAGACCTGGCAAGCCTAACCACACTCCCTGAAAGTCTTGACATCGTCATTGACGGGACCAGCGGCATAATCGACATCAATGCCGCCGACGCCCTCCAGTCGCTTGACGGAGCAGAACTCTACGACATTCAGGGCCGTCGTCTCACGACCATACAACCAGGAATCGTGATTGCCAAGAAGAACGGCATCACCCGCAAGATGATCGTGAAATAAGCTAAGTCTTCCACCGAAGACAGCCAATGTAGGTACGGCATCCCCGCCGTACCTACGCAAGCATTCAGTTGTAATCGATTAGGAGAAAAACGAAGCCGTTTTTCTCCTAATCGATTATCCTAGTTTGGGCAATAGCCGTTCGCTCAAAGAGCATACCATCGATCTCTGAGCGAAGTCTATCCCGTCCCCATCTGTTAGCAGCTGACAGAGTTAGATAGAACTCTTGTTTTAGAGTGTTCTTCAAAGGGAAAACCTCTATAAAATGTGACCAATTCAATTTGGTCGCAATCTGCGACATAATCTTCTCTTCGAGAAAAAGGGAAGCAAATTGTATCATCCGGCGAATATTTCTTACCTCATATCCTCTCGATCCATATATTGCCTGTAATTGTGTCGCAAGCTGCGTCACAATTTGCTTGCCATACGCAGCGCGCTCGTTTCCAAGAATATCATGATTGATTCGCGCTCCAATATGCCAATACATTATGGTCAGTTCGTAATTGGCTGTGGCTGCGACATGATCTTGCTTTTTGTGAAAATACAGACATGATGCCGCCATGGGACAAGCTTGAATTTTTCTGGCAGACTCAATTGGTCAACAGCTTGTTGACCAATTATATCTTCTTGATTGTAAAATAGATACCATCGCTTGATGTATTTCAGGTTGGTGTGTGAGAAGCCTGCTTGCTCGGGAAATTCTGCCCGCAGGTCAAGGCTCAATTGTTTCATGACGCCCTTGCCCCATTGGCCTTCTATGTGCATGGCGACGATGTCCTTGCCCAACTGCCAATAGAATTGCAGCAGCTCGGTGTTCACTTTGATGGCAGCCTTGACCTGTGCCTGGCGATAACGCAGTTTTACGTCCTTCAGCCATGAGGCGTATTCGCGTGGGAAAGCCGTGCTGTCGGATGTGACAAACTGCGGAGCATTGTTCTCGGCCTTATTATCTTGCTTGTTCATTTTTGTTCTTATGCCTTAATGCAGTCATTTGTTTCTGGCTCCAAATTTACGTTTTTTATTCAAGACCGCGGCACAAATGGACAAAAAAGATAGTGTTGAGGGAACCTGAATGCGTGCCACATTCAGCCCTTCCTTTTCACGCCCCTTACGGCTTGCGCCTCCAGTGGATTGTCGGGCCAATAGTGCTTGGGATAGCGGCGCCTCAGCTCCTTGCGAACCTCGAAGTAGGCATCGGTCCAGAAGCTGCGCAAGTCTTTGGTCAGCTGCACGGGCTTGAACCCGGGCGAGAGCAGCTCCATGAGCAAGGGGCGCGCGCCGTTGTCGACGCGGGGCGTGTCGGTCATGCCAAAGCACTCTTGCAGCCTGACGCTCACCACGGGGGCGTCGCTGCCCTCGCGGTAGTCAATCTTGATGTGGCTGCCTGTAGGCACCGTGACGTGCGACGGGGCAAGGCGGTCGACCTCTCTCTGCTGCTCGTAGTCCAGTTGCGCCCACAGCACTGCCGCCATGTCTATCTTCTTCAGTGCCGCAGCACTGACGGCTCCTTCCGAATACATTGGCAACCATTCGTCGGCTTTCTTTAGCAAGCTGTCGGTCGTGA
Source organism: Oscillospiraceae bacterium (assembly GCA_963635115.1). GTDB lineage: Bacteria > Bacteroidota > Bacteroidia > Bacteroidales > Bacteroidaceae > Prevotella. The sequence continues at coordinate 8,175 of CAVHEN010000023.1, read as the reverse complement.
CGTCGGGCAATGAAAGCTCCGGGTGCCATGCAGAGCAAGCCATGACGCGCCGTTGCAGGTGGAGGAAGGAGTCGGAAAGGTTGAGTAGGCCGCGTCCCTTGTCTTTTATCACTTGTGCCACGATGCTTGCCGCCTTATTGTGTGGTACTGCCTCCAACGGCTTGGCAGACAACACGATGCGACCCACGCGCCATTCGCGCGTAGCCGTGACGCGACCCAGCGCGTCGTCCCATGCCACACGCTCGTGCTCCTTTGCGAGATGGCTTATCCCGTCCTTGTCCACAGGCGAGGCTAGGAATATCTTTCGGTCTGCCGTGGCTACGGCAAGCAGTTCATAAGCATGCAGGCTGTCGCCAAGGGCAAGGCTGGTACGCTCGCCGTTGGCGAGTTTGTAGGTGCCGTCTTGCTGAAGCATCGCCACGCGCTCCGGATAAGCTGTGGCTATCAGCATTCCCGCTTCGCAGGGCGGGAGGTCCTGGTTGTCTTCCTTGGCGCCAACCATGCGCCTGTATTGTTCGGCTATCATGGCGATGCGTCTCCACTTGCCAAGCGTCCGCCTTTGCCTTGCCTTTCTCAACTCCACGACGCGCGTGTTGATGTCGGCGTCGTTTTCCTTCGACAGAGGGTCACGCTCCTCAAGCAAGGCGGCTATGTCTGCCGCCAAGGCCTTCTGCGCATTGCTCTTTGCCCTGACGAGCATCTGCGCTATTCGCGGGTGGCAAGGCAGTTTTGCCAATGCCTCGCCGTGCGGCGTGATGCGGTGCCTATCGTCGATGGCGCCAAGGCTTATCAGCAGTTGCTCGGCGCGATGCACATTGCCCGATGGCGGAGGAGTCAGCCAAGGCAACTTCTCTATGTCGCCCCCGCCCCATGCCGCGATGTCGAGCACGAGGCTGGTGAGGTCTGCCGTCGCAATCTCCGGCTCCCTGCACTCTCTCATCTGTGCCTCGGTGGCCTTGCTCCACAGGCGGTAGCAATGGCCGGCGGCCACGCGTCCTGCCCTGCCCATGCGTTGGCGAGCCATGTCCATGGATATGCGAACCGTCTCCAGATGCTCAAGGGCGCAGCGTGGATCGTATGCCATCTTGCGACAGAAGCCGGAGTCGACAACCACCGTGACGCCTTCTATGGTGATGGAGGTCTCGGCTATCGGCGTGGCAAGCACAATCTTCCGTTCGCCGCTTTTGGGTGGGGCTATAGCCTCGCGCTGCTCCTTGCTCGACAGGCGACCGTAGAGCGGATAAAGCACGGTGGAGTGGGGGAAGGCGCCCTCAAGCAGCTCCGCGCATTTGGCTATCTCCGCCTCGCCGGGCAAGAAGGCGAGAATGCTGCCGTCGGTCTCCCGCCATGCCTTGCACACGGTGGCGGCTACCACCTCAGCGCAGTCGCGGACCGTGGCCTCGTCGCCATACGACACGTCCACGCCGAACATCCTGCCTTGGCTCTCTATGAGCGGAGCCTTGAGCGCGCGGCAGATCGCCGTGGTGTCTATTGTGGCAGACATGATGACGATTTTCAGGTCGGGACGGATGGTGCGTTGAGTTTCAAGCGCAAGGGCGAGGGCGGTGTCGGTGATGATGCCACGCTCGTGGAACTCGTCGAAGACGATGGTGGAGATGCCGTCGAGCGTAGGGTCGCCCACCATCATCCTCGTCAGTATCCCCTCGGTGAGAACCTCTATGCCCGTGTTGGCAGACACTTTGCTCTCGAAGCGCACGCGATAGCCCACGAGGTCGCCCACGGCGGTGCCGGTCATCTGTGCCATGCGCTCGGCTATCTGCCTTGTGGCGACACGCCTTGGCTCAAGCACGATGACCTTGCCTTCGCCTTGTGGCAAAGCCTTGTAGATGGTCAGTGGCAGAAGGGTCGACTTTCCCGCTCCAGGTGGGGCGGTGACGACGACGGCGGGGTGGGCAAGCAGCGCGTCGTTGACTTGTTGCGCCACCTGGCCTATGGGAAGTGTGCTGATATATGTGTCGAGAGATTTGATTGTCATATGGTCTTTATATTAAGGCTCCATGCCGATTGGTGTGGGTGAGAATCGTCGTGCCGGATTCCTTGGTTTGCCTTCGCGCCGCAATTGTGCCGGCTTTGCGGCGCGATCGCGTTGCCCTTGCGGCGCAATCGCATCGCCTTTACGGCGCGAAGGCAAAGCGGTGAAATCGGCTTCAAGAAACCTCACCCCACGCGAGTCTGCATAAGCTCCATGTTAATCGTCTTACCTGTCTATCCACTCCTTGAGTTGAGCCGACTTCTCCTTGCTCACCACGATGTCGACATGTGGATAGTTTTTGAGCCTGACGGAGAGTTTATAGTTGTAGGAGAAATGTATGCTGTCGATGCTGTCGATGCCGATGATGTATTGGCGGCTGGCACGGAAAAACTTCGCGGGGTCGAGTTGAGTCTCTATGTCGTTGAGCGAGAGCCCCAGGGCCATCGACCTGCCGTTGTGGAGGAAGGCCCTGGTGACGCCGTTTTCCGTCGCCACGTGGTTGATATCCTGCACGTTGAGCACCGTATAGCCGTCGGGGTTCTGCACGAGGAAGTGCTCCCTGTATTCCTGTTTCTTCAAGCCGAGCGATGCCAGGAGCGCCGAATAATCTTGCGAAGGTTGGTCGGTGGCTATCAGCTTCTTGGCCTTCTCCACCGCCTCTGCCAGCTCCTGCGGCACGATGGGCTTCTGCAGGTAGGCTATGCCGTTGCTCCGGAACGCCTCCAGCGCATACTCGTTGTAGGCGGTGGTGAAGATCACGGGCGCCTTGGGCGACACTTGTAGGAACGCCTCGAACACGTCGCCATCGTCCAGCCGGATGTCGGCGAAGATGATGTCGTAGCCGTGGCAGCCGTTGCCGTGGGCAGCGGTGCCGTTCGCGTTGCGCAGCACCTCAGCGGTCTCGCCCACGCTTGTTATCGGTCCCTCTATCTCGAAGGTGTCGTCTATCTGCTGGAGCAAGCGCCTCAGTCGCATGAAGCTGCGCTCTTCGTCTTCTATGATCAGGATTTTCATTATCGTTAGTTAGTTGTTTATTATCGGAATCTTCACCTCAAACTTTTCCTCCGTCTCGTCTATCACGGGACGCAGCCCGAGCAAGCTATACCGCTCTCCGAGGTTCTTCAGGCCTATCTTCGTGGTGGCAGGCGACTTGCCTATGAGCGCCATCCGCTTGTTGTTCACCACCACATGGTCACCCTCACGATAGATATGGACATGCAGGGGTTGACGCGCGGAGTGGGCGTTGTGCTTCACCGCGTTCTCCACGAGTATCTGGATGGACATTGGCAAGATGAGGCTACCGTCGTGCTCAAGCCGTGGGTCTATGTCGAAGACGAAGTGATGGGGGTGGCGGATGTCGAGCAAGTCGCAATATTCGCGTATGAAACGTATCTCGTCGGCGATGGGCACCGTCTCCTTGTTGAGCTGGTTCACGATGTAGCGATAGATGGAGGAGAACTTCAGCGTGAAGGTCTCGGCAAGCTCTGGGTCCTCGCTGATCAGCTCCGTGAGGGTGCTCAGGCTGTTGAACACGAAGTGGGGGTCGAGCTGGAGCTTCAGCAGCTCTTTCTGCATCTCCACGTTCCTGTCCGCCTGCCTCACCACAATGCGGCTGTAGTAGAGGCAGAGGTAGATGATGGTGAGCAGGGTGGCAATGGTCGTGAACACATAGAGTCGGTCCCAGAATATTTCCTCGCCGCCCTTGTAGATGGCATTGACCACACCCTCGAAGAGGATGGCAAGGAGGATGTTGGTCACGAGCATCGACCCGCTGTGCAAGAAAAATTGGCTGAACGACGGGTGTCCCTTGCCCAACCATCGCTTGTCGCGCAACCTCCGGTCGAGCAGGAGCTTGCGTATCGCGTTCGACACCGAGAGCGACACCAATACGTAGAGGGCGCAGTAGCATAGGTCGAACACGAAGTCTGCCAAACTATACGAATATTCCGCCATAGTCTCTTGTGTGGCAGTGAGCCACCACAGGAGATAGTTCAGCCCGAAGGCAGCCAAGGAGATGGCCCCCCAGTTTTTCAGGAAATGTTTGGCTTCGCTCATCGTCGTTTTGCTGTTTGTGGCAATCACTTCATAAAGACGAAATACACTGCCGCTACAAGGCAGAGGAAGGCGGCGAAATGGTTCCAGTGCAAGCTCTGCCCTTGAAACAGGACGCTGGCAATGATGGTGAAGACGACAAGCGACACGCATTCTTGTATCACTTTCAGCTGCACCAACGAGAAAGGCCCGCCATTGTCGATGAAGCCGATGCGGTTGGCAGGCACTTGGCAACAGTATTCGAAGAAGGCTATCGCCCAACTGAATGCTATGACGCCAATCAGGGGCCAGTTGGTGCTCACGCCAATTTGCTGAAGTTTCAAGTGGCCATACCATGCCACGGTCATGAACATGTTGCTCAAGACGAGCAGCAGAATTGTATATAAAGCGTTCATATTCTTTACCGGTTTGCTTTCCTCCTTCCGACAAGACCATTGAGAAGTATCAGCACGAGCGTCAGCAACTCAGCCGCGGGAATGGCCGTCCACAGTCCTATTACGCCTGCCACCCTTGGCAGCACCATGAAGCCGAGCACGGAGAACACGATGCCACGGAGCGCCGTGAACATCATGGCACGCTTTGCCAAGGTGATGCTTTGGTAATAGCCCACGAACACCACGTTGAGCGCGAAGAACAGCGAGCAGGTGGCAAACCAAGGCATTCCATGGATCGCCAAGTCGTAGGCTGGCTCCGAAGGCTTCAGGAAAGCGCTCACGATGAGGTGGTCGCCCACCACGAGCAGCAATAGCACGCCCACGCCGCAGAGCAGGCCGGCATACACCGCCACCCTGAGGGCGCGGCTCACGCGCAGCTCCTCGCCCGCGCCATAGTTGTAGCTGATGATTGGTTGCGCCGACTGAGCCACGGCGTTGTTCACCGAGAAGATGACGGGGAAGAGGTAGCACACTATGGCGAATGCAGCCACACCGTCCTCGTGCAGCATCGTCATGAACATGTAGTTGCCCGCCACCATGGTGACGCTCATAGCCACCTCGGTGAGGAATGTGGCTGAACCTATGCGCAGCACGTAGCCTGTATTGCGAACCGTGAGCACGAGCGAGGTGACGCTCATCTTCAGCCGATAAAACTTCAGCTTGTCGGAGAACCAAAGGAAATACGACACGCTCATCAGTCCGCCACAGATGCAAGCTATTGCGGTGGCGATCGACGCGCCCTTCACCTCCATCCCTAAGGGGAAGATGAAGAGCCAGTCGAGCCCCAGGTTCACCACGGCGCCCACCACCTGTATCCACATGGCGTAGCGTGGCGAGCCGTCGAGCCTCACCATCATCATGCCCAGGCATTGCCACATCAGGAACACCACGCCAGGCAAGAGCCACAGCAGATAGTCGAGGGCATAGTGCTCCAGCGCCGGGCTGCAACCGAGGGCGTAGGCTATGGTCTTGGGCATGAGCAGGCAGAGCAGGGTGAGCACGGCGACGATGGCGGTGCCCACGCCGTAGGCCTGCGTCAGGATGATGCATGCCGCCTTCTTGTTGTCGTTGGCGAGGTGCATGCTCGCCACCACCGAGGCCCCGATGCCGAACATCAGTCCCAACCCCGTGACCACCATCCAGACGGGGGCCACGATGTTGACCGCGGCAATGCCGTCGGCTCCCACGCCCCGGCCCACGAGGATGCCATCGATGAGGGTCTGCGCCGACATGAAGAGCATGCCGACGAGAGTGGGGAAGAACATCTTCCGGAACAGCGGGCCTATCTTGCCCACTCCGAAGTCAATCTTGTCACGTGTTGTATCTATTTTCTTCTTCATATCCTATGGTTGGCATAATTCGATGCAAAGTTAAGGATATTTACTGAGGGAACGGAAGAAAAACCGTGCGAAGCGGCCAAATAAGGGGATGAACACGCACAAGATGCGACCTTAATAGGTATTTGCCATTCCGTTGCGCTTCGCTTTCGCCATGCGAGAGTTCACCTCCGCTTTTTTCCGCTTTACGCAGTTTGTCATAATATGTGAATAGCATAAAGCGTAACTTTGCATTTAAAACGACAAATATCACGACATGAGAACAAATGCTCATCTTCTTTTTTTAGTTGTCTTTTGCGCCGTATCCCTCTTAGCAGGGTGCAAAGACAAGGGGGCTTCCCAGGAAACACAGGGAAGTGGTGTTCAGGGTAACAAACAGTGGAGGACGTTGTTGGTGAAGAGAAGCGACACGGAAGTGAAGCAGCTCTTCACCGCCTCCATCCAAGGTAGGCAAGACATCGAAATCCGTCCGCAGGTGCAGGGCAAGATCATGTCGGTTTGCGTGAAGGAAGGGCAGGAGGTTAAGCGTGGACAGACGCTCTTCACCATCGACGCCGTTCCCTATCGCACCGCCTTGGCCCAGGCTTCTGCCCAGGTGAGGGCTGCGATGGCAAGTTCTGCCACTGCCAAGCTCAACTACGAAGGCAAGAAGCGACTCTTCGACCAGAAGGTGGTCTCTAAGCACGACCTGCAGCTGGCTTACAACACGTGGCTCGACGCACAGGCGCAGATCGCGCTGGCGCGCGCAGCCGAGGCAAGCGCACGCAACAATCTCTCTTATACAGTGGTGAAGAGTCCCGCCAATGGCGTGGTGGGCACGCTGCCGTTGCGTCAGGGAGCGCTGGTGGGGCCCGACAATGCGCAGGCTCTCACCACCATCTCCGACAATTCGCTGATGTATGTCTATTTCTCCATGGACGAGACGCAGTTCTTGGGCCTCCTGAGGAAATATGGTTCCACTGCCCAGGTCATCAACAAGATGGACGCCGTGGGCTTGCAGCTCAGCGATGGCGGCATGTACGACAAGCCTGGCAAGGTGGCGAGCATAAGCGGCGTCATCAACAAGACCACCGGCTCCGTATCACTCCGCGCCGACTTCCCCAACCCGAACCGGTTGCTGCATAGCGGTGCCACCGGCAATATCGTGATGCGAAACCTATACAAGAACGTGATCGTCATCCCGCAATCGAGCACCGTCACCTTGCAAGACAAGATGATGGTTTATCGCGTGGTGAACGGCAAAGCCGTATCCACAGCCGTGACCATCGCACCCTATAACGATGGCCGGACCTACATAGTGCAGGCCGGGCTGAAGCCTGGCGACGAGATCGTGGCAGACGGTGCAGGAATGGTGCAAGAAGGAATGGAGATAAAATGAAGAGTGAAGAACGATGAGTGAAGAATGCAATCGCAATTCAAGCTCAACATTCAACATTGAAAAATATCATGAAAGGGAATATATTTATCAAGCGCCCAGCCATGGCCATATCCGTCAGCATCATCATGCTTGTGGCTGGCATCATATCGCTCCTCAACCTCCCCGTGGAGCAATACCCCGACATAGCGCCGCCCACGGTGTATGTGAGCACCAGCTATACGGGCGCCGACGCCGACGCCGTGCTGCAGAGCGTGGTGATGCCGCTGGAGGAAGCCATCAACGGCGTCGATAACATGATCTACATGGTGTCGAGCGCGACAAACGACGGTGAGGCTTACATCGAGGTGTACTTCAAGCAAGGCACCGACCCCGACATCGCCGCAGTCAACGTGCAAAACCGTGTGTCGAAGGCGCAGGGTCTGTTGCCCGCCGAGGTGACACGAGTGGGCGTGAGCACGGAGAAACGGCAGAAGAGTTATCTGAAGATTGGCGGATTGGTGTGCGAGAACGGCAAATACGACGAGAACTTCATTGCCAATTACCTGGAGATAAACGTCTTCCCGCGGCTCAAGCGCATCGAGGGCGTGGGCGACATTCAGGCTTACAGCAGCATGTACGCCATGCGCATCTGGATGAAGCCCGACCTGATGGCGCAGTATGGCTTGCAGCCAAGCGACGTGAACGACGCCATCAACCGGCAGAGTTTCGTTGCCGGACTCGGATCGCTTGGCGAGCAGACCAAGAACAGCTTTGAATACTCCGTGAAGTATAAGGGCCGCTACGCCGACGTGAGGCAGTTTGAGAACATCGTGCTGAAGAGCGACAACGACGGCAACGTGCTACGGCTGAAGGATGTGGCAAAGGTGGAACTCGGAGCCACCGCCTACAACTATCGTGGTACCATCAACGGCAAACCGGGCGTGACGTTCCTCGTATTCCCCGTGGCTGGCGTGAACATGACCGAGGTGAACAACACCATCA
>CAVHEN010000022.1:0-44283 GCA_963635115.1 Oscillospiraceae bacterium | reverse complement strand
TGTGTGAACATCGTCATATAAATGAAAAGTCCCTGTTGCCGCAATGGCAACAGGGACTTTTCATTTATATATTAATAATGTGTTTATGCCTTGACAGGCTCGGCAGCTACAGCCTCGCCGTTGTCGTGCATATGGTTGATCTTCTTGCCCAACACGATGTAAGCGATAGGTGAGGCGAGGAAGATGGAGCTCAACGTACCAACTACCACACCGATAATCATCGCGAACGAGAATGAGCGGATGGAGTCGCCGCCAAGGATGAAGATGGCGAGCAAAACTATCAAGGTAGACAGAGACGTGTTGATTGTACGCGCGAGGGTCTCGTTGATAGAGTCGTTGAACAACTTCTGCTTGTCCTCCTTCGGATGCAGGCGCAGATTCTCACGAATACGGTCGAACACCACCACGGAGTCGTTGATGTCATAACCAATCACCGTAAGGATAGCGCCGATGAACGTCTGGTCTATCTCAAGCGAGAAGCCTATCCAGCCATAGCAGAGCGAGAAGAGACCGATGACCACCATCGTGTCGATGGCCAAAGCCACGATTGAACCCACTGAGAAACCAACGTTGCGGAAACGCAGCAAGATGTAGAGGAAGATGCAGAGCAATGCCAAGCCGACGCTTATGATAGCATTCTTTGTGATGTCCTTAGCCACAGAAGGTCCGACCTTCGAAGAGCTGATGATTGAGCCGCCCTGACGGATGTCTGGGTTCTTGAAGGCGTCAACGCTCTTCTGGCTCACGAAGCCGCTCTTATAGAGAGCAGAGTAAAGTATTGTCTCAGCCTTGTCGTCGGCGTTAGGATCGTTGCTGTCGATGTCCCAGTTGGTGCTCACACGGATGGTCTTGCCGTCTGTGCCGAGAGCGATGACGGTTGTAGTGGCGAGCTTGTCCTTGTCGGCGCCAGTGGTGTTGACGAAAGCATTCTGCAACACAGGACGCACATCCTCGACAGGAACCGACTTGTTGAGCGTAACAACATAGTTGCGACCACCAGTGAAGTCGATGCTCTGGCTCAAGCCGCGAATGGCGAAGCTGGCGATGCAGATGACGATTGCCACTGCATAAACGGCGAAGCTCACCTTGTACATCGACATGAAACGATACTTGGTGTTCTGCATGAGGTTCTTCGAGAAGCCTGTCCAGAACTTCAGGTGCATCCACTTGCCATGGTTGAGCTTGTACTCATAGAGCAGGCGAGTGAGGTAAATGGCGGTGAAGAAGTTACATACAATACCGATGATCCAAGTCGTAGCGAAGCCGCGGATAGGACCGGTACCGACCACGAGAAGGATGATACCCGTAATCAATGATGTGAGGTTGGAGTCGAAGATGGCAGAGAAAGCGTTGCTATAACCCTCGGAAATGGCTTTCCTCATGTCCTTGCCCTTGCGAAGCTCCTCCTTGATACGCTCATACACAAGCACGTTAGCGTCGACGGCAGTACCCAACGACAGCACCATACCTGCGATACCACTCATGGTCAATGCCGCCTGGAACGATGTCAGGATGCCGAGCGTGAAGAACACGTTGATCAGCAGCGCGCCGATAGCGATAGAGCCTGGGATGATATTATAGATAGCGAGCATGAAGACGATCAACAACACGAAAGCCACGATGAACGAGACGATACCCTGCTGGATTGACTGCGCGCCGAGCGTAGGACCAACGACCTCTTCCTGAACGATGTGGGCAGGAGCCGGCATACGACCGGAGTTAAGGGTGTTGGCAAGGTCCTTGGTGTCTTGCACCGAGAAGTTGCCGCTGATGGAGCTTTGTCCACCGCTGATCTCACCGTTTACGCGTGGAGCTGAGTAGACTACATTGTCGAGGGTGATGGCGATAGCCTTGCCCACGTTGGCCTTTGTCAGCTCAGCCCAACGGCGTGCGCCCTCTGAGTTCATGGTCATGGAAACCTCAGGCTGGCCAGTGAGCTGGTTGAACTCGTCCTTAGCCTGAACGACAACGTCACCCTCCAGCGGAGCGCGGCCGTTGGTCGTCGTGACCTTCAGGGCGTGCAACTCAAAGATGTTCTTTGCCTGGATGCCATCGGCTGGCTTGGCGCTCCAAAGGAGCTTGAGGTCGCTTGGCAATATCTGCTTGGCAAGGCTGCCATAGATAATCTTGTTGATAGCGGCGGTGTCGCGCACGCTTGCATATCCGCAAACGCTCAGGCCCTGGCCTGTGGTCTGCAGCATGGCGAGCAGAGGATGAAGCTTCTTGGCCTCCTCAAGCTGTGCGTCGGTAGTGGCCTTGATGTCCTTCTTGGCGTCCTTGCCATTCTTGAGTTGGAACTTAGGCTTATCCTGCTTTGCCTGCTTGACCTCCTTCTCGGCCGTAGCCTTAGCCTCGGCTACATCCTTCTGAGTCTCGGCAGAGTCGGCAACCACAGTCTCGTCGGCATCGCCATTGGCTACACGCTGGTCGAGCTGCTGCAAGTAGGGAAGCACCTCGTCGGCGTTGTAAGTCTCCCAGAACTCCAGGTTGGCAGAACCCTGCAAGAGCTTACGCATGCGCTCGGGCTCGCGGATGCCAGGCATCTCGACAGAGATACGTCCCTCAGCGCCCTGCACCTTCTGGATGTTGGGCTGCACCACGCCAAACTGGTCGATACGCGTGCGAACCACATTGAAAGAGTTGTCGATGGCGGCAGACACCTCTGAGCGAAGGGTCTTTTCCACCTCGCTATCAGTGCTGGTCGGCGAAACCTTACCTTGCAGCTCTGTCGTGGCGAACACCTCGGCAAGCTTGTGGCCAGGGGCGTTCTTGTGGTAAGCGTTGATGAAAAGAGTGATGAAGTCGCCCTGTGTGGCTTGCAACTCCTTGCGAGCCTCTTCCATTGAACGAGTGAAGGCGATGTCGGTCTTGTGATCGGCAAGATTCTCCACCACGTCGGGCACAGAGATCTCAAGGATCACATTCATACCGCCCTTAAGGTCCAGACCCAGACCAATCTGAGTCTCGAGACACTTCTGGTAGCTGTAGATGCCGAGGTACTTCACAGAATCCTTGTAATCCTGCTGGGCAACGGCATCGGGCCGCTTGGCTGCCTGACTGTCATAATAGCTTGTGGCAATCGGGAAGCTCAAGTAGAAGAGGCTCACGAGCGTCAGAAGAACGGCTGTCGTGATAACGATTCCTTTGTTTTGCATTGTGTTTGTTAGTTATTTTTTGTTGTTTTTAATTCACCAAAATATATAATATGTGCAAAGTTACAAGTTTTTTTAGTTTATAATGAAGAAAACTATGGAAATTTAAAGTTTAAGCCAGCACATTATAGGATAATGGTCTGAATTTTTAATGGTTTTGTCCACTTTGCATGCGTAGGGCTTGAAGTCGGGAGTGCAAAGTATATTGTCTATCCTGACATACATCCTCGACCTGTGATAGCTTATGCCAGGGCCGTTGCCGCTCTCCACATAGCAGTCGAGAAGCCCCTTTGAGATAGTGCGGTGCGCATAAGATAGCGGCGTGTCGTTGAAGTCGCCACAAACAATCATCGGCACTCCACGATGATAGGCTATGTACCTTGCCACCGCCTCAGCCTCTGGAGCGCGTTTCTTGGTTTGCATGCCGAGGTGGCTGATAAGCCACTTTGACGTGCGCGTCACCGACGTCCCCTTGAGCTCGCCCTTGATGAGTTGCTGAAACTGCTCCTTGGCGTCGAGACTTAACGCCGTGGTCTCAAGGTGGTTGTTCACGACGATGATGTCGCGGTGGTTCACCCTCAACTTGAAAGCGCAACTCATGTTGCCTTCCGACTGATAGCGTATATGCTCCTTGGAGAGTATAGGGTACTTGGAAAAGATGGTCATGAAATCGCTCTTGCTTGTGGCTGTATCCTTATACTCGTAATGCTTCCCAAGGATGGAATCCACCTGCACGCTGCCGACCTCGTGCTCCGCTGATTCTTGCAGGCATACGATGTCGGCGTCCTGGCGTTTTATATATTGGAGTATGGCGTTAGGCTTGTCGCGGCCCTCCCATCCCGCATAGCTGAACACATTGTACGAGAGCACCTTAATGCTTCCCTTCGGTGGGTCAGACGGGAAGTTGAATGGGCAATACCTCCTCACAGGGCCATAACACACGATGAATCCGAACAGAGGTATGATGGTCATCTTGACCTTGACCACTGCCCAAAATATGAGGAAGAAAAGGTTGATGGCAAGAATAACAGGGAAGAATAGCCCCATGTTGCTCAGTTTCGGCCACACCGTGGGGTCTACCTTGTCGGCATTGCCAATGAGCAGCATCAGCAGGATGGAAGCCACGTTGGCCCCACCAATTATCTGGAACGCGACACGCGAGATTTTGTTCATTTCTGGTCAAGGATGATTCGTGCGGGGGCAAGGTTTGCCGAAGAAGATTTCATCGCTTTGCGATTGCGGCGCAAAGGCATTGCGATTGCGCCGTGAAGGCAACGCGATCGCGGCGCTAACGCAACGCGATTGCGGCGCGAAGCCGAGCCAAGGAGCTTGGCACGACGATTTCCTCCCACACGTATCGACATCGTGTTTTCATTTTTTACTTTGGTCGAAGAGAGTCTGCTTCTCGTCACGTGTCAGGCTGTCGTAGCCACTCTTGCGTATCTTGTCGAGAATGCGGTCCACCTCCTCTTGCTTGGCTCGCTTATTGGCGTTATAATCCCAGTCGGGGTTATCGTCGCGCTGACGCTTCTGCCTGCTTTGCTCCCACTTGCTTCTCATGTTGTTGAAAATCTGCGAACCGCCTTGCAAGCCGCCACTGTAGGGATGGCGCTGCCAGTATTTTATCAGGAAGAAACCAAAGATCATGCCGCCGAGGTGCGCTATGTGAGCCACCTGAGAGCCGGGCTGGGCAAGGGCGGAGAAGAACTCCACGGCTATCGAGCCCAACACCATCCACTTAGCCTTGATTGGAATTGGTATTGGGATGATGAACATTCGCTCGTCGGGGAACATCATGCCAAAGGCAAGAAGCAACGAGTAGATGGCTCCGGAGGCACCCACCGTGGTCCACTGGCTCAACGCCGCGTCGTTGGCGGTAGCCAAATGCAACAGATCGGAAAAACCAAAACCTGCGTCGGAAGAGATGACATAGAACTGGACAAACTGGGCTATCTCTTGCATCAATCCAGCGCCAATGCCACAGAAAAGGTAGTATGCGATGAAACGCCGCGGACCCCACACGCGCTCCATCACGGAACCGAACATCCACAGCATGAACATGTTGAGGATGATGTGCTCCCAACCGCCGTGCATGAACATGTAAGTAACAAGCTGATATACATGAAAGTCGGTGGCAAGGAGAAAATGGAGGCCAAACAAGGAGTTAAGGTTCGTCCCCCCGACACGCTCCATTGCGAGCATGGCTATGAAACACAAGAAATTTACGACAATAAGGTTGCGCGTTACCGCTGGCATTCTAAGCATAATGACTAAAATATTCTGTTTTCAAGCCGCCCCATACCACTAAAGAGGCGGCACCGTTGCAAAATTACGAAAAAAAGCCCTTAAAAGCCCTTTTCGCGAGGCTTTTACCGCTTTTTTAAGCCTTTTATGCCATTTTTCTTTTCTTTTTGTTTGTGGATTGAAACTATTGCACTATATTTGTCGCTGAATTAGGTATTTAGGACAATTCTCACATAAACTATATCACAATTATGACAAAAGCAGATCTCATCAAGAAGATTTCCGGAGCTGCCGGTATCAACGCAACAGAGGCCAAGCAAGCCCTCGACGCTACCACAGAGGCCATCAAGCAGGCCCTTGCCGCTGGAGAGAAGGTTCAGCTCGTAGGCTTCGGCACGTTCTCTGTCAACGAGCGTCCTGCTCGCGATGGCAAGAACCCACTCACAGGCGCGCCCTTGCACATCGAGGCAAAGAAGGTTGCCAAGTTTAAGGCTGGCGCTGACTTCGAGAAGCTTCTCAACGCATAAGCATCCGCAACAACCAACAAAAGAACCAATCAAACACGCCCCGGAAAGCCAATGTGCATTTCCGGGGCGTCGCGTTTTTTCATCATTATTACCTTTGTTTCACCACAAAGGTTTTCTTGTCTATGCCCACAGAGGTTATCGTGAGCTTCTTCCATTTCTTGGGCAGCACGCTCTGGACCTGCGTCAACCCACAGCCGTCATACGAGATGTCTATTCCGCCGAAGCCCATCAGCAAGCTTTGCAGGACGCCACCCGCGCCTGTGACAAAATATGGATTGGTGCCGCCCTTGCATTCGGCTATCACGCCAAACGGCGGCAAGCAATTGGGCTTGAACGAGTCTTGGAAATAATGCCAAGCCTTCTCCGCGTTGCCAAGCCTTGAATACAAGAGGGTGAACATGGCTTGGGTCATGGCGGGAGTGTTTTTCAGTGGCACGCGGGTCTGGTAATAGTTCAAGTCGGCGACTATCTGCTTGCTGTCTGTAATCAACTTCAACGGGAACGCCAACAGGTTGACGTCTGCCTGCTTGATGTTCTCGCCGTCGTAAGAGGCATGCTCCATCGTCACTCCATTCCTGTTGATGAAGTTGAGCTTCGCCGCCACCTCGTCCCACTTCGGGTCCGGCGTCTGCCCGAGGACCTTGGCTGCCTTGGTCGCACTCAGGAGGTTCACCTTGGCGACGCCATTCGTGAAGGCGTCATCGTCTATGTTCTCAGCCCACTCATCGGCTGCCACAACGTTGTTGACGTGATATCTCCCGTCCTCTCCTAATGTCACACGGCTAAGCCAGAAGTCGGCGGTCTCTTTCAGCAAGGGCCAGCCTTTCTCACGCAGCCATTCCTTGTCGCCCGTGACGCAATAATACTGCCAAGCGGCAAACCCGACGCAGCCCGTGATGCTATGCTCAAACGGTCCGGTAAGGGCAAACACGGGCGTGTCCTCAAAACCCGTGTCGGCACTCTCCCAAGGGAACATCGCCCCCTTGTAGCCATGCTCGAAGGCATAGCGGCGAGCCACGACAAGGCGGTCGTAGCGATAGTCTATCATCTGGCGCGCAAGCTCCGGATGAAGGAGCAACAAGGCTGGGAACATCCACGTGTCGGCATCCCAAAATATATGGCCATTGTAGCCCAATCCCGACAAGCCCATGGGCGATATGCTCTGGCTGCTTCCCTCGCGAAGGAAGGCATAGAGATGGTACATCATGCCGTGGACATCTTGCTGCGACTGAGGGTCTCCATCTATTATGATGTCGCTCTTCCACAAATCGCCCCACAATGCCTTGTGGCGGGAGAGCAACCTGTCCACGCCCTCATATTGGCACGCTATCGTAAGGCGCTTCACCTCATTGATAGGGTCGGGATGATGAGCCGACGACATCGTCGTGCCAGCCACCACAAAACGAAACGCCTTGCCCTTCTTCATCTGGCAAGCGAACTGCTGACTGACAGAGCTCTCACCCTTGTTTGACGTTATCTCGGGCTTTTCCGCGTCGTGGGGGAAGAGGAACTCCGAGCAACAAGCCATGCGCACCTTGCCCGTAGGACTGGCGCAATCGGTGGACAGCAACCGTGAGGCTTTTTGGGTCCGACTGTTTTTTGCAGTCACCTCATAGCGGAAGAGCGGCGTCTTGAATCCTTCGGGCAACTCTTGCGTGTTGGTCACGCCAAGGGTGAAGTCGCTCAGCGGCGTCACATCGACCACAAGCACAGCGCAATAAGGCAGTTGGCGAAGTGAAACAATCTGGTATTTCACCCTCGCCTTGTCCTTGTATTTAAAGTCGCCCTCGAAAACGGAATTGCGCATGTCCAGCGCCTGACTATATTCGGAGACGTTGCCTTTGCCTACCGTCACGCCATCAACCGTCAATACCGTATTGAGGAAGTTGAAGCCGGCAAGGAAGTTGCTCACCTCTCCCCTACCAAACTTGTCGTAGCAGCCTGCGAGAACCGTCGACGTCGTCTTCAAAGGCTCATCGCTCGACACGAGGCCAAGCATTCCATTGGCCACCGTCTCTCCATAATACTTGTCCGTGCCAATGTTTGCCTCCAATCGCCAAGGGTCTTGAGCCATAGACACGAGGCTCGCCAGCAAGAACGCGAATGTCAAAAGAGCTTTTCTCATGATGTAAATCGTCAGTTATTTTGGTTTTGGTCTTTGCTATGATGTGTGCGAAAAATTCAAATACAACAAGCATGTGCAAATTTAATCAATCATTTCTAAATGGCACGCCATTGTGATTCAAATTACCACGTAACGTGCAAATTTTCACATAAAAAGAGATTAAAGACGTGCATTTATTTGCGCAATTCAGTATTAAGGCTTAATTTTGCACATGGAGGATGCGGCAAACCATCAAAACTCCCACAAAGCAAATAGTTTTCGTCATTCTCATTACGTAATATATCTTTGTAAGAAAGAACGTTATAACATTTGACGTGCATTTTTCTCGTTAAGATATCATGCCGGCAAATGGTATAAACAATGATTAAACAAAAACATTATTAGATTAAGAAAATCCAAATTATCGAAATGCATTACAATAAAAGAAGCAACCTGAGGAACTGGAGACGCTGCCTGTTGGCAAGCTCATTCCTCGTTGCTGGCTCCACGGCTTTTGCCGAAAGCGACATCAGAGGCACCGTGGTCGATGCCAAAGGAAACCCGTTGGCAGGAGTTGTGGTGAGAGTGGAGGGAAGCAAGAAAGGCACAATCACCGACGGCAACGGCCGCTATTCCATCGACGCCACGCCCACGCAACGCCTGCAATTCTCGTTCCTGGGTTTCACGAGCCAAACGCTCAACGCGGCGCAAAGCGACCAAGTGGTGCTGCAGGAAGACGACAAGACGCTCAGCGAAGTGGTGGTCGTGGGCTACGGCACAATGAGAAGAAAAGACGTGACCAGCTCTATCACCACACTAAAGCAAGAGGACCTCAACCTTGGCGTGGTGACATCGCCTGGCGAGCTCTTGCAAGGCAAGGTGCCCGGACTGGTTGTTACCACCACGGCAGACCCCAACGGCGAGCCCTCTGTCACCCTTCGCGGAGCTTCCACGCTTCGCACTGGCGAGGCGATGCAGCCTTACTACATCGTGGACGGCGTGCCAGGAGTGGACCTCTCACTGTTGTCGCCAGACGACATCGAGAGCATCGACGTGCTGCGCGATGCCACGGCAACGGCGATCTACGGCTCGAAGGCCGCCAACGGTGTCATCATCGTGACGACAAAGAAAGGCCGCAACGGCACGGCGCGAATAGGCTATCGGGGTTACGTCGCCGTGGAAAGCGTGTCGAAAGACTTGGACCTTGCCACAGCCACAGACCTGCGCAACTATGCCAAGGCGAACAATTTCACACTGCCAGACGACAAGGGCGCCGACACCAACTGGCAGAAAGAGGTGGAGCGCACGGGCTTAAGCCACAACCACAACCTCTCGGTGAGTGGCGGAACAAAAAAGTCGAGCTACAACGTCAGCCTCAACTACCTCAACCGCAAAGGCGTGATAAAGGCAACCGACAAGGAGCGCTTCTCGGCAAGGGCGTTGGCACAATCGAAAGTGCTGCACGACAGGCTTAGCCTCGCCCTTGGCGTGAACTACAGTCGCACGGAGAGCAACGACGTGCCAAGCGGTGGCGACTGGGGCGAGGGCGTGACCGATGCCATGGCATATTATTCCCCGATACAGCCCGTGAGAAACGAGGATGGCAGCTGGTTCAGCTCGTCGAGCGTCACCCACTACTACAACCCCGTGTCGATGATCAACGAGGACATTATGAACTATGTGAAGAAGCGGCTTCAAGTCACCGGAAAGGCGGACCTCAACATCCTGAAGGGCCTTACCTGGAGCGCGCAGTTCTCCTACTCCGACAGGCAGAACATCACGTCCATCTACCACTCCACCCAATCGCAAATCACGCAAAGCAACGGACAAGCCACACGCAGCACCTACTTCAGCGGCAAGAAGGTGTTTGAGACCTATGCCAACTATCAAGCCAACATCGGCGACGACCACCGACTTGGCTTCATGGCGGGATATTCATGGGAAGAGTCCAACCAAGACGATGGCTTCGGACTGACAGTGAAAGACTTCTACAACGACAACCTGAAGTATTACGACCTGACCTTCGCCAACAAGATCGACGGCATCGACGCCGTGGAGAGCGGCAACTTGTCGACCCTGCGCATGATTTCCTTCTACGGACGCGCCAACTACTCATATGCCGACAAGTACAGCTTCCAGGTCACACTGCGCCGCGACGGCTCGTCGGCCTTCGGCAAGAACAACCGCTGGGCTACGTTCCCCTCGGTGAGCGCGGCATGGCGACTGAGCGAGGAGAGCTTCATAAGGAACCTCAACGTCTTCGACAACCTCTCGCTGCACGCCGGATATGGCGTCAGTGGCAACTCGCTTGGCTTCGATGCCTTCACCGCAATGCAAACCTATGCGGCAACGGGATGGTTCCAATACACCGACTCGAAGGGGCAAACCACCAACATGCACACCATCGGCGCAACCAACAACTCCAACCCCAACCTGAAATGGGAACGCACGGGAATGTTCAACATCGGCATCGACTTCGGCTTCTTCGGAGGCAGGTTGTCGGGAACGCTGGAATACTACGACAAGCGAACGTCCGACCTCATCTATTATTACCCCGTGTCGACCAACCGCTACGCCTTCGGCACGATGACCGCAAACGTGGGCGACATCAGCAACAAGGGCGTGGAACTCAACATAAACGCCGTGCCCGTGACGACGAGAGACTTCAAGTGGACCACTGGCATCAACCTCTCGCACAACAGCAACAAGGTGGAGAAGCTCTCCAACCAGACGTTCTCGGTGAACTATATCAACGAGGCCGACTGCAAGATCACCGGCAACAACGGCGTCTATGTGCAGCGCATCATGGAAGGATGTCCCATCGGCCAATTCTACACATACGAGTGGGCAGGCTACGACGACAACGGCGTCAGCCAGTTTTATGTCCACGACCCCGCCACTGGCGAGCGCACCGGCGAGACGACAACCAAGCCCCAGGAAAGCGACCGCACAAAGACGGGCAGCGCGCAGCCTAAGCTCACCTACGGATGGAACAACACGCTGTCGTACAAGCATTGGAGCCTGAACGCGTTTTTCCAAGGCGTGCTCGGCAACAAGATCTTCAACGCCTTGCGCGCGCAGGGCAACTGCGTGAGCCTCATCTCGCAAGGCAAGAACGTGCTGAAAGAGTGCCTCACCAACCAGAAGTATGGCGACGTGAACTCGCAGGCGCCATCCGACCGCTGGATAGAGAACGGCAGCTACCTGCGCCTGTCCACGCTCACCCTGGCCTACGACTTCGGGAAGATAGCCGACTGGATAAGCCAGCTCTCCGTGTATGCCACCTGCAACAACGTGTTCACCATCACCGGCTACAAAGGCACAGACCCAGAGGTGGACCTCGGCGGACTGATGCCCGGCATACAGTGGCGAAACTCTTACTATCCACACACTCGCACGTTCATGCTGGGCGTGAAGGTCAACTTTTAATGATTAAGCTATCATGGGAAAAATGAAACTATTAATGGCGGCGGCCATTGTCACCATGGCAACGGCATCGTGCACCGACCTCGACGTTGACATCAAGTCGAAGCTGACGCAATATCCTACCGAGTCGGAGATAGCCTTGGAGGGAAAGATGGCTGACGCCTACTACGCCTTCCGCGAGCAGCTTGGCAACAACTACAACCGCTACCAGACGTTCGCCTCCGACGAGGCCACCGGCCTGAGCTTCGACGGCGACTACTACGACGGGGCGGAGAACATCAACCCTACCCTGCACACCTTCATCGCAAGCGACAAGCCGCTCAACTGGTGGAGCGACGTGGCAGGAGGCATAACGAGGTGCAACAAGCTCATCAACGAGCTGGCGGAGACTGACAATGCCACCACGAAGCGATACGTCGCCAACCTGCGCGCCGTGCGCGCCTTCTACCACTTCATCTTGATGGACAGCTATGGCGACGTGCCAATATTGGACAAGATATACGACGACAACGAGGCCATTGAGCGCAAGCCCCGCAAGGACGTGGCTGAGTTTATCGAGAAGGAGCTGAAAGAGTGCCTGCCCGACCTCTCCGCGGCAAGCGACGCCTCGACCTACGGCAAGCCAAACAAGTGGATGGCGGAGGCACTCCTGGTGAAGCTCTACATGAACTGGGCGGTCTACACCTGCGGCAACGTTGCCGACTATGACCCTGCCACCACGGCAAACGCCAAGCTCAACGACGCGGTGCAATACTGCGACGACATCATAAAGAGCGGACTCTTCGACCTCTCAGACAACTACCGCAAGAAGTTCCTCTACGACAACGGCTCGCAGATAAAAGACTTCATCTACGCCATGCCCTACGACTGCGTGTCTGCCCAAGGCATGCTCTACGGGCGCTTTCGCACGTTCAGGAAGATAGACCAAGGCTCGCCAACAGGCTACTACAACGGGCTGATGAAGAAGTCGTGCGCCGGCATCTGCGCCATGAACCCGGAGTTCAGCGACCTCTTCACCCTCGAAGGCGACGAGCGCAACAAGTGCGTGCTCATGGGGAAGGTGTTCATCCACGACGCCATAACGGGCGAGGAGACATCGACGCCCTACATATACAATGGATCGCAACTGGAGTTCACCAAGACCATCACGCTGAAAAACGGCGGCGAGGCACAGCTCAACGCCGGTGCCACACCCGACGGATGGCGACAGGGCTACCGCTCGATAAAGTTCTACCCCAACCCTAACGAGTTTGCCGAACACGACCGCTACCAGAGCAACGACGTGCCAATATTCCGCTACGCCGACATTCTGCTGGAGAAGGCCGAGGCCTTGCTTCGCGGTGCCAACGCCACCAATGGCGACACGCCACAGAGCCTCTTCAACCAGATACGCGCCTATGTCAACGCGCCTCTGCTGGACCACGCCCCTTCGCTGAAAGAGCTGCTCGACGAGCGTGGCCGCGAGTTCTTCGACGAGAACTGGCGTCGAAACGACATGATTCGCTTCGGAACCTTCGAAAGTGAGTATGGCTTCCACAAGAAGGGATTCGCAAACGCCAACTTCGACAAGCAGCGCCGCGTGTTCCCCGTGCCAACGTCGGTGATGGAAGAGAACACCAACTGGAAACAAAACGCAGGATACCAAGACTAACGTAATTACTTACGTATATACCTGAAAAATAACTTCAAGACCAAACTTAAAACCCAACAGGGGCGGCCCGTTAGGACCGCCCCTGTCTGTTTATATTCAGCGCAACGTCATTGCCGTGCCATATCACCGCTTCACCCTTGCAACGTAAAGGCATCACCGTTGCGGCGCAAACGCGGCGCGATTACGGCGCAAAGCCGATGCGATTGCGGCGCAACGGCAACGCGATTGCGGCGTGAAGCCGATGCGCCATGATTTTGGTCGCGAAGTGGCGCAACCGTTGCCGATTTTCTATTTCGTCAAAGTGAGCTTCGCTGTCTGCACGTCGGCACTGTTGGCGCCAATCATTATGTCGAAGTCGCCTGGCTCAAGCACCGCCTTGCCCTCGCTGTCATAATAGCTAAGAGTGGTGGCATCGATGTCGAACTTCACCGTCTTGCTCTCGCCCTTGGCAAGGTGGATGCGCTGGAAGCCTTTAAGCTCCTTCACCGGTCTCACGATGCTCGCGAAGCGGTCGCGGATGTAGAATTGCACGATTTCATCGCCATCACGGCTGCCCGTGTTGGTGATGGTGGCAGTTGCCGTAACCTTGCTACCTACTGTCATTGTCGCAGAAGAAAGCGTCACGGGGCTGTAGCTGTAAGTGGTGTAACTCAAGCCGTAGCCGAAAGGATAGAGCGGACCCTGGGTCACGTCGGTGTAGTTGCTCTGGTATTTGCGGAACACCTTGCTGCCATCCTCCACGGGGCGACCCGTGTTGAGATGGTTATAGTAGAGCGGCTCCTGGCCCGTCGTGCGTGGGAAACTGTTGACCAGCTTGCCCGTGGGCACCTTGTCGCCAAAGAGCACGTCGCAAATGGCGTCGCCCGTCTCAGAACCGGCAAACCAAACGTTCATGATGGCGTCCACGTTCTCGCTCTCCCACGAGAGCACGGTGGGACGACCGGCGAAGTTGAGCAGCACCACGGGCTTGCCCGTCCTCACGAGAGCCTTCAGCAAGCGAGCCTCAGCGTCGGGCATGGTAAGGTCGGTACGAGCCGAGCTTTCACCGCTCATTTCCGCCATTTCACCGAGGCAAGCCACGATGACATCGGCGTTTTTCGCTACCTTCAGGGCCTCGACCAGCATCTGCTTGCCGTCGCCACGCGGTATGGGGCGACCAAAGTCGACCGAAGCCTGGTGCACGCTGTCGTCGTATATATTGGAGCCTTGGGCATAGACCACCGTAGCCTTGTCGCCGAGATAGCGCTGCATGGCCTCCTTTATCGTGCTGTATTTCTCAGGCTTGTCGCCCGTCGACCAGCATCCAGGAAGGTTGTTGCGAGTGTCGGCAAGAGGGCCTATGAGAGCGATGGAACCTTGCTTTTTCAGCGGCAGGACGTTCTTGTTGTTCTTCAGCAACACGAAGGTCTGCGCGGCAATGTCGCGTGCCGTCTGGCGATGTTCGGCGGTGTAGAGCTCCTTCTTCTCGCGCTTTGCGTCGCAATAGCGGTAAGGATCTTCGAAGAGCCCGAGCTTGTATTTAGCCTCCAAGACGCGACGCACGGCTTGGTCAATCTGCGCCATGGTCACGGTGCCGTCGCTAAGGCAAGCCTTCAACTGCGCGAGATAAGCCGAGGAGCACATGTCCATGTCGGTGCCGGCAGTCATGGCTTGCGCCGTGCTCTGCTTCTGGTCGCCGAAGCCCCAGTTGGTCATCTCGCCGATAGAGCCGTAGTCGGTGACAAGGAAGCCACCGAAGCCCCACTGGCCGCGCAGGACATCGGTCATCAGCCAACGGTTGCCAGTGGCTGGCATGCCGTCGACGACGTTGAACGACGACATCACCGAGCCCACACCCGCCTTCACTGCTGCCTCGTAGGGCGGCAAGTATTGGTTGTACATGCGCAGGCGGCTCATGTCCACCGTGTTGTAGTCGCGGCCCGACTCCGATGCTCCGTAGAGGGCATAGTGTTTCAGGCACGCCATAAGCTCGTTCTTGGCATATCCGTTTTGCTCGCCTGAGCCTTGGTAGCCACGTATGGCAGCCACGCCTATCACCGACGAGAGGTAAGGATCCTCGCCGTAGCCTTCAGCCACGCGGCCCCAACGGGCGTCGAGGGCGACGTCCACCATCGGGCTGTAGTCCCAGCAGATGCCACTCGCCGTGGCTTCCTCGGCGGCCATGCGCGCGCCAGCCTCTATGGCTTGCGGATTCCACGAGCAGGCTTGCGCCAACGGCAGTGGGAGCACCGTCTCGTAGCCGTGGATCACGTCGAGACCGAAGATGAGGGGGATGTGGAGGCGGCTCTTCTTGACCGCCACCTCCTGCAAGGCACGCACCTTGGCAGCGCCTTTGGTGTTGAGCACCGCTCCAAGCATGCCTTTCTCCACCAGGTCCACCAGCGGCGAGTTGGTCTTGGCGCCTGTGGTGAGGTCGGTTCCGGGCATGAGGTTGAGCTGGCCTATCTTCTCCTCCACCGTCATCTTGGCCATCAAGTCGTCAACAAACTCGTTCATTGGCTTCTTTTGGGCATGAAGCGAAAGACAAGAGAGGGCAAGCGATAAAAACAATATTGTCTTTTTCATAATGTTATAACATTAAAGGTTATTTGCCTTTCGGGTTGCGGACGGCCACAGGGGCCGCCCCTGCAAATGGCAACGAATGCATCGTGTTATTTCTTTTGGAACACCCTGACGTAATCGACCTTCATCGTGGCAGGCAACGCCGACTCGTCGACACCTTGCAGTCCGCCCCAGCTTCCGCCCCAAGCGAGGTTGAGGATCACGTAGAAAGGCTCGTTGAATGGCCAATAGGTCTTTGTCTTGTTGTCGGGAGTGTAAGAGTAGTATTTCTCGCCATCGATGTAGTAGGCAAGGTAATCCTCGGTCCACTCGCAGGCGTAGGTGTGCCATCCGCCCTCGGCGTTGGCGAGATACTTCTCCTTGTGTTCCTTAGCCGTTCCGCCATTGTTGTATGCGTTGCAGTGGATCGTGGACGACACGTAGTTGGGGTTGTAGCCCACTTCCTCCATGATGTCGTTCTCGCCGTCTTCCGGCCAGCTCTTGAAGTTGACAGGCATCATCCAGAAGGCGGGCCAAGTGCCCTTGCCCTTTGGCAACATGATGCGCGCCTCAATCCAGCCATACTTCCATCCCGTCTTGCGGCAAGCGTACACCCTGCCCGAGCAAACGCGTCCGGCATCGTTCTTGTAGCACGTGATGTTAAGCACGCCATCAGAGACGGTCGTGGTCTTTCCGTCGTTCACGTAATACTGCAACTCATTGTTCACCCAGCCGGCGTTTTGTATCTCATGGGTCCAGTCGGTGCCCAAGGTCTTGCCGGTGAACTCATCGTGCCACACCAGCTTGTATCCTTCAGGGGCCTTGATGTCCTCGTCCGATGGGTCAACCGTGGAGGCAGGAGCCTGCTGGACTACGGGGATGGTGACGGCCTGGACGCCCGACACAATCTTCACGTTGCCAGTGCGCGCGTCCTTGCCGCTGTTGGCCTCGATGGTGACGCTCACGGAGCCACTCTTCGATGTGGTTCCCGTGGTGCTGACCTTCATCCAACTGTCTTCCGTGTAGGCGCGCCACTCCTTTGGCGCGTCGGTGACAGCCACGGTGAACGTCCCGCCTTCTGCCGGACAACTGATGTTTGTCGGTGAAGCCGTGAGGGTCGACGTGGCAACGTTGTTGTCGCCGCCGCTATTGCCGCCACAAGCCGTCACAGACAGGAACATGAAGAACAATAAGAGCAAATTGCTTATTTTCATGGTTAAATTGTATCCAATAGAAATTAGAAAGGGCATGCCACGCCTTCCGCATGGCATGCCCTAAGGTTGAATGGTCTTATTTCGCTGTTTTCTGAATGGTGATGTCGCTGATGGTGACTACCGATCCGGCGGGCGCGCCACCGAAGTCGAACACCACGTTCACCGATGAGGCATCGGCAGAGAGCGACTTTGCAGGCACCTTGATCTCGGTCTCGGTGTCAGCTGCGATGTCGTGGCGACCATCCGTGAAGAACACGTTGGCGTCGTCGACGCTCACCACCTTGAAGGTGACGCCAGCTATGTCGGTGGTGGAATGCAGCTTCACACGCACGTCATAGTTCTCGCCAGCCGCCACAGGCAAGAGCTTGCCAAGGGTCTCGGTGTGGAATATCACCTGGGCCTGCCATTGGTTGTTGCTCTCGTCGGGCAACGTCACCTGGTACTTGCCACCGCCGAGCGACTTGAAGCCTATCGGGTCGGGGTTGGACTCCCAGCTGTCGCCATGGGCATAATAGAAGGTCATCATCGACTCGTCGAAGCTTTCGTCGATTTGCTTCCAGATGTTGTTTGGCGAGTCGTAGGTGTAGACCGTTGGGTCTTCCACGACCTCTGGCAGCACGGTGCCGTCGTCGTTGGCATGGTCTTTCAGCACGATGTTCTCCACGTTGATAGTCGTGTTGTCGGCATTGCCGCCAAAGTCGAACACGATCTTTATCTGCGCCGCGTCGATGCCCTTCACGTCGCTCTTCCAGAAGCAAACGGGCTCACCGGCTTTCAGCGTAGCCTTCTCCACGAAGAGGAAGTTGTTGTCGTCAGACGCGTCGGTCACCTTGATGGTAACGCCGTTGTGCTCGGTGTTGGAGGTGAGGATGACGGAGAAGTCGTAGCTCTTGTCTGACGAGAGCGAGATGTTGGATGGCAAGTGCATCTGTCCTTGCCACTGGTCTGTGGTGGCTGTCGGCAGGGAGATGCCCTCGTAGTCGTAGCCTTCCATGCTATACGACGGGTCTGCTATCTGGCTCCATCCCGGGGCGTAGTAGAACATGCTTGGCTTGTGGGCCGAGGCATCCTCGCTGCGCCAGAGGTTGAAGTCGCTGTCGGCAACGAAGCCGCCGAAACCGCTCATCTTGGTCTTGTCCACATGGAATGTCTTGGTCAGGCTTCCGTCGGATATGCCATTGCGGTTTTTCACCTTGCACTCCACGGTGTAGTCGCCCGCCTTGCGGTAGTAGGAAGAATCCTTGTAAGCAGAGGAATAACGCGAGCCATTGATAATCCACACCGGCGTGACACCTTGGACAGACTGGTCGAAGTCAAAGTGCGCCTGGTTTGTGTTCTGGTCTACTGTCACCTTGAAGGCGTCAGCATAGTCGCTCACCTGCGGCAGACCGTTTGGGTCAGCGCCGCTGTACTCTTCTGGCGAGCATGCCACAAGAGCCAAGGCCGCGAGACATGTAACGAATATCTTTGTTTTCATGATACTATTCTTTTATTATCCTTTACACTAATACTAATAGTTGTTCTGTTGAAGATTTGGATCGGCAGATATCTCACTCTGTGGTATTGGGAGATACTTCTTGCTTTCTGTCCACGAGGCCGTGCGGTTGCCTTCCTCGTCGGGCACGAGAGTCGTGGCGGCCTTGCCCGTGCGCACGAGGTCCCAATAGCGTTTGCCCTCGCCAAGGAACTCCAAGTGACGCTCGTTGGCTACGGCGTCGAGGTTGACGCTGGTCAGGTCGGCGATGCCTGCGCGCTGGCGCAGCATGTTGACATACTTCAACGCGGTGGCGTTGCTGCCATTGGTGCGGAGCAGCAGCTCGGCGGCGTTGAGCAACGTCTCGGCATAGCGATAGACTCGCAAGTTGTTGTTGAAGTTGAGGTCAGCGTCCCAACCGGCGTCCTTCACGTTGTCGACCATTGGCAGGTACTTGCCCTGGAAAAGACCTGTGTTCATGTATCCGGCAGTGTAGCTAATGCCATTCTCGGCAGCAACTTTGTCGGCATCGAAGATCGACACGTCGCGGCGAGCATCCTGTCCTGAGTACATGTCGTAAATGGAATGGCGCACGGGGCCGAAGCTCCAACCGTTGTCAACGCCAGCCACGCCAGACGTCCAGCCGCGAGGGCCAAGAAGACGCGGCAACACGGTGCCACCCACGGCGAGAGGCGAGCTCCAGCCACGCTGGTGGTTGTTGTCGTCGTAGTTGATCTCGAAGATGCTCTCTGAGCACCACTCGCCACTCTCAGTCCACAGGGCCTTGAAGTCGGGGTTGATGGCATATTGCCCGCTCTGGATAATCTCGTTCATGTATTCCAAAGCCTTGGCGTAGCGGCTCTCGTCGTTCTGGTACATCACCAACTCTGCGTAGACCATGTAGGCGAAGGCCTTGGTCACGCGTCCCTCGTTGCCGGTGGACGCCTTCATCGGCAGCACGGAGCCATACTTGCCGAGAACTTCCTCAAGGTCGGTAACGATGTTGCTGTATGCCTCGTCGGCCTTGAGCTGCGGAGCCTTGTAGTCGCCACTGAGGTTCTGAGTGTAGTAAGGGATGTTGCCCCAGAACTTCCACAGGATCATGTAGTAGTAGTCGCGCAGCACGCGTGCCTGTGCCGTGTAAGAGTCGGCTTTCTCCTGCGTGAGGTCGGTGCCTTCTGTGGCAAGGGCCTTGTCCACATAGCTGAGAAGGTCGTTGCAGCGCTTCACGCCACTGTACTCGTCGGTCCACAAAGACGACAGCGTGTTCTCAGAAGTGGCCTTGAAGTTGAACATCAACTGCCAAGCCAGCATGTCGCTCGCGTTGCCACCGCCTGGATAGCAGTCGTCGCTCATGATATCGCTGCAAAGGGTTATTGGCGCATAGCTGCCATTGCCCCAGTCTGCCCAGTGGAGAGGGTCGTAAGAGGCCGTCAACGCCTCTTGTATATGCTCATCGGTGGTATAGTATTCGTTGACATCGTCGGAGGTTGGCGACTCCACTCCAAGGAAGCCCTCGCCACATCCCGTCAGCCCGACAGTGGCCAGGCTCACGATGCCAAGAATGAATATATTTGATTTCTTCATGATGTTTTAGAATTAAGGAAGTGAGATGTTAAAGTGTGATGTTGAATCCAACAGTCCATGTGCGGGCTTGCGGATAGACACCATAGTCTACGCCAAGCGATGTGCCGCCAGAGGCAATCTCAGGATCGAAGCCATGATACTTGGTGAACGTGAACACGTTCTCCGCGCTGACATAGAAGCGCAGGCGCTCCACCATAAGCTTCATGGTAAGGTTCTTCGGGAGGGTGTAACCCAAGGTGATGTTCTTCAAGCGGAGATATGAGCCGTCGAAGATGTATAGGTCGCTCGACTGCCAGTTGTTGGCGTCACCGTTGTACAGGCGTGGAATCTTGTTAGACGTGCCTGGGCCTGTCCAACGTCCGAGCATCCAAGAAGGATAGTTGACCGAGGCGATGTCGGAACGGTGCGTGGCGTCGAATACGTCGACACCAGCCACGCCCTGCCAGAACATGTTGAAGTCGAAGCCTTTCCATGAGGCGTTGAAGTTGATGCCGTAGGTCCACTTTGGCGTTCCGTTGCCGATGTCGGTACGGTCGTTGTTGTCGATCTGTCCGTCACCATTGACGTCGACGAAGCGCACGTCACCGGGCTGCGCGTTTGGCTGGATGGGCTTGCCCTCTGCGTTGACATAACTGTTGACCTCATCCAATGTCTGGAAGATGCCGGCGGTCTTGTAACCATAGAAGAATGGGAAAGGATGACCGTTCTCGGCGCGGGTGATTGTGCCAATGCCCTGGAAGCTATCGAGGTCGGCGTAACCAGTGTCGTTGCCGTATTCCAGCAACTTGTTGCTCAGGTAAGAGGCATTGCCCTTGATTGAGAAGGTGGCGTCGGAAACGTGCCACTTGTAACCAAGCTCAAACTCCACGCCGCGGTTGCGCATGTCGCCCACGTTGCCGATAGGCTTCGACTCACCAACGTATGAAGGAATGTTCATGGTCATCAGCATGCCATTGGTGCGCTTGTTGAAATAGTCGACCGTGAAGGTAAGCGCAGAATGGAAGAACGCGAAGTCGAGACCGATGTCAGTCTGCTCACTCTCCTCCCATTTCAGGTCGGGGTTGGCGAGGCCGCTTGCCTTAGAGCCAAGCGTGAGGTTGACAGGATTTCCGAAGTAATAGTTGTTGCCCGATGCCGTGTTGACCGTGTAACGGAAGTTACCGATATTGTCGTTACCGTTCTTACCCCAAGAGAAGCGGGCCTTGAGGATGTTCAACCATTGTGGCATCTTGAGATATGGCTCGTTGGCGATGTTCCAACCCAACGAAACAGATGGGAAGGTACCGAACTTATGGTTAGAGCCGAAGCGGCTTGAACCGTCGCGACGAAGAGTGACCTGAGCCATGTAGCGCTCCTGGTAGTTGTAAGAGAGACGCGCGAAGAGCGAAGTCATCTTGTAAGGATCGTATGGGTAAGCGTTCACGGAGTGGTCTACCACGGCGCCGTTCACAGTGCCGTCGTCGGTATACGTCAGGCGATAGTTGCCGTTGGAATAAGCTATTGAAGGCTTGAGAGGATTGACAAGGTACTTATTGGAGCCGTCGATCTGATAGCCGCTGTACGACAACGCGCTTTGTCCGAGCACTACATTGATATGGTGGTCGCCGAAAGTCTTGTCGTAGGTCAGCGTGTTCTCCACCTGCCATGTGGTGTTGCGGCAGTTGTTCACCGTTGCGCTGGTATACTGCGCGTTGTTGTTGGCAGAGTTGTAGTAAGTCTGCACGGTAGCTGTCTCCGATCCCCAGAATGCCATGTCGGCCATGTATGAGAAGCGATACTTGAGGTTGTCTATCACGCCAAGCTCAGCAGAGAAGTTGCCCGTGAAGTGGTGGCTCCATGATGGCTGCGAAGGCTCAAGGAGCAGGCCGAGCGGGTTGTTCATCTCGTTGTAGGCCGTGCCAGGAATCATAACGATGTTGCCGTTCTTGTCCTTCACGTCGTCGTATGGAGTGAGCACGCCTTTCGAGTCTTTTGAGTAATCGGTATAAGTATAGCGGTTGTGCTGCGCCGTAGCGGCGTCACCGGTGACAAAAGGCGGAAGTATTGGCGACAAGGCCAGTGCGGATCCAAGCACCGAGCCCCAAGTGGAGTTGGCGTCGATGCTCGTGCTCTTGATGCGGGCATAAGAGAGGCTGACGCTGAGGTCGAGCTTGTTGAGGAAGTTGCGCTCCTTGGTGGCGTCGATAACGTTCATGTTGGTGTTGGAACGCAAAGTCATACGGTTATAGTTAGACTTGCCGTAGTTTCCGCCAACGATACCTTCCTGATCATAGTAGCCCATTGAGAGGTAATACTTCACGCGGTCGTTTCCGCCATTGACGGAGACGTCGTGCTTCTGCACCGGCGCGTTGTCGTTGAACACGAGGTCCTGCCAGTCGGTGCCGGTGGTGACGGCGTTGCCGTTGATGTCTGTCAGATGGTATGGGTCAGCGTAAAGAGGAGCCTGGCCCGAGTTGACGTACTGCTCGTTTTGCAGTATGGCATAATCGGTGGCGTTGAGCACGTCGCGCTTGCGCCATTTCGACTGCCAGCCATAAGAGAAGTCGTAGCTGATTTGTGCCTTGCCGCTCTTGCCTTGCTTGGTTGTGACAAGCACAACGCCATTGGCGGCACGCGCTCCGTAGATGGCACCAGAGGCAGCGTCTTTAAGCACCTCAATGCTCTCGATGTCGTTCGGGTTGAGAGCGTCGATGCCAGACGAGCCTTCGTAAGGAATGCCGTCGATGATGTAGAGTGGGTCTGAGTTGTTGATGGTACCAGTACCACGCACGCGAATACGTGCGGCGGCGCCTGGCTGACCTGAGTTTGATGTCACGTTCACACCGGCTGCAAGTCCCTTCAACGCGTTGTCGACACGCACGGGAGCCGTGCCTGCCAACTCAGAGGCATCCACCTTGGCAATGGAAGCCGTCACGACGCTCTTTTTCTGCACGCCATAACCGATGACGACGACCTCGGAAAGGCTCTTTTGATCTTCAAGGAGCGTGATGTGCATGTCTGCGGCGCCTTTCTTCTCCTGCGACACGAAGCCTATATAGGAAAAGACGAGTGTTGAGCCTGATTGGCCCTTGAATGAGAAGTTGCCGTCCAGGTCTGTGATAGTTCCCCGGGAACTACCTTTCTCCATGACGGACGCGCCAACGATTGGCTCACCGGACTGGTCGACGACCGTGCCCTTGAACAATACGTCCTGGGCCCACGTCACAGCAGTACACAGCAGAGCTACCAATAGGGTAATTAGTCTTGCTTGTTTCATGTGAGTTAAAAATTAATTTTTGGTTTTCTTGGTTTGTGCTGCAAAGATAGTAAAAAACAAAACACGAAATGAAGATTAGTTCCTAAAAAGTGGATTCCATAGCAATATAAAAAAGCGTAAGCCGCTGATTTACAGAATCAACGGCTTACGCTTGCTCTTATACAAAAGTAGACGGCATCAAACTTTCTTGCCTTAGCAGGAACGCCTCGTCAAGGTTGGTTTATCACCTCCAACGCCTTACTTACAATGTCGTTATGCTGGTTCATCACCTGGAAATACTGACTCATGTCCCAAATGTCTCGGGCGATGAGCGCCTTGAGCTGAGCACGCAAGTAAACGAGGGTGCGATCGAGCTCCGCCTTGTCCTTAGGCTCAATCTTCTGCTTCTTGCCTTCGCTGATGATGCTGTCGACAAGCTGTTGCGGAATCGTGAACTGCTCAAGATAGTCGCTGAACTGCGGATACTTCGCCTTGAGCTGCTTGCGATGCGAGTCCATGTATTTAAGGTCGTTGTCCAGCACAATCCCCTTCGCCATCAGCTTGCGGTGGAAGCTGGTGTACCTCATGGTGTCGAGAGGCACGAAATAGTCGGGCATGACACCGCCTCCGCCATATACCACGCGATGCTTGCGGATGGTATAACACTTCAAAGAGTCGGCAAAATGGATGCTGTCGGCAGAATAAAACTCGCCGTGCTTGTAGCGCGTGTCGAGCTCCATCTCATAGTCCTTGCGGTCGCCCTTCACGTATGGCTTCTGAATGCAGCGGCCGGACGGAGTATAATAATGTGCGATGGTGAGCCTCATCATTGACCCGTCGGGGAACTCCACTGGGCGTTGCACCAATCCCTTTCCGAAGGAGCGCCTTCCCACCACCGTGCCACGGTCCTGATCTTGCAAGGCACCCGTGACTATCTCGGCTGCGGATGCCGTGAACTCATTTATCAAGACCACCACCTTGCCATCGACGAGCTTGCCGTTGCCCTGCGCCACGTATTCCGCCCTTGGCACTTGGCGGCCTTGCGTATAAACTATGAGGTCGCCTTTTCGCAAGAACTCATTGGCAATGCTCACGGCAGCCTGCAAATAGCCGCCGCCGTTGTCTTGCAAGTCGAGAATGAGGTTCTGCATTCCCTTGCCTTTAAGCTCTTTGACGGCGGTCATGAACTCATCGTAGGTCGTGGCGCCAAAACTGCCGATGCGCACATAGCCGGTAGCAGGAGCGATCATGTACCACCCATCGATGGTCTTCACTGGAATCTTGTCGCGAACCACGGTGAAATGGAGCTTTTCCGCGATTCCGCGCCTTGCTATGGTGAGCTTTACCTTCGTTCCCTTCGGGCCTCTAAGCCTCCTCATTATCTCCTCACGGCTCATCTTCACGCCAGCAATCGCCGTGTCGTTCACGGCTATGATGCGGTCGCCAGACAAGATGCCCACCTTCTCGGAAGGCCCTTTTGCCACGGGCTGAATCACGAGCAGCGTGTCTTCCTGGATGTTGAACTGTATGCCCACGCCCTCGAAAGAGCCGTTGAGCGACTCATTCATCGCCTTCGTCTCCTTGGCGGTGGTGTAAGAAGAATGAGGATCGAGCTTCTCAAGCATTCCGCGGATGCCGTCCTCCACAAGCTTGTTTTGGTCAACAGAGTCGACATAAAAACTGTTTATGGCAATTTCGGCGATCTGCAACTTGCGCAGGGGTGAGTCCTTGCCAAAGTCTAATTTCAACTGTGCCCGTGCCGGTGCCGACAGGAAGAGAAGCAACAGCAGAAGCATGGCATGGAGCAAGAGCTTGATGTGTTTCATTATAATAATGTGTTTCAAAGCGTCAGTCTATCAAATCGGTGTCTTGCGGCAGGTCTTCCTCGATGACGAGATTGTCGATGATGAAGTTTTGTCGCTCCATGGTGTTCTTGCCCATATAGTATTCGAGGAGCTTCTGCACCTGGTCGTTCTTATGGAGCGTCACCTGCTCAAGACGCATGTCGGGACCGATGAAATGGACGAATTCGTCGGGTGATATCTCGCCCAGACCTTTGAATCGGGTAATCTCGGGGTCGGGTCCGAGGTCGCGTATGGCGTTGAGCCTTTCCTCCTCGCTATAGCAATAGCGGGTGATGAAGTCGCCCTTCCTCTCGTTCTCGGCAAGGCGCGCGTCGGCATTGGCTATCACCTTTTTGCTCTTTATCTTGGTGCGGCGGTTGCGCACGCGGAAGAGCGGCGTCTGGAGCACGTAGACGTGGCCCTTCTTGATGAGCTCGGGATAGAACTGGAGGAAGAAGGTGATGAGCAACAAGCGGATGTGCATGCCGTCGACATCGGCATCCGTTGCCACTATGACCTTGTTGTAGCGCAGGTTGTCGAGGCCATCCTCAATGTCGAGAGCTGCCTGCAAGAGGTTGAACTCCTCGTTCTCGTAGACCACTTTCTTGGTCAGTCCAAACGAGTTGAGGGGCTTTCCTCTCAGCGAGAACACGGCCTGCGTGTTCACGTCGCGGCTCTTGGTGATGCTTCCGCTCGCCGAGTCGCCCTCCGTTATGAAGATGCTCGACTCCTCCTTGCGGTCGTCTTTCGCGTCGCTATAGTGAACCCTGCAGTCGCGCAACTTGCGGTTGTGGAGGTTTGCCTTCTTTGCTCGCTCACGCGCCAACTTGGTGACACCTGCCATGGCCTTTCGCTCGTGCTCGCTTTCCTTGATCTTGTTTTCCAGCACGTCGGCGACATCTTCCTTGTGGATGTGGAGATAATTGTCCACCTCGCGCTTCACGAAGTCGCCGATACACTTGTTTATGGTCTCACCGCCTGGTTCCATGAGCGTTGAGCCGAGCTTGATCTTCGTCTGCGACTCGAACACCGGCTCTTCCACGTTGATGGCGATTGCCGCCACTATGCCATTGCGAATGTCGGTGTACTCATAGTTCTTGTCGTAGTATTCCTTTATGGTTTTGGCTATGTGCTCCTTGAACGCGCTTTGGTGGGTGCCGCCCTGCGTGGTGTGCTGGCCATTGACAAAGCTATGGTACTCCTCGCCATACTGGTTGGTATGGGTGAAGGCAACCTCTATGTCCTCGCCCTTGAGGTGGATGATGGGATAGAGCGAGTCGGTCGTCATGGTGTCGACAAGCAAGTCCTCAAGGCCGTTGCGGCTCTTGATGCGCCTGCCGTTATACATTATGGTAAGCCCACTGTTGAGGTAGGTGTAGTTGCGGAGCATGGTTTCCACGAACTCATCGTGGAAAGAGTAGTTCTTGAAGAGCGTGTTGTCCGGCTCGAAGAAGATGAACGTGCCGTTCTCCTCCTTCGACGGTTCAGTGTTGTCGCTCTTGAGCTTGCCTTTCTCAAACACGAGTGCGCGCACGTTGCCTTCCCTATAGCTCTTGACCTCGAAGCGCGAGCTGAGGGCGTTCACGGCCTTCACGCCGACACCGTTCAGTCCTACGCTTTTCTTGAATGCCTTGGTGTCGTATTTTCCGCCGGTGTTCAGCATCGACACCGCCTCCACGAGCTTGCCTTGCGGAATGCCACGACCATAGTCGCGCACAGACACGCGGAGGTTGTCGTCTATGTCTACCTCTATGCGGTCGCCGGCGTTCATCTTGAACTCATCGATGGAGTTGTCGATAACCTCCTTGAGCAACACGTAGATGCCGTCCTCGGGCAAGTTGCCATCGCCCAAGCGGCCGATATACATGCCCGGTCGCGTGCGCACATGCTCCATGTCGGACAAGTGGCGAATGTTGTCATCGGTATACGATGGCGTGTCGGGTGATGTTGGGATGATATTTTGGTCTGCCATTCTATCTAATCTGTCTTATTTGAATATCGTTCGCCCCCCACTCTTTCAGGGCATTGCCTTCCCGCCGTAAAGGCGTCGCGATTGCGGTGGAAAGGCAACGCGTTTGCGGTGGAAAGGCAACGCGATTTCAGCGTAAAGCCGAACCGATATTTATCAGCCTATGCTCTTCCTGTAGCAACGCCTTCTCTTGTGGTTGATGTGCTCAAGACTACCCCACTGACTTTGCACGTTGTTGTTGTCCTCCATCTCCACGTTGGTCTCACCCCACTTGAAGCCGTAGTCGATATAGCGGGGGATGAGGTCGGCAAAGAGCAGCGCGTTGGCGCCCTTGGTGCGGTATTCGGGCAAGAAGCCGATGAGGAGCAAGTCTACGCCCTCGGTCTTGTGGAACTTCAACGCCCTCAGCAGGTGCCACCAGCCGAAGGGGAACAGCCTGCCGCGACGGCACTTCTGCATGGCGCGCGCCATCGACGGCATGGTGATGCCCACGCCGACGAGCTTGTCGTCCTTGTTGCCATCCACCACGAGGGTGACGAGGTTGAGGTCGAGCATGGGCATATACGACTTCACGTAATCGTCGATCTGCCGCTCGGTGAGCTCCACATAGCCATAAAGGTCCTTGTAGGTCTCGTTGATGAGCCTGAAGATGTCGTGCACTATGTCGCCTTGCCTCACGTCTTTCATCGTTACCTTCTTCACGTGAAGGTTGTAGCGCTTCTCTATCATGGCAGAGAGCTTAGCAAACTTCGCCGGCGTCTCCGATGGCATGGGGAGGTAATACTCCACGTAGTCGTTGTCCTTGACCCATCCGCCAAGCTTCTCCATGTGCTCTGGATAGTAAGGGTAATTGTAGATTGTGGGCATCGTGCCGAGCTTGTCGAAACCCATGATGAGCATTCCCTCGGGGTCGAGGTCGGTGAATCCGAGTGGGCCCACCATGGCGGTCATGCCCTTGCTCTTGCCCCACGCCTCCACGGCGTCGAAGAGAGCCCTTGTCACCTCTATGTCGTCTATGAAGTCTATCCAGCCGAAGCGAACGTCCTTCTTGCCGAACTTCTCGTTGGCACGCTTGTTGATGATGGCAGCCACGCGCCCCGCGACCTTTCCATCCTTGTAAGCCATGAAGTACTCTGCCTCGCAGAAGTCAAAGGCGACGTTCTTGTCACGGCTGAGTGTGTTCATGTCATCTAAAAACAAAGTCGGGGCATCGTAGGCGTTGCCCTCGTAAAGATCATAATGGAAGTCTATGAACTTGGCAAGCCCTTTCTTTGTCTCTACCCTTTTAATCTCTATCGACATCTGGTATAATTATTATCTAATGCTAATTTGTTGAAGTCTAAACATTTAATGGGCAAAAGTAATCAAAAACAAGGAAAAGACAAAGTGGATTTGCATTTTTAAGACAAAAAAACACGCCGCGGCCGACTTTAAAGAACTATTTTGCCTCAAAATCGTCCATCCTGACGAACTTTTCCTTTATGGTCTTCCTTCCTCGGAAGATGTTTATCTTCACTTGCTCCTCGGTCATGTCGAGAAGCCTTGCTATATCCTTATACGACTTCCCCTCGAAGTCGCGAAGCTGTATGCACGACTTCTGCTTCTCGGGCAACGAGTCTACGATATGGCGCACCATCGCCATTTGGTCGTTGACAACGGTCTGCTGCGATGGCGTGTAAGAACTGTCGGGACGCTCGTTTTGCGATAAGTCGAGGCTCTCGTTGTGTGAGCCTACGCTCCTCACATAGTCGAGCGCCTTGTTGCGACAAATGGTGAAACAAAACGCCTCTATGTTGTCTATGTCGGTCCACGACTCGCGGCGGTCCCAAACCTTTATCAGGGTTTCCTGCACGATATCCTCAGCCTCGGCGCTGTCGAGCGTGATGCGCAGTGCCAAGCGGTATAGCTGGTTTTTCAGCGGAAGGATATCATTCTGGAAACTTATCATTCTATAGTGGTGCCGCCATTGGTGCCTAATGCCTCAGCCTTGGTTATGATGACGCGCCTCACGCCTTTCTCCACGGCGGCGAGGGCGTTTTCTATCTTTGGTTTCATGCCGCCACTGATTGTGCCATTGGCGGTGAGCGTGGCGAAGTCTGCCTTGGTTATCACCGGAATCACGCTGTCGTCGTCGTCAGGATCGGCAAGCACGCCAGCCTTCTCAAAACAGTAGACGAGCGTGACGTCAAAAAACGGGGTCA
The DNA here is from genome assembly GCA_963635115.1 of Oscillospiraceae bacterium. Classification (GTDB taxonomy): domain Bacteria; phylum Bacteroidota; class Bacteroidia; order Bacteroidales; family Bacteroidaceae; genus Prevotella. The sequence goes on along the minus strand of CAVHEN010000022.1, from coordinate 15,114 downwards.
ACGCCTTGGCTGTCTCCGCGGCTATGGTGTCGGCGTTGGTGTTGAGCAATGAGCCTTTGCCGTCGTGGGTAAGCGGCGCCATGACGGGTATGACGCCACGCTCAAGCAATGAGGTCAGAGCCTGCCCGTCTGCTTGGTCTACGTCGCCCACGAAACCGTAGTCGACACCGTTCTTGAGCGGGCGGCGGTGGCTGAGTATGACGTTCATGTCGGCTCCGGTCAGCCCGAGGGCGTTGACGCCACGCGCCTGGAGCCGCGCCACCACGTTCTTATTGACCAATCCACCATAAACCATCGTCACCACTTCGAGCATGTCGGCATCGGTGACGCGCCTGCCATCCACCATTTTCGTCTCTATGCCCAAGGCCGCCGCCACCTTCGTCGCCCTTCTGCCGCCGCCATGGACAAGCACTTTTGGGCCGTCGATACGCGCGAAACGGTCGAGGAGATCGTTGAGGCGGCTCTCGTCTTCCACGATGGCGCCGCCAACCTTGATGATGGTAATATTCCGCATTGTCTTCTTCTGATTTATGGGATTGTGCTGATTTATGGGATTGATCGTGTTGTGTCGTGACAGCCTGTCTCAGGCTACGCGCTTATTCAAGATACGTATAGCCATAGAGCCCAGAGCGGTAAGTGGCGAGGAACTCCTTGCCCTCGTCAAGCGACAGCTTGCCTTCCTTCACGCCCTTGGTGACCCACTGCTCAAGCTGGCGCACCAGCTTCTTGGGGTTATACTGCACGTATTCGAGCACTTCCTCCACCGTCTCGCCGTCTATTATCTGGTCGATGTGGTAGCTGCCGTCTTTCACGGTGATGTGCGCCGCCGTGGTATCGCCAAAGAGGTTGTGCATGTCGCCGAGGATCTCCTGATAGGCACCCACGAGGAAAGCGCCGATATAGTAGGGCTCATTCTTTCGCAGCACGTGGACGGGAAGCACGTTGCTCTGCGAGCCTCCCACGGCGAAGTTGGCCACCTTGCCATCCGAGTCGCAAGTGATGTCCTGCAGGGTGCAGTTGCGCGTCGGCTGCTCGTCGAGCCGCTCGATGGGCATTATGGGGAAGAGTTGGTCGATGCCCCAGCAGTCGGGAAGCGACTGGAAGAGCGAGAAGTTGCAGAAATACTTGTCGGCAAGCAGCGTGTTGAGCCCACGAAGCTCATCGGGAACGTGCTTCATGCGCTTTGCCATGGAGTCGATCTCGTGGCAAACGCTCCAGTACATCGCCTCAACCTCGGCGCGCGTCTTGAGGTCCACCATGCCGTGGGCGAACATGTCGAGACAGTCTTCACGTATCTGGTCGGCGTCGTGCCAATCCTCAAGCATCGACTTCGGGGCAATGTGGCACCAAATCTCGTAAAGGTCGCGCACGAGCTGATGGTCGGTCGGCTTGGCCTCAAACTCCTCTGGCATCTCTGGCAGCGAAGCGGCGCCAAGCACGTCGAGGATGAGCACGGAGTGGTGGGCGGCAAGCGAGCGGCCGCTCTCGGTTATAATGTTGGGATGGGGAATGTCGTTCTTGTTGGCTATGTCCACAAAGGCATACACGCAGTCGTTGATGTATTCCTGGATGGAATAGTTGACCGAGCTCTCCGAGTTGCTGGAGCGCGTGCCGTCATAGTCGACGCCGAGTCCGCCGCCGCAATCCACATACTCGATGTTGTAGCCCATCTTCCTCAAGTTGGCATAATACTGACCAGCCTCGGTCAAGGCGTTTTGTATGCGGCGTATCTTCGTGATTTGCGAGCCGATGTGGAAGTGAATCAGCTTTATGCCGTCGTGCAAGCCATACTCATCGAGCTTGAGCAGGGCTTCCAAAAGCTCAGACGGGGTGAGTCCGAACTTAGAGGCATCGCCACCGCTCTCTGCCCACTTGCCAGAGCCAGACGACGCCAGCTTGATGCGGATGCCGATGTTGGGCATCACCTTCAGGCGCTTGGCGGTCTTGGCGATGACGTCTATCTCGTTGAGCTTCTCCACCACGATGAAGATGTGCTTGCCAAGTTTCTGCGCGAGTATGGCAAGCTCTATATAGCTCTCGTCCTTGTAACCGTTGCAGATTATGAGCGAGTCGCTCTTGCACTGTTGGGCTATCACGGCATGGAGCTCGGGCTTGGAGCCTGCCTCAAGGCCAAGGTTGAACTTGCGTCCGTGAGACGTTATCTCGTCCACTACGGGCTGCATCTGGTTGACCTTGATTGGATAGATGACGTAGCTCTGGCCCTTGAAGTTGTATTCCTTCTTGGCCTTCTCATAGCATCCCGCCATCTTCTCGATGCGGTTGTCGAGAATATCGGGGAAGCGCAGCAACACCGGAGGCGTGACATCGCGGAGTGCCAAGTCGTCCATGACCTCGCGCAGGTCTATCTTGACGTCGCTCTTCACGGGCGACACATAGACGTGTCCCATCTCGTTGATGCCAAAATATGAGGTTCCCCAACCCTTGATGTTGTAGAGTTCCTCAGAGTCTTCTATTGTCCACTTTTTCATTATATTCCCAATTCGCTACGTATCGCGTCAACAGTTATTTTTATTTTTTCCTTATTGTCCATCAATGACACATCCACTATGTGCTTCGCCTTCCCATAAAACGGCTCGCGTTCCTTGAGCTGGGCCTCTATGAACGTCTTCACCTCATCGGGGGTCTTGTTGAGCAACAACGGCCTGACGGTCTTTCCCATCTTGAGGTGCTTGTAGAGCACGTCGGTGGAGCACTTCAGGTAGACGGTCTCGCCTTGGCTGTTGATGTAGTCGATGTTGTCGAAGAAGCATGGCGTGCCGCCTCCACATGATATTATGACATCCTCAAACTCTGCCACCTCATGCAGCAGGTTGTGCTCTATCTTTCGGAAGCCCTCCTCGCCTTTCTCGTCGAATATTTGCTTCACGGTGCAGTGCATGCGTGTCTCTATGTACCAATCGAGATCGTAGAAAGGCATGCCCGTTTCTTGGCTGAGGGCATGGCCGACTGTGGTCTTCCCCGACCCCATGTATCCGATGATGATGATTCTCTTCATTGGCGATCAGCTTTTGCGCCCCCTTCGCGGCTTTGGCTCCGGTGCGTTTTTCACGATGTCCATGCACTCATCGTAAGACATGTCGCCGGCAAGGGCACGCTCGTGGAGCTTCTTGTCGATGTGATAGTTCTTGCCGTCGTAGGCGATGTATGGGCCGAAGCGACCCTTGAGCAGTTCCATCTTGGCATCCTCGGCAAAGGTCTTGATATGCCGTTCTTTCTCCGCCTTGCGCTTCGCCTCGATAAGCTCTATGGAACGTTCGAGGGTTATAACCATGGGGTCCTCGCCCTTAGGTATCGACACGTACTTCTTGCTGTGAAGCACATACGGGCCGAAGCGTCCCGCGCCGATGGTGACGTCGGTGCCCTCATACTTGCCGACCTTGCGTGGCAGCTTGAACAATTCGAGCGCCTCGTCGAGCGTGATGGTCTCTATGCTCTTGTCTTTCGGCATTTGGGCAAACAGCGGTTTCTCGTCGCCTCCGGCGGCGCCGATCTGCACCACGGGGCCGAAGCGGCCTATCTTCACGAACACGGGCTTGCCGCTCTTGGGGTCCACGCCTATCTGCCTCTCGCCAGCCTTGTGCTCGGAACGCTGGTTGATGACGTTCTCCACCTGTGGCTCGAAATTGTCGTCGAACTTGCGGAGCATGTCTCGCCAGTCTTCCTTGCCCTCGGCGATGCGATCGAAATCGTCCTCCACCTTGGCTGTGAAGTTATAGTCCATTATCTCGGGGAAGTTGGCTTGCAGGAAGTCGTTGACCACGGTGCCGATGTCGGTAGGTATGAGCTTGCCGCGCTGTGAGCCAGTGAACTCCACCTTGCTTTCCTGCGTAGTGTCGTAGCCCTCCAATGTGTCGACGGTGTAAGAACGCTCCATGCCTTGCTTGTCGCCCTTGACCACATACTCACGCTGCTGGATCGTGGAGATTGTTTGGGCGTAAGTGGCTGGGCGGCCAATACCGAGTTTCTCCAACTTTTTCACGAGGCTTGCCTCGGTGTATCTCGCCGGAGCTTGGGTGAAGCGCTCGGTGGCGGTTATGACCTTGCGGTCGAGGCTGTCGCCCACGTTGATGGCTGGCAGGATGTTGGTGCCTTCCTGCTTAGCGTCCTGCGCCTCATCGTCGGTCGACTCGCGATACACTTTCAGGAAGCCGTCGAACACCACCACTTCGCCATTTGCCACGAAATGCTCGGGGCGGTTGTCGATGTTCACCACCGCCGTGGTCTTCTCTATCTTGGCCTCAGCCATCTGCGAGGCTATTGTGCGTTTCCAGATAAGGTCGTAGAGGCGGCGCTCCTGCGTCGTCCACTCGCCCTTGTCGGTGTTGGCGAATGTGGGGCGGATGGCCTCGTGGGCCTCTTGCGCTCCTTTCGACTTGGTTTGGAACTCGCGGTTGCGCACATACTCCTTGCCATAGTCTTTCATTATCTCATCCTTGCAGGCGTTCAAGGCGAACGACGACAGATGCACACTGTCGGTACGCATGTAGGTTATGCGTCCGCTCTCGTATAGCCTCTGTGCTATCATCATGGTCTGCGACACTGTGAAGCCGAGCTTGCGGGCAGCCTCCTGCTGCAAGGTGGACGTTGTGAATGGCGGCGCGGGCATGTGCACCAATGGCTCCTTGGTGATGTCGCTCACGGTGAACTTAGCGTCCTTGCAACTGTCGAGGAAGGCACGAGCCTCATCGTGGGTCTTGAAACGCTGGTCAAGCTCCGCCTTCACCTCGCTGCCATCGCCTGGCACGCAGAACAGGGCGTTGATCCTGAAGAAGGGCTCGCTCTTGAACTTCTGTATCTCGCGCTCGCGCTCAACAATGAGCTTTACGGCAATGCTCTGCACGCGGCCTGCCGAGAGGGCTGGCTTCACCTTGCGCCAAAGCACGGGCGAGAGCTTGAAGCCGACGATGCGGTCGAGCACGCGACGCGCCTGCTGGGCGTCAACAAGGCTCATGTCAAGGTGGCGCGGGTTGGCAATGGCGTGCAATATGGCGGGTTTGGTAATCTCATGGAAAACGATGCGTGACGTCTTAGCCTCGTCGAGGCCAAGCACTTCGCACAAGTGCCAGCTGATGGCTTCTCCCTCGCGGTCTTCATCGGACGCGAGCCATACCTTCTTGGCGGCCTTGGCGTTCTTCTTCAATTCGGCGACGACCTTCTTCTTGTCGTCAGGAATCTCATACTCTGGGGTCAGCGTGTCCTTGTCTACGCTGAGCTCCTTCTTCTTCAAGTCGCGTATATGACCGTAACTGGACATCACTTTATAGTCTTTGCCAAGGTACTTCTCGATGGTCTTTGCCTTGGCCGGACTCTCTACTATTACTAAGTTGTCTTGCATATATAGCACATTAATTAATAGTCTTCCTATCACATTTGGAGGGCAAAAGTAAACATTTCACTTGCCAATACATTATTATATACACAAGAATTTAGGTTTTTTAATATCTTCCTCACATTCCATCAATGTTTCCCTGCCGTCAGGTGACCACAAAAAAACGCGCCAAGCTATGCCTTGACGCGCGATTCGTTGGCCTTCGGCCGCCAAACAATCTTAGTTCGGCCGCCCAGCGTGGCCGCTTCTACTTATGCAAGATGACGTTGAGCGCATGGCGGATGGAGCGCATGCCAAACTGCTCGGTGTGGACCTCCTCCAGCGGTATCCACTGGTAAGAGGCGGCGTCGTCGCCAGCCTTGAGTGCGCTGAAGTCCTTGACCTTGCAAAGGAAGAAGAAGTCCATCGTGGGAATGTGGAAGCCTGAATAATAATAGACATTGGGGAAGCTGAAGAGGTATTTCGCCTCCGTGACCACCAGGCCCGTCTCTTCCAGCACCTCGCGCTTCATGCCCTCTTCAGACGTCTCGCCCATGTCGGCGAATCCCCCTGGGAGGTCGAGCGTGCCCTTTGCCGGCTCGTTCTTTCGCGACAGCACGAGAAGCTCGTTCTTGTCGTTAAGGATAATCGCCGCCGTGGAAGCGCTTGGGTTAAGGTAATACTCAAAGCCGCAATTCTCACACTTCTTGCTTTTTTCGTCGTTCTCGACGAAATGCTTGCTGCCGCAAACGGGGCAGTACTTGAACTTTTCTAATGGATGCATTGTTTATAAGAAGCAATAAATCATCTTTTACATCGCAAAGTTACTCAATTATCAACTAAAAACAAGGCTTTTATCCAACTTATTTTATAGTCGGGCATTGCGGAATCGGTTGCATGGCAGGGGGCCACACCCTGCCAGACAAACCGCGCACGCTCAGGTTGGGGATATGCAACCGCTGCGCGGTTACGGCGCAATGGCGCTGCGATAACGCCGTAACGACAATGCGGTTGCGGCGCAACGACACTGCCCTTGCGCCGTAGACGCGAAGCGATGGTTGCGTAATGGCAACGCGAGAATTGCGCATTTTGTCGCCTCGCAACACACAAAGGCATATAGACGCCTATCAATCAACAGGTTGCAAGCGTATCACAAGAACGGCTAAGGATTGCCTCAACAACCATAAAGCAGGGTGCGGCCCCTGTGGCCGTCCGCAACCCGAATGGAACACACACGATGGTTTCCGAAGGGTTGCGGACGGCCACAAGGGGCCGCACCCTGCCATATATGCCGAATGGCATACTAACGCCAAAAATGGTTGCGGACGGCCACAGGGGCCGCACCTTGCCTAATGGTTATAACATCGACTTTATCTCCGCCTCTACGTTCTTTATCTGGGCGTCGCGCTTCTGCAGCACATTGTTCTTGTCGATGAGGAAGAACGTGGGCACCTGCTGGACATTATACTGAGAGGCTGCCACCGCGCTGCCGTTAGCATCGCGCACGCATATCCAAGGCAATGCGGCAACCTGCTCCTTCCAGAAGTGCTCGTCGGAGTCGAGGCTGACCTGGTAAATCTCCAGGCCCTGAGCGTGATACTTGTTGTAAAGGTCGCGTAGCCACATTATGCGCTGCGTGCTGTTCTTCGCCGCAAAGACGTGGAAGTCGAGGAGCACCACCTTGCCCCTCAAGCTCGTCAACTTCTTCACCGCACCCTCACGGTCGGGAAGGGCTATGTCTATCAAGCCCGACGTTGACACCTTGTTGGCGGGTATAGTCTGGGCTTGCTGCGCCTCGACGATGCGGAGGTCGCGCATGCCGGCAATGGCTATGTTGTGGAGGTTCTCGCCGCGCTCCGACTTGGGGTAATAAGTGTCCCAGCTCGTTGCCACGGCTGCGTAGACCTGCACGTCGGCCTTGCTGCTGTGGGCGTCGAAGATATTGACGGCGGCCCTACCGAGCACCACTGTCTGGAAGAGGGCGAAATAGGAATAGGCCTTCATCGGGGCCTTGAAAATGTAGTTGCTCTTTACCGTGTTCTTGTAATTGTTGATAACGACCTGAATGCTGTCGGCCTCCTTTTGGTAAGACACGCTCGGGTTGTTGGCGATGGCGTTGATCTGGTTCTGCAAGTTCATCTGCATCAAGGCGAGCTCCTTTATCTTCGAGCAGTCTTCTGAGCCTTGGATGTCATACTTATACGACATGGTGGGGTAAGACGCCTTGACCTCCACGTCCTCGGTGGAGTCGATGGCCACGTTGATGAGCTGGCGGTCGATGCGCAAGCGGTAGAACTCAGGGTTGCCAGGGGCCTTGGCTGAGAACGAGAAGGAGCCATCGGCGGCTAGCTTCACGGAGTCGACGGTGACTGGGCCATTCAAGCCCATGTTCTCAAAATAGAGCAATGAGTCCTTGGCATCAGAGATGGTGCCCGACACGCGAAACTTCTTCTGCGTGCAAGAAGTGATGCTTAACGCTGCCAAAAACAAGGCGGCAAGCTTGACGAATTGGTTTATCTTCATGTTTTTTCCTTTATTTCCTATGTTTTGATTAAGTTTATGCTAAAACACATTCTCACGCTTCCATAGCAACAAATGGGCGTCGAGAAGCTCTTGGTTTATCTTCACCGCCAGCGCGTCACGCTTGTCGAAGAAGTCGGGGCGCTTGTTGTCATAGGTATATGTCTTGACAAACTTCAGTCTCGCCGCCTTCTTGTCCAGTTCATAACGGTCGGCGATGACGGTTTCTCCCGTTATCTCCCTACCCTCGCTCTTGTCGAAGATTACGAGCGAGATTGGCCACTCCGACAGCTTGAACGTTTCCTTGGCGTTTGAGAACACATGCTCCTGGACATGATATTCGCTCTTTACAAAACTCTCTATCGTGGGACGAAGAAAGAACTCTGTCTTGCAATAATACACGATTACATCGGGGTGCATCGCCAAGACTTTATTGAAAAACTCTATTGCCAAGTCGAGAGAATGCCCCGCCTTGCGAGTGTAAGGCGGGTTCATGATGACCATCAGCTTGCGGCCCTCTTCCTGGGCAATCTCGTTGATGGTGGATATTCTGCCACGGTATTTCCAGCGGGGTTGGTGGTTGTCCTTGAGATAGTTGAACTGCACGGCGTTGTCGAAGCCCTTGATGCGACAAATGTCAACGTCGGTACGCTCAAGGGTCGAAAGGTAGCAGTGTTGCTTATATTCCTTGCCAAATTGGTTCTCAAGGTTTCCAACTCCGGCACATGGGTCACAGACGATGAAATCGTCCATATTGTAGTGTTTCGCCAACAATTCGTTTTGCAGACTGACAAAACACGATGGCGTGTACTCGCCGCCTGTGTCACGGCGATACTTGTCGGTGTAAAGCTCCGCGCTGTGCTCTAATATCTGTTCATACTCATGCAACTCCGGCGGGCGATGGTACCTGCGCCAGAACTGCTCGTAGCCTTCCTTGTCGCTGACCGCGTGGATGATGTAGTTGTCCCAGACAATGCGCACCCTGCGACAGCACTTCTCCAACTCGTATTTCCCAAGATTGGTACCTTCGTGCATGAACGTTTGAGTCGAGGCATTGCCATTACCGAAAAGCGTTGGCTCGGCATATGGCTTGCCGCCTTTGGACTCGGCATCCGCCATGCCATCCTTTACCGCCTCCTCGTATTTCGTGCCATTGAGGATGTCCACGAGGAAAAGGTTGATGAGTTCTTGCTCGTCTTTCTCCTCGCGCTCAAAGCGGATGGTGTTCTTCCACTCGTTGTACACCACGCTGAAGTTCTTCGAAGTGATTTGGATTTCCGTGCCACGCCCCTTGCGAAGGCACTTGTAAAGCTCGTGAATATCGTCGTCGCGATAAACCGTCACACGTCCACGCACACGATCGTTGATTCGGTCAACGGCATCGACCGAAGGGTCACTAGGAGTCTCGGCTGCCCAGTTGATGTCGTTGTTGTACATCACCGAGTTTTCCGAACAGTCGATAATCTCCAGCACGTCACGGCCTTCAGCGTTCATGAATGCCAACCCCATCTTGTCGAGGATGTGCTCTTGTTTCTTGTTTGTCAGGATGGCTTGGGCGAGCGCACGGCGGTGCTGCGACTCACCGCTAATCTGGTATTTGAATTCTATATACAACAACTTCTCGCCGCGCTGCCCTTTCAGCAACACGTCAACATGGTCAAGAACCTCTTGCTCCCAAGTGCTCTTGCCAAAATATTTATCACAGAAATCCTTCTGGTATTTCTTTTCCTCAATGCTCATCCGAAATGATCTTTCGAAATGTTCTCCAAAGCGCGCAGTGCCCTTTCCTTGGCAAAGTTAATATAAAATATCCGTTGTTTCAACCTTTTTGCATGGAAATAGTTTCCGTTTAGACAAAAAAATCTAAAATAATCATGGCTTTCTTTCCGCAACATATTAATAATGTGTACCTTTGTGCCGATTTTAGAAGTATCGATGCAAAGATGGTATCGATACGTTAGATGTTAGTCAAAACAATAAGTTTTTAGATTTTTAGATGAACGTTATTACAAAGACCGTCCAATTGCCAGATGGAAGGACCATCTCAATTGAGACCGGGAAGGTTGCCAAGCAAGCTGATGGCTCTGTCGTTCTCCGCATGAACAACACCGTGCTCCTTGCTACCGTTACCGCAGCCAAAGAAGCAGTTCCTGGCACCGACTTTATGCCAGTGACAGTCGATTATCGCGAGAAGTATTACGCAACCGGGCGTTTCCCCGGCGGCTTTACCAAACGCGAGGGTAAAGCCACAGATGATGAAATCCTCATTTCACGCCTTGTAGACCGTGCGCTAAGACCTTTATTCCCTTCTGATTTCCATTGCGAGGTATTCGTGCAGATATGGCTCCTCTCTTCCGACGGGAAGGATCAGCCCGACGCTCTCGCTGGCTTCGCGGCTTCCGCCGCCATGGCTTGCTCAACGATACCTTTCGAGCACACAATATCAGAGTGCCGCGTGGCCCGCATCAACGGCGAGTATGTCATCAACCCGACATTCGAGCAGATGAAGGACGCCGACCTCGACATCATGGTTGGCTGCACGAAGGACAACCTCATGATGGTTGAGGGCGAGATGAACGAAGTGCAGGAGCGCGACCTCGTGGAGGCTCTCAAGGCCGCACAGAAGGCCATCATCCCAATGTGCGAACTTCAGGACGAGCTCGCCAAGGAGCTTGGCACCGACGTGAAGCGTGAATACAATGACGAGGTGAACGACGAGGACCTCCGCAAGCAAATCCACGCTGAGCTCTACCAGCCCGCTTACGACACCATCCACAAGACACTGCCGAAGCAGGAGCGCAACGACGCTTTCGACCAGATAATCGCCGACTTCATCGAGAAGTACGACGCAGCTCACACCGAGCTCTCTGAGGAAGACCTTGAGGAGAAGCACGCTGAGGCTGGTCGCTATTGGAACGACGTGTTGCGCGATGCCATGCGCCGCTGCGTCCTCGACGAGGGTCTCCGCATGGATGGCCGCAAGACCGACGAGGTGCGTCCTATCTGGTGCGAGACAAGCCCCCTGCCAATGCCTCACGGAAGCGCAATCTTCCAGCGCGGCGAGACAATGTCGCTCGCCACTGTCACCCTCGGCACAAAGCTCGATGAGAAGATGATAGACGGCGTGGTGACACAAGGCTATCAGCGCTTCTTGCTCCACTACAACTTCCCACCGTTCTCCACTGGCGAGGCAAAGAGCCAGCGCGGCCCAGGCCGTCGCGAGATCGGCCATGGCCACTTGGCTTGGCGTGCTCTCAAGGGACAGATTCCCGCAAACTACCCTTACACCGTGCGTGTAGTGTCAGATATCCTTGAGTCGAACGGCTCTTCATCAATGGCAAGCGTCTGCGGCGGCACTCTCGCCCTCATGGACGCCGGCGTGCCAATCAAGAAGCCGGTGGCTGGTATCGCAATGGGTCTCATCAAGAACCCTGGCGAGGATAAGTACGCTATCCTCTCCGACATTCTCGGCGACGAGGACCACCTCGGCGACATGGACTTCAAGACCACAGGAACGAAGGACGGCCTCACCGCCACACAGATGGACATCAAGTGCGACGGCCTCTCATTCGATATCATCGAGAAGGCTCTCATGCAAGCCAAGGCAAGCCGTGAGCACATTATGGGCGAGATGATGAAGACCATCTCTGAGCCTCGCAAGGAGCTCAAGCCACAAGTGCCACGCATTGAGGCATTCGACATTCCAAAGGAGTTCATCGGAGCTGTCATCGGCCCTGGTGGAAAGATCATCCAGCAAATGCAGCAGGACACTGGCGCCACAATCACCATCGACGAGGCCGACGGCGTTGGTCACGTACAGGTTTCCGCTCCTAACAAGGAAAGCATCGACGCGGCTATCGGAAAGATCAAGGCCATCGTCGCGCTGCCTGAGGTTGGCGAGGTCTACGATGGCGTCGTGAAGAGCATAATGCCTTACGGTTGCTTCGTCGAGATTCTCCCAGGCAAGGAAGGCTTGCTCCACATCTCCGAGATTCTTTGGAAGCGCTTGGAGACCGTCGAGGAGGCTGGCATAAAGGAAGGCGACCACATCAAGGTCAAACTGCTTGAGATTGATCCCAAGACCGGCAAGTACAAGCTCTCTCACCGCGTGCTCGAAGAGAAGCCCGAAGGCTATCAGGAGCGCCCACGCCGCCCACGTCGCGAGAATGGTGAGCGTCGTCCACACCGCGACAACGGTGAGCAGCGCGGAGAGCGTCGTCCACGTCGTTATGAGAACCACGACAACGGAGAGAAGCAGCACAACGACTTCTCCGACCAGCTCGACCATAACAACGACATAGATTAATTTTTTTCATCTTCTTATAAGTAGGGGTGGCCCAATGGCACTCCTGACTCTCCTGACATATATAATATATGGCGCGGAGAGCCAGGAATGCTACAGGGTCACCCCCACTGCTTTTATGACTTTGGCTGAATATAAAAAGGGCAAGACGCAGAACCATGACGGCATAACAAAGAAGCCGAAAAGGGCAAGACGCAGAACCATGACGGCATGACAAAGAAGACAAAAGGGCAAGACGAAAGAACCATGACGGCATAACAAAGAAGACAAAAGGGCAAGACGAAAGAACCATGACGGCATAACAAAGAAGCCGAAAATGGCAAGACGAAAGAACCATGACGGCATGACAAAGAAGACGAATCACGATTAAAACTTTGTAATAATTACAAAATAATCGGGTAAATATTTGGAAGCCATACTTATTTTCCCTAACTTTGCAAATGTAAAAAGAATTAGTACAAAAACATTTTAATACAAAGACATTATGAAGGATCTGAAAGGAACAAAGACCGAGAAGAACTTGCAGGACGCTTTCGCAGGCGAGAGCCAGGCACGCAACAAATACACATATTTCGCAAGCAAGGCCCGCAAGGAAGGCTACGAGCAGATTGCCGCCATCTTTGAGGAGACAGCGACCAACGAGAAGGAGCACGCCAAGATGTGGTTCAAATACCTTGAGGGCGGTGCCATAAAAGACACCAAGAGCAACCTTGAGGCTGCTGCGGCTGGCGAGAACTTCGAGTGGACAGACATGTACGCCCGCATGGCAGAAGAGGCCGAGGAAGAAGGCTTCACGGAGATCGCGGAGAAGTTCCGCATGGTTGGCGAGATCGAGAAGCACCACGAGGAGCGCTACAAGAAGCTCGTTGGCAACCTTGAGAGCGGTGTCGTGTTCTCTCGCGACGATGAGCGCATCTGGAAGTGCCGCAACTGCGGACATATCATCGTGGGCAAGTACGCTCCAAAGGTGTGCCCAGTCTGCAACCATCCGCAAAGCTACTTCGAGATTGACGCGCAGAACTATTAATAGAAACCCAATGCATTGACGCAGGCGTCCGCTTTCCGTGGCACGCGTCAAGCATACCATAAACAAGAAGCCTCGCTGCTTGGCAAACATGCTAAACAGCGAGGCTTTATCATTGCCTGAAGCCTATATTGCTTGAAGCGCCTTTCGCTTGAAGCCTCAAATGCCCAAAGCCTTTATCACTTGATTGCACATATCACGCGAAGCCTCGACTGCGCGAAGCCATTTATTGCTTGTCGAGTTGCTCTTCCAAGAACTCGCAAGCGTCAGCTACGCAAAGTGGACATTCACGAAGCACACAATGAGTCGCCACGCCCTTGAGCAACTTGCATTGAGTGGCATGATTACGCTCCTGAAACTTGTTCATCACCTCACGCATCTGAAGCATCGTCTTGCGCTTGTCCTTATTGGCAAGGCCCAACACAAGCGCCGCGCCGACAAGAGCGCCGCATGTGCCTTCCATATTGGTCATGCCAGCCGCAAAACCATCTGTCATGCCCATTGCAACCGCCTCGTCCAAACCCGTAATATCAGGATAAGAAGTGACTACAGACTGGGCGCAATTGTATTTCCCACTTGTCTTTTTAGCTGCCGCAATAGCTTTTCTCGTTTCCATAAACCAAACGGTTGTTAATATATATTAAATCAATTCATGCTTTTGTCGCCGATGCCTCATAACCCTTTGAGTTTCAATCTACAGTCCTCAAGTATATTTACAACATCTTGCACCGTATTTGCCCTCAACATGGCTATTCTGGTCTGCCTGAAATTAGGAATGTTCTTGAAAATCGGTGACGCTGCCAGATGCCGACGCGTATGCAAGATGCCACGATACTCATCTATGCGCTCCACGTTGATGCTCAGCTGTTCCTTAAGCACGTCTATCTTGTCGTCTATGGTTAAGGGCGCAGTGGGTACCGTATCTGCACCCTTTTCAGCACAGTCCTTTTCCCCCACCCCTTCGATATAATCTCTGCACTCCTTGAAAAACCAGGGCCTGCCAAACGTTGCTCGGCCTATCATCACCGCGTCGACACCATATTTCTCAAACGCCTCCTTTGCCCCTTGGGGCGACGTGATGTCGCCATTGCCAATAATAGGTATATGTATGCGCGGATTGCGCTTTACCTCGCCTATAAGCGTCCAATCGGCATCTCCCGTGTACATTTGCGACCTCGTGCGACCGTGGATTGTCAGAGCCTGAATGCCGCAATCCTGCAACTGCTCTGCCAGAGTTGTAATGACAAGGTTCTCCATGTCCCATCCGAGTCGCGTCTTAACGGTCACCGGTGTGTTAACGGCTTTCACCACGGCACGCGTAATATCAAGCATGAGCGGTATGTCTCTCAGCAAGCCAGCCCCGGCACCCTTGCCAGCCACCTTCTTCACAGGGCAACCAAAGTTAAGGTCGATAATGTCGGGATGGAAGGTTTCAACAATCTTTGCCGCCTCAACCATGGATTCCACATTCTTTCCATAGATTTGGATGCCCACGGGACGCTCGTCGTCGTTGACCTTCATCTTAGACAAAGTGCTTGGTATAGAACGTATTATGGCATCGGCTGCCACAAATTCGGTGTATACCATGGCAGCGCCGAAACGCTTACACAGTTTACGGAAGCCTATGTCGGTAACGTCTTCCATGGGTGCAAGAAACAATGGCCTGCTACCAAAGTCTAAATCGCCTATTCTCATCTGTAACTACTTATCTACCTGTTATAACTTAATATCAAGACCGATGGTGACCATCAGCCATGGCATTTGCCAATGCCTTTGCAAAGTTACTATTTTCCTTCACAAAGCCGCCTACATAATATTTAAAAATGAACATGAGGGAATAAAAAAAAGAGAACAACCATAAGTTGTTCTCTTTCGCGCTCCAGGATGGGCTTGAACCAACGACCCCCTGATTAACAGTCAGGTGCTCTAACCAACTGA
>CAVHEN010000021.1:0-46148 GCA_963635115.1 Oscillospiraceae bacterium | reverse complement strand
ACCAACGACCCCGAGATTACAAATCACGTGCTCTGGCCAACTGAGCTAAAGAGGCGGGTGGGCAAGCTATTCTTATCGCGCCGCTACAACCAAGTACCCTTGCTACGTTCCCGTCCTGGGGGATTCCGAGGGAGCTGGCCGTAAGAGACTTGCCCGTGTCATTGAGGGGTTTTCTCAAATGCGGGTGCAAAGGTAAGACAAATTACGGAATAAAGAAAAAATATGGCGGCTAAAAAAGCATGTTTTAACATATTTTTTCCACTCGCCCACCCTATATACCTCTAAAAAAATACGTACCTTTGCAGCCGTAATATGATAAATGTCATCTCTTTAATACAAGTCAAGGCTTTTGCCCGTCAAGACGGTTTCCTGCTGTTCTTGCTATGGATAGCATCGTTTGCGATCATCGTCAGCAACCCCGCGTCGGCGTGGGGCAGCCTGCTCGCCATGGCTACACCTTTCTTCGTGGGCTGGTTGCTCATCAGGTTTCGCAACTACGCGCTCAAGGGCGTCATCTCGTTTCGCAGGGCATTGGCATTCTCCGTCTTCACGTTCTTCTACGCCTCCATGCTCTTCGCGGTGGCGCAGTACGTCTACTTCCGCTTCCTGGACAATGGGGCGATGATCTCGATGCTCACATCATCCATCAAGACGCTGGAGCCATTCTATCAGGCGCAGGGCGTCTCCGTGGAGGGGCTGAGGCAGTCAATCAACATGATTGGAGAGATGTCGCCAGTGGAAATAGCCTTCATCTTCATGATGCAAAACATATTCATGGGATTCTTCATGAGCTTCCCCATAGCCTTGGTGACAAGGAGGAGCACGGCAAGAGGAGGCGTCAACTATTAAGAAACAACCAGAAAAAATGAACATATCTGTAGTCATTCCCCTTTTCAACGAGGCTGAGTCGCTGCCAGAGCTTCACGCATGGATCCAGCGCGTGATGAAAGCCAACAATTTCACCTACGAGATCATCTTCGTAAACGATGGCTCCACCGACAACTCTTGGCAAGTGATAAAAGAGCTCTCGGCGAAGGATTCCAACATCCACGCCATAAAGTTCCGCCGCAACTACGGCAAGAGCCCCGCGCTCTATTGCGGATTCAAGAAAGCCTCGGGCGACGTGGTCATAACCATGGACGCCGACTTGCAAGACTCGCCCGACGAGATCCCCGAGCTCTACAGGATGATAACAGAGGACGGCTACGACCTCGTGTCGGGATATAAGCAGAAGCGCTACGACCCGCTCTCGAAGACAATACCCACAAAGCTCTTCAATGCCACGGCGCGTTGGATAAGCGGAGTGCACAACCTGCACGACTTCAACTGCGGCCTCAAGGCCTATCGCAAGGACGTGGTGAAGAACATCGAGGTCTACGGTGAGATGCATCGCTACATTCCTTACCTCGCCAAGAACGCCGGTTTCGACCGTATCGGCGAGAAGGTGGTGCACCATCAAGCGCGAAAATACGGAAGCTCAAAGTTTGGCATCAACCGCTTCTTCAACGGCTATCTCGACCTGCTCACCCTGTGGTTCCTCAGCAGCTTTGGCAAGAAGCCGATGCACGTCTTCGGCTTCATAGGCTCCATGATTTTCTTCATCGGCTTCATCTCGCTCGTCTGGCTCATCGTGGAGAAGGCCATCGCGCTCTGCCACGGCATCTACGGCGACCTGCTCTCCGACCATGCCTCGTTCTATATAGCCCTGACGGCGCTCATCCTCGGCACACAGTTCTTCGTGGCAGGGTTCCTGGGCGACCTCGTAAGCAGGCAAAATCCACAGCGCAACGATTACCAGATAGAAGAAACCATCTGACAATGAGGAAGCTTCTTTATCTTTTAGTAGGGGTGACAACGCTGGCGGCATGCAGCAGCATCGACTGCCCGCTCAACAACACCGTCTACTCCAAATACGTGCTTCGCGGGCCCGTGACGACGTTGCCCGACTCTCTCACCATCACTACCATGATAAGCGACGGCTCCGACTCCGTGCTCATCAACAAGCAAGAGAACACCGACTCCTTCTCGTTGCCCATGAGCTACAACAGGCCGGAGGACATTCTCGTAATGAAGACAAACAACCTCTTCGACACCATCAGGGTGGAGAAGACCAACACACCGCACTTCGAATCGGTGGACTGCGGAGTAAACTACTTCCATACCATCACCAACGTGACCTATACACGTCACGCCATAGACTCGGTGGTAATCCATCACAACTTCGTCAACTATGATGCCTCGCAACAGCATTTCTATATCTATTTTAAGGAGAGTCGCCTGTAGCCTGTTGCTACTGCTCGCCCTCACCGCCACGGCGCAACGCCCGCAAGGCACGGGACAGCAACGGCTCACCAAAGACCAGCAACTGAAGTTGCGTATGAAAGCCATCGACGATTCCATACCTTTATGGCGCGGCATTCAGGTGAAAGCCGACCTCATGGGCATCGTGCAACGGGCAGTGTCATCAACGGGACAGTATGAGGCTGGCATAAGGGTCAACCTCAAGGACAAGTATTTCCCCGTAGTGGAAATAGGCTTGGGACAGGCCGACGAAACCGACATCTCCACCAATACCCACTACAAGACTTCCGCGCCATACGGGAGAATAGGCATGGACTTCAACATCTTGAAGAACAAGCACGACATATATCGGGTCTACGTCGGTGCAAGATACGCTTACACAAACTTCAAGTTCAACGTTGACCGCCCTGACGTCACCGACCCCGTTTGGGGCGACAACGTCCCCTTCTCCCTCCACGACGTGAAGGCGCAATACCACTGGATGGAAGCCGTCTTCGGCACCGAGGCCAAGATCATAGGCCCCGTAAGGCTTGGCTGGACGTTCAGATACCGTAGAAGAATAGCTCACAAGGACGGAGACTACGGTAACCCATGGTACGTGCCAGGCTTTGGCAAGCAAGGCTCATCGCGCATCTGGGGCTCGTTCGAACTAATGGTAAACCTGTGAAACCCTGACTCCACAACACAACAATGAAAAAGAAAAACATACTCAAGGCCGTCTTCCTGGTAATACTTATCGTGGCTTCGATTGCCATCATCCGCCAGCAACGCGTGACACCTTACCAACACAACCATGGATTCATCTTCGGCACGACATACAGCATAACGTACCAATGCTCCAAGGACTTGCAGCCGGAGATTGAGGCTGAGATGAAGGAAGTGGATGCCGCGTTGTCGACATTCAACAAGCAAAGCATCATCACCGCAATAAACAACAACCAAAAGACAAAGCTCAACAAGAAGTTCACGGAGGTGTTCACCCTTGCCGAGAAGATCTCGCGCGAGACGGACGGCGCGTTCGACATCACCGTCGCCCCGCTTGTCAACGAATGGGGATTCGGGTTCAAGAAAGGCGTAGAGCCGACTAAGCACGTCGTCGACTCACTCCGCCAGATAGTGGGCTACCAAAAGGTGGCGCTCAAGGGCGGAACAATAGTGAAGCAAGATCCGCGCCTGAACCTCGACTGCTCCGGTGTCGCCAAAGGCTATGGCTCCGACTGCGTAGCCAACCTTCTGCGCCGCCACGGGATAGAGAACTTCATGGTAGAGATAGGTGGCGAGGTCGTGACATCGGGCATAAACCCCGACAGGGTGCCATGGAAAATCGGCGTGACAAAGCCCGTGGACGACTTGACGCAGCAGGGCGGCGAGCTGCAAACGGTGCTCAACATCACCGACAAGGCCATGGCCACAAGCGGAAACTATCGTAACTTCTATTATAAAGGGGGCAAGAAATATGCCCACACCATAGACCCAAAGACCGGCTATCCGGTGCAGCACAACATCTTGTCGTCGACCGTGGTTGCCGACAACTGCGCCACGGCAGACGCTTACGCTACCGCATTCATGGTCTTGGGGCTCGAAAAGGCGAAAGCCATACTGGACAAGCATCCTGAGCTGATGGTTTACTTCATCTACAGCGACAAGGATGGGAAAAACGCCGTGTGGTTCTCACCGTCAATGAAAAAGGTTATCGCACAATGAGATGGGACTCACTTGCTTCTCTGCCGCTCTTCATAGGAATGAGCCGGAAAGAACTGGAAAGCATAATGACGCAATCGCGCATCGACTTCAACCAAGTGGAGGCGGGAACCGTCTTGGCCAAACGCAACCAGCCCTGCGGCAAACTTACCATTGCCATATCGGGCGAGCTGCTGTGCCAGACATGCTCGGATGACAATGCCTACAAGATAGAAGAAAACGTCAGCGCACCTATAATATTGCAATCGCTTGGCATCTTCGGAAAGTATCAGGTGTTCACGAAAACCATCAAGGCACTCACGCAAACCAACACCATCACCTTCGAGAAAGACGAGCTGCACCGATTGCTCGACACGTCACTGATATTCAGGATTAACCTCATCCGCATTCTCGCCACACAGTTGCAAAAGCGAGAGCAGCAACTATGGGGCCAACAATACCACCCCAAGGGCAAGACGCTCTCGGAGCTAAGGAACGACTTGCTGGTTCATCACATAAAGCAGTTCATCAAGTGCCGTTGCGTCACTCCTGCCGGACGCAAGGTGTTCTACATCAGCATGGCAACCTTGGGCGATATGCTCGGGCAAAACCGCCAACAGATTTCAAAGGCCCTCAAGACCCTGAGGCAAGAGGGACTTCTGACGAGTTCACGCGGAAAGATCGTGATACCCCAGCTGCAGAACCTTTAGGCTCATTGCGACTTCTTGCCCAACGCGCCGTAGACGATCTTGGCTATCAGCGGTCGCGAAGTCTCCTCTGTGAGCCCATGGCCGAGCCTGCCATATATGAACGGCACCTCAAGGCCCTTGATACAATAGTGCGTTATGTCCGCAACCATGTCCACGTTCTCAATGTCAAACTCCCCCTCTGCCTTACCTTCGGCATAGACCTTACGAAACAACTCCATCTCGTCTTCATCGAAGTTCTTGCGCACTTTCTCCACGGTCCAGATGTTCCGGAAGAACTCCGCGCGGAGGTTGCCGTTGCGCACCACCGTCTCCCTGATAGACGTGAGGTGGGTATATATCAGCTCTATCACCTTGTCTTGTGGAGGCATGCGCTTCGCCGCCACGGCGTCGAGCTTGTCGCTCAAGCGCTCAAGCTCCGACTCTATCACGGCATAATAGATGTCCTCCTTGCAATTGAAATAGGTATACAGCGTGCGACGTCCCTTCCCCGATGTCAAAGCTATGTCGTTCATCGTAGTTCCGTTGACCCCCTTCTTTGCGAACAGTTGACGTGCCACGTCAACCAGCATCTGTCGTGTTTTGGATATTGACATGTCTATATTTCTTTAATGTTTTCCTTGATAATCCACTTTGCGAATCAAAGGTTTGCACACGCCCTTAGCGTGTGCAGATTTGATACGTGCAAAATTATTAATTATTTTCGATAACCACAAGAAAAGAACCCATGAAAATTTATCGCGCTTTTGTTGATAGCATAAAGCGTCGTTTACGATATTTTTGAGTAATTTTGAAGCCGAATACCTAACGGTGTAACGGCGCGACGCCGATGAAAGAGATTAAGGATCTTAAAGTAAGGGAAATTGAGAAAGGGTACAGAAATAAACGACATTAGCCGACTTGTAGAATGGGACGAGGCATCGTTTCATTGGCTTTACCGTGAATACTACAAGTCGCTCGTCGCTTATGCCATGCGCTTTCTCGACGACGCGTCGCACGCCGAGGACATCGTGGAGGAACTGTTTGTCCACCTCTACGACACGCGTCCGCCAATGGCGTCTTTCCAAGCCTTGCGGCGCTATCTCTACAGCAGTGTTTGCCACCGCAGCATCGACTACATCCGACATCGCGACACCATGAACAACTTCGCCCGCGAAATGGCTTCCAATGGAGAGGCGACGATGGAGGAAGACGATGCCGCCAGCTTCCGCGAGGAGTTCTATCGCCGCCTTTTCAAGGTCATCGACTCCATGCCCGCCAGGCAGCGCGCCGTATTCGCCGCCGCCATGGAAGGCAAGAGCAACAAGGAGATAGCCGACGAGCTCGGCATAAGCACCGACACCGTGAAGACACAAAAGAAGCGCGGCATGAAGACCCTGCGCGAAGAGATGGGCTCCACCGACGCCAACATCCTGCTCGACCTGTTTCTTCTTATATATATAATGTAGGGAAAGCTATTCCCCACAATGCGGCAGAGCCATTAAATACAATGCCGAAAAACCATAAACATGGCGCCATGTTGACACGTGTGCGTCAGGGCTTGCCGGGGAGCGCATTTTCACCGCGATGCGGTTGCGGCGCAAAGGCAACGCGATCACGCCGCGAAGCCATCGCCATTGCGGCGCAAGGGCAACGCGGTTGCGGCGCGAACGCAAACGCAGGAAACTGGCACGATGATTCCCCCAAAACGAGTCGGCACAATGCCAGCAATATGATGCCAGAAAGTCATCATACGTAACGCCGGAAACATCTTTCCGCGTTTTTTTTGAGATTTTTGTCACCCTTTAATCGTTTTTGTACGTTATTGATGTAAAAAGCGTAAGCAATGAACGTAAAAAACGACAATCTGAAAGAATTGAAGGCGGAGAATCCCGAGCTTTTCAAGCAGCTTCTTGAAGAGCGCGAGGCAGCCTCACGATACGACTCCTACAGCAAGGTGGACGACGATGCTGCCTGGCAGCGTTTCCGCGAAAGTCGCTATGCCAAGCGCAAGCCTTCCATGCGTCTCGTCCGTAGCGGCATGGCAAGGTTTGGCAACTGGAAAGTTTCCGTGGCAGCGGCAGTGGCTTGCCTGCTTGTGGTCACGGCTACTTTGTGGTTTGGCAAAGCCAGCACCGATGCCCCGAGACAGATTGCCGAGGCAAGGCAGACCGAGGCAAGGCAACACGACACGACCGCCACGCCCGTGGTAAAAAGCCAAACAGGAGCAACGCAAAGCCCCACGCCCACCACGATCATCCTGCCCTCAGCACCCATGCCGGCGGAGTTTTTCAATAGGGACGCGCCCGTAGACATCCTGTCGAGCAACGCCGGCGACCGCAAGCTGCGCCTGTCAGACGGCACCACCGTATGGCTCAACGACGGCGCCACGTTGAAATACCCGTCTTCGTTCGAGGTCGACAACCGCACCGTGTACCTCACGGGCGAGGCCTATTTTGAGGTGAGCCACGAGGCAAACCGACCTTTCTACGTGCGCACACAGAATGGCATAGTGAAAGAATACGGCACCAGCTTCAATGTCAACGCCACAGACCACAACACCATCGTCACCCTTGTGGAAGGCAGCATCAGCGTCATCGCCAACGGCTGTGGCGAGAGGGCAATAGTCCCGGGCGAGCAAGCCATCATGGCACAAGGCTCCACAACCGTAAGCCACCACGACATAACCAACGACATAGCCTGGAAAACAGGAATATACAAGATGGACAACGAGAGCATAGGCGAGCTCGCCGAGCAGCTTACCCAGTGGTATGGCTGCCAGGTGGTGTTCCGCTCACGTGAGACGAGAGACGTGCGTTTCAGCGGCATCGTGAACCGCAACAAGTCGCTCGGCACCATCCTCCATGCCATATCCTATGCCACAGACATCAAGGTAAACCTGGTAGACGGCCGTGTCATATTTGAATAAGGAACAGCTTATCATTATAAATACATACAAACACAAGAGAGAGATTATGAGAGATTATTTCAACTTTAGGCGCACTTTGGCAGTGCTGGCAGCGACCCTTCTATTGGGTCTCTTGCCCGCAGCCACAATGGCCCAATCATGGAACAAGAAGATCTCCATCCACCTGAAGTCGGTGGACATCAGCGATTTTTTCATGGAAATCAACAAGAAGAGTGGCTTGGAGTTCATTTCCGCGTATGGCGAAATGAAGCATACGCCCAAGGTCAGCATCGACGAGAACGACACGCCCGTCAGCGACATACTCGACAAGGTGCTCAAGCCGCTGGGATTCTACTATCAGGTCAACGACGGCGTGCTGTCGGTGCACGGACGCAAGCCGGCTGCCAACATGCGACTTTTCACCGGCACGCTTCGCGACATTGAGGGGCAACCATTGCCAGGGGCACAAGTTCACGTCGTGGGCACCAAGCTCTATACCATAGCCGACGTCGACGGCAACTTCGCCATCGACATTCCAACCGCGGAGACAAACATCGAATACACCTTCGTGGGCATGCGCAAGAAGACCGCAGTCATCAAGGCTGGCGCAAGCGACGAGTATCGCGACGTGGAACTGAGATATAATACCGACATCGACGAGGTGGTGGTCACAGGCTATCAGGATTTCGACCGTAAGCGCATGGCAGGATCCGTGGCGCAAGTGTCGGCAAAGGACCTGAACATCAACGGCTTCAACAGCGTGGAGCAAGCCCTCCAGGGCAAGCTCGCAGGCGTGGCAGTGACCAACGTGTCGGGCATGGTGGGTCGCACGGCAAAGACCCGCGTGCGAGGCACGTCGACGATGTTCGGCTCGCAAGAGCCCATCTGGGTGGTCGACGGCGTCATACAGGAAGACCCGTTGCCTTTCAGCACGCAGACGCTCAACGCGCAAGGCGGCATCGACGAGAGCAACTTCGACTACATACGCAACTTCGTGGGCAACTCCATCTCGTGGCTCAACCCGATGGACATCGACCGCATCACCGTCTTGAAGGACGCCTCTGCCACCGCCATTTACGGCACCAAGGCAGCCAATGGCGTAATCGTAATCAACACCAAGCGCGGCAAGGTGGGCTCGCTCGCCGTGTCTTATTCGGGAGGCTTGCAGACGGGGCAGCGCCTGAGCCACAAGGCTGAGGAGATGATGAACTCGAAGGAGCGCGTCGCCGTGAGCCGCGAGATCTTCCAGCGCGGACTGTCGGCAAGTTGGACTAACAACAACATCGGCTACGCCGGAGCATTGCAAGATTACCTCTTTGGCAAGATCTCGTCGGCGGAGTTTGAGAAGCAGGTGGCGACGCTTGAGACCAACAACACCGACTGGTTCAAGCTGCTCTTCCGCAACCCCGTAAGCCAAAACCACAGCGTGTCGCTCTCCGGCGGCTCCGAGATGGCGAGGTTCTACGCGTCCCTGTCCTACAACGACACGAAAGGCACGGCGATCGGCAACGACCAAAACAGCTACTCAGCCCACGTGGGACTGAACATGGACTTCTCGAAGAAGTTCAGGGTGAGCGTCGACGTGAGCGGAAGCAAGGCTAAGACCAACGGCTTCTACAAGTTCGACGCCTACACCTACGCCCACAACGTGAACCGTGTCATACCTGCCTACAATGCCGACGGCTCGCTCTATTACTATCAGAACCGCAGCCTCAAGACTGGCAGCAGCAGTGGCGGATACCTCTACAATGCGCTCAACGAGCGCGACAACACGGGCAACCAGAACAACACCCTCTCGTTCAACTCATCGGTGAACGCTTATTACGACATATCGCGCGACTTCCAGTTCAACTCCCTCTTCTCACTCAACGCATCATCGGTGAAGGGCGAGAGCTGGGCATCGGAGAGAACCAACTACATAGCCGACAAGCGTGGCTACGACTACGGCGCCTTCCTGCCCACCGACACCAAATACAAGGCGTCGGGACTTCCCGTGGGTGGCGAGCTCAACACGTCGAACACCAACCAGACCACGTGGAGCTGGAGAAACTCTCTCCAGTTTGACCATGTATACAACAAGGTTCACGCCGTCACGGCCATGCTCGGCATGGAGATGAGCTCTACACGCTACAAGGGCTACAACGACACGCGCTACGGCTACCTGCCCGAGAGAGGCAAGAGCTTCGCCCAACTGCCAGCCACTGTCACTAACTCTTACAGTGGGACAACGATGGCAAACCCACTTTACGAAAACTACGCCGGACCGACGATAACCGACACCAAGACCAACACCATGGGCGTTTATCTCACGCTCAACTACGCCTACGACAACCGCTACGTGGTGAACATGAGCGTGCGCGGCGACGCCAGCAACCGCTTCGGACAGTACCACAACGAGAAGTTCAACCCCGTGTGGGCAGGCGGCTTCAGGTGGAACGTTGACCGCGAGAAGTGGTTTGGCAAGCAAGACATCGTCTCCGACCTATCCTTCCGCGCGTCGTGGGGTTACCAGCGCAACATGGCAAGCAACTTCAGCCCGAGCCTCATCGTGAAGATTCCCACAGGCGCGGCTTCCAACATCACGGACCTGCGCACGGGCGACTATCTCCTCACCATCTCGAACCTCCCCTACAACGACTTGCGTTGGGAGAAGACATTCTCGCAGAACTATGGCGTCGACTTTGGACTCTTCCAAAGCAAGGTGCGCCTCAGCATGGAGTATTACCTGAAGAAAGCCAGCGACCTCATATCGACGCTGAGCATTCCCTATGAGTTTGGCATAGAGACAATGCCCGTAAACGGAGGCAGCATGAAGAACTCAGGATATGAGCTCACGGTGGGATTCACTCCCATTCGCACAAAGAACTTCACGTGGGACGTGAGCATCAACACCTCGAAGACGTTCAACGAGGTGACCAAGGTCGGACTTCAGAGCCAGTCCTACTCTTACGTCACGTCGGGCAGTTTCTACAAGAAAGGCTATGCCGCCACGTCGTTCTGGGCGTTCAAGTACGATGGTGTCGACCCGAAGACCGGCTACCCAATCATAGACTTGAGCATGGCAGACGGACTCACGGCTGAGGAAAAGAAGGACCCGACTAACTTCATGGTCTACGCCGGCAAGATAGACCCCGACTTCACCGGAGGCATAAGCACAGGATTCAGATACAAGAACCTGTCGCTCACCACGTCGCTTTACCTGCGCGTCGGCGGCAAGACCATCTTGCAGTCGGCTTACCAGAGCACATACCTGCCGTCAGAATTTGAGAACCTCACCAACGAGCTCGTAAACCGTTGGACTCCCGAGAACACACAAGCCACGCTCCCGGGCCTGCCCGACATCAACGTGGCGACGGTTCAGTTGCCCAACGGCGAGTATGCCACAGTTTACCAAATGTACAACTATAGCACCGACCGAATAGCGTCCACCACATCGCTCGCTTGCAACAACCTTGGGTTGACCTACGACGTGCCCCACGAGTGGCTGAAGCGTCACCTGCACCTGCAAAGCCTCTCCATAGGGGCGTCGGTGGGAAACCTCTTTATCCTCCACACTGGCGACTTCAAGGGCCGCGACCCCGAGGTGGCAATGGGACAGCAGCCAAGAACACGCTCGCTGTCGTTCAACCTTAACGTGGCGTTCTGACATATTATCACATTAAACGACAACAACGATGAAAATAAACATATCAAAATGGTGCCTCGCCGGAGCGCTCGCCGTGGCGCTTTCCTCATGCGGCGATTTCTTTGCGGAGTCGAGCCAAGACGAGATTAAGCCAACAACGATAGAAGACCTTCAGGCTACCTTCTTCCACGATGGCTATCCCTACAACTTCTCCTCCGACTCTTATATCAATCTCCTCACCGACGAGGTGCAAAACAATGGCTTGACAAACGACCATTACGCCGACCGCCTGAAGATAGGGCAACCCGTCTTCACCTTCAACGCCGACATGTTTGAGGGCTCGCTCTCGTTTATCGACGACGAGAACTCATGGAAAAACTATTACTCTCTCGTCATGGGCTGCAACGTCGCGCTCGACTATGCTGACGCCATGACCGGAACCGACGAGAGCAAGCAGAACCTCAAGGGACAGGCACGTCTGCTCCGGGCGTACTATTTTCTCAAGCTCGCCACTATCTATTGTCAGCCTTACGCTAACGATCCCGACAACAATCTCGGCGTCTCGCTCGTGACATCGTCTGCGGTCAACGACGCTTACCCGAAGCGCTCATCGCTTCGTGAGACCTACGCCTTCATAGAGAGCGAGCTGAAACAGGCGAAGGAGGAACTGAAAAACTATAAGCCCACGACCCATTACCGCGTAACGTCGATGTGTGCCGACATCCTCCTGTCGCGCCTCTATCTCTATGAGGAGAAATGGGACGAGTGCATCGCCGCCGCCGATGAGGCAATAAAGAACGGCCCGAGCCTCACCAACCTCAACGCGCTCATAGGCAAGGACGACAACATCTACGACGCGTCAAGCACCGAGGTGGTATGGAACTACAGCGGGAAATTCTGCGACAGCCAGTACATCAACAAGAACGACAACTGGGGCACCGCCATTCCATATTCCTTGAGCACCAAGGTCGCCGCCATCTATGACCAGGCCAACGACCTGCGTTACCAGAAGTACGTAAACAACTACTATTCCTTCTCTTTCATCGGCAAGACATCGTTAAACGCCCAATACGACGGCGAGCACGGACTTCGCATGGGCGAGGTTTATCTCAATCGCGCCGAGGCTTACGCCCGTAAGAGCGTTGCCGGCGACGCGGCGGCGGCAGCAAAGTCGCTCGCCGACGTCAACACGCTGCGCGAGAGCCGCTATGCCGCCGGCACCTACACTTCTCTTGCCGACATGAGCGGGGAAGAACTGCTGCAGTTTGTACTTCAGGAAAGACAGCGCGAACTGGTATGGGAAGACGGCTTCAGGTGGATGGACATAAAACGCAACCATCTCAGCGTTACGCACGTCTACACCGACGACACTGGCGCAAGCCACGAATACACGCTAAAGGCTGACGACCCGCTCTATGCGCTCCCAATTCCGGCCTCCGCCATTTCCCGCAACCCCAACTTACAACAAAACCCAAGATAAGAATACATATGAGATACATCCATTCAACGTTGGCCTGCGTCGCCCTTGCCGCGCTGGCTGCATTTACCTCGTGCAACTACGACGAGGACGAGCTGACACCATCTGGCGTGACGTCCTCCTACCAGTTGCCGCAAGGTTCCCACGACTACGACGCCACGATACAAAAGTTCTACGAAGAGAACGGCGTTTACCTGCTTTACAAGTTCTCCAACAAGGACGCTTACTGGACTCCATCTGGCTGGACCAACGGCACGCCATCGGAAGACAACAGCGGCAAGCAGGGGTTCACGGTGAAAGCGGCAGACGAGACCTACGTGGGCCAACAAGTCGACCTGCTCAATGAAGTGTGGTTCAGCAAGCTTAGCGCCACGGCCAAGAAACGCCTCCTGCCCACGATTATTCTTTTATGTTCGGAGGTTAACAACGTGGTCTTCACTTATGACTTCTTTCCCGTATTCAAGTCCTACTACGCAGAGTCGCCCATACTGTCGCATTACAACTACGCCAACCTATGCGTGACCTATGGCTCGTCCGCGATAAGCTCGCTGAGCGAAGCGCAGAAGAAAGAATACGCGAACAGCATCATAGAGTCGTGGGCAGAGTACATCTCCGAGCATAAGGCCGAGCCCACGAGCGAGTTCTCAACGTCGATAGACTACAGCAGCACTGCCATAACCTACCTTTCAAGTCCGGCTGAATGTTGCGCGGCAGGAACGCTCAACGCCGGTTACAACACCACGGCCGTGAAAGACTGGCAGTTGTTTCTCGACATGATGATGCTCTATCCCGAGAGCTACCTCACCGAGGACGCAGGCGACCTTTCAAACGTCTGGAGCTTCACCAACTATGTCAACGGAGACTACGTGTACGATTACGAAGGCATATTCCACGGCATTCTCAACCTCAAAAGAGACACCAAGGGGTTGCTGAAGCAGCGTTACGACATCGTGAGAAACTATTTCATCACCAACTACGACTTTGACCCGCAATCGGTTGGCAACAGCCGTCAATAAGCAATGGAAAAGAGAAACAACACATTCGTGAATGGCTGCCTTGCCGCCTTGTCGGCGCTTGCGCTCTCGGCGGCGCCGGCCATGGCACAACAACCCACGGAGGCCCAAGCGCGACAGGCCACGGAGGGGAAAGGCTTTGAGAATGCCACGGAGAAAAAGGGCCTCAACAAGGCCATGGAAGGAAAGGGCTTTGACAAGAGCACGGCAGTGGCCTCGCATGGATTCCTTAGCAGTTACCAGAAGGATGGCAGGTACTATCTCGGGATTCCCGACTCGATCTTTGGCCGCGACATACTCGTCACCATCACCATCACCAAGGGCGCCTACCGCAAGGAGCGTCAGGATGACGAGCGCTTTGGCTTTGCCGGCGACTCCATGTTCAGCAAGATGATACGCTTCGTCAAGACTGGCGACACCGTGTCGCTCGTATATCCAAGCGTCACTTACCACGGCGCCAATCCCGACAACCTCGGGCATCTTGCCACCGACTTGCCGCCCATACACGCCGGTTTCAAGGTCACGGCAAGCGAAGACGGTGCCGACATCATCGACATAACAGACATGATAAAGGGTGACGACGAACTGTTCTCGCTGCATGGAGGAGCCAATGACCTGCACATTGGCGCGGCACAGAGCGAGCACACGCAAGTGGAGAGCATCCACGCCTTCCCCCAGAACATCAACTTCCTCAGCTTGCGCTCCTACACTTTGAACCGCCCGGTGAAAGACGAGAACACAAACTCGCGCTGGGAAGTGTCGTCGAGCTGGCTGCTTCTGCCCAAGAC
Source organism: Oscillospiraceae bacterium (assembly GCA_963635115.1). GTDB lineage: Bacteria > Bacteroidota > Bacteroidia > Bacteroidales > Bacteroidaceae > Prevotella. Next base: position 31,670 of record CAVHEN010000021.1, on the reverse strand, counting down.
GCCCATGACTCCACGCATATCCGACAAGAGGGTTGGCTACTTCGCCTATGGCCTGCCCGGCTTGACCTACGCAGACGGCTACGACCTTGGCAGCATGGCCATAAGGTGGCGGCTGGAGCCAAAAGACGAGGACATGGAGAGATACCGCCGCGGAGAGCTCGTGGAGCCGAAGAAGCCTATCGTCTACTACATCTCACGCACGGTGCCGGAATACCTGCGCCCGTATTTCATCCAAGCCGTCAACAACTGGGAGCCTGCCTTCCGCGCCGCGGGATTCAAGAACGCCATCCACGCCGAGATAGCTCCCGACGACTCGCTCTACGACGAGGGCGACGTGCGCTACCCGCTGGTTTCCTACAAGGCATCACCCATACCCAACGCCTATGGCCCCTCTGTCGTCGACCCACGCTCGGGCGAGATCATAACGTCGCACATCGGCATATACCACTCCGTGCTCGACCTCATACAAAGGTGGTACTTCGTGATGTGCTCGCAGGTTGACGCCCGCGCCCGTCAATACCCGCTCGACAAGAAGATCATGGGCAAGCTCATGGAGACGGTGCTGACCCACGAGGTTGGCCATACGCTCGGCTTGCGCCACAACTTCATTGCGTCGACCATCTACGACACCGACAGCCTGCGCAACGAGGACTTCGTGAGAAAGCACGGGCTCGGCGGCAGCATAATGGACTACCAAAGGTTCAACTACATTCTGCAGCCAGGCGACAAGGTGACCGACTACGACAACCTCCTGCCCCGTGTAGGCGACTACGACAGGTTTGCCTTAAAGTGGGGCTACTCTCTCGACGCTGACACGACGCTTGAGGCAAACACCAAGGCCCGCCGGCAATGGGTCACCGACATGCGCGCCAAGCACAACTGGGCGAGATACATAGAGGAGACGACGCTTGGCGACCCGCGCGTGCAGAGCGAGGACAGCGGAAGCGACGACATAAGGTCGAACACTTACGGCATGAAGAACCTCCAGCACATAATGAGCCACCTTGAGGAGTGGACCAACACGCCAGACGACGACTGGTACCCACTGCGCCGGCGTTACCTCTCCATCCAAAACCAATATTGGAACTACATTGGCCACGTGGTCCGCTATGTGGCGGGCGTGATGGACGACAAGTGCGACAACGGCGAGCGGTTGTATGTCAACCAGCCGGTCTCATGCGCCGACCAGCTCCGAGCCTTGGACTTCATCAACGAGTACATGATAAAAGACCAGAAATGGTTGTGGCGACCCGAGCTGATGAAGAAGACTGGCGTGGACTGGAGCTACGACCTCGAAAGGGCGTCGAGGCAAATCGGCGTGCTCTTCCTGAAGTTCATGGCCTTCACCAACCAAGACAATCGGCAAGGCGGACTCACTGCCAGCGACATCTTCGACTTTATCTACGACAAGGTGTACGCCCAGTACCCTGCCGGCCGCAAGCTGTCAATACACGAGCGCATGCTTCAGCGCAACCTCCTCACCGACATCACGGTGAACGCGGAAAACGCCGCCACTTTCGGCATTGGCGTGGGATTGCAGCTCAAGAAGATGCTTGAGAAGATAAAGGCGCACTCTGAGCAGGGCGAGAAACAAGCCCAAGACGACATTACAAAAGCTCACTTTGCCACCGTCGTGAACTTCATCACCACATGGCAAACCGGCAACAACAAAGGACTATTAACAAAATAAGACATGAAATACACCATACAAACCCTGCTGTTCCTCGCCGCCATTTCCACGCCAGCGCGCATGCAAGGCGCACCGCTCATCAACCGCTCCGCCGTGGCAGAGGCCGACACGCTGCCCTTCACCTACAAGAGTTTCATGGCACAGGAGGGGATAAAAGCCACGAACGGACAGGCTAACGCCAACGGGATGGCTCTCAACGTCTACCAAAAAGGCGACAACTTCTATCTTGAGATACCATGCAAGGCGCTTGGCAAGGATATCTTCGCCCTTGCCATGAGCTATAGGGGCAACAGCTATGTGTCTCCGGTCTCAGGGTTGCTCAAGATAAAGGAGGGTGCCGACAAGCACTCGCTCTACCTGACCTACAACCGCAGCCTCGACACGCAGGCCGACTCCACCCACGCCAAGGCAGCCTTCGCCGCAATGACGGAAGCCATACTGGGCAGCAACATGGAGCCGATAGACATGAGCCTCGACGTGGTGTCGATGGGCGAAGACGACAAGTCGTATATCGTGGACATTTCATCGAGCGTGAACACGCCACAAGGCATCTTCGACGTGTCGAAGAACACCTCGCTCAACCATCCCGACATGTCGCGCTCAAGGCTGACGGCGGTGGAGCCCATAAGCGGCGGCGTGGCTTTCGACCTCTACCGGTCGCAGAGCGACATGGTGAACAAGACCATGGACACGCAAGAGGAGCAGTCAACGACGCTTTCGTTGAGATTCGTGCTGCAACTGTTGCCCGAGAGAAGCAACAAGCTCAAGGCCGACAACCCGTTCTACGGCTTCAACACCATCACGCGGCAAGAGTATGACACCAAGACCTACGTCTCAAGGCGGCGCCAATATGTCTCGCGCTGGAACTTCAGCGAGGGCCCGATAACGGTCTACATCAACCCCATCACCCCCAAGCCTTATCGCGAGAGCATAGAGAAAGCCTTCGGCGAATGGGTGCCTGCGCTCAATGCCGCGGGAGTGAAGAAGCCTTTCGTCTTCACCTCAGACGACAAGGAGGCGCTGATGAGCTACCGGCACATCTACGTGGACTGGTTCGGTGCCACGACGCCCGACCACAAGGTGGTAACCGACGCGACGTCGGGCGAGATACTCGCAGCCCGCATCAACGTGTGCGACTGGGGAACCGAGGACCAGATGATGAACTACTACATCACATGCCGCAACATCGACAAGAGGATAGCCAAGGACACGCGCAGCACGGGCGTGAGGCAAGACCTCCTGCAGGCTCTCGTGGCAGGAAAGGTGGGCGAGGTGCTCGGCCTGAAGCGCAACGACAACGGATACTACCAGTTCTCACCCCAACAACTGCGGTCGAAGCAATGGCTGAAAGACAACGGCACCACATCGTCGGTCACGGGCACGCTGACCTTCAACTACATACTGCAACCCACCGACGGCATAGGCGCGGAGGGATTGTTCCCCAAGGTGTCGCTCTACGACCGCGCTGCCATAGCCTATCTCTACGGCAAGAGCACCTCTGCCCCACAAGGCGAGGCGGGGTTCTTCTTCCAGTACGACATGTCCAACTACATGACGAGCTGGAAAAACCCAAAGGCTTATCTCTCCAGCGACCGCGTTGAGGCAGCGCGATTGGGCATAGAGCAGGCGAAGAGGCTCTACAAGTCGATAGACGAAGACATGAGGCAGCTTCCCGCCGACCAGAACAGCATAGAGCAAGAGCACTCTGTCGTGCTCAACACCTTGGTGCACTACCAGCAGTTGCTCGTAAACGTGGCATCCATCGTGGGCGACAAGAAGACCTACCCCGTGAGGCGCGGACTGAACGAGACCCCGAACGCCTATCCCTCAAGGGCCGAGCAGGCGAAAGCACTCGACTTCCTCGACAAGGAGATCCTGCACGGCGTGCCGGCATGGACCACCGACGAGACCTTAGGACGCATCAGCGGAGGCAACGTGAGAAGCATGGTGCGTGCCGTGGCAGTGGCGGTATACAAGACCCTGCTCGACGAGGCGAAGATCAACAACCTCGTCTCTGCCGAGGACGAGCTGGGCGACAAGGCTTTCAAGGCCAAGGACCTTTTCAGCTTCATCGACCGCAACCTCATGTGCGGCTATGATGCCAAAACCGCCGTGCCGGAATACGTGCGCCTGATGCAGGCCAACGTGCTGCCCGACTTGGCCGACAACGTGTTCAAGGCCGACGTCTCCACGGCGATAAGCAACGAGGGCGCCACGATGCTGCACGCCTACTTCGTGGAACTCGCCAACAAGGTGGAGCAACTCTCCAAGAGCCATGCCGACAAGGCCACACGAGACAACTACGAGTTTATCATGATGCGCCTCAAGCGCAACTATTTTGACAAGCAACACTGATGGTAAGAAGCATTATCCTCGCCATACTTTCCCTCTCGCCGACTGCCCTCGTCGCCCAGACAGCGGTAAGCGCGACCATCGTCGAGGCTGACCAGAAAGACACGGTCAACGTGGAGCGCTACGACGACGCCAACCTCCGGCCGCTGGTGAGCAGCCTGGAGACGGTGCCGTGGTTCCACAAGACCAAGGACAGGTTCTGGTACACGTGGCACAAGGTGGGCGAGAAGTCGGAATCGGAATATTATGCCTGGGAGAGGGGCAAGGGGAAACGCAAGGTGACGCGCGAGAAGGCCGACAGCCTCGTGGCCGGCGACATGCCAAAGCTGACACCCTACGGCACGAGCTCGGACTCTCTGTGGAGGCTCTCCGTCGACTCGCTGCGCGACCTCGTGCTTGAGAACCTGAAGACGCGCTCGCGGGCGGTCCTCTGCCACGGCGTGACCGACGACTTCCCTTTCGAGATCATCGACGTGAAATGGCTGTCGGGCGAGAAGTTCATCTTGCCGCGCATCGACCACCGTGGCGTGAGGAAGTTTGGCATGATGTGGGGCGGCGACTACATCACCCCCACGACCTCAACCTACGAATATGAGATACCGGGCGACACGATAGTGAAGACCACACATTATTATATAGGCGACTGCAAGCTCCAGACGCTGCGCGAGGTCGACATAGCCAAATGGCGATGCCAACAGGTAGTGCCGCAGAAGGCCGACGGCGTAGACGACCGCATCTTCTTCTGGCGAAACAAGAAGACGCGCGACGTGGCTGAGCTCTGCACCATCGACGGCGAGGGCCACCTGCGCGTGCTCATCACCGAGGCGGCGAAGCCACGGATAAACCCCGACATGTTCGAGTGCAAGGTCACCAACAAGGGCAACGACATATTCTTGTGGAGCGACCGCACGGGATGGGGCCACATCTACCACTACGATGGCGAGGGCAAGTTGCTCAACGCCGTCAGTGCGGGCAGTTGGACTGCGGGGCGGATATGCGCCGTCGACGAGAAAGCCAAGCGGCTGTTCTTCTACGGATATGGCCGCGAGGCGGGACGCAACCCAAGCTATCAGCACCTCTACAGGGTTGGCTACAACGGCAAGGGCCTCAGGCTGCTGACGCCCGAGGATGCCGAGCACGCGGTTCACGTGAGCCCCAACTGCCAGCTGGTGGTCGACAACTTCAGCACCGTGTCAATGCCTCCCACGATAGTGGTCAGGAGCTGCGACGGCAAGCTGCTCGACACGCTGGAGCGGAGCGACGTCGGCCAGCTCTACGCCTATGGCTGGAAGGCTCCCGAGCAGTTCACGGTCAAGGCTGCCGACGGCAAGACAGACCTCTACGGACTGATGTGGAAGCCCTACGACTTTGACCCGTCGAGGAAGTATCCCGTCATCTCGCAAGTATATCCAGGGCCGTTCACCGAGACGGTGTGGAACGCCTTCACCGTCTTCGACAAGTACCACAACGCAGCACTCGCTCAGCGTGGGTTCATTGTCGTGGTCTTCGGCCACCGCGGCAGCAGTCCGCTGCGCGACAAGGCATACAACACCTACGGCTACGGCAACCTGCGCGACTATCCGCTTGCCGACGACAAGGCGGGGTTGGAGCACCTGGCGCAAAGCCATGCCTTCGTGGACCTGACGCGTGTTGGCATAGTGGGACACAGCGGCGGCGGCATGATGGCTGCGGCGGCGATCATGACCTATCCCGACTTCTACAAGGCAGCCGTGGCAAGCTCTGGCAACTACGACAACCACGTCTACAACCGCATGTGGGGCGAGACCTATCAAGGCATAGCAGGCGACAACGCCCCCTTCAAGGTGAAGACGGTGCAGGAACTGGCGCCACGGCTGAAGGGCCACCTGATGCTCGTCACGGGCGACGTGGACCAGAACGTGCACCCGATACACACGCAGCGACTGGTGGAGGCGCTCATCAAGGCGAACAAGGACTTCGACTTGCTCGTGCTGCCCGGTCAGCAACACCACTACGACTTCAAGCACCAAATGTATTTTGAGCGGCGCAAGAGAGACTTCTTCGAGAGGTGGCTGAAATGACCTAAAGCCGTGCCCCTAAAATGCGGCTGATTCCTGCATGACGCGATTGCGGCGCAACGACCACACGATTGCGGCGTAAAGGCAATACGATTACGGCGTAATCGCGGTGCCTTTACGCCGCAATCGCATATCCGACTTTACGCCTGCGTTGGGCAAAGATGGCAATTAGTTGGAAAAGAATTTGCGCATTCGAGATAAACAAGCTATTTTTGCAGTGCAATATAAAACAAGAAACCGCCCCTAAACTTTCAATTCGCAAGTCATGAAAAAGATTCTGCTCATCTTAAACTTCCTCTTGGTCGCCACGCTGCCTGCGTGCTCACAGGCAGGCTATCTGAAGAATCCCACGTTCAAGAACGTGTTCACCTACGGCAAGACCAGCGGCACGAGCATTCAAGACATGGTCATCACGGGCGACACTGCCATAAGCTTCTGCGACGCACTGGAGGAAGTGACGCTGATCAATCTCACCACTAAGAAGGTCATCGGCAAGCTGAGCGTGGACGAGAGCTCGGCGGTGCACTGCAACACCGTCTCTTTTGGGCAGAGATATGACCCTGCCGACAAGTTGCCGCTTATCTACGTGGCGCAATCGTCGAACCGCCACACCACAAACGTCTACCGCGTGGTGGGCGACGCGCTCCAGCTCGTGCAGACCATAACCTGGAGCGGATACAACAACACCCTCGCCTGCTTCGACAGCGCCGACAAGAGCCACATGTATGTCATAGCCTGGAACGGACCGGAAGACCGCACGCCCAACGTCTTCAAGATTGCCACGCCAAGCTGCAAGGAAAGCGCACTGACGATAGACCTGAACGACGAGTCAGACTTCTTCTCTTTCTATTATGTCAACAAGTTTGAGGTGGTGCAAGGCGTGACAGTGAAAGACGGCATGATGTATCAAGTGAGGGGATATAAGAACGGAGGCCAGCTCGCGGTCCTCGACCTCAAGGCAAAGAAGCCGGTGCAGCTCTTCAGCCTCGTGAACAACGGCATCGCCGCCGAGCCCGAAGGCATAGACTTCCAAGGCGACAAACTTTGGATTTGCGACCAGAAGAGCAACATGTTCGTCATGCAAGAGCAAGACGAGAAACTGTCCACCGAGACGAAATCGGCGCGCACGCTGTCCTTTCCCGACGGATGGAGACAACAATACGTGAACAACAACAATGAGGGATTCTGCAAGCAGGATTCGTGCAACGGCTACTCAAAAGGATGGACGGCAGCCACGCAAGACCTGCGGCACACGTTCACGATGGAGAACGTGAACCACTACGGAAGCATGAACGATTGGAGCTTCGTGCGCGTGGGACGGAAGGACGCCAGCAGCGTGGCGACCATCACAACCGACCAGCCAATCAGTGAGGCGATAAGCAGCGTGGTGGTGAACGTGCAGAAGTTCGGCGAGGCGGACAAGGTGAACGCCATATACCTTGAGGTGGGCTCGAACCCCGATTTCACCGACAGGCAACGCGTCACCATCGACAAGGCCGACTATAAGCCTGGCTACATGGTGTTCGACGTGCCTTATCCAAAGGCCAACCAATACTACAAGCTCACGTTCGACCTTCAGACTTTGAGCGGCGGCAAGAACGGGTCGATACAGTTCTCGCGCGTGAGCTTCTATCCTGATGCCTTCACCCAGACGAGCATCAAGAACACGCAGGGCTCGCCTTTCTCCGTGGCAAAGGCTTGCCGCCTCTACGACGAGGGCGAGGGATTGCTCGACACGGTCTACGTGCAAGGCAAGGTGATAAAGGCCGAGGCGACCTATTCCACAGGTGGCAGCGCAAGCGACGAAAGCCAAGCTGACGTGTATATCAGCGACGACGGCAACGATAACGACTTGCAGATCAAGGCTTACGATGGATGGTTGTGGAAGAAAAACGGGAGCTACGCCGACGGCGACCGTGACAATTATCTGGCGCAGGGCAACACGGTGATAATATACGGCACGCTCGCAAAATGGCACAACACTTATGAGCTGGGCACGGGCAACTGGGTCGTGGCTTCCGGCGACACTTCCGGCATAGCATCGACCACATTTGTCTCGCCCGACGGGCAAGACGTGTATAACCTAAAGGGACAGAAGGTGGCGAGAAACATGAAAGGCATTACCACTCGTGGGATTTATGTCACCCACGGAAAGAAAGTGGTAATGCCTTAAAGCTTTTAAAGATTATTGCTGCGGCACGCCCCGCATTGTCAGCGAGATGCGATGGCGACGGTTGTCCACCTCCATCACCTTCACGCGCACGTGCTGATGAAGTTTCACCACCTCGTTGGGGTCGCGCACAAACTTATCGGCAAGTTGCGAGATGTGGACGAGACCGTCTTGATGCACGCCTATGTCGACGAAGCATCCGAAGTTGGTTATGTTGGTCACGATGCCCGGCAGCTCCATCATTGGCACGAGGTCTTCCGGAGTGTGCACGCGAGGGTCAAACTCGAATGTCTCCGCCTTGCCACGCGGGTCACGCCCAGGCTTCTCCAGCTCCTTCATGATGTCGGTAAGCGTCGGCAAGCCAACGCTCTTGGTCACGTATCGGTTTATGTTCACCTTCTTGCGCAGCTCGGGGCTCTTGATAAGCTCCGCCACGGTGCATCCACAGTCTTCAGCCATCTTCTCCACGATGGGGTAACTCTCTGGGTGCACGGCTGAGGCGTCGAGTGGGTTCTTGGCATCGGGTATGCGAAGGAAGCCGGCGCACTGCTGGAATGCCGCAGGTCCAAGGCGTGGCACCTTCTTCAGTTGGGCTCGCGAGGTGAAAGGACCGTTGGCTCGGCGATAGTCCACGATGTTCTGCGCAAGCACGGGGCCAAGGCCTGAGACGTAAGTCAGGAGGTTCTTCGACGCCGTGTTCACATTCACGCCGACACCATTCACGCAAAGTTCCACCGTCTGGTCGAGACTGTGCTTCAGCTTGCCTTGGTCGACATCGTGCTGATACTGCCCCACCCCGATGCTCTTCGGGTCAATCTTCACAAGCTCGGCGAGCGGGTCCATGAGCCTGCGGCCTATCGACACCGCCCCTCGCACCGTGACATCCTCGTCGGGGAACTCCTCGCGCGCCACCTCGGACGCGGAGTAAATACTCGCGCCATCCTCTGAGACCACATAGGTGGGAATGTCCTTTATCTGCCGCAATATGTCGGAAGTCTCTCGCGAGGCGGTTCCGTTGCCGCAGGCTATGGCGTCCACTCGCCACTTGTGGGCCAAGTCGTCGAACTGCTCCAAAGGTGTCATGCCGTTTCGCGAGCGATGGTCGCCCACGGCGAACACCACGGTGTGATGGAGCAAGTTGCCTTGGGCGTCGAGCACCACCACCTTGCAGCCCGTGCGTATGCCAGGGTCAACGCCCATGACACGTTTCTGCCCGAGCGGCGCCGCAAGAAGCAGCTGCCTGAGGTTTTCCTTGAAGACGCGTATCGCCTCGTCGTCGGCTTTTTCCTTGCTCAACGCGGCAAACTCATTCTCTATCGACGGCTCGACAAGCCTTTTATAACCATCCTCAACCGCCTCAGCCACAAGAGTCTGGCACGAGCCGAACCCACGCACGTAGTGACGCTTCAGCCTGTCCACGTTGGCTTCGTCATCGCCGGTAATGCTGACTCGCAGCACGCCTTCCGCCTCGCCACGGCGTATGGCAAGCAGGCGGTGTGAGGAGCAACGGCGCAGTTCCTCGGAAAAAGCAAAGTAGTCGCTGTATTTCTGTGCCTTGTCCTCTTCTTTCATCTTGGGGATGACACGCGACACTATCGTCGCCTCACGCTGGAAGTTGCGGCGCACCGTCTGCCTGGTACCCTCGTCCAGGGAAATGTCCTCGGCAATGATGTCTTGCGCGCCCTTTATCGCCTGTGCCGCGTCTTTCACGTCGCCCTTGACAAATCGTTGCGCAGCCATGTCGGGATAATGCTCCTTCTGTATGAGAATCAGCTTGGCGAGAGGCTCAAGACCCTGCTCACGAGCCACTTGCGCACGCGTCCGGCGTCGTGGCTTGAAAGGCATGTAGATGTCCTCTATCTCCGTGGCGTCCCACGAGGTCTCTATGCGACGGCGAAGGTCGTCGGTGAGTTTGCCCTGCGACTCGATGGTCTTCAGGATGGTCTCCTTGCGCTTCTGCAGTTCCTTCAGCTTCTCATAGAGGTCGCTCACGGCAGCTACCTGCACCTCGTTGAGGTTTCCAGTGGCCTCCTTGCGGTAACGGCTGATGAAAGGAATCGTCGCGCCAGCGTCGAGAAGCTCTATTACCGCCGCTGCCTGCTCTTGCCTGATATTAAGGCTTTGCGATATGATGATGGAATATTGGTTCATTAATGATATTATCAAATCTGTTTGATGGGAGTGCTCTTATTTTCTTATGATCTCGCGGGCTTTCTCTATCATCGAGTCGGTTCCGCGGCTGATGTCGCCAGACGACAGGCCAACGCTTACGTCTGGCTCCATGCCATTCTCAGTGCTGCGCATATCTGAATCGTATATGGGACAAGCCGAGAAGCGTATGCTCCAGCCGTTTGGCAACTCGGAAGAGAAAGGCAATCCCGCACCGCCACCAGTTCGATCGCCGACGATGGTCACCTCTGGGAAGTGGCGCATGTACTTCACAAACTCGTTGGCTGCAGAGAATACCGAGCGGTTGACAAGCACAACCACGGGCTTGTGCCAGCGTATGCCCTTGCCAGGCTTGAGCGTCTGCTTCTCCAAGCTTGAGAAGTCGTCGTGACCTTTGCCCGTCTTGTGCCGCATATAGCCCACAAGCATTTCCTTGTCGGTGAAGCGCGCGGCGAGGGTCTCCGCCGATGTCAGCATGCCGCCGCCATTGTCGCGCAGGTCGATTATCAAGCCGAGGCACGGCTGGAAATACAATAAGATTTCGTCGAGATTGCCCGCGCCAAAAGCGTTCTCAAAGGTGGGAACGCGCAGGTAGCCAATGTTATCGTCGAGAACACGATAACGCATTCCGTTGGATATGCGGTAGTCGGTGCCAAGATATATGCGCACGAGGGAGTCGCTATAGTTACTCGGATAGTTTTCGTGGAAGCCCCAATAGCGACTGTAATCAAAAGAGGCATAGAGGTTTACGTGGCCATCGCGCAACTCGGCAAGCATTTTACCAAGCACTTCAAGCTGTTGGCTCTCGGTCATGCCATTATTGAATTGCGGCTTGTAAACCATGTGGATGGAGTCCCAATCTATGCCTTTCTCCGTAAAAAAGCAGTAATGCTCGTCCATGATGCGCCACAAAGCCTCAAAGTTGCCTTGCGGGGAGTCGTCGTATTCTTCCTCAGACACGCACGCCGTGATTGCGAAAGGCAATAGGAAAACGACTAAAATGTTCAACGCTTTTCTCATAGGTCAGTACCTCCATCCTATTGTCACCGCGTGGGTGTATTGGTGATATTTCAAACTGTTTGCGCTCAGTTGCCTTATGTCGTTCAGGTAACCAATGGTGAACGTTGTCTTCCAAAGGCGGAAGTCGAACATAAGCAACTGTTGAACCTGAAAGCCGGAAGCCGGCGATGTGAACACCACGTTGTGGTCGTAGTTGCCACGCGTGAAAATCTCGTAATAGCTTTGCCCATAGTTTGGCGAGAAGGCAACGCCCAACGCCGGCGCTGAAACCTCGTAGCGAAGGGCAAAGGGCTTGTCCTTGATGCTGAACTTCCATGTTGCCATGACCGACGGGTCAACGCTCAGAGCAAGTTTCAACTGGGCTGGATTGTTGCTGTTGCGCGTGTTGTAAAGGCCGCCCAGCGTGAAGTCGGCAAGAAGTCCGAACCGCACGTTGAACGGAGAAGGGTCTACGTTGTAATGCCAACCAAAGCGCAAGTTGTACATGGCACCTAAAAAAGAGTTGGCGTTGCCTCGCGTGCCAGCCTCTGACACCAGCGCCTGTTGCGACACAAACGAAGACCATTTGCGCAGCCTCGTGTCAGTGGCGGCACTGTCGCCGCACGCCACTTTCTTGCGGTTAAGCCTCTCCTTGTTGTAGCGCAGCTCCAAGCCTGTCGCTTTTTCATGCGAGAGATAAGTGTCGAGAATGTCGACGTGACCAATGCTTATCAAGCTGGCATTCTCTTTCTGGGCCTTGGCGCTCGCGCTCACCACGAGCAAGAGCAACGTCAGGGCCAAGCTGTTGACCACACAAGCGAGGGGTCTTTTTGTGCCTTTTGTCATCAACGTATCTTTATTGTTTTCCTTTATCGTCGAAGAGATTGAGCTGCCCCGTAATCTCGTCGATGATTTGTTGGCGCGACTTTCCCGCGTCAGGATCAAGGTTCTCATTTTCGTCGGTTGGCATCACGGCTTCGTCGCCTTCGCCTCGCGGCTCAGGTTGTCGTAGCTGCTCTGGCTGCCTCAGCGGCTCCAGTTCCTCAACTTTCTCCACTTGCCAATTGCACACACGCTTGCCTTTTGCCTTGAAACTCTTGACGCCAACGAAACGCTCTGCGTCTATGTCCATTGGAGGCCTTACGCCGTCGGCTCCGCCAAATGTCACGCGGATGTTTGGATAAGGTGTGTCTGAGAGCAGCAGCAAACGGCTCTCACTGTTGTCGCCGATGAAGTTTTGCGGCGTCTTCCTCGCGTCAAGCTGGAAACGCTTGAGGTATAAGAAGCCGTTGTTGTCGGCATCGAGGAGGAGGGCCGTCCACGCCTTGTGAGGATCATATTTCTCTATGAGCGTTATGTTGTCCTCGAAGTGATTGTTGAGGTCGAAGTCCGTAAGGTAATAGTTGCCACCGCTGAGCATCACCAATACGGAGTCGTCGTCGTTGAACTCGCCGAGATACTTGCCATGAGCATCATAGTTGAGTCGTCGCACGTCGGCGTCGAACCACACTTTCCTTCCTCCGAGCGTGGAATGTCCGTGGCTCTTCAGAGTTATGCGCTTCACCGTGCGCTTGGTCAAGACATTGCCCCTCACGGTTCTCGCCTTAATGAGGACATCGGAGAAGTCTTTCTCCAGGAACAACGCCTGCCGCTTGTTCACCAAGTCGGGCTCAAGCGTCACCTTTATTACCTCTGCCTCGCCATTTGGGTTGGCGGTGAAATAGCAGACGCGCGAGCCTGGCGTGCCAACGGTGAGGTCGTACTCGCGGTCGCGAATGATGGACGTGACGTTGAACCGCTTGATATAGTAAGGTCCCTTCTTGCCATCGCGATACACGGCATTGTAGATCGTGCGCGAGTCGTTCTTCTTGAACACCTGCGCCCACATCACGTTCTTGCCCACGAATATCTTGTCTGCCACCTTTATGACCTTGTATTTGCCGTCCTTGAAGAAGATGATTATGTCGTCGATGTCGGAGCAGTTGCACACGAACTCATCTTTCTTCAATCCGGTCCCGATGAATCCGTCTTGCCTGTTGATATACAGTTTCTCGTTTGCGTCAACCACCTTGGTTACCTCAATGGTATCGAACGAGCGCACCTCGGTGAGACGTGGGTGGTCTTTGCCATAAGTGTCTTTCAAGTGCTTGAACCACGCCACCGTGACATCGGTCATGTGCGCCAAGTCGTGCTCAATGCCCTTCAGCTCGGCCTTTATCTTCGCCATGAGCTTGTCGGCCTTGTCCTTGTTGTATTTCAGAATGCGCTGCATCTTTATTTCGAGCAGGCGCAAATAGTCGTCGTCGCGTATCTCACGCAAGAGTTTGTGCTTCCATGGCGTGAACTCCTTGTCGAGGAACTGCAGCACTGCCGTTTGGTCGGCGGCTTGCTCGAAGGCCTTTTCCTTATACATGCGCTCCTCTATGAATATGCGCTCAAGGCTGGTAAAGAAGAGTTGCTCCTCAAGTTCCGCCTTGCGGATCTGCAGCTCAGTGCGCAGAAGTCCCATGGTGCGGTCGGCGGAGTGCTGCAACACCTGCGACACGGTGAGGAACTGCGGCTTGTCGTCCTCGATGACACAGCAGTTTGGCGAGATGTTTATCTCGCAGTCGGTAAAGGCGTAAAGCGCGTCGATGGTCTTGTCGGGCGACACGCCTGGAGCCAACACGACTTGTATCTCCACGTGGCGCGCCGTCATGTCGATGACTTTCCTCGCCTTTATCTTTCCCTTCTCAATGGCCTTGGTTATGGAGTCTTGCAGCGACGCTGCCGTCTTCGAGTAAGGCACCTCGCTGATGACAAGCGTCTTTGAATCGCGCTTCTCTATCTTTGCCCTTACGCGCACCATGCCACCGCGCTGCCCGTCGTTGTATCGAGACACGTCGATGGCGCCGCCCGTGGGGAAGTCGGGATACAGATGGAACTCCTCTCCGCGCAGATAACTTATGGCGGCATCGCAAAGATCGTTGAAGTTATGCGGCAACACCTTTGAGGACAAGCCGACGGCAATGCCCTCCGCCCCTTGCGCCAACAGCAACGGGAATTTCACCGGCAGGGTCACCGGTTCCTTGTTGCGGCCGTCGTAAGAGAGCTGCCACTCCGTGGTCTTGGGGTTGAACACCGTCTCCAAGGCGAACTTAGACAGGCGCGCCTCAATGTATCGTGGTGCGGCGGCACGGTCGCCTGTCAGAATGTTTCCCCAGTTGCCTTGTGTGTCCACGAGCAGGTCTTTCTGCCCCAGTTGCACCAATGCGTCGCCAATGGAAGCATCGCCATGAGGGTGAAACTTCATGGTCTCGCCCACGACATTGGCCACCTTGTTGTATCGGCCGTCGTCCATGCGCTTCATGGTATGGAGGATGCGACGCTGCACAGGCTTAAGACCGTCCTCGATATGAGGCACGGCACGTTCCAGGATTACGTATGAAGCGTAATCGAGAAACCAGTTTTTGTACATGCCTGAAAGGTGGTGCACCGCGCTGGCATCAAAGCGATCAGCAGGCTGATAGTCAGAATGCTGGTCCACGGTAAGTCCGTCGTCGTGGATGGTATCGTTGTTTTTTGTCTTGTCGTCGTCCATGGTGGTCGTATGATTTCTTGCAAAGTTAATAAATTATCTGACAAAAACTTCACGCCACACAAACAAAATTCTCAAAAAGGCAAATGGCAAAGCGTGGCGGCTCGTGCATGTCAACAATAGCCAATAAGTATCATTCAGCTATCAAATCATTACAAAAGCAAACACAAATGACATGATTTTGACACAAACGCGCCACAAATCTTGTGCATTCCAACCGTTTTGCGTAATTTTGCTTTCGAATGGGACAAGAGAAAGAGTTTAAGCGATTATTCCGCGAATACTATCCACAACTTTACGCTTTCGCCTACGGAATGGTGAAAGACGAGGAGGTGTGCCGTGACATCATCGGCGACGCCTTCGAGAAGCTTTGGACGCATCTCGACGACATCAAGGACGGCAACGAGCGCGGATTTCTCTATCTCGTCATAAAAAACAAGTGCGTGGACCGCATTCGCAACAGCGTCTCACGACAGAGATACGAGCTCTTCTACAAGGGCATCTACGGCGACGAGGCCGACGAGTCGGGCACGAGACTCAAGGAAACCGAGAGCCGGATCGAGAAGATGTACCAGCTCATTGGCACTCTCACGCCACAGACACGGCGCATCCTGGAAGCCTGCTATTTCCAGGGCAAGCACTACGCCGAAGTGGCAGAGGAACTGGACATCAGCACAAGCACCGTGAAGAAGCACATTGTGCAAGCGCTGAAAATATTAAGGAAAGAGGTTAAATAATCATAACGCAGTGGAACTTTTTCGGGACCATTACGTCATATTAATAGAGGCATCGCAAAGATGAACAATGTAGACAAGGATTTAAAGTGGATTCAAATCGTTGATGCCATTGAGACCAACGGCAACAATGACGACGACCTTCTTGCGCAACTCGCGCAGGAAGGCGACGCATTGTCTATACTTTGCGACGCGGAGTGCATGCGTCAGGCCGTGGTACGCGACAGCGTGCAACGCTCCATCTCCAACGCCGACATGGAGGCAGCCTACTCTCGCATGATGGGCCGCATAGAGGCAAAGCACGACAAGAAGGCCCGCACGGTGACCATGGCAAAGTGGTGGTTGGCAATAGCCGCCACGGTGTGCCTGGCATTTATCGCGAGCGTCTCGCTCTGGAAGACCACGCCCGACACCGAGCAAACTGTGGCAAGCAGCAAGCAGGAAACCACGACCCAATTGAAATCCAACCCCGTTCACCGCCGCGTGGCAACCCCCGTAACGCCAGCGCCTGCCACACAGACAAGCAATGCCGCCCTGCCCCAACGCCTGCTCAACGCGTTAGGGCTCGAGCCTTCCGAGGTGGCGACAGAGAGCAACACCATAACCACAAAATCGGGCAAGAGCGCCGACATGGTGCTGCCCGACGGCACGAAGGTGTGGCTCTATGCCGACTCTAAAATCACATACCCCAAGGCTTTCAGCGGCAAAGAGCGCACCGTCTTCCTTGAGGGGCAGGCTGAGTTTGACGTAACCCACGACCCCGACCATCCTTTCGTGGTGATGACCAACAAGCTCGACGCGCGCGTGCTCGGCACGGAGATCAACGTCTGCGCTTATCCCGACGAGGCGGAACATGTCGCACTCATTAGAGGCATCGTTGTCGTGACGGCACGTGGCGGTGGCAAATCGGTGAGGCTCAACCCCGGAGAGGGTGCCACATTAGGAAACAACGGATTGCTCTCCGTGGCAGGGGAGAACATGGAGCGATACCTGAAATGGAAGGAAGGCTTCTTGTATTTCGACAACGAGCCGCTAAACGAGGTCGCCTACAAGCTTGGCAAGTGGTACAACGTCCAGATAGAATTCGACAACGCCGCCCTGCGACAGACGCGCGTACACTTCTCTTGCGACCGCAACGAGAGCCTGCCACGCGTGATAGAGCTCATCAACCACTTCGGCTATTTCCAGGCGGCAATGAAGGGCGACGCGCTTTGTTTCAGCGAGAAGAAATAAGGCGCGCCGCCTTGTTTCTTTTATTATTCCCGAGCCGCCCCAGCCTTGCCAACCACTATTGTCCCTTTAGTCATTATCCCTTAACAAGGGAAGGTCATTTCGAAGATTTATGGAATGTAATCCACAAATCTTTGAATATTTTTGGATTACGTTCCATAAATCTTTAAAGATATTTGGATTACGCCGATATTTTGCCACCACACGCAATACAGAATCGGGACGGTCTGAACGACCGCCCCGATTCTTGTTTTGGGCCCAACACAATGAGATTTGTACCTTATATAATAGTGTAGGCAGTTCCCTTTCACCAATTTTGGCAGCGTGTTGAATCACAAGGGAAATCGTCGCGTAAAAATCACGCGTCGGCGTTACGCCACAATCGCGTTGCCTTTGCGCCGCAACCGCATTGCCCTCGCGCCGCAATCGCGACGCGTCTGCGACGTAATCCCACACGGCCGTCAGCAGCCACTCATCACGCGTGAATCGGCATACAGCCGCCGTTGCATATATTTGCAATGGCAGATATGGGTTTTATTTAAAAACCAGCGCGTTTTCAAGTCAAAACGGTTGCGTTTTTAACGAAAAGCGAACAAAAAGTAACTTTTTTCAACATTAAACGCTATTTTGCTTGGAGCTACTAAATATTCATTATACCTTTGCGGTCAAAAATTAGCTAAAAAGTTCCAAAATGTCATAAAAGGACGATTGTAAGCGAGAAACACCTATTAATATAAATAAGGGAGATTATGAATCCTAACAAGAAGAACTACGTTTTGACCGCTTCGCTCTTGTGCCTATCCTCGATGTTGGGATCGGGTAATTCTATTGCTACAGCACAAAACAATGTAAAACAAAGTCAGCCGACGACGGCACAAGACCGTCGTGCCGCAGTCACAGCCAAGGGTGTGGTCACCGATGACACCCAAGAGCCATTAGTTGGAGTCACGGTAAAGGTCAAGGGGGCGAAGATTGCCACCACCACCGACGCCAATGGCCGCTTCAGCCTTGCCATGCCGGCAATGGAACCTGGGAAGGCTTACTATTTGGAGTTCACCTACATCGGCATGGAGAAGAAGGTGGTGCGCTATCGCAACAGCAACTTCATGCGCATAGCCATGACTACCGACAACTCCACCAACCTTGACGAGGTGGAAGTGGTCGAGACTGGCTACGGCACCCTGCCCCGCAAGGACATGGTGGGCGCGTTCACCACGGTGAAGGCCGAAGACGTGATGATGCCAGCCTATCAAACCATCGACCAGATGCTTCAGGGAAAGATAGCCGGACTGATGGTCGTCAACTCTTCTACCCGCGTGGGAGCCAGCCCAAAGCTCACCATCCGTGGTAAGTCGACCATCCTCGGCAACACCGACCCGCTGTGGGTCGTAGACGGCGTCATCCAGGAAGACCCAATCTCCATCGACGCCAGTGCCACCATGACCACCGACATGAAAGAGCTCATTGGCAACCAAGTGTCGTGGCTCAACCCTCAAGACATCGAGACCATCACCGTGCTGAAAGACGCTTCCGCCACCGCCATTTACGGTTCGAAGGCTTCAAACGGCGTCATCGTCATCACCACGAAGAAGGGCTCTGCCGAGCGCACCAGCATCAGATACTCCACCAATCTGTCCATACGCCAACGCCCCAACTACAGCATGTACGACTACATGAACTCGAAGGAGCGCATACAGTTCAGCAAGGAGGCATACGACGCGGGCGTGCGCTACCAAGCCGACCCGCTGCCGCAGATCTACACCTACGAGGGACTCATGGCAATGTTCAACAAGCACATGATTTCCGAGGCAGACTTCATGAAGCAGATGCAGCGCCTGGAGACAGTCAATACAGACTGGTTCGACTTGCTTTGCCGCAACTCCTTGAGCCAGAACCACAACCTCAGCATCTCCGGCGGCACGCAGAGAGTGACCTACAACGCGACGTTCGGCTACTCCAACTCGAAAGGCACGGAGATTGGCAACAACCAAAACCAGTTCACCACGCGCCTCAACGTGGGCGTGCAATTCAACAAGCGCATCAGGGCATCGTTCAACATCAGCGGCAGCAGCAGGAACTCATACGGCTACAGCAGCGTGAGTCCTCAATCCTACGCGCTCACCACAAGCCGTGCCGTGCCGGCATTCGAGGAGGACGGCAGCCGCGCCTACTATAAGAGCTACTACACGTATCAGTTGAACAAGACGTTGGGCAGCAACAACACTTACGGCTACAACGTGCTCAACGAGATGGACAACAGCTACAGCAAGAACCGCGCAAACACCTTCAACGTGTCGGCAAACCTCGACTTCAAGGTCTTCGACTGGCTCAACTATCAAATCGTGGGCTCCATGGCTCACAGCGCCAACGACTCTGAGAGCTACCTCGGAGAGAGGACCTCATACATTGAGCGCAACTACCGTGGCTATGCCGTGGGTGCCGCCGAGCCTGGCGACGCACTCTACAAGGCCGCCCTGTTGCCGTTTGGCGGACAGCTGACAACCAACAACAACACCATGACATCGCTCGACATGCAGCATAAGTTGGTGGCGAGCCACACGTTCAAAGAGATTCACCGCGTGAATGCCATGTTCGGCTTCGAGATGCGCTCTTCCAAGACCTATGGCAAGGGAAACAACGTGTGGGGCTACGTGCCCGAGCGTGGCGAGAGCCTCATCTCCCCGACCCTGCCGAGCGACGTCGTGCCTATCGGCGGCACGCAAGACATTGGCTGGGGTGCGCTCAGGAACCTCTATGAGGGTGGCTGGAGCAGCACCAACAATACGTCAAACTACATGTCTTTCTTCGGCACGACAGCCTACTCGCTGATGAATCGCTACGTGGTGAACATGAACATCCGCTCAGATGCCTCCAACCGCTTCGGTCAGGACAAGAGGAAGCGGTTTGACCCGACCTACTCTTTTGGCTTCTCCTGGAAGATAGCCGAGGAGAAGTTCTTCAAGGACCACGTGAAGTGGATTGACCAGCTCAACCTCCGTGCCACATACGGCATACAAGGCAATGTGGTGAACTCCATCAGCCCAGAGCTCATCGCCAGCTATGGCGGCTTGCTACAAGGCTACAACGAGTATTACACAACCATCTCAAGTCTCCCCAACCCTTATCTTAAGTGGGAGCGCACAAGGACTTGGAACTTCGGCCTCGACTTGCAACTCGCCAAGGGCATCAACATGAACTTCGAGTACTATGGCCGCCGCTCCAACGCCATCATCGAGCAAGACGTGGCTGAGGAATACGGCATGGGCACATTGCGCCTCAACGGTGGCATCATATACAACCATGGCGTCGAGTGGTCGATGAACATCACTCCTATACGCTCGAAAGACTGGACCGTGAACATCGGCCTCAACGCGTCGAAAAACTGGAACAGGTCGGAGACCGACGACCGCACCGCGCGCGCCGACCAGCTGACCCACCGCGACTTCATCAACGGCAACAGCAGCCGCCCGTTGCGCAAGGGCTACTCGCTCTACGCCTTCTGGGCATACGACTTCACCGGCCTGGAGCACGAGACCGGTCTCCCAACCTTCAAGAACACGTCAGTGGAGGTGCCAGAGAACGCCGACAAGAGCATCGATCCAACCTCGTTCCTCGTTTACGCGGGCGAGTCGGAGCCTTACTTCACGGGCGGCATCAACCCACGCATTCGCTGGAAAGACCTTCAGATAAGCGCCAACTTCGCCATCATCCTGGGTTCAAAGAAGCGTTTGCCTAACCCATACACATCGTTCACCAACGGCAAGATGCCAAGCCCGTTGTCGAACTTGAGCAAGCAGTTGCTCGACAGGTGGAAGGAGCCTGGCGACGAGGCAAAGACCACCATCCCGGGCCTCTACACATCGGTCATCGACGTGCTCAACCTCTATACGCCAGACGGTTATTTCACCAACCGCTACGAGATGTGGGCAAACTCCACCGCGCGCCTCGTAAGCGGCTCATTCTTGCGTTGCACGCAAATCTCCATCTCCTACAACCTGCCAAAGAACATCTGCCGCAAGATACGCGCCACGGGCATCTCCGTAAGCGCCAACACCAACAACATCTTCGTCATAGCCAGCAAGAAGTGGAATGGCTACGACCCCGAGACTGGCAGCAGCAAGCAACCAAAGATTTACTCTATGGGACTCAGCGTCTCATTCTAAACACACGCTACAACAATGAAAAAGATAAGATTATATACATTGGCTCTCTTGGGCATTGCCACGCTCCTGTCAGGTTGCGGCGACTTCCTTGAGCCGAAATCCACAAGCGAATACGTACCAAAGGAAGTCAAATCGCTGGACGAGATCCTTTTGGGCGAGGCTTATCCACGCAACGACATAGGCGGCTTCAACTACTTCCTCACCTTAATGGACGACGACCTTACCGCCACGACGTACCAAGATCCTGAGCCCAACTTCA
This sequence comes from Oscillospiraceae bacterium, assembly GCA_963635115.1. GTDB lineage: Bacteria > Bacteroidota > Bacteroidia > Bacteroidales > Bacteroidaceae > Prevotella. Next base: position 10,270 of record CAVHEN010000021.1, on the reverse strand, counting down.
ACGAGAACCTTTTCCTCGCGTCCTACACTTGGCAGCCCGACATGTTCAACTTGATGAAGGAGGCCGGCGAGACGTCCACCGACATGTATTACACCTACTACAAGAAACTTAAAGGTGTGAATGCGGTCATCGACTACATCAACACGGTGTCTGGCACGGAAGACGAGATCAACAACGTCATGGCACAGGCTTACGCCCTGCGTGGCTTCTATTACCTGAGCCTCGTCAACATCTTCGGCCAGCCATACAACGAGAACCCTGACGCGTTGGGCGTGCCACTGAAATTGAAGAGCGGCGTGGAAGAGCAGCCGTTGGCCCGCAACACCGTGAAAGAGGTGTACGACCAAATATTGGTTGACCTCCTGGAGGCTGAGCGACTCTACAACCTCCTGCCCACGTCCAAGCAATGGAAGCAAAACTATCGCGCCAGCCTCCCCATGGTGCAGTTGCTCCTCTCCCGCACATATCTTTATATGGAGAAATGGGAAGAGGCCGCCAAATATGCCAAGCTGGTAATGGACGACTCAAGGTTCAAATTGCTTGACCTGAACACCATCGACACCGAGAAGACTGAGTCGGGCGTGACATCGCGAGTGTACACCAACTACCACTCCTACACCGCATCGACCGAGGTTATCTTCCCTTACGGCAACGTGAGCGACTGGGCTGGATGGGTTGAGGACTATTCCACCGAGAGCACTTCGGGCGAGCCTCGCATGCCATACTTCCGCGCCTCCGACGACTTGCTGAAGACTTTCGAGGACGGCGACTTGCGCAAGGAGCGCTACATCGTAAGGAAAGACTTCAGCGGACAGACGCTGTCGTTGGCAATTGGCAAGCTGAACGTCAACAATGCCTACCGCCCATCAAGCGGCACGGGCGTCTTTGGCCGCAGCCTCCGCCTCGCGGAAGCATACCTCAACTACATGGAAGCAAAGGCCATGATTGCCAAACAGACCGGCGACACGAAAGCCAGCCAGGACGCCATCCAAGCGTTGAACAGCCTCCGCAGCAAGAGATTTGCCGAGGCCTACGCGCCAAAGGCGGAAGACATTGACAATGCCGACAAACTGGTGGAATACATCCACAAGGAGCGTCGCCGCGAGCTTTGCTTCGAGAGCCACCGCTGGTACGACTTGCGCCGCTGGGGCATGCCGGAAATCAAGCACGTATGGTATAACAGCAGAGGCACGGTCACGACCTACACCCTTCAAGCAAAAGACCCACAATACACGGTGCCAATACCAGACGTGGCAAGGGAGAAGAACATCAATCTTGAGCAAAACCCGCTGGCATCAAAACGCATCGGCGTAACCACCGACAACACTGCCGACACACCGGAAAATCAAGACTAAACCCCTGATAAACACACATAAGAATGAAAAAGCCATTATTATACATATCATTCGCAAGCCTCTTGGCATTTACGGCTTGCGCGCCAAACGAAGACCCTATAACACCTTCGGGCAACTACTCGGTGCTTCGCATGACGTTCCCCCAAGGCGACAACTCTTGGGACGAGGAGATTAAGGAGATACACGACAAGTATGGCGTGTATCTGCTCTACAAGGACATCACTGCCGCTGACCTCAACCGCAAGTGGACAGGCGTGGGCACAGGCAAGCTCTACTATGGAGACGACGTTCCAAGCGACGAGGTGCAATATTACGTCGACTTCTTCAAAGGCCACGTCTTCCCCTATTTCACGCCAGAGGTGTTGCAAAGCTCCTTCCCCGTCAAAATCTACTTAATGAAGAACCTCAGAGGCGTTGACCAAGATCTAACAGGGGGCGGCACGGGAACAGGAACGGGTACAGGAACAGGCACTGGCACTGGTACCGGAACAGGAACAGGCGGCACGGGTACTGGCGGAACTGGCACAGGTGGTACGGGTACTGGAGGAACAGGAACTGGTGGAACTGGTACGGGCGGTACGGGCACTGGAGGAACAGGAACTGGTGGAACTGGTACGGGCGGTACGGGTACTGGAGGAACAGGAACTGGTGGAACTGGTACGGGCGGTACGGGTACTGGAGGAACAGGAACTGGTGGAACTGGTACGGGCGGTACGGGTACTGGAGGAACAGGAACTGGTGGAACTGGTACGGGCGGTACGGGTACTGGAGGAACAGGAACTGGTGGAACTGGTACGGGCGGTACGGGTACTGGAGGAACAGGAACTGGTGGAACTGGTACGGGCGGTACTGGCACCGGAGGAACAGGAACTGGCGGCACGGGTACTGGAACAGGGACTGGCACTGGCGGTACAGGGACAGGGACTGGTACAGGTACAGGGACTGGAACTTGGGGAACCGGCACTGGCACAGGGACTGGTACCGGAACTGGCACAGGGACTGGTACTGGTACCGGAAGCTGGGGAACAGGCACCGGCACAGGAACGACCGAGCCTTCTTATGACCCCGACGTGGCAGGCTTTACCTCTATCAAATTCGACGGCTTCGACTACTGGGCCATAAGCTTCTCGAACAAGGAACTGGCTGAGATGAAGACCGACAAGGCAAAGGCCTTGAAGGCTAAGCGTTTCAGCTTTATCAACCAGATTGTCACGGCGCAAAGGAAAGATGGAACCATTGCCGAGCCGGACGGATTCCGCGACGGCATCGACTTCACAAAGACGTGGAAGAAATACAACACCAACGATCCCGCTTATCCACCCAAGCTCGGTTTCATACAATGGGTCAAGGACGACGGAACTGAATCTTCGTGGGGTTCTATCTACCTGACATATTACAGGACTCCCAACTACAACTCAGGCGGCAACTATTACGACTATCTCATGTCTTACATAAGGGCGGCCATGATTTATACCACCGAAGAGTTCTATGCCAAGTACCCTAAGGACAAGTATCCATTGATTAGCCGTCAGTATGAGACCACTGTCAAATACATGAAAGAGAAGTTCGGGCTTGACCTCCCTGGCATAGCCAAAGGGCCTTCCGAGACAACAAACGAATAGACTTCTCAGCAATGAAGAAACCGCTATTATTGGCTTGGGCTTTATGCCTAAGCCTTTCGCTCCAAGCTCACCATCACGCAACGACCCAAGACGGCTGTTGCGCGGTTTGGCGAGCTAGCGAGCACATCTTAAACGGCACGGGGCAACAACAGGACACCATCGCCAACAAGGGCATCCGTTTTGAGGACCTCACGCTGCAAGAGGCGCTCGACAAGGCGAAGGCCGAAGGCAAGAAGGTGTTTGTGGACTGCTACACACAGACTTGCATCCCATGCAAGTACATGATGAAAAACATCTTCCCCTTGGAGGAATGTGGCGACTACTTCAACCCGCGCTACGTCTGCATAACCAGGGACATGAACGCTGGCGAAGGACCGGAGATGGGCAAGAAGTACGAAGTGGGCCTCTACCCTACGTTCCTCATCATCAACCCCGACGGCTCCTTGTACTGCAAGGAGATGGGCGCGGTAATGCTCAACTCCAAGGTCACGTTCGTGGAAAAGATGAAATGTGCCGTGGAGTGTGCCGAGCTCGCCAAGAGGTACGAGGCGGGCGAACGGGACGTGACGATGGTCGACAGATACCTGGAACTGCTGAAGGGCAGCGGCAGCATGAAGACCGCCGAAGTTGTAAACGACTATCTCATGCCCATGAGCATCGACGAGCTATGTCAGGAAGCCAACTGGGCAAAGCTTTCCGCCGATGTCAACTCGCCCGACGCGCCCATATTCAGAAGGCTGCTGGACAACCGCGAGAAGTTTGAGAGCATCTTGGGCAGACAAGCGGTGGAAGGCAAGTTGATGACGACTTACCAGAACGAGTTCAACATGTACAAGATGATGGGCATGGACTTCGACAAGCGCATCGCAGACCTTGAGATGCTCGACAAGGCAGGCTACAAGCAAGCCCGCACGTTGGCTTATTGCATGACCGTCAGGCAGATCATCAACGAGAAACAGCAAAACCGCTGCAACGACATCGTCAGCCTCTTGCAACGCCTCAAGCCTCTGCTCACGGACGAAGCGTGCGTTGCGGTCGTCAAGGAACTGAGCAGCTTTGAGCGCGTAGCCAGCACCGCACAACGCCAAAAGGCTTGCGCGGCACTGCGCTCACTGCAAAAACAACTCAGCGCGCCTTCAGCCATCATAGAAAAGGTCATTGCGCGCATCTCACCAAACAAATAAGAACCAACAAATGAAAACATGGATATTGAGACTGGCCTTGGTTGCCGTCTTGCCAACTCTTGCCACGTCAATATCGGCACAACCCGAAGGCTTAAAAGAAAAGGTGAAGGAGGCCTTCATCCAAAAGCTAAACAAACAAAAGGAAGCGGCAACGAAAAGCGCCGACAACTTCAGGAAGGGCGTTCCTGCCGACACGGAACTGCGACAGGACATCAAGGGCAAACAGGTGGCCGACTACCAGAAGATGGTTTGGACCGCTTGGCGTGAGGCCAACCGCAACTTCCAAGAGGATAAGCTCATCGCGCCACAAGCCTTGAAAGCCAAGGAGCACGGCGCATGGCACCTGCCTGCGGCATTGGAGCCGAACGCCACCCTGCCCTACTATTTCGGTAGCAAGAAGGATGCACACTCGCCCGCGCCACTGTTCATCTACCTTCACGGCTCGGGCCCCAAGGCACAAGAATGGGAAGCCACTTGGCAATGGGCACAGATATTCGACGACGCGCCAAGCCTCTATTTCATCCCACAGATACCCAACGAGGGCGAGTACTACCGCTGGTGGCAGTTGTCAAAACAATATGCCTGGGAGCAGCTCTTCCGCCAAGCCTTGGCAGAAGGCACGGCAGACGCCAACCGCCTGTATGTCTTGGGCGTCTCGGAAGGCGGATACGGCAGTCAGCGTCTCGCCTCATTCTATGCCGACTATTGGGCTGCAGCCGGACCAATGGCAGGCGGTGAGCCCTTGAAGAACGCGCCGGTGGAGAACTGCGCCAACATCGGTTTCTCCTTCTTGACTGGCGCCGACGACATGGGGTTCTATCGCAACGTGCTCACTTGGTACACTCAAGCCATGTTCGACTCCTTGCAGCTGGCGCGTCCCATGTCTGCCGACCATCAGCCCCTCTTCCGCCATCGCATCAACCTCGTGCCGGGCAGGCAGCACGGCATAGACTATCGTCCCACGACACCATGGCTGAAGCAGTTCACCCGCAACCCTTATCCCAAAACCGTGTTGTGGGAAGACTTCGAGATGGACGGGCGCCATCGTTCAGGTTTCTACAACCTGCAGGTGTTGGCACGACCATCCGACGCGCGCACCTTCTACGAGATGAACATCGACGGCAACAACATCGACTTGCAGATAAGCAACGTGGCGTACACCACCATACAGAAAGACCCACAATGGGGCATCGAGATGAAGTTTAAGCGCGACTATTCAGAAGCCACCGGCGGCAAGATCAGGGTTTATCTTTGCGATCAGTTGGTCGACCTGAGCAAGCCTGTCAACATAACCATTAATGGCAAGAAGGCATTCAGCGGCAAGGTGAAAGCGAGCTTGCAAAGCATGATAAACAGCTGCGCTGAATACTTCGACCCCTACCGTGTTTATCCAGCATACGTAGAGCTGGCCTACTAAGCGTATAACACAATATTTGCAGGGTGCGGGCCTTGTGCCCGTCCGCAACCGCTTTGCGCCCGTGGCGTGGCCATTTGGGTTGCGGACGGCCACAGGGGCCGCGCCCTACTGGTTTCATCAGGCAAGCGACACGTCGACAAACGTCTAATCATAACCCATCGGCTTGCTATCGGAAAGCCTTCGGCCTTACGCCGCAATCGCATCGCCGTTACGTTGGAATCGCAATGCCTCTGCGCCGCAATCGCAGTGCCATTACGCTGCCAAGCCGAAAGCGTTTGTACACAAGCATTTAGGCTAACGAAAAGGCTTGTCCTTCGCTCACGCGGAAGACAAGCCCAAGAGAGAGAGTTTATACTAAAATTATCTGGTAAAAATAGAAATCACCTCTGCAAGGGGTACACAAGCGCTGGCTTGCGAGAACCCTTCATCGTGGGCACCGACAACTCCATGTCGCCAATGATGACGCTACTCGGAGTGACCACGGAATGGTTGTACGGACTGACCATGTTGTTCACCACCGACGTGCTTGAGATAGCCTCGAAGCGTTTCATCTGGTCTTGCGTGGGAAGGGCGAGCTGGTTGGTCTTTACAAGCTGACGCTCACCGGTCTTCAGGTCGACCCTGTACAGGCGGAGCGACGTGCAATCCTTAGGCTTGCTGATGACGTAGGCGCAATCGGCCTTTGCCTTCTTCGCAAGCTTCACCAAGGTCTTCTCCATCTTGGCGGCATCTGTGGTGCCCGTGGCGGAGACCACCAATGTGCCGACGCCGATACCTGGCATTGCCTGGTTTGGATCATTGTACAATCGAGCCGAACCGGTGCTCTTCAACGCGTATTGCGCGGGAGTCGTACGGTTGAGCATCATCTTGAACACGCCCTTGTCCACGATTGTCATTGTAGGCTCAGGCTTGAAGCCGTCGGCATCGACGGTGTAGCTGCCATAAAGCGGCGTGCCGTTCCAGTCGGTGCGAGACGTCTCGTTGGTTATGGTCACGCGCTCGTCCATAATCTTCTTCCCTATCTTCAAGCCAAGCGACTTGGGGTTCTCTTGGAAAGAAGGCTGGGCATAGAACTTGTCTGCCACGAGATAGTTAGCGGTGAACACTTGCCTTGCCGCATCGTCCTCATACATCACCGGGCCCTTGTAGTCATCCTTCAGTGCCGGAGCATTGCGCATGGCCATGCAGCCGTCGGCAAAGCGGCGCACCTTGGCGACGAGCGTGTCGAGAGGCGGCAACTCAGAGATGTGCTCATATTGCAACGTCATCTCGTCTGCAAGCATCACGCGGTTGTCGTCCATGAACTGCGCGCTCGCCTTGAGAGTAATCTTGTCGTGCGGCTGCTTGATGTTCACGTTCTCCGAGGTGCTGCGGTAAGTGTCGAGCTGATCGCCGGAGATTTTCACCGACGTGCCTGTCAGATACTTGTAGTCCTTGAATACCGCGGAGAGGGTCTTGGCATAGTCTTGCAACTTTGCCAAGTCTATCTCGCTGTCGCGGTTCTTGCTTTCCATGACGTAGGTGCCCGGGGCAGAGTGTTGCATGTCGGGGATATTCTCCAAGGCCGAGGGCAATGGGTTCTGGGTCAAGTAGTTCTGCTTCTGTGCCATCATGTTCACGCTGCTGACGTAAGCCATGAACGACGACTGCCAGAGCGAGCGGCGCAAGCCATTGTAGGAAAGCTCATCATCGGCAGACCCGCCGATGACTAACGGGCGCATGGGCACGTCGCTATTGTGGCGATAGTTGCCAAGCAGCACACGGGTCATCGTGTTTGTCTTCCAAGGCGTCAGGGTGGCGTTAGAGATGCCGCCCAGCTCACCCGTGACGCTGAACGAGCGATAACGGTTAGTGATGTAGCCTGTCCAGAAAGGAGCCGGCGCGCCTTCCACGCGCAAGCTGTCGACAGTGCGGCTCATCTCGTCTTTCATTGCCGCGAAGATCGTGTTGTCCACGTTGTCGCTCTTCTCCGTGAAAGCTGGGGCTGGCAGGGCTGGCGGAATGCCAAGGCCCTTTTGCGCGCGCTGAGTCTCAATCTGGCTCACGAAGATGGCAGGCGACGATGCCGTGACGGGCACCCAACCCGACTCAGCTCCACATGATCCCGTGAACGTGCTGGGCTTGTCGCCACCAGCCTGGATGTGGGAGAACATGGAGAGCGGCGTGCCGATAAGGCTCACGCCACGCACGAGCTCGTCGGGACGGCCGTCCACATAGACGCGATACACCTCCACCGGCGTGACGTTAAACGAGTTGATGCTTCCGCCCTCGCCCGTCATGGTGTAACCACTCGTCACGGTCTGGAAATAGTAGCCATACTCCTTGCCTTGCTTCTTTGCCTCCTTGCGGAGCATCTGGCGCAGTTGCTCCTCGCTGCATGGGGTCTTGGTCTCCACCACAAGGTTCGACTGGCGGCTCACGGGGTCTTGGGCCACCGAGGCGCGTCCGTGGCCATTGCTCTCGGGGAATCCGTCGAGCGGCACGCGGCTCATGAGGAATGAGCGGAGCACGCCGTCGGTGACGTTTGCCACACGGCGAGCCTTCACGCCCTCGCTATCGTATAGGTAGTAGCCATTCATGTCCTCGCCTGCATATTGGCGAAGCGTCGGGTCGCAGAACACTTGGAAGGAAGCCGGCAACACCTGCTTGCCCACCATGTTCTTGAAGGTCTCGCCACCCTCTTTCAGGCGGTGGCCCTCAAGCCTGTGGCCGAAGATCTCGTGGAAGAACACACCACTTGCCGGACCCGAGAGTATGGCGGGACCCGTGTAAGGGTTCGCCACGGGAGCCTTGCGCAGCGCCTCCACGCGCCGGAGCAAGTCTTTTGCCGCTGCGATCATGGTGTCTTGCGAGGGCAACGAGTCGGGGTTGAAGGCGAAGAAGTCTTGCATCAATGGCAACTGCATGCCATCGTCGGCAATGGCTTGCACCATCAGCATGACACGCGCCGAACGCCTGTTCTGCACCACCTCCGAGCCATCGGTGTTGACGAAGTATGAGCGCGTCAGCTCATAGTCGAGCGATGCCGCGCCTGCCGTGAGGCTCGCGTCGGCCTTGAACACGGCTGATATGGCGTTGAGCCGCTCTTGCCATGCCTTGCTGTCGAGCTTAGCCCCGTTGAGGTCGTAAGGTGCCTCATAATATTTCTCCACTGGCGCTGCTGAGAAGCAAGGAGCCTTGTCCTCGTCTGCCGTACTTGTTGAAGCCTTGCTCTTTGCCTGCTGATATGCCACGAGCGAATAGTCGTAGCGCGTGCGCGTTGCCTGCCAAATGTTTGTCGTTATGCCATCCGTGGCGTTGTCGTCGAAGGGGATGGTGACCGTCGTGGCGGACCTTCCATCACGGCTCGGCGCACACTGCGAGTTGTACTTGAAGTTGTCGAACGCCTTGTCGCCCAAGCGTATCTGTGGCGTCACGTAGCGCTGACGATTCTCGCTGTCGGAAGCCGTCTTGCCAAAGCTACTGCTTATCGTGTGCTTGTACACGTCGTCGGCGCGATAGCTCATGAAGTAAGGCTTCACCTGTTGGCTTTGCAGCTCCTCGTAGTTGTGGGCGAGTTCCGTCTTCAAGATGCCAAGCAACTTGTCGGAAGAGGCCTGCGCGAATCCGCTGGCGCTAAAGAAGGCCAGCGAGACCGCGAAGACGGTGCCTCTGTTGATGATTCTGTTTTCTTTCATCGTTATGATTCAATAACCGTTATCAATAAAGGTCGATGCCTGCAAGCGACACTTGGTAGTCCTTGAAATAGATGGGGGTTGTCACCTTGACGCGGACATATTGCGTATTCTCAGCCTTTGCGAACGGAATGATGTTCACCTCGCCCGTGCTGTTGCCAAGCTTGGTTTGCTCAAGGTTCGTGGCTATGGTGTAGTAAGAACCATTTGCCGACTTCGTGATGAAAACATTTGCTGGATTAAGGGCTTGCATATTGGCGTTTGAACCTACATAGTAAGATTGCACGAGGCGCATTCCATGCACCACCGTGGGTTCTTTCAACTTTATGGTTATGGTAAACGTGGTGCTCGAGCTCAGGGCGTAAGGCATCCACGACGTATTGTCGTCGCCATCAGTGAGAGCCTCCTCGTGTGAGCTCCACCCCATGGACGTGAGGTCGTCATCCTCCGCCGGTTCTACTTCCACTGTTGCGCCTTTCAGGTTCAACAATTGTAGGGCGGGCTCGTCGTGATGCCCCATTTCCTTGGTCACGCTCGTCTTGGCGAGCTCTTGGAAATGGTTGTCATAGCGATTCACCGTGAGGCCATTGAGCTTTTGGAGCTCTGAAATCACCCAGTCGCAAAGCTCAGGATTGGAGACCACGCTCTTGCCTTTGCTCGTGCTCACTTGGCTTTCCTTCACATAGCGGTTCTTGCCAAGGTTGAGAACCTTCAGGTTGGGGAAATAAAGAAGGTCTGCAAAGTCGGAGATGTCCCAGTCGACGTCAAACGAAGTCGTAGAGTTAACAAACTCGTCGGGCACTATCTCGTCATAGCCGAACTGACGCTTTAGCTCCTGCCTGAAGTCAGAGTTGAACGCCCTGTCGGTATCGAGCGTGAATGGGTCAAAAACAATGAGATCGTCACAATCTTCTATCTTGCCTGTCCTGTACAACTGAACAGGCTTGGAAGAGTCAACATCGGGTATGTCGACATGTAACTGGTTTACAACATCCTGTGTCAGCTCAAACTTATCCTC